>NZ_JBELQA010000002.1:0-636027 GCF_046000495.1 Flavobacterium plantiphilum
TCAACCGCTGTTCCTGAGATATCCTGAACATCAACTCCCTGTGGATCCTGACCGATTGCAATAGCTGTATTGCTTACCACTCCGGCATCAATATCAGCTTGTGTGATAGTATATTCCTGTGTGACTACTCCTGTTGCCAATGGTGCTAACGTAGATGGAACTAAGGCCAAAGCGGTGGTTCCTAATTTAGCATCATTGATTACAATATTACTTACCGTTACATTTCCGGTATTGCTTACTGTGAAAGTGTACGTAATCTTATCACCTACAACAGCTTTAGTCGCATCACCATTATAAACTCCTGTTTTAACAAAAGCTAATGAACCTGATTTTGGGATAGTCGTCTCTGTGCTGGTATCATTATCAACCGCTGTTCCTGAGATGTCCTGAACATCAACTCCCTGTGGGTCCTGACCGATTGCAATAGCGGTATTGCTTACAACTCCTGCATCAATATCAGCCTGAGTAATCGTATATTCCTGTGTAACTACTCCTGTTGCCAATGGTGCTAAAGTGGATGGAACTAAGGCCAAAGCTGTCGTTCCTAATTTAGCATCATTGATTACAATATTACTTACCGTTATATTTCCGGTATTGCTTACTGTAAAAGTGTAGGTAATCTTATCTCCTACTACTGCTTTAGTCGCATCACCATTATAAACTCCTGTTTTAACAAAAGCTAATGAACCTGATTTTGGGATAGTCGTCTCTGTGCTGGTATCATTATCAACCGCTGTTCCTGAGATATCCTGAACATCAACTCCCTGTGGATCCTGACCGATTGCAATAGCTGTATTGCTTACCACTCCGGCATCAATATCAGCTTGTGTGATAGTATATGTTCCTTTAATGGTTGCATTTGACATTCCAACACCTAAAGTAGCTATCGGATTACCTGTAATTACCAATCCTGTCATTGGGTCAGTTACTACAACATTACTTAATGTCGTATTTCCTGTATTCGTTACACTAAATGTATAAGTAACCGTATCTCCTACTGATGCTCTAGTAGCATTTCCATTATAAATTCCTGATTTCACTAAAGCTATCGCAGGGGTTTGTGTAACCGGAGTTTCCGTAGCATCATCTGTTACTGCTGTTGTTCCGGAAACATCCGTAACATTATTATTCTGTGGATCTTTTGCTATTACTAATGCTGAGTTTGTAACTTTTCCTGCATCAATATCAGCCTGAGTAATTATATAAGTTCCTGTGATAGTTGTATTAACCGCTCCAGGTGCTAATGTAGCTATTGGATTTCCTGTTATAGTTAATCCCACCATCGGATCACTTACTACAATGTTTTTTAATGTAGTAGTTCCTGTATTAGTTATACTAAAATTATAAGTAATCACATCTCCTAAAATCCTTGTTCCTCCCGGAACTGAAGCTGCTGTTTTTACTAAAGCAACAGATGATGTTTGAGTTACCGGTGTTTCTGTAGCATCATCGGTACCAATTGTAGTTCCCGAGATATCCGTAACCGGATTATTTAAAGGATCATTTGCAGTCACGGTTGCCTGATTAACTACTTTCCCTGCATCAACATCAGCCTGAGTAATAGTATATGTCCCTGTGATACTTGTATCTGTACTTCCCGGTGCTAATGTAGCTATTGGATTTCCTGTTATAATTAATCCAGACATTGGATCAGTTACTATGATATCCGTTAAGGTTGTAGTTCCGGTATTGGTTACTTCAAAAGTATACGTAATAACATCATTTAAAACTCCTGTACCACCAACGCTTGCTGATTTAACCAGTGCAATTGTTGATCTTTGACCCACTGGCGTTTCAGTGGCATCGTCTGTAGTTAAGGTAGTTCCGGATATATCAGTAACATCATTATTTTGTGGATCCTGTGCGGTAACTAATGCTGAGTTAGTTACTTTTCCTGCATCAACATCAGCCTGAGTAATATCATAAGTCCCTTTGATACTTATATTAGTAGCTCCCGGTGCTAATGTAGCTATTGGGTTTCCTGTTATAATTAATCCAGACATTGGATCAGTTACAACTACATTTGTAAGCGTTGTTGTTCCTGTATTTTTGACAGCAAAAGTATACGTAATTGTTTCACCCAATCCTCCGGCTCCAACAATACTTCCTGTCTTAACCAAAGCAATCGAATTAGTCTGATTCACCGGAGTTTCTGTATTATCATCAGTCGTAATAGTTGTCCCTGAAATATCAGTTACATTATTATTTTGCGGATCCTTAGCAGTTACTAAAGCCGAGTTAGTTACCATTCCTGCATCGACATCGGCTTGTGTTATAACATAAGTTCCTGTAATATTTGTATTTGTAGCTCCCGGAGCTAATGTAGCTATTGGATTTCCTGAAATTACTAAACCTGGCAACGGGTCAGTCACTACAACATTAGTCAATGTTGTGTTTCCTGTATTTGTCACACTAAAAGTATATGTAATTACGTCTCCCAAAACTCCTGTTCCACCTACAGATGCAGTTTTAACTAAAGCAATTGTATTCGTTTGTGTTAGTGGTGTAGCTGTACAATCCGTGCATCCAGGGTTTACCGGACAAGTTGCACAAGGTGTCGGATCAGTAGAAGTAGCTGTAATAGTAGTTCCTACATTAGTTGTTGCACTAGCTGTTGCTAAGTTATACACTACTCCTGCATCAATATCAGCCTGAGTAATCAAATAAGTTGCTGTATAACTTGTGGTATCATTTGCACCGGCAGCCAGACTCGCTATTGGAGTTCCGGTTACTGTGGCATTATTATCAGTCACAGTTACATTTGTCAAAGTCTCAAAACCGGTATTTCTTACATCAAAAACATAATCAATTCGGTCGCCTACATTTGTAATTCCATCATTGTTAGCATCAACATAAGTTCCGTCTTTAGTAATTGTAACTGCAGAAGAATTACATTCTAAACCACTTCCCGGTCCTCCGTCACTTTCTGAAGTATTTACAAATGCTCCATATACATCTATTGAATTGATAACACTAGCAATAGAATTCAACGTAAGTCTTATTTCATCAAAAGGTAAGCTTGTTTTAAAACCTACATTATATACTCCTGGAGTTGATCCTAAAATATCAATTCCCAAAAGAGATAAATCAATTAACTGTCCTGCAGTTCTTGATTCTTGTAAAACATTATTATTATAAGTACTAATAGTCAGTGACTGAAGCAAATTAACCTGAGCTAAAGTTCCAAGGTCTCTGATAACATATCCTGCAAAAGTTCCCTGAGGATAAGTAAACAACTGATCTTTTACGGCAACTGATCCGGAACCAACCACTCCAGCAATTAAAGTGATATTAGCAAAATCTGTTTGATCGGCTGTCAATAAGTTATCTGTATTATTTACTGCACATGAAACGCAGGCAACTCCGTCAATTCCTGTTCTGTCTCCATTAATTACAACCGGAAAATCAGGATTTGACAAAACATAATCTTCATTACATTCAACGACTGGATCACATAATCTTTGGAAAACCGCATTATAAACTCTAACCTGTCCTAAATTTACAGAAGCTAAATTTTCAAAAGTAATCTGAACTTCATCAAAAGGCATTGTAGAGACAAAACCTACAGTGTTTCTTCCTGTACCCACTAACAAATCAGTACCAACAGACACTAAAGGTCCGTTCCCTGTTTTTGTTTCCTGCTGTACACCGTTTAAATAAGTGGTCACTCTTACTGCGTCTAAAGCTCCAACTGTTAACAGAGCCGGATTTTCTATAGTATAACCGGCAAAAGTTCCTGCAGGATAATCCGTAATTTGTTCTTTAACTGATAAGCTTCCTGTTGTTCCTACTCCTACAGACAAATTCACCTCAGCATAATTAGTAAGATCTGCATCTATTAAATTATCCTGATTAACAACAGTACATAAAGCACAAAGCACGCCATCAATACCCGTATTATCACTATTAATATATACCGGATAAGTTGGTGAAGTCAAAGCTGTTTTTGTATTACAATCTAAAGGAGGACCTGCACAAAATCTTTCAAATACAGCATTATAAACTCTAACCACTCCTAAATTTACGGAAACTAAATTTTCAAAAGTAATCTGTACTTCATCAAAAGCTGTTGTAGATACAAAACCGATCGTTGTTCTTCCTGATCCTCCCAGCAAATCACTACCAATAGCTACTAACGGTCCATTACCTGTTTTTGTCTCCTGTTGAACACCATTTAAAAAAGTGGTAACTCTTACTGCACCCAATGCATTAACATCAAGCAATTTTGGATTTTCTACCATATAACCGGCAAAAGTTCCTGCCGGATAATCTGTAATCTGTTCTTTTACAGATAAACTTCCTGTAGTTCCTAATCCTACTGCCAGATTAACTTCTGCATAATTATTAGGATCAGCATCTACTAAATTATCCTGATTAACTACTTCACATAAAGCACAAAGCACCCCATTAATACCTGAATTTACATTGTTTACATAAACCGGGAATGTTGGAGAAGTCAAAGCTGTTTTTGTATTACAATCTAAAGCTGGTCCTGCACAGAATGTTTGAAAAACAGCACCATATACTCTTGTAGTCCCAAGATTTAAACCAACAGTCTGATTAAGAGATAATTTCACTTCATCAAAACTCAGTGTACTAACAAATCCCAGTTTAAAACGACCTGCCGAAGGAAGCAATCCAACATTTGCAACTAAATCACTACCGCTGAATTGTTCTTGTACAGCTCCGTTTAAATAAGTAGAAACGACAACATTTCCTAAAGCAGCTATATTTAAAAGACCCGTATTTTCTATTTCAAAACCGGCATAAGTTCCTGCCGGATAATCAGTAAGCTGATCTTTTACAGCGATACTTCCTGACGCTAATAAACCAACAGTTAAATCAATTGTTGCATAATCAGCATCATTAGAGCTAATCGCATTTTCAACATTAGAAACACTACCTACACTAATACCTGACATTCCTGTATTAGCCTGACTAATGGCTACAGGGAAAGTTGGCAAACTCATTTTAGTAACTGTATTACAGTCCAAAGCTGGTCCTGCACAATATTCTCTTACAACTGCATGATATATATTAGTAGAACTCAGTAAAGCCACTCCTCCATTTAAAACAATTTCTACAGCATCAAAGCTTTGAGTTGTATTAAAACCAACAATATACTCATCCGAACCTGATAGCAGATTCAAACTTAATAAAGATGCTCCAGTGAATGTTTCTCTCAGATTACCATCATTATAAGTTATTATAGTTACACCATTTAATAAATCTAAACTTAGCAATCCTCCGCTAGGCGAAATTTTGAATCCTGCAAATGTCCCAGCAGCATACGTGGTATTACCATCAGTCACTCTTAATGAATGATTAGTACCAACACTTAATACCCCAAAACTAGCCGTGGCAAAATTAGTTAGACTTGTATCTGTTAATCTGTTTTCATTATCTATACCACAACCTAATAATTCAGCACATGCACCAGTAGTATTTGTAGATACTGACAAATCATCAAAATTATCAGACACAAAAGGTGTTGGAATTTCAACATTACATTGTCCGTAAGAATTTAAAGACAATAATATAAAACCAATAACTAATAGAAGAGAACGGAATCCGCTTCTTGTTTTTTTAATATCGGTAAAGGTTTGATTAGATAAATCTGGGTAGTTTTTTCTCATAATTCAAAAAATTTAATTTTGACTGAAATCCATGCTAAGGCTTTTTTATCCGAATAGTAAGACTATAAAAATTATAAAATCAACAGCAATAAAGATTTATTGACAAAATTAAAGGATACGATAGAGATAGAAACAGAATTATGCTAGACATAAAACTATAACTTAACAAAATAAAAACTATTAAAAAATAGCTAAAATTCAATCTCAAAACAGATTTATTCTTACAAAAAGTACTTAATTATAATGGTATATTTGTGAAGAAGAATCCTGACATTGATAAAAATTGCTTTCCGTGTCATTGGATTTCTTACATTAACAACCCAATCAAATTACACCAACTTATTTTTTTGAAAAGATTGAAACAGGCTAAAGCAAATACTATCACTTTTTTGATTATAATATTAACCGCTTGCTCCATGTTAATAGTCATCAATTTTTACACTATTAAAACACTTTCGGCTACCAGAGCATATGTTAATGGAGAATCCCGCTATTCTAAAGGGCATAACATTGCCACACGCAACCTGATCAATTACATTTTTACTTCCAAAAATGAATATTGGACAAATTTTAAAGCAAATCTTGCTATCCCTATAGGTGATGCCAAAGCCCGAATCGCATTAGAAGGCGAATTAGATACTGAAACAATAAAACAAGGATTCAGAGAAGGTCAAAATAGCGAGGAAGACTTGAATGACATGATCTGGTTGTATAAAAATTTTAAAAATTTCTCTTTTTTTAAAAATGCGATAGCCGAATGGAAAGCTGGGGATGAACTGAATTTAGAATTATATCAAACAGGTCATCAAGTAAAAGAAAAATTAGACAATAACGAAATCGATATCGATGAAAAAATTCAAACATTAGAAATACTGGACAATATCAGTAAAAAAATTGCTATTAAAGAAGATAATTTCTCTAACTCTCTGGGAAAAGGAACACGAACAGTAAAGTACTACCTTCTTTTAACAAACATTTTCTTTATCTGTATAATTATTGGTTCTATCAGTATTTACTACAGTGCCATGCTGAGAAAAATAATAAAATCCAAACAGGAGCTGAACCAGCAAAAAGAACAGCTGGAAGCTATAATTAATGATTTGGAAAAAACAAAACAAGATTTACATTCTGAAATTATTCAACATAAAAAAATAATAGGAACAGTCAGTCACGATATCAGAAGTCCGTTAAAATATATTCAGCTAATTGCAAAACACCTGAGCAGCAACACTAAAAAATCCAAAGATGCTACCTTAACTAAATATGTAAATTCAATCTATAAATCCTCTTCACAACTCTATGAATTTACTAAAACACTGATTGAATATTCCAAAATATATATCGAGGATCGTGACTACAATCAAACCCCATATTCTGTTTATGATTTAATTGAAAACAAAAAAAACTTTTTTGAAGAAATCGCTGCCAATAACGGTACGAAAATTATCAATAAAACCGATTTAAATTTAAAATCAGATTTAAACATAAGAATCATCTCCATAATTATTCATAATCTGATAGACAATGCAGTAAAAAATACTTTTTCTGGCATTATAGAGATAGGCGCTCATATCAATTCAGAAAATATAACTTACTGGGTAAAAGATACCGGTTCAGGAATGAGTCAGGATATTATTGACTATTACAACAGCCTGTTTAAAAACAGAGATACTGAGAAATTAATTCTAAGTACTTACGGCATCGGTTTACATCTTGTTTTAGAATTATTAATTATCCTTAAAGGAGATATTTCATTTTCAAACCCGAGTAACCAAGGAACAACTGTAACAATTGATATCAATTTAAAACAAAACAAGTCTTTAATCTAAATATTTAAGCTATGCAAAAAGAAATCCTTATAGTTGACGACCATTTAGTGGTAAGAACCGGTGTTTCAATCATATTAGAAGAGAAATTCAAGAATATCACGATTACAACCTCAGAAAACTACAACGAAACCTTAGCTGTATTAAAAGAAAAGAAATTTGATTTAATCATATTAGATATAAATATTCCCGGTGGTCGCAATACTGCTATGATTGAACAAATAAGAGAAATTCAGGAGGATGTAAAAATACTTATTTTTTCGGTATATGAAGAAGAAACTCATGCCTGTCCGTATGTTATAGCCGGAGCAAATGGATACCTTAATAAATTAAGTGACAAAAAAAAACTGACCAGTGCAGTCGATTCTATTTTAAAAACAGGGAATTATTTAACTCCTGATATAATCAAAAATTTAGTAAAGGCTTCAACAAATAAAGAAAGTATCAATCCGCTGGACAAACTATCCAAACGGGAAAGAGAAATCTCTGAATTACTGGTTCAGGGTGACGGAAATATCGAAATAGCGAATAAACTAAGCATTCAGCTCACCACTGTAAGCACTCATAAAAATAAAATTTTTAATAAACTACATATAAAAAACATTGTAGAACTCATTTCTTTATTCAACAAATCCTTAGGACTGGACAACTAAAAACCTGTATAATAAAAAAGCCAGGCTCTTCTCTTTGTTGAAAAACCCAGCTTAATAATAAATTTGCAAAATTACTTATTGCCTGTCATCAAATTTTTCGTGTTTGATAATCTTAGCCTTAATCATAAAATGAACATGCTCGGCAATGTTAGTACAATGTTCTGAAATGCGTTCTAAATGTTTTAAGACCATCACTAAGTTCATCCCCGAAACAACAGTCTTAGAGTTAGATTTCATCTCATTCATTAAATTATGAATGGTATCGTCTGTTCCTTTTTTAATACTGTTATTAAGAACAAAAATCTCCCCTATTGTAGTTTCACTTCTGTCCAGAAAACACTGATTCATTTTCACTGTAATCTGTTCCACCTGCTTGGCTAATTCCGCAATATTAAATTTGATTATTAAATCATGTTTGTCTTTAATATTCTTGGAGTTTTTGATAACACTCATTGCTAAATCCCCTATTCTTTCAATTTCATTACTAATTTGCATTGAAGCCATAATGAATCGCAAATCAGAAGCTACAGGCTGTTGTAGAGCAAAGATAGTCTGACAAATCTCATCGATTTTCACATCCAGTTTGTCGATTTTATCTTCGGTCTTTTTTACTTCCTTCTTTTCGGCCATCGGCTCAGAAAGTAACGCTTTTACAGCTTCGCTCAATTGGGATTCTGCAAGATTACCAATTTTGATAATTACATTTTTAAGCTTTTCTAATTCTATTTCGAAGTGTGATGCCATTTTATTTAATTTAAAAGTTGCTAACTGATGATACTATATAAAAATTAACCAAATCTTCCTGTTATATAATCCTCAGTTTGCTGTATTGTTGGTTTTGTAAAAATTGTTTTTGTTTTATTGTGTTCAATCAGTTTACCCATATAGAAAAAAGCTGTATTATCACTTACACGTGCAGCCTGCTGCATATTATGAGTTACAATAACAATCGTATATTTATTTTTCAATTCATGAATCAATTCTTCGATTTTAGAAGTCGATATAGGATCTAATGCCGAAGTAGGTTCATCCATTAATAAAACAGAAGGCTGAATTGCTAATGCACGAGCAATACACAAACGCTGTTGCTGTCCTCCTGAAAGTTCAAATGCCGATTTTTTTAATTTATCTTTTACCTCATCCCATAGCGCCACCTGCTCAATAGAAGTGACTACTCTTTCTTCAATAATTTTTTTATCCTCAATACCATTTACTCTTAAACCGTAAGCTACATTTTCATAGATTGTTTTAGGAAAAGGATTCGGTTTTTGAAAAACCATTCCTACATTCTTTCTCAAATCATCTACATTAGTATTTCTAAGATAAATATCTTTCTGGTCAATTAAAATACTCCCTTCCATTCGGGTATTATCAATCAGATCATTCATTCGGTTCAACAAACGCAGGTAGGTAGATTTTCCACATCCCGATGGGCCAATAAGCGCCGTCACGGTGTTTTCCTTTATCGACAAAGAAATATCGTGTAAGGCCTGAGTTTCTCCGTAAAAAAAGTCTACGTTTCTGGATTCTATTTTGTACATGTTATACTTTTTACTTTACTTTATAAAACAGCTGATTCTGGTATAATGCCGTTGTATTATTTTTATTTGTTCCAATATTCTGTTGTCTTTTCTAACAAACAGTATTAATTCATTTTTACTTTTTTTCCGTAATATTTACGAAGTGCATTTGCTAATAAATTAGAGATTAATACAATTAAAATTAAGATAAGTGCTGTTCCATAAGCCATTGCACGGGATTTCTCTATGTTAGTTCCACTGGTCGCAATTACATATAAATGGTACGGTAACGCCATAGCCTGATCAAAAACAGAAGAAGGTAATTTAGGCAAAAAATAAGCCGCTACGGTAAATAAAATAGGAGCTGTTTCTCCCGAAACTCTTCCGATTGAAAGAATCAAACCGGTAATAATATTAGGAAAAGCAATAGGCAGAACCACTTTACTTGTCGTTTGCCACTTAGTAGCTCCCAAGCCCAAACTGGCTTGTCTGAAAGTGGCATCTACTGCTTTCAGGGATTCTTCGGTAGTTCTGATCACTACAGGAAGCACTAATAATCCTAATGTTAAACCACCAGCCAGAATAGAATCTCCAAAACCTAATTTATTGACAAACAATGACATTCCAAATAATCCAAAAACAATGGAAGGTACGCCCGCAAGGTTATTAGTCATTTGTTTAATTATTTTTTTTACCCAACCATCCTTTACATATTCATTCATGTAAATAGCTGCTAAAACACCCACCGGAAAAGCAAAAACCATACTCGCAAAAACCAGACAAAGGGTACCCACAATAGCCGGAAAAATTCCGCCTTCAGTCATTCCGTCACTTGGCATTGCAGTAATAAACTCCCAGCTGATTACGCTGATTCCTTTGATCACAATAAAAGCTAATATAACAAATAAAAGAGCGACAATAGCATAACTGACAACTGTAAAAATCCCAAAAGCAATGTTCTGACTGATTCTTTTTTTACGGGCTAATTTATTATTTTCTGAATTCATTATTAATGTTTTTTGTGTGATTTTCTGTTAGTCACTAATTCTACCAACATGTTAATCCCAAAGGTGATTAAGAATAAAATACAACCTAAAGCAAATAAAGCTTCATAATGCAAACCACCATTGGGCGCTTCACCCAGTTCGGCAGCTATAGTTGCAGGAATAGTTCGTACCGGTGCTAAAAGTGTATGGGGAATTACTGCTGCATTTCCGGTAACCATTAAAACAGCCATCGTTTCTCCAATAGCCCTTCCAATTCCTAAAATAGCTCCGGCTGTAATCCCGGATGCCGAATAAGGCATTACTACTTTATAAATAGTTTGCCACTTACTGGCTCCAAGTGCTAAACTGGCTTCTTTCATGGCACGAGGCGTATTACGCATAGCATCTTCTGAAATGGTAATAATAGTAGGCAAAGCCATAATGGCCAAGACCACACTTCCTGCTAATGCAGTTTCTCCTACAGGTAAATTAAAAGTACTTTGTATTAAAGGAACAATAACTACTAATCCAAAAAAACCATACACTACCGATGGAATTCCGGCTAATAATTCGATTAAAGGTTTTAATAAACTGCGGGTTCTTTTTTTAGCAATTTCACTAAGGTAAATTGCTGCCGCTAACCCAATAGGTAAAGCCAATAAAATAGCACCAAAACTTACCCACAAAGTTCCGTAAATCAAAGGCTTCACTCCCATTTGAGCAATAGGCTGGGCAGTAGGAAACCATTCTTCGCCAGACAAAAATTCTCCAACCTTGATTTTATCAATATCTAATTCTCTGCCACTAAAATTATCCGACTTATATTTATCTGAAAAGAAAGCTATAATCCCTGGTTGTTTACTGATTAACTCATTAATCTTTTCCGGGAAATATTCAAAATCAGGACCTAATTCTTCTTCTGTGTAATAATCGGTAATATCACTTGTCCGAAACAATACGATAGGTCTGTTTTCTCCTCCTACCTGATTCCAATTCGTGATTTTTTTATCAAAAATATCTTTAATCTGTGACGGATGAAGTCCTTTAACTTTATTAGTAGCATTCACCGCTAACAAATACCCGTCATCAATTGGTTTTCTGTTAAAAACACCGGCACCTTCAATAAATAAAAAAAAGACAATCAAAACTACTGTTATACTGGTAGCCGCACCGCTCAGCATCAAAATCGTTTCAATGATTTTTTCTTTTAGCTGTTTCAAATTTGTTTTCAAATCAGTATCTTTTATTTTTTGCAAAACTACAGCGGCTTTAAGCAAACAACGTTCTGTAGTGATTATGTTTAAGTTAACTTAATGTTAAGCAATTGTATTTTTAGAAAATAATCAATAAAAAAGGCTACCGATAATGATAACCTTTTTTAATACAGAATAACAACCTTTATTAGTTTAATGGAATATATCCAATATCAGAAACTGTTTTTTGACCTTGTTCTGAAAGTGCATAATCAACAATTGATTTTACTTTAGCAGCATTCGTTTTATCAAACATATAAAACAATGGTCTTGAGATTGGATACGTTTTATCTTTAGCACTTGCTACAGATGGTTCGATAAAAGTTTTTCCCTGATCATAAGAAACCCCTAATTGTTTTACTTCTTTAGTTTCATAAGCTAAACCAATATAACCAATAGCACCTTTAGTCTGACTAACTGCCTGAACAATTGCCCCAGTAGCCGGTAAACTTAATACATCAGTGGCATAGTTTTTCTTTTCCATTACTTCTTCTTTAAAAAACTCGTAGGTTCCTGAAGATGATTCTCTTGAATAGGCTACGATTTTCTCATCTGCACCACCTACTTCTTTCCAGTTTTTAATTTCACCGGTAAAAATTTTCTCTAATTGCTCACGGGTTAGCTGTGATACTTTATTAGCCGGATTAACAATAACTGTTAATGCATCAAAAGCAATAATTACTTGTTCGATTTCTTTTTTCTCCTCAGAAAATTTTAATTTTTCTTCCGTTTTTAAATCTCTCGACGCCATAGCAATATCTGTAGTTCCGTCAACAAGGGCAGTAATTCCCACTCCTGATCCGCCACCTACTACTGTGATACTTACGTTTTTGTCTGATTTCATCAAATCTTCAGCTTCTTTTTGAGCTAACGGCAAAACAGTATCACTTCCTTTTATAGTTACCGAAACAGCTGCTGCATTATCCTCTGAAGTTTTGTCTTCAGTTTTAGCCTTACCACAACTCAACATACCTATTAAAGGTAAAATCAAAAATAATTTTGTTTTTTTCATTTTGTTTTAAATTAATTGTTGCAAAAGTAACTCCTCAATATTAAGCCTGCGTTAATTCATTATTAAGCAATTAAACCCTAAAGAGTCCTTATATATTTATTAAATTTATATACCTATTTCTACTTGTCCACGCACATACCATGTTCCACTTGTATCACCTGAAACAAATTTATCTTTTCTATAAGAAAACTCTGTTTGGAATTTAAGTTTATGACCTAAAATATACCGGGATACTCCTATTGCATATTCATCAGCATCCGGCACATTAGCATGTATCTCATCATCCGCTTTCTGAATAGAAAACCGCGCTCCGATTTGATAATTTGACGGAAAAACATAACTCAGCTGTGTATCAATACCATATCCTACAAATACACTTTGAGTCTTAGTTACATCTAATGGATTCACTGTAACAGGATCATTACACATACTCGACATATAAGCTCCGATAGCAGACCAGCCGCGGTATTTTAGCATTGTATCAAAAAACAAAGATTTAATTGTACGGGGTTCGAACAACTCACTTCCTAATTGTCCTTGTTTTCTCAAGGCGTTGTTGTTTTGAGAAAATGCACCCGATATCATCCATTTTAAAGATTTTTCTCTTTCTAAATCGGCCTCAAAAAGCGAACCGTGTTTTGTAAAAGAGCCTAGAGGAAATAATTCAGCTTTAGCAGTTAAAGCAATTCCGTCATCCTCTGTTTTTACCCAGTTTCTTCCCTCTCCTTTTGTTATAGCACCTTTCAATGAATAAGCAAATTTTGTTGGGTTTTCATGACTGTAATCTACAAAAAGACCAAAATCACGATCAATATTAAATTGAGAATTATTAATGGTTCTGTCTGTAAACTCCAATGACCCTGAAGAAATTACACGCTGATTATTCCCTGGTAATTTTGTCTGTCCAAAAGCAATAGTCCAGTTTTTAGTGGGATGGTAAAAGAATACCGCATCCAGTATCACATTTCCATTCTTATTATCAAGAGTTACCATGTCTTTAGCCGCAAATCCAAGTTCGATTTTATAACCAAATTTTGGGTTATATACAAAACCATCCAGCTTCAATCGCATTCTTCTCACCTCTCCTTCATAAAAACCATTTTCACCTTCCGTTTTTTCAAAACCTGCTCTGCTCTGAATTCTAAAACCAATATTCACCTGAAATAAACTATCAGTTGCAGTGAAACCTAATTTCTTTTTATTCACACTATATCCTTCTGTTTTTTTGCTTTCCTGTGCAAATCCAATCATAGAGAACATTAGTAGTATAACAAATAATTTCTTTTTCATTTTAACCCTGAATCAATATTATATTATTTTTGTGCAAACCTAATATTAAACTTCATGCTAAATATTAAGCCTGAGTTATCGTTAAGAGAATATAACGTAAACTTTTGTTCACATTGAGATACAATTATATAAGAAAGACATTATACAAAAATCAAAAAGCCAGTAAAATCAATACTTCGCAAGGTTTATTTGCTTAACATTTACTTAACATTGAAAAAAACAAGCCTGTTTTGAAACTCCCAAAAAACTGCTTTCAAATCTATTTTTGATTAAAAAGCACAAAAAAAAGGTGCAGTTGAATGAACAACTACACCTTTTATAAACCTATTTTTTTTTAGAAAATTATTTGAGCTCCTGTTTCTTTCTGGTATTTGCTTTTTCTATGGTAAAAGAAAATTCAGAACCAATACCAAATTCACTTTCAACATATATTTTTTCTTTATGAGCTTCTATAATATGTTTTACAATCGCTAATCCTAATCCGGAACCGCCTTCTGCCCGGGAACCACTTTTATTAACACGATAAAAACGTTCAAAAAGCCTTGGGATATTTTGTTTTTCAATCCCTTCTCCATCATCACTAATGCGGACTAATACTTTTTCTTTAGTCAGATTCACTACCGCTACTTCAGTAGTCCCTTCTTTTTTACCGTATTTAATCGAATTTACAATCAGATTTTCTACAACCTGCTGGATTCTGTCTTTATCTGCTTTTACAAAATTAGGACGGATGTATTCATTCTCGAAAGCCAGTGTAATTTTTTTCTTGTCGGCTTTCATTTCCAGCAGCTCAAAAACATTCCGGATTAGTTCGACTATATCAAATTCAGTAATTTCTAAATTCAGATCACCCGATTCTAATTTAGTAATCATATCTAAATCTTCTACAATATATATCAAACGCTCGACACCTTTATCGGCACGTTTTAAATATTTTTTTCTGATAGTCTTATCTTCCATTGCTCCGTCCAGCAAAGTAGAAATGTACCCCTGAACGGTAAACAAAGGCGTTTTTAATTCATGCGAAATATTTCCCAGGAACTCTCTTCTGTATTCTTCACGCACCTGCAGCATTTCTATTTCCAGCTTTTTATCCGTAGCAAACTTTTTAACTTCTCTTGTTAAAGTTTCCATATCTGTAGTGATAGGCTGATTGATAAGTGTGCTGGATTCTAAAAGAGAAACATCATCGTAGATTTTTTTTACTCTTCTGTAGATAAAACGCTCCACACGATACTGCAGAACTAAAAAAGAAAAAAGATAAATCACACAAACAAAAAACAACCCAAAAAGCCACAAACGCTGAGTTGTAGCTTTAAAGATAACTGTTACCAGAAAAAGGACAAAAGCAGTAGAAAAAAGGCTAATGTAAAATGCCGACTTTATGGCAAACTTATACGTTTTTTTAAAACTAATTTTCATTCATTTGTCTTTGCTCGTAAATAATAACAATCCTGCTTTTTTTTTACCATATCAATCAGATAGTTTTTTGTCTTTCGTATTACAAAAATATAACTTTTAAAAGTAGAGCATATAAACCTGAAGAACAAAAAGAAAATTGTTATAAACTTAAAATTATTATTACTATTGAAATATTCAACTTACCAGACAGTCACTTGAGTGCACTTCTTTTATAAAAAGAAAAAAGTCTAACTAATAACATCATTAGTTAAACTTATATGTCTTATAGGGTTATAACAAATATTATTTCATTCATTTATTATATGTTTTTTGAAAATTACACTTCAAATTTGTAACCTACTCCTTTTATTGTTTTAAAAAGTTCGTCTCCTATTTTCTCACGAAGTTTTCTAATGTGCACGTCAATAGTTCTTCCGCCTACCACTACTTCATTGCCCCAGACTTTATCTAAAATCTCGTCTCTTTTAAATACTTTTCCAGGTTTTGAAGCTAAAAGATAAAACAATTCAAATTCTTTTCGGGGCAGAGCAATCTCGATATCGTCTTTGATAATCTTATATTCTTCACGATTGATTTCAATACCGCCTACATTAAGTGTTTCACTATCCTGCTCGCCGGATTCTTTTAATCTGCGTAATAACGCTTTTACTTTACTGACAAGCAATTTTGGTTTAATCGGTTTTGTGATATAATCATCTGCACCGGCATCAAAACCGGCAACCTGAGAATAATCTTCACTTCTTGCAGTTAAGAAAGTAATGATTACGTTACTTAATTCAGGAATGTTTCTGATATTTTCACAAGCTTCCATCCCATCCATTTCAGGCATCATCACATCCATAATAATCAGGTCAGGTAATTCTTTTTTTGCTTTAGCAATGGCATCTTTTCCATTGGAAGCCGTAACAATCTGGTAGCCTTCCTGCGATAGGTTATAACCTACAATTTCTAAAATATCCGGTTCATCATCAACCAGTAAAATTTTTGTGTTTTTCTTTTTCATATATAGCAAATTTTCTTTTGCGATGGTAAATGTAATAATAAAAAAACAGCATAAAACGCGTGTTAACGGTAATTTAAAGAGATAACAATTTAGTAATACTACAGCAACACAATAGTAACAACCGATTAACATGAACTTTACAAAGCTACCATTTCTTTGCAAAAAATTTAATCAATTATGAAACTTAGATTATTTATTCTATCACTTTTTATTACAACATTAAGCTTTGCACAAAGCAAAGGTACAATTTCAGGGGTAATAACAGACAAAGATGCGAACAATGAGACATTACCCTTTGCAAATGTTTTTGTAAAAGGAACTAAAGTTAGTGCAACAACAGATATTGATGGAAAATACACTATTAGCCTTGCACCAGGAAGCTATGTTATTCAATATACTTTCATAGGATACGAACCTAAAGAAGTTCCTGTAAAAGTAACTGATGGTGCTAAACTTGTAATCAATCAGGCATTATCAGCAGGAGCTTACGCACTGGATGATGTAGTGATTAAAACGGTTGTAAACAGACAAAAAGAAACTGCCTTATTATTAGAACAAAAAAATGCCGTGGAGATTAAACAGGCTATTGGAGCACAGGAAATGACACGAAAAGGTGTTAGCGATGCCGCAGCAGCAGTGACTAAAGTAACCGGTATTTCAAAACAGGACGGAACAGCTGGTATTTTTGTACGCGGATTGGGAGATCGTTACAACAGTACCACTTTCAACGGACTACCTTTACCATCTAATGAGCCTACAAATAAAAACGTTGCTTTGGATTTATTTTCAACCGATGTTATTCAGTCCATTGGTGTTAGCAAAACATATTATCCCGATTCTTACGGAGATGTTGGAGGAGCAAATATCAACATCGTATCAAAAGAACATATTGGAAAAGGAACATTAAATATCGAAATTGGAAGCGGTTTAAACAACAATGCTTTTAACGCTGATTTTAAAATGGCAGACGGAGTTCAAAAATCAGGATTCTATAATGTAAAAAAGCCAAACAATATCAGTGTTTATCAATTTGAA
This sequence comes from Flavobacterium plantiphilum, assembly GCF_046000495.1. Taxonomy (NCBI): domain Bacteria; kingdom Pseudomonadati; phylum Bacteroidota; class Flavobacteriia; order Flavobacteriales; family Flavobacteriaceae; genus Flavobacterium; species Flavobacterium plantiphilum. Next base: position 17,637 of record NZ_JBELQA010000002.1, read on the forward strand.
AACAGATGGTCTCCTAATAAAAAAAACAATCCAATTGATGCAAACCTAGGAATCTCTGGAGGTAAAAATTTCAACATTGGAGAAAACGGAAAATTGAGTTTCTTTGGAACAGCCTCTTTTGAGAATGGATACAACCTGAAACAGGGTTCTCAAAGAAATATTGGAAACACCAATAACAATATTATTGAGGATTTTTATGATGTTGATAAATATGAATATGTAACAAAGTCAACAGGAATGGCGAATGTTGCTTACAAAATCAATTCGAACAATTCTGTAAAATGGAATAGCGTTTTTGTAAACTCTTCAAAAAGCGATGTAAACGAATATGGATTTATTAATGAAAACGGATCAGATAGTTTTACAAGACAAACTATTACGGAGCAAAACAAATTGTTTTTAAACCAGCTTTTAGGAAAACATGAACTTTCAGAGAGATTAACATTAAACTGGGGCGGTTCTTTTGGAATCGTAAATTCTGATATGCCTGACAGGATTACAAGTACTTTAGTAGAAAGCACAAATGGCTATATTTTTAATACCAATTCACAATCAACTAACAACCGATATTTTCAGTCTTTGAAAGAAAATGAAGCTGCAGCAAAAGCAGTTTTTGATTATAAGCTATTTAAAGGTGAAGGAGAAGAAGATTACAAAGGGAAATTGACTTTTGGTTATAACGGAAGAATTAAATCCAGAGATTTTGAAGCTACACAATTCAATTTCAGAATTAACGGAGGAATAGAAACAAGTCCGGATACTATTGACGATTTCCTAAATGCTGAAAACCAGTCTGAGTCAACAAACGTCAACAATACGTTTAAGATTCTGACTTCAAGAAACGCAGGTAGTTTAAAACCTTTTACTTATAATGCAGATGTAAACATTCACTCCGGACTTGCAAATCTTGAATATTCTCCATCAGAGAAATTAACCTATACCGTAGGTGTAAGAGCAGAAAAAGTTTTACAGGAAATGGAATGGGATACCAATATCTCTTTACCAAATGTAAATTTTGATGATGCAAAAATTGATAAACTTTACATTCTTCCGGTTGCAACATTAAAATATACTTTAAACGATAAACAAAATTTAAGAGTAGCTGCTAGTAAGACGTATACTTTACCTCAATTTATTGAAAAAGCACCTTTCCGTTTTGAAGTTGTGGGAGAAAGCACCGTGGGTAACGCATTCTTAAATCCATCTGACAATTATAATTTTGATATTAAATGGGAATTGTTTCCAAGTAGTGACGAATTGATTTCGGTAACTGGTTTTGGAAAATATATTATGGATCCTATTAGTAAAGCCCGATTAAATTCTGCTCTAAATGATAACACTTTTGTAAATGCCGGAGACAATGCATTTGTTGCAGGTGTTGAATTTGAAATTAGAAAAAACCTATGGAATGTAGAAGATAAATCAAACCTTTCGGCAGGTTTTAATTTCACTTATATGTATTCTGAACAAAAATTAGATTCAGAAAAAGTAGCCGCAGAAACCAATAATACAATTAGTGTGAGCTTCAATGATTCTAAAGACGGTTTACAAGGTGCATCTCCCCTTTTACTAAATGCAGATCTGACCTACCGAATTGAAGCAGGTAGTTTTAAACCAACTATCTCATTAGTTGGAAATTATTTTCATGACAGAATTTATTCTCTTGGAAATATACAAACCGGAGGAAATGTTATGGAAAGAGGAATTCCAACACTTAACTTTATTTCCAGTGCAGCTATCGGAGAACGTTTAAATATCAGCTTCAATGTAAAAAATCTTTTGGATAGTAAAATCGAAAGATATCAGGAAAACGCTGAGGGCAATGCGACAACCTATTCATACAAGACAGGACTTGATTTCAGTTTAGGAATTAAATACAGCTTATTCTAAACTTAAATTATTATCAAAAAATAAAAGCAGTTTTCGGACTGCTTTTTTTAGCACTATACAATACTGAATGCAATAAAATCAGTAACATTAAATTTACAATTATTCAATTTTAAAATAAAGATTAGATAACCCTTAGATAACTTCCGTCTTAGTAATTCAGTCCATATTTGCAGTACTAAATATAAACAAAAAAATCACATTAAGAAGATGAAAAAATTAGTATTGACTCTAGCTATTTTAGGTGCAATTGTTACAGGTTGTTCAAATGACGATAACAATAATGGTCCTGAAGTTCCGGAAACAGGAGTTTTATCTGGAAACATTACAGAAAATATGACATTAAACGCTGAGACACTTTATACATTAAAAGGTGCTACTTATGTTAAATCAGGTGTAACTTTAACTATTCCTGCAGGAACAAGAATTGAAGCAGATAGCCAATTTGAAGAAGTTGCATTTTTAGGAATTGAAAAAGGAGCTAAAATAATAGCTCAGGGTACTGCAGCTAAACCGATTGTTTTTACATCAAACGCAGCATCTCCTGCACCACAGGACTGGGGAGGATTAGTAATTTGTGGAAATGCAGTTACAAACCTGGGAACAAACGTTACTGCAGAAGTTACAGGTTTAACTTATGGAGGAACAAACCCAGCTGATAATTCAGGGGTTCTTTCTCATATTATCGTTGAATATTCAGGTAACTTAATCAATGATGATGCTGAATTTAATGGTGTTACTTTTTATGCTGTAGGTTCAGGAACAACTGTTAACAACATCTTAGTTTACCAAGGTTCTGATGACGGATTTGAGTGGTTTGGAGGATCAGTAAATGCAACAAATCTTGCTGCTATTGGATGTCAGGATGATTCTTTTGACTGGACAGAAGGATGGAACGGAACTGTAACTAATTTATATTCTGATCAATCTTCTGCTACTGGTTTTTCTGCTGACAGCCGTGGAATCGAAGCTGATAACAATCAAAACAATGCTTTATTAGCTCCAATTTCTAACCCAACATTATCTAATGTAACACTTATAGGAAGAAATAATCCTGCAGTTACAAAAGAAGCCGGTGCCTGGTTAAGAAGAGGAACTCATGCTACAATCACAAACTTGTATATCACTGGTTTTAAAAGTACTCAATCTGGATCTGGGTTTGGAATCAACTTTGACGGAACTGATTCTCAAACTTATTTTACAGCTAATAAATTAAACAATGTAACAATTGTAAATTCAACTACTGCAAGTAATATGATTTTAGGATTCAATGCTACAACTACTGCAACCGGTGCCGGAAATGGTGCTGCAAAAGCAAGCTGGATGGATTGGATGGGTCTATAATCCCTAATAAATAACATTAAAAATGCCTTCCTTTTACAGGAGGGCATTTTTTTTGGTACAGTATTTGATTTTTCGTATATTTACTACTCAAAATCAAGCTAATGAAAAAAAACTACTTTTATAGTATCATTTTAATGGTTTTTCTTTTCTCCCTGAACAGTAATGCTCAGGCAGCAAAGTCACAAATAAACCTGAATGCTCCTTCTGTAATAGAGGGCTTGAATTTGTATCCTAATCCGGTAAGTGATAGTCATGTATACATAACAACTAAAAATGATGCCGATAAAGAAATTATTATTTTTGATCTTCTGGGGAAAAAAGTACTTCAAACCAGAATCAGTTCCAAAGAATTGAATATTTCTAATTTGGCTCCGGGTGTTTATATCATTAAAATAAATGAACAAAATGCTACGGCAACCCGAAAACTTATTGTAAGATAAAATACAAATTCAGAAAACAATCATAAAAGCTTCAAAATTCAAATTGAAGCTTTTTTTATACCTGAGAAAAAACATTAATTTATACCTTTGCTAAAAAAATTCTTGATCACAGCTACTGATATATTTACGATTTCGAGCCAAAAGCAATTTGAAAAAATAGCATTAAAAGTGTTTCGTTTTCAATATGAAAATAATTTAGTGTATAAAGAATTTTGCGACTTCTTAAAAACAGATGTGCAACGTGTAAAAACGATACAACAAATCCCTTTTTTACCCATCCAATTTTTTAAAAGCCACCAAGTAGTTTCTAACAACAATCCTATTCAAACCACTTTTACAAGTAGTGGAACCACAGGAATGATTACCAGCAAGCATCTTGTAACCGATGTAACGCTTTATGAAGAAAGTTACCGCAAAGGATTTTCTGAATTCTACGGCAACATCGAAAATTATGTCATTCTGGCTTTGCTTCCTTCCTATCTGGAAAGAGACGGTTCTTCATTAATTTATATGGTTGAAGATTTGATAAAATTGTCTAATCATCCTGAAAGTGGTTTTTATCTGCACAATCATGAAGATTTGATTGAAAAATTAATCGAATTAGACCAATCCGGACAAAATATAATCCTGATTGGTGTTACCTATGCTTTGTTAGATTTAATCGAAAAGCAAAAATTTGAATTACAAAATACTATCATCATGGAAACTGGCGGCATGAAAGGCAAACGCAAAGAAATGATTCGTGAAGAGCTTCATGAACAATTGTGTGACGGTTTTGGCGTTTCGGCAATCCATTCTGAATACGGCATGACTGAACTATTGTCTCAAGCCTATTCTTTAGGCGAAGGCGTATTCGAATGTCCTTCGTGGATGCAAGTCCTTATTCGTGATACCGAAGATGCTCTGACTTATATTCCGCAAGGAAAAACAGGCGGAATTAACGTAATTGATCTCGCTAATATCAATTCCTGTTCCTTTATTGCCACACAGGATTTGGGCAAAAAATATCCCAACAACTCTTTCGAGGTATTGGGACGTTTTGATAATTCCGATATTCGCGGTTGTAATTTGATGGTGCTTTAATTTTCTTCTATTACACCTATACTTTCAACTCCTTCTTTTTTTATTAGTTCTCTTTCCTTTTGTCCTTTTTTCTCTAAAAATTTATAAACGCCATAACATCCTAAACCTCCACAAAAAACAAAAAACAAACTCCAGGCGGAACCGTCATAATTTTCATTAGCTACAGCATCAAAACCATACACAATTCCAAACAAAATGGCTCCAAAAAAACCAGCTATCATCTGTCCACCATAATACGACCCAATCCCGATAAAAAAATAGAGCCATTTATTTTTTCCGTATTCAATCGCTAAATTGCTAAATGATTTCCAAATCCAATAAATAAATAAAAGTCCAATCATAGTTTATAATTTACATCAGCACTAACTTACAAAATAAAACAATATTTCAGCTCTATTGACAGAAAGTATTTTTTTCAATCAAATAATACATCCCAATGACTCTTTCGAATTATTGGGATGTATGGATCATTCAGTAATTGGTTTATAACTTGATGAATAATTTAAATTATTCCTTCTCTATTCAATATAAAAAAAGAATATACCAACAAAAAAGACTGTCAAAAATTACTTTTTGAACAGTCTTTTGTAAAGAAAAATTGCTGCAATAATGATTATTTATTCAAGCACTACTTTTAAGTTATTTTCTCCATCAGCACTTAGTACTTTTAAAAGATATATACCTCTTGCCTGATTAGGCAGATTAAATGGTACATCTTGTTTTCCATCTTTCAGACTAACTTCTTTTTGCATTACTAATTGCCCTATAATATTTGTAATAATAATAGTCGCTTTAGATGATTTATAACCGCTAAGTTGTACTGTAAAATCTCCTGTAGTAGGATTAGGGAAGGCTAGAACCTCAACTATTAGTTCTTGTTTTTGTGATATTACCGAACATGAGCCCAATTTACATCCATGATTTAAATGTGCCTGAACAGCATTTGAACTCACACAAATTTCCTGTCCATTATGACATACCATTACCTTGTTTCCTGAATTACCACATTGTACATTGATTACATTAATATCAATTGAAGCCGAAGTTTGACATCCAAGAGCATCAGTAATAATTACGGTATAGGTTCCTGCCGAATTTACAATAATTGATTGTGACAATTGTCCGTTACTCCAGTTGTAAGTGTAAGGCGCTTTACCACCATCTGTTGTTGCTGTTATGGTTAATGACGATGGTCCATAACCAACGTATAAAGTGTTTTTTTCATGTGCATTGTTAATGGCATAAACATCAGCAATAGTTGCATTTAATGCTGCATTAACAGTAACTGTATTACTCACAGCAGTCTGATTATCATGAATATCAGTTACGGTCCACGTTATAGTAGAAACACCAACATTGAAGTTTCCACTGGCATCATTACTATTTCCACTTCTCGAAGTAGCACCGGTTATAACATAACTTATGGAATCGATACCGCAATTATCTGTTGCATTTAATGTAGGAATAGAATAAAAACCATTATCGTCATAACATACTGACACAGCTGATAATTCTGAAACTAAAGGTTTTTGGGTATCCAATACGATTACTTTTTGAGTGGCTGTATTGCTGTTTCCTACCCCATCTTTTACTGTCCAGGTTACTATTGTTGTTCCTGTAGGATATGTATTTGGAGCATCGTTAACAGGAGTTTCAACATGGTTAACATCACTGGTTTCAGGATTGCCTAAAACAACATTTGTTGCTTCACAACGTCCATTATCAGCACTAACAGTAATATCGGCTGGAGCAATGATAGCTGGGCCGGTGAAATCAAAAGTATAAATTTCGCCAGAAGTAAATCCGCTTTGCAGATTATTATTAGCTTCATCAACAATAGAAATTCCGCTTGCTTTTACATCCAACCGTAATGTTCCGTCTCCACTAATATCGCTCACAGTTACCTGATAAGAAATGGGACTCTCCGAAATGACAGAGCTGATTGTTCCTGCTGTATTCCCTGTTGCAGTAAGCGTAAAAGCATTATGATTTACTCCTGTGACATTTTTTGAAAATGTTACATTATAAGTAACTGTCGTTGCATTTGTGAGTGCATTTGCTGTTGCTGGTCTGTTTACCGCAAAGACCGCAGGAGGCATATTATCGATAATTCTAATATCAGGTTTAGGAGAACCATTTGGCAAATAGTAACTCAAATTTGCGGGCTGATTGTAGCCTATATTTTGAGTAGCTACCTGCATTCTGTAGGCTGGGTCGTGCATCAAAGCATATACTTTATGCTCTGTAGGAATCCAGGATGAAAAAAGTACAAATGCACTATTATCAGATTTTACAAAAACTAATTCTTCTCTCCAGTCTCCTAAAATATCTGCTACTAAATTAGCGTCCTGTTTAGTGGAGTGTATCGTGCTTGCTCCATAATACCAGGCTGTTAAAAGTCGGCCTCCATTATTAACATCATCAATTCCTGTATTATTTCTTAATTCGCGTTGAATATCACCATCAAAATAAACGGGCTGATAATAAGAATTGTAATTATAAGTTAAAGGATTTCCTTTTACATCAAATACAGAACTTTGATCGTCTTTGCCATTATCAATATAATCACCCACTACAGATATTTCAAAACCCGGATTATCGGCTGTAATGTCGGCTGCCCATGCTCTTCCTACATCTGCGGGACTTAGGATTTCCCAAATAATTTCTCCGGTGGCGGCATCACGAAATGATACTCCGTAAGTAGCATTTTCATGAGGTTGAAAATATTCCATACCAGGTCTGTCCGGATCTAAATCTCCTACAGCATGTGCATCACCATGACCTCTTCCGGTTGCATACAGACCTTTCCCATCATTATCAATCGCGCAGGCACCATACATCAATTCATCCGATCCGTCACCATCAACATCTGCAACAGTTACACCATGATTTCCTTCTCCTCTATATAAAGTTCTCTCAGGTTCAGCTAATTTATCACTATCAAATTCCCATTCCTGTTTTAAATTATTACCATCCCAGGTATAGGCTCCCATAGCAATTCTGGAATATATTCCACGACAGAAAACCAATAACGGACCTTTGTCCTTGTCGTACAAAACTGCTGATTTTATAGACTGTGCTCTTTTGCCATAATTATCTTCCCAAGTCGCTTCGTGATCTTCTCTTGAACCTATAGAAATAGGATAATTTACTGTGGCCATTTCGGCTCCTGTTTGTCCATTAAAAACAGTCATATACGAAGGGTCTTCCATTAAATGTCCCGAAATTCTAGGTATAATCATAGCATCATCATCAGTTGCTGCAGGACCTTTACTTAAATAATTCCCTAACCCATCTTTGGTCCCTGGTCCCGTTTTACAAGCTATTTCAGCTTTTCCATCTCCATCCAGATCATAAACCATAAAAGCAATACTATTATATGTTGTATTAGGTCCACAACTTATTCTCCACAAACTATTTCCTTTTAAATCAATCGCTTCTAAATAGGCATTTTCAGGATGTGTGGTAGGTTCCCATTCAAAAATCAACTCATACTGACCATCGCCATCTAAATCCCCAACAGACATATCTCCTGCAAAATAATCCGGACCCGGGGCTGCGGGGATAGGAATTTCTAATCTTGCTACATTTGGTTTTCCGGGTTCAATAGAAGGTGCATACGGCCATACAGTAACTTCGGGAGAAGTTTGATTCCCTGATGAAGAAATTGCTTCTACTTTATATACATCGGAAACCAGTCCACTAGGATCAACATAATTTGTCGATGACGTAATTGGTGTTGTATTTAGTTTTGCGCCGTTTTTGTATAAATTGAAACCTACATCCGGGTTATCGCTACCCACCATTCTCCAGGAAAGAAAAACACCATTTTTAATTCCCAGAGCTACTAAACCTCTATCCAGAAATTCCATTGGTCGTGGCATTGAACCACCCGGATAATCATTTACAGCAATAGCTATTTTAGCAGTAGTACTGCCTGCTATATTAGTAGCAGTAATCGTGTACTCATTTTCAGCCGAAACACTTCTTGGAGTTCCGCTAATAATTCCTGTTTTAGTATTCAGACTTATACCTGCCGGCAAATTTGGACTAACGCTGTAGGAAGCAACCGCTCCTCCGCTTACTGTCGGATTTAATGCTTTGAATATACCTTTTGTAAATATATTTGGTGTACTGTAACTTAAACCATTTGGACTTGGAATATGAGATATTGTAATAGTAACATTCACTATATTACTATCAGATGTTCCATCATTGGCTCTATAAGAAAAACTATCTGTTATTGTATCAGATCCATTATGAACATAACTAAAGGTTCCATCCGAATTTAAAATTAAAGTTCCATTAACCGGACTATTAACTAAAACAGCGCTTAAAACATTATTCTCAATATCGTTATCATTAGCCAATACAGATGTTTGTCCATTGTCTAAACTCGTTGCCGTTCCATTGAGAGCTACTGTAAATGCATCTGCAACCGCTATAGGAGGATTATTTATAAATGTACCAGCAATAACTGTGGTAGTATTGGTTTCGGAATCATATTTACCTGAAATTGGTTTTCCTGCTGCCAGCGCCATTCCCGATGCTTTTATCTTATTAGCATCAACCAACGCCTGAACCGCCATTGTTTGATCACCAGGAATCCGCATACTTCCGGCATCAATTGTAACAGAACCGGTAGTATTGATGGATAATGATGAAAAAGAAGTATAATTTACATTTAACGTTCCTGAATTAATATTGATAACACCTGTACTATTGCTACTATAACCTAAGGTTAAACTTCCTGCAGAACCTAAAGTCAATGTACCCCCGTTAATATTAATTGTACCTGAGGAAGCAAGACCTAATCTCCATACGTTATTTCCAATTAAATTAGCACCTGCATTCACATTTACAATACCAGGCGAGGCTGATGAATTTCCAACATAAAATTTCGCACTATTAACTGTAGCTGTATTAATATTTAATGTTCCATTAACCGAAGTAGTAGCCGCACTTGGTGTCGTGATATTTTGGGTCACATTAAAAGTTACCCCTTTACCTATGGTAATCTGCCTGCAATTAATAGCAGCCGAATTGGTTATCTGACTGTCATTATTAGCTGTAGCAGTAATAGTAAACACATCAGAAGCAGTAAAAGCCGATGGTACAGGATTCCAATTTTCAAAAGTTGAAAAATCAGAAGAAGCTGCGCCCACCCAGGAATAATTCTGAGCTATCGCATCATTAAAAGTCCCTAAAAAGAAGACGATAACAATCCCCCATAGAAGATTGTTTTTGAGTAATTTTCTATTCATAAATAATTTTGGTTGGTTAATAATAAAACAAACTTAGATATTACATAGGCTTATCAACGTATCAATAATTGCCAATAGTTATCAAAACCTGCCAAAACTATTTGTGAACGTAATCAATTTAAAAACATCAATTATCCAAATTATAATGTTCAATTCTTCTAAAAAAACAAAAACACTTGTAAAAAGATTTAGCAAATTCGGGCACTTCCTGAATCCATAAAGCAGTAGTATACTGTAAACAATTAAAAAAAGTCTATCTCCATTTAAAAAAATTTCGATAGACTTTTCAAAAAAAATTGACTAAACCATTTATAACAAATTATAAACTTCTGTTTTCATTTCGCTAAAAAAACGAACTAATTAACCGCTTCATAAAATTCAACTTCCACTATTTTTAATTGACCATTTGCTTTATCACCGGCTTTCAATCCGGCCTGATCAACTTTTCCTGTGATTTCTACAATATTCATATCACCATCATCTTTTGTTATACCCGCAAGCTCGATTCTTATTTTTTCTCCTTTAACCGCTTTACAGTCTAAAGTGACATATCCTAAGCTTGTAGGAGTCGTACCATTATAAATTTCCTTATCATCCGAAAAAATTCGGATTGGATATCTTTTACTTCTCCATCCGGAAAGTTTTAACACTACCTGATTAATCGTAGCTTTTCGCTCTAGTTCGTATTCAATTCTTGGATTACCTTCTTTATCGTTTGACCATTCTGTTAATTCATTATCATCATAACTTTTAGCTGCATCGGCTTGGTTAGAAGTTGTTTTTACTCCAACAATTGCAATTGGAGTTCTTGTTTTTTTAAATGAAGGAGTCAAAGGTGTTGGACCTTTTTCTAAATAAGAAGGCAAATTAGCATCAGGTAATCTCTTAGTTAACTTTGAATTCTCAACAGCAATGGTTTTTATAACTAATTCGCCTGTTTTAAGATCAGCTGAAGTAGCTTTTATTTTAATTTCTCCTTCTTTATTGCTTGTTCTAATCATAATCCGGTTCACACCACATTCTACAGGAAGATTTTTAGACCCAATATAATTATCCGGTCCCTGAGCAATCCCTCCGATAAATGTTCCCTGACCCTGAACATCAAAATCAATCATGTTTAAGGCTGTGGGACAGCGACGTCCTTTATCATCTACCACTTCAACTTCAACAATAGCTATATCACTTCCGTCAGCCAGAGTTCCTCCTGGTCTTGTTATCGGACTTAATTTAACCGCAGCAGGTTTTCCGGCAGTATAAATCACATCTTCACAGACTTTTTTACCTTTCTGATCGTAGCCTACCGCTTTTATATTCCCGGCTTCAAATTTTACATTTTTAAAAGTAAAAAGGAAATTCTTAGTTCTGGCACCTTTCCCAAGGCTTTTATTATTCACAAACAATTCCACATTATCTGCCGTAGAAACTACAGTGATATTTTTAGTAATATTAGTATCATAATTCCAATGTCCAATAATATGAGCAGCGGGATTCTCAGTATCTACCCATCCGTCCCAGATTACCTGATGAGCAAAAAAACCATCTTTAGGAATTCGTATCGGATCTACTTCACCACTTCTTCTGTAATTTTCAGCTCCTCTAAAATGAGTATTACTATCGGAGAAAATAATATTTACACCTCCAGAACTCACTCTGTTTCCGGTACCCGGTCGTGCTTCCCAGTAGTCGTACCAACGCGTTACACTTTCAATAGCATGAGCATCCTGATTATGATTATAAGGACTTGCATCAGCTACTTTACTACCATTTACATTAGTATGATTAGTCCCTCCTGTTCCTTCTTTATGAAATGGTGGCGTGAATTCATCCCAGTATTTACGGAGACCTTCATCCCTGCTGTATTCAGTAGCCCAAAACGGAAGCCTGGCACTTTTATTAATATACAGCATTTCTCCTCCATATTCTGCCACCTGACTATCCAGCATTTCCCGGCTCCCTATTGCACGTCCGCCAAAAGGATCATAAGTATCCCGAATTGCTTTCATCTCAGCCATATGTTCTTCAGAAATACTTTCGTTACCTGATTCATAGAATAAAATACTCGGGTTGTTGCGGTTGTAAATAATAGCATCACGCATCAATTCAGTACGTTGTTTCCATCTTCTGCCGGTTACATCCTTTTCAGAATCTCCAGCCGGCATTGCCTGGATTAAACCTACTCTGTCACAAGATTCTACATCCTGTTTCCATGGAGTAATGTGCATCCATCGCACCAGATTTCCGTTGCTTTTAATCATCAGACTGTTGCTGTAATCACTCATCCACGCAGGAACAGACATTCCTAAAGAGGGCCATTCATTACTGGTACGCTGAGCATAACCATGCATCATAATCACACGGTCATTGAGCCATATTTTCCCTTTTTCAAACTTTGTTTTACGGAATCCGGTACGAATAGTTACGTTATCAACTACTTTGTTATCTACTATTAATTCGCTTTTTACATTATATAAATACCCGTAACCCCAACTCCAGAAATTTAAACCAGTTAATGCTTTAGATGCTTTTAAATCCTGTACCGCATTGGGAGCAATTGTAATAGTTTCTCCTGTAAAAGTGGCTACAATCTTCCCATCCATATCGGCAACATTAACTTTAAGCTGTGCTTTTACAGATGATGCATTTTCATTTTTAACCTGAGAAGAAATATTGATTGTCGCTTTCTTATTTTCAATGTCAAAATTACTTGCATAAACATAGGTTCCGGTTGTACCTAAACCGGAAAATAAAGGCAAGGTCTGGTACACTTTTGATTTTATATGTAAGAATACGTTTTTTGGAATACCTCCGTAATTAGCATTAAAATTTTTATCATTCCATTGATAAGGTGAGTTGGATGATTTTTCTCTGTATTTCCAATCATTATCTGTCTTTACTGCGATCACATTTTCTTTTGGATACGGATTTAAGAAAGAGGTAATATCGAAACCAAAAGCCATAGCACCATTTTCATGACGTCCCACAAAATTTCCGTTTACATAAACTTCTCCCATTTGGCGAACACCTTCAAACTCGATAAAAACCTTTTGATTTTTTGCTTCTGCAGGAAGCTGAAATGTCTTGCGATACCAGGCAATACCTGTAGACAAACTCGTAATATCTACTTTAAAAGCTTCTTCCTGATTCCAGGCATAAGGCAGATTAACTCTCTTCCAGTCCTTATCATTATAATCTTGATTTTTGGCATCCACATCCCCCACATTTAGTTTCCACTCGTAATTGAAATTGTATTTTACCCCTTCATCCACTTCTTGGGCAAAAATGCTACTCGTAAATAACAATAATAAACTGATTTTACAATACAATAATTTCCTGCTCATTTTAATTTATCTAAAGTTAGTAATCCTTAAAGACTTCTGCTAAAAAATCGCAGAAGAGAAAAAACAAATTTAGTCTTAAAGTTATTTTTATAAGTATCAAATACTGCCAATTTATATCATATTTTGCCATATCTCTATTGGATACCCAACAACAAAAACAGCTTAAACAATTGATTTTAATAAATTTAAAAAACTATTTCCCATACTGCGAAGGACTACAGCCAAAATACTTGGAGAAAGTACGCGAGAAGTTAGACGGTTCCGAAAAACCTAACTTATAAGCAATTTGCGAAATATTCAAATCGGAATTCCGGAGTAATTCTTCGGCCTGATTCATCTTTACTTTTGTAATAAATTCATGCACGGTATTTCCGGATATCCCCTTTAATTTTCGATACAATTGTCTGGAACTGATATGGAGCAGTTTGGCCAATTCTTCCGAATTGAATTCGACATCTTCCATATTCAGATGAATCAGATGAATTATTTTTTCCAAAAATTCATTATCCTGATTGGGCATTTCTTCCTGCAATTGCTCAATAGTTGCAATACCGGCCATTTTTTTCTGCAGGATGATTCTGTTTTCTAAAACACTTTTAATTTGAGCCCTTAACACCTCCACATTAAAAGGCTTCATCACATAAGCTTCGGCACCTAAATGATAGGCTTCTATTTTGCTTTCGTCGGCTCCTTTAGCCGTTAACAAAATAATCGGAACGTGACAGGTATTTTCATCACTTTTTAATGCCTTACAAAGCTCTGTACCTTCCATTTCGGGCATCATAATATCGGAAACTATAATATCCGGAATTTGTTTAATGGCTGTTTCTAGTCCTTTTTTACCATCATACTCCTGAAATACAATATAATCCTTACTTAATTCTTTATTCAAATAGGTTTGAATATCAGGATTATCTTCCACAATCAAAAGGGTGGGCTTAGCGCCTTCAAAAGGCTGCTCATCAATTGGCTGAACCGGATAGTTATCTTCAAAAAAAGTTTTTTCAGGAACGAGCTCTACTACATCCTCTGATGCGGCAGCAACAAATGGTAAGCTGATAAATACTTTTGTCCCTTTATTCAACACACTCTTAATGTTTATAGTTCCATTTAAAAAGTGCACCAGATTTCTGGTTAGCGACAAACCAATACCCGATGAATACCCATAATACGGACTTGGTCCTACATTATTAAAAGGCTCGAAAATTTTCTCCAACTCCGATTCCTCGATTCCGATACCATTGTCTTCAATTACAATATCAATACCCGATGCGACGGTATTATGCGTTACCGAAATAGTTACTTTTCCGCCATCAGGTGTGTATTTAAATGCATTGGAAACAATATTGGTAATAATTTGCTCTGTTTTTTCAAAATCCAGATAACAAGGCAATGTTTCTTCGGAAGTATGCAATTGCAGCGCAATATTTCGCTTTGTCGAAATAAATTTGAACGTATTGTAACAGCTTTCTATGAACACATTAAAATCCTGAACCGTAGGATTGCTTTTTAATTTTCCGGTTTCGGATTTTCTAAAATCCAAAATCTGAGCTATCAGCTTACTCAGATAACTGATATTTCTATTGACAATTGAAAAATAAACTTCCTTATCTCCGGGAGCCAATGTATTGTCCTGAATACGTTTTAAAGGATCAACTATCAGTGTCAACGGTGTTTTTAAATCATGGGAAATATTAGTAAAGAATTCCAGCTTTTCTCTGTTTAATTCTTGTTGTTTTTCGGCATTTAGCCGTTCGGATTTAATTTCGTTTTTTAACCGTTCACGGTACAATATTCCTTTGATAATCCAGTAAACAATACCAATTATCAAAACTGAAAATAAAATTCTGGCCAGCCAGGTATCATACCATGGAGCCTCAACGTGTATTTTTAATGCTCTGAGCGGTGACTTTGTATTATCAGACGACAGCAGGCGGGCTTTAAAAACATAAGTTCCCGGAGGTACTTTATTATACGTTATTTTACTATTTGTGGTCTTAATCCATTTATCATCATACCCTTCTAAAATATATTCATAAACCTCTTTATTGGTACGATTGTAATTTAAAGAAGCTAATTCAATTGCAAAATTTCGATTTTCATATTCGAGCTGAATAAATTCCGTTTGCGACAAATCCTTAGTTAAAACATCTCTTCCTTTTACAGTATCCATCGGAATCACTTTCTCATCCGAGAGATACAGGGTTTTAAAAATGAGTTTATTATTAGTTACAACGGTTTTTATTTCCGACGGATTAAATGCCAGATAACCATTTTTATCACCAAAATATATTTTCTGATTTACCGTATCCTTATAAAAAGCTCTTTCAGAAAAAGTCCATGAGCCAAACTGATCTTCTTTATGAAAATTAGAAATTTTATTCGAAACCAGATCAACCATTGAAATTCCCTTTTTATGAGCAATCCACAAATTTCCTTTTGCATCATCTGTAATAGAAGAAATATAAGAATTAGGTGTTTCCGAGTGCAGTTGTACTTTCTCAATTCGCATCGGATTGCTTCTAACATCTATTTTATTCAGCCCCTCACTGGTACCCACCCATATGTTTCGGTTTTTATCCTGATGTAAAGCATAAATAATATTGCCTGAAATAGTGTTTTTAACATTCTTCTGAAAAGTATTCAATTGTATTTCGTCATATACTTTCCCTTTACTATCTATTTTCAGCAGGATCACTCCATTTCCCTCTGTAGCCAGCCAGAGTTGACGATCATCAACCGATAAAATATCCATGACACTGTGATTATTGATTTTATCTGTCAGGTCAATAAAATCAATAGCCTTACTTGTTAAATGTACCCGGGCAATACCATTATAAAGTCCAACCCATAGATAATTACTTCCTGATGCCTCCAGCGCATACACAGACCAAGTGCTCAGATCCGGACATAAATCTTTATTAATAATCCATTTACAACGGTTGGTTTTTGGATCGTAATATTCTAATCCGTTGATTCCTCCTATCCAGATTCCTCCTTTATCATCTTTTAATAAAGTACGTACAAATTTTATCCGGCTGCCCGATTTATAAAAAGGATGGCTGTTATCAAGCTCTTCCTTATTGTAAATTAAAATTCCATCATCAGTTCCTAACCAGATCTTTCCTGCTACTTTTAATACTGCTTTGACAATAGAAAATTTAGAGTTTCCACTGTCTTTTCTAAAACTGTAATGCAATTCGAAAGGATTCCGGTTCGGATTTGCCTTGTAAACATCTCCGCCTCTGGTACCCAGCCAGATTGTATTTTGATTATCTATAAAAAAATCGGTAATATAATCATCTACTAACTGTCCCGGATGATTGATATTAGCTTTATAAACATATTTCTCGCCGGTTTTGACATCCTGAGACGTAAACTGGTGTAAGGATAAAAAATAGCTCTTTCCGTTTACAATTCGATTTCTATGGAGCTGATTGGCATTACTGCTTAGTTTTTTAACTAAAATTTCAGGTACTTTATCATCAGCAATTACTTTAAAAGTATTTTGCTGATAATCAAATTTGACATATTTATTATCAAATGTCAGAAACCAAAGTCCCCGTTTTTGATCTGAAATAATATTGCGAATCCTATTATTAGGCAGTGAGGTTTTATCATTAGGAATGTGATAAAAAAAGTCAAATGTTTTACCATCATAGCGATAAACACCATTCCAGCTCCCAATCCAGATGTAACCTACAGAATCTTTAGCAATACCATGAATTTGCGTTACAGGATTGACTTCCCTGCCGGTAATTTTTTCAAAAAAGAGATTTTGTGCTTTTACTGATGAGTTTAACAACAGAAAAAGCATAAAAAAAGAAATGACATAAGAAAAAACCAGTTTGTTTTTCATACAATTCAAGCAAATAAATTCCTGTTATTAAAATCCAAAAATAGACAACATCTTTAATAAACCAAAAAAACCTGATAACATATTGCTATCAGGTTTTAGTGTTTTTAGAATAATCCTATTTATAATTCAGGAACTTTTATATAATTTTACAACCTATGTATGAAATTTTCCAAAAATATCTTGACGAAAAAACGACGCTGACAAAAGCAGAATCAGAACTGATACAATCATTTGCAATTATAAAAAAACTGCGTAAAAGACAATATCTCCTTCAGGAAGGTGATATCTGGAAATATGATGCTTTTATTACACGCGGCTGTTTGCGCACTTATTCCGTTGATGAAAAAGGAACTGAACATGTAAATAGTTTTAGCATCGAAAACTGGTGGACAGGAGACAGGGAAAGCCTTATGTTTCAACAGCCATCCCGCTTTAATATAGACGCTATTGAAGACAGCGAATTAGTATTATTTACACATGACAATTTTGAGTTTTTGTGCAAAGAGATTCCAGCCTTCAATAATATGGTAAATGCTATATTGCAAAAAAGTTTTATTGCAGCTCAAAACCGAATTCAGGCTTCGCTTAGTTTTACAGCAGAAGAAAAGTATCTTAATTTTATATCTAAATATCCTGGATTTGCTTCAAGGATTCCTCAAACCATGATTGCATCTTATCTGGGAATGACACCGGAAACATTAAGCCGTATCAGGAAACAAACAGCAAAAAAATAATCTATACATAAAGGAGCTTTTCAGCTCCTTTTTTTATGCCTTTTTCAAAACTCTTGATATAGATCAAGTTTTTACTTATTTCTAATCAATGCCCAGGTTTTGCATTCTACGCAACTTTGTAATGTTCAAAAGAAACAATAATAACATTATAAAAATTAGAAATCATGTCAAAAACAATTTTCATTACAGGTACAAGTACAGGCTTTGGTAAACTTACAGCTATAACATTAGCTAATGCAGGTCATTCAGTAATTGCAGGAATGCGCAATACCAAAGATAAAAATGCCGATGCAGCAAAAGAACTTTCTCAACTCTCAAACATTGAAGTAGTAGATATTGATATTACAAATGATTCTTCGGTAAAATTGGCCTTCGAAAAAGTAATTAATAAATACGGTAAAATGGATGTACTAATCAACAATGCTGCCGTAAGTGGATTTGGTCTATTAGAAGGATATTCAATCGATCAGATAAGTAAAATGTTTGATGTAAATGTTTACGGAGTACTTCGTACTTATCAGGCTGTTCTTCCTTCCATGAGAAAAGAAAAAAATGGACTTATCATCAACATTACTACTGGTGCAAGCGGTCATACACTCCCTTTTATGATTCCTTACATTTCTTCAAAATTAGTGGTAGAAAGCATTACCGAAGGTTTACAGGATGAACTTGCTGATTACGGAATTGAAAACGTAAGTATTCAGCCTGGTGTATACCCAACTGAAATGAACAATGGTTCTAAAGCCGGTATTCATGCTGACAAACAGGAAATCCTGGAACAATATGGTAATGTGGCTACAGCAAAATTTAATGCTTTAGGAGCTGCACTTTTTGGTAAAATGGCTCAGTTTGATATGAATCCGCAAACTATTGCTGATGGAATACTAGAATTGGTTAGCATGAAAAAAGGAGAACGACCACTCCGTTTTCCACTTGATGCAATTGCTCAGGGAACTGATAAAGAATTTATTGAAGCACGTGCCAGAATTAAAGCAAAATGGTTAGCTGCATACAGTAATTAATTCAATTAATAAATAATTTAAATACAATTAGATCATGAAAACAAATAATAAAACAAATCAAAAATTACAAAACTCTGCCATTGCCTTAATGAATTTAGTGTTATTCTTTTCAGCCTCTGAAAAAGCAGAGGCTCAAAAAAAAGCTAATATAATTGGTATTGACCACGTAGGAATAAATGTCCCAGACATGAATCAGGCAATAGGTTTTTTTACCGATGTACTGGGTTTTTCGCCAGTCACTACACTTGGACCAATTCCGTTAGATGATGCCTGGAAAAAAACAAATCATATGCAAGCAGCTACAGGTCCGGTCACCATAAAAATGATTCAGGCAGGAACGGGTGCTAACATTGAATTATTCGAATATAAAGATAATAAAGGAAGTACAAAACATCCCGGGGGTGATGATATCGGAGCAAGTCATATTGCATTTTATATCGATGATATTAAGCAAAGTGTAGATTATTTAAAAAGCAAAGGCGTTCAATTCCTTGGCGAACCATTTCTAATGCCATCGGGTGACACCGAAGGAGAAAGCTGGGTATATTTTTTAACACCCTGGGGTTCTAAATTGGAATTAGTATCCTACCCAAATGGTAAAGGTTATGAAAAAAACAAACCTACTACACTTTTATGGTCGCCTAAAAATCCTCTTGGAAAATCAAATGTACCTGAAAACCATCAGGATATTTTATCGGAATCAGCTATTCATTCTTTAGTCGAAACGCATCTTACTATATGGAATGAAAAAGACGTGAAAAAACGTGAGTCTTTAATGAATGAAGTCTATACTGATACTATCGAAATGATAGATACTCATCTCATTGCAAAAGGTCATTCTGAGATTAACGGATTTATTGATGGCTTACACAAAAAAAATCCAAATTCCAGATTTTCCCATATCAAAGCTATTGATTTCAATCATAATATAGCACGACTTTATTGGCAAAATGGTCCGTCTGAGAAACCTGATGCTACAACAGGAATGGATCTTTTCATTTTCGAAAATGGAAAAGTAAGTCGCTTATATGTTTTTGTTGACAATAAAAAATAAATAGTATGAAAAAGATTTTGCAAAACAGGACTTCGACAAGTCATGACAAGACCCAACCAACAACAATTACAGTGAGCGCTTATTACAGAGTTCATCCAACCGACAGACAAACTTTTATTGATGCCGTTATACCTGAAATGATTGCAGCAAATCAATTGGAAGGTTGTATTTATTATGCCTTTTCACAGGATCTTACTGATGAAAACACTTTCCATCTCCTCGAAGGATGGGCAGATGAAGAAGCATACGAACGTCACGAAAATTCGGAAACATTTTTAACCGCTTTAAGTACAGTTGTAAAAAATGTAGAAATACTCGATCGTCAGGGAGTTCGTTATGCTATTTCGAAAATCCATATTGATGATCCAAGAGACAAAGTATCATAAATAAAACAGAAACATCTATAAACTCAAAAAACCTGATAACATATTGATATCAGGTTTTTGAATTCAAGTATTATATTGGAAATTAATCTTTCAATTAAACTACTCTTACCACAAAATAATTTTTCTTCCCGCTTTGTAATAATACAAATTGATTATTTATTAAATCATTGTTTGAAAGCACAAAATCTTCTTTTACTTTTTCTCTGTTTACCGAAATAGAATTAGCAGTCAAAGCGCGTCTGGCTTCACCATTGGATTTTAAAAATCCGGTCTTTTCGTTTAAAACATCCACAATATTAATTCCGGTTGCAATTTCAGTTCTTGCAATTTCAGCTTGCGGAACACCATCAAAAACTTCCAAAAAAGTAGCCGAATCTAATTGTTTTAAATCGTCAGCATTCGAATTTCCAAACAAAATTCCCGATGCTTTTACAGCATTTTCTAAATCTTCCTTCGAATGAACCATAATTGTAATTTCTTCAGCTAAACGCTTCTGTAACAATCGCAAATGCGGAGCTTCTCTGTGTTGCTCTGTTAAATCCTCGATTTCTTCTTTCGATAAAAAAGTAAAAATCTTGATATACTTTTCAGCATCAATATCTGAAGTGTTTAACCAATATTGGTAAAATTTATAAGGCGAAGTTCTTGCTGCATCTAACCAGATATTTCCTCCTTCGGATTTTCCGAATTTAGTTCCGTCGGCTTTTGTAATCAACGGACAAGTTAAGGCATAGGCTTTTCCGCTGACAATTCGGCGCACTAATTCAGTTCCGGTAGTGATATTTCCCCATTGGTCGCTTCCTCCCATTTGCAACGTACAACTTTTATCTCTGTACAAATGCAGGAAATCATAACCCTGAACCAGTTGATACGTAAATTCCGTGAACGACATTCCTTCGGCAGCTTCAGAAGACAAACGTTTCTTTACAGAATCTTTAGCCATCATGTAGTTTACAGTAATGTGTTTCCCCACATCGCGAATGAATTCCAGAAATGAAAAATTCTTCATCCAATCGTAATTGTTTACCAACTGAGCGGCATTTGGAGCATCTGAAGTAAAATCTAAAAAACGAGCCAATTGTCCTTTTATCGCTTCCTGATTTTGACGCAAAGTAGCTTCGTCCAGTAAATTTCTTTCGTTAGACTTTCCTGACGGATCTCCAATCATTCCGGTTGCTCCACCTACTAAAGCTAAAGGTTTGTGTCCCGAAAGTTGAAAATGTTTCAACAACATTACGCCAACTAAGTGTCCTATATGTAATGAATCTGCAGTTGGGTCAATTCCCACATACGCCACACGCATTTGTTCCATCAAATGTTCTTCAGTGCCCGGCATAACATCGTGGAGCATTCCTCTCCAAGTTACTTCTTCAATAAAATTTTTCATCTTTTTTAATCAATTTACTTCATCTGTTCAGCCATTCAGGCTTCGAGTGCGCAAAGATAACTTTAATTACACAATTTGAAAATTTGAAAATGTACCAATTTGAAAAAAAATCTAAAATACTAATTGTTGCCTTGTAAAATTGATAAATTGTTACATTTGTATTTATGATTTTAGTTACAGGAGGAACAGGTTTAGTAGGCGCGCATTTATTGCTTCATTTAATTGAAAATGGAGAAAAAGTTCGTGCTATTTATCGAAAGCAAAATAATATTAAAAAGACAAAAGCGCTGTTTGAACATTACAATAAATCAGCACTGTTTGACGCTATAGAGTGGGTTCAGGCAGACATTATTGATATTCCTTCGTTAGAACATGCTTTTATTAATATTACCAAAGTCTATCATTGTGCCGCAATAATTTCTTTTGATCCCAGAGATGAGGACTTACTTCGAAAAACAAATATTGAAGGCACTGCTAATATTGTTAATTTCTGCCTTGCTAAAGGTGTTCAGAAACTATGTTACGTCAGTTCTGTAGCTGCTCTTGGTGATTTAGCCCCACACGAGACCATTATCACAGAAGAAACAGAATGGAATCCTGAGAAACATCATAATGATTATGCGATTTCAAAATATGGTGCCGAAATGGAAATCTGGCGTGGTCAGCAAGAAGGATTAAACGTAATTATCGTCAATCCAGGAGTAATTTTAGGACCCGGATTTGAAGATCAGGGTAGCGGGCAACTGATTAAAAAAATAGCTTCCGGATTATTGTTTTATACCAAAGGAACCACCGGATTTGTTGCCGTTAGTGATGTAGTACAGATTATGGAGCAATTAATGGAAAGTACCATCAAGAATGAACGTTATATTCTGATTTCTGAAAATGTTGTTTTTCAGGATCTTTTTAATACCATTGCAGACAGTGTAAAAGCAAAAAGGCCCAGCATTGAAGCTAAGCCTTATATGATGGAAATAACCTGGCGACTGCACTGGTTTTTAAGTCTTTTTTCGGGAAGAACCAATAATTTATCCAAACATACGGTACGTTCTTTTTTAAGTAAAACTACTTTTTCTAACACAAAAATTAAAAATGCAATAAATGTTACTTTTTCAGATGTACACCAGTACATTAAAGAAAATTTCAGCGTTAATTAATTTTAACACCATTTTTGATTACCGTAGCTTTTATTGCTTTAGAAGTTGATTTCGATTTTTCCGTTTTTTTCTTTACTAGTTTTAAACTGTCTTTTTTTCTGATTTTCTGTAACGAATCTTTTTTAGCCAAAGCCACTTTTTTTAATTCAGCAATAGAATCCAATCGTTTCTTTTTTACAGCAATCAGCGAATCTTTTTTGGCTTCTTTTTTAATCAGGGAATCTAAAACTATTTTTTTTCTTTCTATACGCTTAATCACACTATCGTACATTTCTTTATAATCGTCATATTTAGACGCATAATAAATGTTGTTTTGTGCAAATTGTACGCTGTCTACTTTATATTTTCTGAAAATAAACTCCTTAGGATTTACTTTATAATTTTCAGTAGTATTGGGATCATTGTATTTTATAGCTTCCAAAAGCGATAAATCATATATAATATTCTCCATTACTTCTTTATCTATAAGCGAATCGGGTTTCTGAACACCTTCTTCTTTACAGCTAAAAAACAATAGTATAATTACTAAAAATGAAACCGTTTTTTTCATGACTTATCTTTCAAATAATAGTCTTTTTCCAGCACGAATATCTTTTACTTTAAAAGCATTGTAAACTAATTGTCCGTTGACAAAAGTATGGGTAATTCTCGATTTAAAAGTATAGCCTTCAAATGGAGACCAACCGCATTTAGCAAAAATATTTTCTTTTTTCACTCCCCATGGCAAACCGGAATTTACAATTACTAAATCGGCATAATATCCTTCTTTAATAAAACCTCGTTTTTCTATTTTGAAAATCTTAGCCGGATTGTGACACATTTTTTCCACTATTTTCTCAATGCTTATTTTACCCTGATGGTATGCCTCAAACATAGCTACAACTGCATGCTGCACTAATGGTCCTCCGGATGGTGCTTTTAAATAAGGCTGCTTTTTCTCTTCCAGTGTGTGCGGTGCATGATCAGTAGCAATCACATCAATCCTGTCATCATTCAAAGCTTTCCACAGCGCTTCTCGGTCATGAGCTGTTTTTACCGCCGGATTCCATTTAATAAAATTGCCTTTGGTTGCATAATCATCATTGGTAAACCATAAATGATGCACACATACCTCAGCAGTAATTTTCTTTTCTTCTAATGGAATTTTATTGGTAAACAAATCCATTTCTTTAGCGGTAGACAAGTGAAAAATATGCAAACGGGCTCCTGTTTTTTTAGCCAGTTCAATTGCTTTTGAAGAAGACAAATAACAGGCTTCTTCGCTTCTTATTAAATGATGAACAGTTACCGGAACATCATCACCATATTCCGCAATATATTTTTCAGTATTGGCTCTGATAGTGGCTTCATCTTCACAGTGCACAGCAATTAAAAGCGGTGTACTTGAAAATATTTTTTCCAGTGTAGCTTCATTATCCACCAGCATATTTCCTGTTGACGAACCTAAGAATATCTTAATTCCGGCAACATTTTTAGGATTCGTCTTCAGAACTTCTTCTAAATTATCATTAGTAGCTCCCATCATAAACGAATAATTCGCATACGATTTTTGGGATGCTAATTGGTATTTCTCCTCTAAAATTTCCTGAGTAACCGCATTAGGCACCGTATTAGGCTGTTCTATAAAAGAAGTAATCCCTCCGGCAACAGCGGCACGGGACTCTGATTCAATATCACCTTTATGTGTCAAACCCGGCTCTCTAAAATGCACCTGATCATCAATAGCACCCGGAATTAAATAATTCCCTTCGGCGTCTATAATTTTACAATCGGATGATTTGGCACTAATGCTTTCTGAAATCTCAACAATTAAGTCATTCTCAATTAATACATCGCCTTCAAAAATTACTCCTTCATTTACTATTTTGGCATTCTTAATTAAAACCCTGTTCATTGTCATTATATTATAATCTGTTAACTAATTTTTTTAACCGAAGCGAAATCACTCCAAAAACAGCTTCTACTATTATGGAATTACTCATTTTAGACTGTCCTTTGGTTCTGTCTGTAAAAATAATGGGCACTTCGGCAATATTGAATTTATTACAAAAAGTACGGTATTTCATCTCTATCTGAAAAGCATAACCCACGAATTTTATCTTATCCAGATTTATTTTCTCCAAAACAGACCGTTTATAACAAACAAAACCTGCCGTAGCATCATGAATCATCATCCCGGTAATCATTCGTACATAAACCGAAGCAAAATATGACATTAACACACGGCTAAGCGGCCAGTTCACGACATTTACACCTGTGACATAACGGGAGCCAATGGCTAAATCAGCATCCCCAAAATGACAGGCATTGTATAATTTTTCTAAATCATTTGGATTATGCGAAAAATCAGCATCCATCTCAAAAATGAATTCATAATCATGAGCCAGAGCCCATTTAAAACCATGTACATAAGCGGTTCCTAAACCTGATTTTTGCTTTCTGTTTTCTAGAAATAAGCGTCCTTCAAATTCAGTTTGTAATAACCGAACCTTATCAGCCGTATGATCTGGAGAATTATCATCCACTATAAGAACGTGAAAAATCTTGTGTTGTGAAAGTACCGCTCTAATGATACTTTCGATATTCTCAATTTCGTTATAGGTTGGAATTATAACAATACAATTATTCATATTTCTGGAAATTTCAACGCAAAAGTAACCTTTTTATAGCATTTGATTCATAATAATATTATAATAAAAATATTGATATAAAATTTTACTAATTTTGCTTTCGCTATGACAGACTACCTCTTACATCCGAGAATCACCGAAAACAAAGACTGGGCTACCCTTTTATTTGTTTTGGCTTTTGCTATTATTGCATTCACTAAATCGGCTTACGGAAATCGATTTGGCGATTTTATCAATCTCATCTTCTCGGATAAATATTCTAAAGTGTATCGTGACAGCAGCCAGTTAAAAAGCAGCTTTACCATCTCCTTATTTTTTGTACAGGTGATTTCTTTTGCTTTTTTTATTCAGATTTCTTTAAGCATTTTTGGATATGCTTCAAAAACGGACTGGTTACTTTATATTCAGATTATCACTTTTCTTATCTTTTTCATTTTATCAAAGTTTTTAGTCGAAAAAATCATTGCGACAACTTTCAATATTGAAGAATTTGTAGAGCAATTTAACCTTCAGAAAATCACTTATCGCACTTATATTGGTATTATTATTTTACCTGTGAATATTATATTATTCTACTACAACACTGTTTCACAGAATATTCCTATAGCAATAATCGCCGTAATACTTATGCTAAGCGTTCTGACTTATTCTATTTCAATAAAAAAATATCAAAAATTAATATTCAGTAAGTTGTTTTATTTTATTTTATATCTTTGCACTCTCGAAATAGCTCCCTATTTTTTCATGTATTATTTGTTTACAAAAGGGAGCGCTTAGAAAATGTTAAAATATGAAAGTCAAAACAATTTTGGTATCGCAACCAGAGCCTAAAGTAGAGAATTCACCTTACTTTGAACTCCAACAAAAACATAAAATCAAAATTGATTTCCGCCCTTTTATACACATAGAAGGAGTTAGCGCAAAAGAAATTAGACTTCAAAAAATTGATCTCAACAATTTTTCTGCTATTATTTTAACCAGTAGAAATGCTGTTGACCACTTTTTTAGAGTGGCGGAAGAAATGCGTTTTAAAATCCCGGAAGGTTTAAAATATTTTTGCCAGTCGGAAGCAGTAGCTTTTTACCTTCAAAAATACGTAGTATACAGAAAACGTAAAATTTATGTTGGAGCAAAAGATTTTGCCGACTTATCTCCTTTGATTAAAAAATACAAAGACGAAAAATTCCTGTTACCAGCCTCAGATCAGCTAAATGCTGACGCTCCAATTACTTTAGACAACCTGAAAGTAGACTGGACTCAGGCCACTTTCTACAGAACAGTAATGAGTGATTTATCTGATTTAGCAGATGTTTATTATGATGTTCTGGCTTTCTTTAGCCCAACAGGAATTAAATCATTATATAAAAACTTCCCGGATTTCAAGCAAAACAATACCAGAATTGCTGTTTTTGGAAGCACTACTCAAAAAGAAGCTTTAGACCACGGATTAAGAATTGATATTCTTGCTCCTGCACCGGGCACACCTTCTATGACTATGGCATTAGAAAAATACATTGCTGAAGCTAATAAAGCGAAGTAATCATACCGATACAATATAACACAAGACCATCTCATTTTTTTTGAGATGGCTTTTTTATTTTATTGCTCTCCGATTCGTTTTTTAAGTATTTTTGATTAACAACCAAAAATTAACTCAAACAATGAAAAGAAAAATTCAGCTCATTATGCTAATACTGCCGTTATCTATGCTGTTTATCAATTGCAGCAGCGTCCGAAAAAACAATTCAGGATATGTTGACATTAAAAAGATAAGTTATAGCAGCGACATCAAACCTCTTATTGAAAATAGCTGTACGCCATGCCACATTCCTCCACAAGGAAAAAAAGAAGCTTTTGACAGCTATGAACATGTAAAAGAAAATATTGACGCTATCATTTCGCGTGTGAGACTGCCACAGGATGATCGTAAATTTATGCCTCCTGTAAATAAAAAACCTCCTTTGACTGACGCTCAGGTAGCCGTTCTGATAGAGTGGCAGCAACAAAATATGCCGGAATAAAGATTCAATGGTAATTTTTAAATGCAGAAAAATAAAAATCCAAATTCCAATTAATCACTAATTATTGGAATTTGGATTTTATATTTTGAAATTGATTTTTGAAACCGCTATTGCTATTGAATTTCTTAATCCCTCCTGTTTCCTCCCATGTAAATGGAAAGATAGTACAATAAGGTTGCTATAGAACCTATGGCAGCTACCAGATAAGTACGTGCTGCCCATTTTAACGAATCTTCTGCTCCGGCATATTCTGCAGGATTAAGCATGTTTTTTGTTTTAAGCCAGGCCAGAGCACGATTACTGGCATCATATTCTACAGGCAAAGTAACAATCGAAAACAAAGTAGTCGCCGCAAACAGGATAATTCCAAAAAGCAACAGCCCCGGAAACGTTTCCAGCATAATAATCCCGGCTAATAATATCCACTGCATGAAATTCGAAGCTACATTAACAAACGGAACCAGTTTAGAACGCATAGTGAGCCATTCATAACCCACGGCGTGCTGAACCGCATGACCACATTCGTGAGCTGCCACAGCTGCGGCAGCCGCATTACGCTCATTGTAGACCGCCTCACTTAAATTTACTGTTTTATCCACCGGATTGTAATGATCTGTCAATCGTCCCGGAGTCGAAATTACCTTTACATCATAGATTCCGTTATCGTGTAGCATTTTGGTAGCAATCTCTGCACCACTCATATTGTTTTGCAAATGCAACTGCGAATAATGCTCAAACTTGCTCTTTAATCTCGAACTTACTAACCAGCTAAAGAGCATGATCACTCCCGCCAGAATTAAATAACCACTTCCCATATTTTGATCGTTTTAGTTTTGTTTTCCTAAACAAACAGCAAATTATACACCAAATTAAAAAAATGTCAGTTTGACAGCTGTTAAAAATGTATTAAATTGCCATTTCAAAAACAAAATTCCAAACCCCAATTACACTTCGACAAGCTCAGTGTAACAATTGGAATTTGGAATTTATCCCGAAACTTCGGGCAATGTCATTATGTTAAGTAAGATACACCTTGTTTTGTCATTCCGAAGAATGAGGAATCACACTAGCTGCTCACGTTATGTGATTTCTCCCTCTGGTCGAAATGACACAAAATACACTTAACTTAATGACATTGAAATTGAAATTGCGATTGATTCGGTTAGCCAACCAAATTGATAATTTTCCCCGGAACAATAATCACCTTATTTGGCGTTCTGCCATCTAATTGTTTTTGAGTTCTTTCGTCATTCATTACGATTTCCTCGATTTGTTCTTTGGTCAAATCCAAAGGCAATTTGATAGTGAATCGCATTTTTCCGTTGAAGGAAACCGGATATTCTTTCTCTGATTCTACCAAATGTTTTTCTTCGAATTTTGGAAAAGGAACAGTTGCAATAGAACCTTCATGTCCTAATTGAGACCACAATTCTTCTGCTATATGTGGCGCATAAGACGAAATCACAACAGCCAATGGTTCCAAAATAGCACGAGAATGACAATTTTGAGCCGACAATTCATTCACACAAATCATAAACTGAGAAACCGAAGTATTGAAAGAGAAATTCTCAATATCTTCTGAAACTTTCTTAATGGTTTTATGTAAGCTTTTCAGGTTGTCTTTGGTTGGTTCGTCATTAGTAACAATCAAACCATTGTCATCAAAATACAATCGCCATAATTTTTTAAGGAAACCAAAAACTCCCGAAATACCAGCTGTATTCCATGGTTTTGCCTGTTCCAATGGTCCCAAGAACATTTCGTATAAACGCAAAGTATCTGCACCGTATTCAGCACAAATATCATCTGGTGTTACAACATTGTATTTCGATTTTGACATTTTTTCGACTTCGCGAGAAACAAAAAACTTGTCATCTTTAGTTATAAACTTAGCATCTCTAAAATGATAATCTTTATTTTTCAATTGCTCAAAATCTAATTCATCATTCCCATTTACATAACTAACAGGAACATGTAATCTATAAGTTTTCAACTGAGATAAAGGTGAAAATGCAACATTATATTTATCTGTAGTAAAACCATTTTCTTCTAACTCTTTAATAACTGGAGTTACGAATTCATCCGAAAATTCCACATATAATTCATCGGATTTTTTTAAATCTGAGACAATATCAGAAGAAAAATATGTGTCTTTTATTATTTCTATTTTGCTAATTATTTCATTAATGCTTTTATAATTCTCGTCACTTTCTGTTATTTGAACATTTAAATTCTTGAAGTTTTCATTA
Source organism: Flavobacterium plantiphilum (assembly GCF_046000495.1). Classification (NCBI taxonomy): domain Bacteria; kingdom Pseudomonadati; phylum Bacteroidota; class Flavobacteriia; order Flavobacteriales; family Flavobacteriaceae; genus Flavobacterium; species Flavobacterium plantiphilum. The sequence continues at coordinate 47,492 of NZ_JBELQA010000002.1, forward strand.
TCAGATTTCTTAGAAACTATTAATTTAAAACCTATCATATTTACAAAAGCACTCGTCCCCAAAATCATTCCCTGATTGATCAGTTTTTTGAATGGTTCTTCTGTTGGTGCAAAACCTTTGTCTTTTAAAAATTTGTTCCAAAAACGGGAATACAATAAGTGTCCGGTTGCATGTTCGCTTCCTCCAATGTATAAATCCACAGATTCCCAATACTTCAAAGCTTCTGCAGAAGCAAATTCAGTATCATTATGTGAATCCATATAACGCATCCAGTACCATGAACTTCCTGCCCAACCCGGCATGGTATTTAATTCCAATGGAAAAACAGTCACATGATCTATCAACTCACAACTCACAACCGACAACTTTTCAGTGTCCCAAGCCCAAACAGTAGCGTTTCCTAACGGAGGCAAACCATCTTCTGTTGGTAAATATTTCTCAACTTCCGGTAAAATGATTGGCAAATGTTGTGCATCAATCATTTGTGGCAAACCATTTACATAATAAACCGGGAATGGCTCTCCCCAATAACGCTGACGGGAGAAAACCGCATCACGCAAACGGTAATTGATTTTCCCATAACCCTGGTTGATTTTTTCTAATTCGGCAATTACTTTTTGAGTTCCGTCTTTGTAACCCATACCATTTAAGAAATCGGAATTCACTAATTGGAAACCTTCTTTAGCACCAAAAGCCGCTTCTGAAATGTCTTTATCTACAATATTTTTAATTTCCGGCATTCCGTTAGTTCCTTTGAAGAAATTAGCAAAAGCATAATCTCTTTCGTCTCCGCAAGGAACCGCCATTACAGCTCCTGTTCCATAACCCGCTAAAACGTAATCCCCAATCCAAACCGGAATAGGTTCTTTAGTAAACGGATGTTCGGCATAAGCACCTGTAAATACTCCCGAAATGGTTTTTACATCCGCCATACGCTCTCTTTCAGAACGTTTAGCCGTTTTTTCGATATAGGCCTCAACAGCCGCTTTTTGTTCAGCAGTTGTGATTTGAGTTACCAATTCGTGCTCCGGTGCCAAAGTCATAAAAGTCACTCCGAAGATAGTATCAGGTCTAGTCGTAAATACATCGATAGTTGCTGGTTGTTGGTTGTTGGTTGTTGGAACCACATGGAAAGCAACCATCGCTCCAACCGATTTTCCAATCCAGTTTCTTTGTGATTCTTTAATCGATTCGCTCCAGTCAATATCGTTCAACCCTTGCAATAAACGCTCTGCATAAGCCGAAATTCGCATACTCCATTGGGTCATTTTTTTACGCACCACAGGAAAACCGCCTCGTTCTGAAACACCGTTTACGATTTCGTCATTCGCTAAAACCGTTCCCAATCCCGGACACCAGTTTACTTCCGTTTCTGCCAAATAAGTCAATCTGTATTGCAACAGGATTTTCTCCTGAGTATCTTTTGCGAAAGCGTTCCACTCAGCAGCCGTAAAAGCTTCGATGTTATCATCGCAAACAGCATTTACGCTTGAATTTCCTGTTGTCTCGAAAATGGCAATCAAAGTCGAAATATCCTCTGCTTTATCCGTTTCTTTATTGTACCAGGAATTGAATAATTGGATAAAAATCCACTGCGTATGCTTGTAATAATCCGGATTTGATGTGCGCACTTCTCTGTCCCAATCAAATGAAAAACCGATTTTATCCAATTGCTTACGGTAACCTGCAATTTGGTTTCCTTCTTTATCCACTCCTCCGTCAATATTCACCCGGGTGGTATCTTCCGGACGTTGTCCGGTTTGAATCGCATATTGTTCGGCCGGCAGTCCAAAACTGTCATAACCCATGGGGTGCAACACATTAAAACCCTGATGTCTTTTATATCTGGAATACACATCCGAAGCAATATATCCCAGCGGATGTCCTACGTGCAATCCCGCTCCCGACGGATAAGGAAACATATCTAAAACGTAATGTTTTGGTTTAGCTGAATTATTTTCGGCTGCAAAAGTTTTATTGTCAGCCCAGTATTGTTGCCATCTGGCTTCGATTTCGTTCGGATTGTATTTCATTTTTCGAGTTGCTAAGCTATAAAGTAGCTAAGTTTCTAAGTTTTAGTAAATAAAATTATGAGGTCGCAAATTTACGTTTATTGTACGGGCTATAAAAATTATTTTATTTAGAATAAAAAAAATCATAGTTACGTATTTTTATACGTAAAAATACTTATTTTTGCACTGTGTTTTAAAAAACATAACCATGGCCAATAAAAAATATAAAATAGAAGTTCGTCTTTGGATAGAAGAAACAGAAGGTCCTTTTCTTGGAATTGGAAAAATCTGGCTTTTAGAAAACATTCGAAAAACGGGTTCCATTACTAATGCCGCCAAAGAAATGAAAATGGCTTATCGGCAAGCCTGGCAACTGGTAAAGGAAATGAATCAGCGAGCCGAAAGTCCTTTAGTAGAAAAAATATTAGGCGGAAAAGGCGGTGGCGGTGCCCGTTTGACTTCTGCCGGAGAAAAAGCCATTGTTACTTTTTATGAAATAGAAAAGCGAATTAAAGATTTTGCTGAAAAAGAAAATAAAAATCTAAAATTTTAAAAACACATAAATCTGCTTCATACATTTATGAAAAAATCGATTATTCTTTGCTTCTTAGCTGTATTTGCTTTTCTTCCTGTCGTAAGAATGAAAGCTCAGGACAATGCAGCTTTTACGAGGTTATTTGTTCAAAAAAAATTGATTACTCAAAGAGAAGCCGACTCTATACTGACAGCTACAGAAATAACTAAAAAAGGAAGTTCAGAAAATAAAGATTTCAGCATTAAATTGGAATTCAGACCCCGATTTGAATACCGGGACGGTTACAAACAATTGCGAACAGCCGATAGCAAAGCGGCTTATTTTACTTCGCAAAGAAGCCGATTGAACTTTAATTACGAACAGCCAAAATTCAAATTCCATACTTCGATTCAGGATATCCGTGTTTGGGGACAATACGGACAAACTTCTGCATCGGGTTCCCTGAATGTATTTGAAGCTTATGTTGAAACTGGAATTTCAAATCATTTCTCGATAAAATTAGGTCGTCAGAAAGTAGAATTAGATAACGGCAGAATTTTCTCAGCAGCCAACTGGAGTCAGGCAGCGAGAGCACATGACGGAATTAATCTGACTTTCAACAACAATACGATTCATTCGGAATTGATAACTTCTTTTAACCAAACTTCCGAACGTATTTTTGATACCGATTTTTCACCAACAACTTTCACCAACTACAAATTGCTAAACGTTCATTATCTAAAAGCGAAACTGAATAAAAATTTCAGTCTGACAACAATGAATGCTGCCGATAGTTACCAAAGTAAAACCAATAGCAATACGCTCTACACTCGTGGAACTTCTGGAGGACGACTGGATTTTGAAAAAGGCAATTTATATTTAACCCTGAGCGGTTTTTACCAATACGGTCAATTACAAAGCGGAAACCGTATTTCGGCTTATTATTTACAACCAGAAATTCAGTTAAAAACCAATAAACTTGGTACACGTTTAGGAGCAGAAATCACGAGCGGTGATAATGCCGAAAAATCAACTACAATTTCCAAATCCTTCGTGCCGCTTTATGGAGTAGCCTGGAAATTCATGGGAAATATGGACTATTTTACGTCCTTTCCTTCTGATGTAAAAAATGGAGGTTTAATTAATCCGTATTTATTTTTTACTTATGATTTAAATAATAAAATAAGTCTGCGTTCTGATTTTCATTTGTTTTACTTAGCTAATAAAGTCAAAAATAATCTGGACCAAAACATCAATCCGTATTTGGGTTTTGAAAATGATTTATCAGCCCACTACAAATGCAATTCTTTTACCCTAATTGATTTTGGATTTTCGTACATGGCAGCCGAAAAAAGCATGGAAACCCTGAAATCAGGAAACAGCAACATCACCCCAGTTTGGAGCTACGTGATGGTAACTTTTAAACCCGAATTGTTCCACCTTAAAAAATAATTTTCATGGATTACAGCCCTATTTTAATACTATTTCTATTAGCATTGGTTGCATTTTTATATTCATCTGTAGGTCATGGCGGTGCCAGTGGCTACTTAGCTATTATGACAATGGCAGGTGTAGCTCCCGTTATGATGAAACAATCGGCATTAGTGATGAATTTAGCTGTATCGCTATTCTCATTTATTGGTTTTTACAGAGCAGGTGCTTTTAGGTTAAAATTATTTCTGCCTTTTGTGATTGCAAGTATTCCGATGGCTTTTTTAGGAGGCAGTATGAGCTTACCGGATACTATCTATAAAAAAATATTAGGTATTTGTATCTTCATTTCAATTATCAGGCTCGTATATCAATTTGAAGAAAAAAATGAACCCAATCGGGAAATCCCTCTTTGGGCAGGACTTTTTTCAGGGGGCAGTATCGGACTGCTCTCCGGACTATTAGGTATTGGTGGCGGTATTATTCTTAGCCCGTTAATGCTTTTAATGCGTTGGTCAAAATTAAAAGAAACCGCAGCTGTATCGGCTTTATTTATTTTTGTCAATTCGATTTCCGGACTTTATGGGCAAATTCAAAAAGGAGGTTTCTACTTATCCGAAGATTTACAAATAGCCGTTCTGGCTACCATCATTGGGGGTTTATTAGGCTCTCATTTTGGAAGCCAAAAATTCAACACTAAAACATTAAAATACCTCCTCGCTCTTGGACTGACAATTGCAGGCCTGAAGTTACTTTTCACTTAAGTCTCTTTTTTGAAATTTATTTAAATTAAAAAAAATCTCTGTCCAAACCTAAAGAGAGGAAAACCTCTTGAAATTGACCAAAATCACCCCCTTTATGGTTTGGGAGATGTTTTTGATGATATTAAAACAGGCTCTGGCAATAATATTTTTAAAATCCCGGTTTTATTATAAGAAAATTAAAACTTTGAACGTTATTAACTTCATATTAAAGAAATACTTTATTATTTTTACCCCATAATTAAAGTAAGCTATGAGTTCTTCATTTGATAAGTTTCAAAAACGCAGGTTAATTTCCTCTTATTTTTCGGTAGTATTGAGTATATTCTTAGTGTTATTTCTGCTGGGAACATTAGGACTTTTTATTATTAATTCTAAAAAGTTAGCAGACGATTTTAAAGAAAAAATTGCCATGACGGTTTTCTTTAAAAACGAAGCTAATGACACTATCTTAAAAAGTTTTGGAGCCGAATTAAAAAAAGCTCCTTATGCAAAATCCATTACGTATGTCAGTAAGGAAGCCGCAGCTAAACAGCATACGGATATCATTGGTGAGGATTTTTTAACTTTCTTAGGCGAAAATCCATTGCAGAATTCTTATGACATCCATATCAAAGCTTTGTATGTAGAAAAAGATTCTGTGGCTAAAATAGAGCAAAAATTACGTACTAACCCAATGATTTCAGACATTGTTTATGACAAACAATTAGTAAATCTGGTAAATGAAAACATAAGAAAAGTAAGTATGTGGATTTTAGTAATCAGTGGATTCCTTACTTTCATAGCTGTATTACTAATCAATAGTTCACTGAGACTTTCGATTTATTCAAACCGTTTTATTATCAAAACCATGCAGATGGTAGGTGCTACAAAAGCATTCATCAGAAAACCATTTGTAATGCGAAGCGTAAAATTAGGAATGCTTGGAGCTGCATTAGCAATTTTAGCATTAATTGGACTTTTATCTTATGTAAATGCTAACTTTCCAGAACTGGGAATCGTAGAAGATAAGACTTTGATTGTATTGGTTTTTGCTGCTGTTTTCGGATTTGGCGTTTTAATCACCTGGTTAAGTACTCATTTTGCTACCCAGCGATTCTTAAACCTCAGAACTGACGATCTTTATTAATTTCAGATTGCAAATTCAGATTTTAGAATTAGAAATAATAACTTAAAAAAAACGGAATGAGATTGCTTCGTTCCTCGCAATAAAAAATGAAAGACGATAAACACGAATTTTTATTTGACAAAGTAAACTACAAAATCCTTTTGATAGGAATTGGAGTAATTGCCCTTGGATTTATTTTAATGTCAGGTGGCGGCAGTGATGACCCAAAAGTGTACAGCGACGCTATCTTTAATTTCAGGAGAATTCGATTAGCGCCTACTACTGTTTTAATTGGTTTTGGAATTACTATTTATGCCATTTTAAAAAATCCAAAGAAATAGTATTCAGTGTTCAGTATTTAGTGATCATTTAGTAACAACTAAAATCTGAATTCTAAAATCTAAAATCTAAATTAAATGAATACATTACAAGCTATTGTTCTTGCAATAATAGAAGGAATTACTGAGTTTCTTCCTGTTTCTTCTACCGGACACATGATTATCGCTTCTTCCTTTTACGGAATTGCACAGGACGATTTTACAAAACTTTTTACTATCGTCATCCAGTTAGGAGCGATACTTTCAGTTGTAATTCTTTATTTCAGACGCTTTTTTCAATCTTTTGATTTCTATTTTAAATTATTGGTTGCCTTTATTCCTGCGGTAGTTTTAGGCTTATTGTTAAGTGATTTTATCGATGGTTTATTAGAAAATCCGGTAACGGTTGCCATTTCGCTTTTAATTGGAGGGATTATTCTGCTAAAGGTAGACGACTGGTTTAACAATCCTGATACTACCGAAACTTCACAGGAAATCAGTTATTCACAAGCCATCAAAATTGGTTTTTTCCAGTGTTTAGCCATGATTCCGGGAGTTTCCCGAAGTGGAGCCAGTATTGTGGGAGGAATGTCTCAAAAATTATCCAGAACATCAGCAGCCGAATTTTCTTTTTTTCTGGCTGTACCTACCATGTTTGGAGCTACTGCAAAAAAATGCTATGATTATTACAAAGACGGTTTTGTATTAACTGATGAGCAAACTAACTTGTTAATTATTGGCAATGTGGTTGCTTTTATTGTAGCACTTTTAGCTATTAAAACCTTCATTGGATTTTTAACGAAAAACGGATTTAAAGTTTTTGGTTATTACCGAATAATTGCCGGAATCGCTTTGTTATTGATTCACTTTTTTATTCATCCGCTTAGCATATTATAATGACAACCGAAGAATATTTAGACGGACAAATTTTACTGATAGACAAACCTTTAAAATGGAGTTCGTTTCAGGCAGTTAATAAATTAAAATACCTGCTGATTAACAAAGTGGGATTGCCTAAAAAGTTCAAAATAGGTCATGCAGGAACTTTAGATCCACTAGCCACAGGATTACTTTTAATCTGCACCGGAAAGTTTACCAAAAAAATTGCTGAACTTCAGGGACAGGCCAAAGAATATACGGGAACGTTTCACATAGGAGCCACTACTCCATCTTATGATTTAGAAACCGAAATTGATGCCACTTTCCCAACAGCACATATTGATGAGGCTCTAATTCACGAAACGGTGAAACAGTTTTTAGGTGAAATTGACCAAAAACCACCTATTTTTTCGGCAATTAAAAAAGACGGAAAACGCCTGTATGAACATGCCCGTGCCGGTGAAGAAATAGAAATTTCCAGCAGAAAAACCACCATTCACGAATTTGAAATCACCCGAATTGCACTTCCTGAAATCGACTTCAGAGTCGTTTGCAGCAAAGGAACTTACATTCGTTCACTGGCATTTGATTTTGGGAAAGCCCTGAATTCCGGTTCGCACTTAACCGTTCTAAGACGAACAAAAATTGGCGATTTTGATGTAAAAAATGCGATTGATGTTAACTTGTTTGAAGAAAGTTTAGGATTAAATGCTAAGTGAAATCATTCTGTAGAAACAAAATATAGAAGGCTATGATTAAATTCATAGCTTTTTTTATTTTAGAAAAATACTACAAAAAATAATTATTGATTCTGTTTTTTATTAGATTTGTTTCAACCAGTAACTAATAAAAATCAGACATGAATGGCAGAATAATTATTTTATTGATTTTTTTATGTTTTGCTTTAAACTCTTATGGACAAATAGAAGGCGTTCGTGTTACTTACACTAGAAATCCTGATAACAGCTGTGATTTTTATTATCAAAAAAGCAGTCCCGGAACTTACCATCTTATTGTAAAATTTGAATCACTTAAAAACACTGATAAATATTTTTATGAAGGAAATATTAAAGAAAACTCCGGATTTTTATTCAAACTAAAACCCATTAAACCAGAGAAAAAGATAAAATTTATTTGTGAGCCTTATTTCATAAAAGGAAATCCAAAACCTGATATTGATAAAAATTTCAAGTATTTATTACCTTTCAAGAAAGATGAAAATATTAGTATATGGTCAATTATGACTCTTATGAGCCAACTTGCTGAGGGCGATAATAATTATATCACACCTATTAATTATTCTGAATCCACTCAAAATCAAACAATACACGTTATGAGAAAAGGTATTGTTATTGAAATAGAAAATGAATACGATTTTGATCCCAAAAGTTTTGACATATTTTACGAAAAAAGAAATTCCATTATAATAGAGCATGAAGACGGAACTTATGCCAAATATGCAGGGTTTAAAAAAGATGCTATCAACGTAAAAATTGGGCAAACCGTTTTACCAACAGAGTATTTAGGAATTTTAGAAAAAAGTGTAGATAATCAATACCATCTTTTTTTTCAAATTTACTATAAAGCTTACATGAAAGATGTTTTTCCAGATAAAACAAAACATTTAGACCGACGAATTACAAAAAAATTAAACCCATTTTTCCAAACAAATAAAGGCTTGATTGCTTTAGATGATAAAATGTACAAATCCCAAGATTACACTGTAACTACTCCTGAAAACATTATCAAACAGGAGCTCACCAAAAAAGAATTAGAAGAAAGAGCCGAATTTCTAACCAAGAAAACTGCGATATCTAATTAGAAATTTAAAATATCCATTTTAAGAAAAATTATGATCAGATTATTTTACATTATTTACAATTCTTATTATAAACATGGAGAATACAAAGATGACATCCCTAATTTAACTGTTGGCGGAATATTTACAGTTTCATTTTATTGTGCTGAATTATCAATGATTAATCTAATCGGTTATATTGACCCCTCATACCAAAAAATGAAAATAAGTGGATTTAAAGGTTTCATTATTTCAATCACTAGCATTTTGATAGTTTATTTTCTTTTTTATCATAAGAAAAGATACCATAAAATATATGACCATTATAAAAATGATACTTTTTTAAATAGTAAAACAGCAAAATGCCTTGGTTTTATTATTATTGTTCTGACAATTATATCTCCGTTTATTTTAGCGATGCTACAAAATAAAATTCTTCATGGTTATTGGGTATAATTTCTATAAAAAATCACGTAAAGTCTACAAAACAAAAAAGCTCACTAATTCTCCACATTCTCCTTGTCTAAATCCAGCATCATATCTATAATTTCTGCCTGAGTTGAAATTCCTTTATCATGTAAATACCATAACTGCAATTCGGTTTTTATGGTTTCATCAAAAACTTTATGTTCTTTTCTGTAATTAGCAATAAGATCCGCAGCTCCTTTTGGTCTTGGTCCCCAATGCGCTAATGCAACCGAGGTTTTTTTATTGATAACAATCAGTTTAGGAATGGCTCTGCCTTTATTGGTTAGAAAATGATCCATTAATTCTAAATTATCATCTCTCAGAACAATTCTCATTTCAATTTTTCCATTCGAAGCATCAACCATTTTATCAAAAATGGGCAACAATTGCGCTGCATCACCACACCAGCCTTCAGAAATAACCAGCCAGATATACTCATTTTTCAATGAACCGAGACTGTTACTGTAATCATCTGAAAGTTTCATCGTTTTCTCTAAACGATTCATCCGGGTTTCGTTGAGACTGCTGTAATTTGTTAATTCTTCTGACTGTTCGTTTCCTGTAGATTTACCATCTTTTAATAAGTCGGTTATTAATTTTCTGTATTCTGAATAAGAGTAACTATTGAATAAGGCACGGGCAATGGACTGTATCATATTTTGCTAATGTTTTGAGTAAAGTTAAGCTAAATATAGTGAATGAAAAATGAAAAAAATCACTTCCTAATAACTAAAAAGTGTATTTTTATAAAAATTGCAAAAAGATGAACTTAAATTCAAAATCAATTGGACTGGCGCTTTCAGGCGGCGGAACAAAAGGTTTAGCCCATGCGGGTGCTATCAAATTTTTAGAAGAAAAAAACATCCGTCCTAATCAAATTGCAGGAACCAGTGCAGGTTCGATTGTGGGAGCCATGTATGCCTGGGGAAAAACACCTGAAGAAATTTTAAGCTTTTTCAAATCAATTTATTTATTTCACTGGAGACATATTACTTTTATTAAAGCAGGACTAATCGATTCAGAAGCTTTCAGAGATTATTTTCATGTGGTTTTTGAAGATGCCAGAATAAGTGATTTAAAAATCCCAACCCAAATCACTGCTACTGACATGATTAAAGGTAAGTTAAAAATATTTGAACCTGAAACCAGAATTGTTGACGCCTTAATTGCTTCCTGCTCTTTTCCGGGAATAATTTCACCCTATGAAATTAATGAAAATTATTATAGCGATGGTGGTATCTTAAATCATTTTCCCACTGATTTAATACGAGAAAGCTGCGACATGATTATTGGTGTATATGTAAGCCCGATAAACATGATCACGGCCAAAGATTTAAATTCCATCCGGGCAGTCACAACCAGAGCTTTTGATATCCTTTCTGAAAATTCCAACAGCACTAAATTTATGCAGTGTGACTGGATTATCCAGCCTAAGGAACTAAGCATCTACAGCACTTTTGAAACTAATAAAGTTAAAATGGATACTATTTTCAACCTGGGCTATCAGGCGGCAAAATACAGTTACGAAAACAAAATTTATAAAATTTAAGTCGTCCTATTTCAGAAAAAAAGAATATCCCTATATTTGCACCAATCAACGCAACAAAGACATGAAATACAAAAGAATTCTTCTAAAATTAAGCGGAGAAGCATTAATGGGAGAACGTCAATACGGAATAGATCCTGTAAGATTAGCTGAATATGCTGAAGAAATCAAAAAAGTTCACGACAAAGGTGTAGAAATTGCCATCGTAATAGGGGGAGGAAACATCTTTAGAGGCGTTGCAGGAGCCAGCAACGGAATGGACAGAGTGCAGGGAGATTATATGGGAATGCTTGCTACCGTGATTAACGGAATGGCTTTACAAGGTGCTCTGGAAGAAAAAGGCATGAAAACACGTCTGCAGACCGCCTTAAAGATGGAATCTATTGCTGAACCTTATATTAAAAGAAGAGCCGACCGTCATCTGGAAAAAGGAAGAATTGTAATTTTTGGTGCCGGAACGGGAAATCCATACTTCACTACTGACACAGCCGCTGTTTTACGTGGAATTGAAATCAATGCTGATGTAATCCTGAAAGGAACCCGCGTAGACGGAGTTTACGATTGTGATCCGGAGAAAAATGCTTCGGCAGTGAAATTTGACTACATATCTTTTGACGATGTAATCAAAAAAGGATTAAATGTAATGGATACTACAGCTTTTACATTAAGCCAGGAAAATAAACTACCTATTTTAATTTTTGATATGAACCAAAACGGAAACTTAGAAAAAATCTGCGATGGGGAAAATATTGGAACAGTAGTAAATATTTAATTAGCAGAAAGCAGTTTTCAGATAACAGAAAAATCCGGAATCTAAAATCTAAAATCTAAAAAAAATGACTGAAGAAATTGAATTTATATTAGATAGCACACAAGAATCTATGGAAGGTTCTATCGCTCATTTAGAAAAAGAATTTCTAAATATTCGTGCTGGAAAAGCTTCTCCTGCTATGTTAGGAAGTGTTTTTGTGGATTATTATGGCTCATCAACACCGTTAAACCAGGTTGCTAAAATAAGTGTTCCGGATGCCCGAACCATCACTTTACAGCCTTTTGAAAAAAACATGCTGCAAACTATTGAAAAAGCCATTATGGTGGCAAATCTTGGTTTTAATCCTATGAACAATGGAGACGTAATTATTATCAGCGTACCTCCTTTGACAGAAGACCGTCGTCGCGAACTGGCAAAACAAGCTAAAGCAGAAGCCGAAGATGCTAAAATCGGGATTAGAAATGCCCGAAAAGATGCCAATACGGATATTAAAAAACTGGAAAAAGAAGGAACATCAGAAGACATTTGTAAAAGTGCGGAAGAAGATGTTCAAAATCTGACCAATACCTATATCAAAAAAATAGATGAACTTCTTGTTTTAAAAGAAGCAGAAATTATGAAAGTCTGATTTACAAAAAAACAACTTTAAAAATCCGTTCCGATAGTTTATCAGGACGGATTTTTTATTATTACTTTTGCGATACCAAAACGGCTTTACAGGCGTTTTGATACAAATATCCCTTATGAAGCAGCTTTTCTTATTCCTTTTGTTCACGGTTTCGCTTCAGGCACAATTTCAAATCAACGGAATTGTAAAAGAATCTTTTTCTAATCAGGCATTAGCTTTTGCTACTATTACTACTAATAACGGCATCAGCAGTGTTACTGATGTAGATGGGAAATTTTCTGTTAGTTCGCTGAGCCCTATTACTTTTTTCACAGTTTCTTATATTGGTTATAATACCAATAAAACGACTGTTCAAAGAAACAATAGCTTTTATAACATCTCCCTGAAACAACAAACGGATCATTTAAACGAAGTTGTAATTAATCCCGAAAATGCGGCTTTATCTGTTATAACAAAAACAATTGCACTCAAAGACAACAATAATCCGCAAAAGAGACTGCCTCACTTTACGTATAAAACATACAACAAACTCATTGTTTCGGCAAATCCTGATTCTATTTCAGGGCAGATTGATTCTATTGTTGTTAAAAGAACTAAAAACGGCATATATTATAAAATTGACTCCACTAATTACAAATTTAAGAATACAGTAAGCACCCGGCATTTGTTTCAAACCGAAAAAGTATCCCAGTTTCAGTTTGACGACAACACCTTAAAAGAAACTATTTTAGGAACTAAAATGGCAGGCCTAAAACAGCCTTTATACGAAATCCTGTCTTTTAATCTGCAATCATTTTCTATTTATGATACTAAATACGAATTGTTTGAAACCAAATACATCAGTCCGATAGCCGATAATGCAGTAGAAGAATATCATTATAAATTACTGGACACCGTCACCATTAACGGTCGGAATTCCTATATGATTTATTTTAAAAATAAAAAGAAAAATAAGTCCAAAGGGCTTGAAGGTGTTTTATATATTGATCAGAACAGTTATGCTGTGGCAAAAGCTATCCTGCGGATTCGAGGCTTATTAAACATTAGCAGCAATCATGAATTTGAATATTTCCCGGATGAAAACATCTGGTTTCCTGTACATAAAAACTTCCGGATTATAAAAGGAAAAAATGACGATGACATCAGAATATTTGGAGGAACCATTCAGTTTGACGGCGATGTGGATGATTTTAAATCCCGAAAAAAGCAGCCTTCGGATTATATCTACCTGCATTCAGAAAGCTATAATTTTGACCTGGAAAAAAACAAAAAAACGGTTCTAAAAAATCCTTATTTTGCCGTAGAAATAGAACAAAATGCCTTTGATAAAACAGAACCTTTCTGGAATAAATATCGCAAAGACAGTATTGACAATCGTTCCAAGCAAACTTATATAGAATTAGACAGCATCGCATCCAGAAAAAAAATTGCCAGCAGAGTCCGTTTAGGCAAGAAAATTATCAATGGCTATTTACCCATTGGTATTTTTGACATGGATTTACGCAAAATTTTCAGTTATAACAACTACGAAGGATTCCGTTTAGGCTTAGGAGGTGTTACAAATGAACGTCTTTCGAAAAATTTCAGAGTAGAAGGTTATTATGCTTATGGTACTAAAGACGGAATATTTAAAGGTAGTCTGGGCGCAGCGGTAAGACTTGAAAAACAAACCAATTCCTGGCTTGGTTTTGCCTATACGGATGATGTCAGAGAAATTGCGAGCACTACTTTTTCAATCGAAAAAAAACCTTTTAAAATATACGATCCAAGACCCATTAACATCAGTACTTTTTATAATTATATAAGTTGGAAAGCCTATTTTGAAACCAGAAAAATTCCAAAAACAGAAAGCATCTGGGAAGTTAATCACAGCCTGATTGAACCTAAATTTAATTATGCTTTTCTTTATAACGGAAAATTACATACTTCATACACCATGACGACCGCAATGGTTTCTATACAATGGAGTCCGTTTAGTGATTTTATGCAAACCCCAACCGACCGGATTGAAACCGAAAAACGCTTCCCTAAATTCAGTTTTCAATACAGCCAGTCCTTAGGGAGATTATGGGATAATGATTTTAATTTCAGCAAATTTGATTTCAAAACTGAATATGAGAAGAAATACTTAAATGGGCAGAAAACCAGCTTGCTGCTTCAGGCGGGCTATGCTTTAGGCAACATTCCTATTACACATTTATACAATACTTCACCTAACAACATCACTAAAGAAACCATACTGGAAAGAATTACTTTTGGAGGTAAAAACAGTTTTGAAACGATGTTTTTCAATGAATTTTTCTCTAATAAATATGCTTTTTTCCAATTCAAACATGCTTTTAACCGTGTTACTTTATTTCAAAAAGTAAAACCTTCACTTGTGTTAGTGACTCGTGCAGCCTGGGGAAATTTAGATCATCCGGAGCAGCATGCCGGCCTGAATTTTAAAACGCTGAAAGATGGCTTTTTCGAATCGGGTATCGAATTGAATCAAATTTTCAACGGTCTGGGTTTAACCACTTTTTACCGTTATGGTCCTAATCAACTGCCAAAATTTGAAGACAATATTGCTATAAAACTAAGTTTTGTACTGAATTTAGGATTCTAATGATTCGAGACAAATTTTAATCCGATGATAGAAGCTATAAGTGTTATAATAAAAAAGATTCTCCAGAAAGTAGCGGGTTCTTTAAACACTAAAATTCCAACTAAAACAGTTCCTACAGCTCCTATTCCTGTCCAGACCGCATAAGCTGTACCAATAGGCAATTCCTGTGTCGCTTTATACAATAAAAACATACTTACTGTTAAACTCAGTAAAAAACCAATCATCCACCAGGCCGATTCCATTCCGGTCGTTTCTTTGGCCTTACCCAGACAGGAAGCAAAAGCTACTTCAAACAATCCGCCTATTATCAAGAAAATCCAACTCATCTTTTATGATTTTATAATTAAAACAGAAGAAACATTTACTAACCAGTCTGCTTCACTATCGATGATGCTTTTCCAGCTTTCTAAACTAATCAGCATCAGATCCTGCTGTTCAAAAAAAGTAGTATTCAAATCTGAATTTGTAATTACTGTTATATTGTTAGGGAATTTTTGCAACAAAGTAACAACTGTACTTTGAATCACAAAATTATTTTTCACAAAATCATTGCTGTCCAGAATATTGATTTTAGAATTGTTGTTTAAAATCATCTTCTGAACATAATCCATTAATATAGCATCATCTGATTTTAAAAGTGGTACAAAAACCTGATTTAATGCTTCAAAATCATTATCAATTAAAATTCCCAGTGGTTTTTTAGTTTTGGCCACGATTTGCCTTGTTCTTTCATCAAAGGGAGAATTTTCAAATAAGCCCTCCTTTCCTTTGAATTTATCCAGCAAGCGGTCGGGATTGATTATCCGGGTAGTAAAACCAATCACTTTTCCCAACAAACTCCCTTCAAAAATTGATTTTCCCAAACCTACTAAAAGCAAATCATAGTCGCCATTATTAGCTACATCGGCAATTTCATTTTCAATATCATTCGTCACTTTAAAAATAGAAAACAGTTTTACCCCTAACTGCTCAGACTCATCAAATATAGGTTCGAAACTTTCTTTTTCTATTTCTTCCATATTAAATGAATGCAATTCATCACTTTGACAAAGATGCATTGCCGTAATTACCGAAGCTGTTTTTTGTTTTTTGGTTAAACTATTAGCCAGACGCAGTAATGATTTGCCTTTTTCATTATTCCCAAACGAAATTAAAATCCGGTATTTATTTTCATCAACAACTTCTACGGACTCTGTTTCATTTTTATGCTTAAAAACAAAACCAAGTACATTTAGTGCAGGTCCGGTCATAAAAGTAGTAACCAATGCCATAATGACCATCATGGTGAAAACTTCCGGTGTCAGAACCTTTAATTCCAAACCGATGTTCAAAACAATCAGTTCCATTAAACCTCTGGTATTCATTAAAGCACCAATAGTTAAACTGTCATGCCAATTTTGCCCTACAAATCTCGCCGCAAAAGCACTTCCTAAAAACTTACCTATGACAGCCACTGCAATAATAGCTCCGGTCACTTTCCATAAATAAACATCATTAATTAAGCCCACCTGAGTATGCAGACCGGTAAAAACAAAAAATAACGGCAACAATAATATCACCGATACATCTTCTACTTTTTCAATAAATATCATTCGGAATTTAGCAATATCAGGCATTATAGCTCCCATCATAAAACCTCCGAAAAGCGCATGAATTCCTATTACTTCAGTGGCATAAGAGGAAAGAATCAGCAGCAACAGAAACAAAGCCATAACGGGTTTTCCGATATTTTCTTTTTCTGCATACAAATCTCCTATCCTTTTCAAAAAAGGTTTTACGATATAAAGCATGGTTAAAACATACAGTAAAGCCAGCGAAATTACATAAAGTGATCCCACAAAATCCCCCGCTTTTACAATGGCAATTACCACAGCCAGCAAACACCAGGCGGTTATATCATCGGCCGCAGCGCAGGTAATCACAATAGCACCCAAACGTGTTTTATGAATTCCGCGTTCCTGAACAATACGTGCCAGAACAGGAAATGCGGTAATACTCATCGCAATACCCATAAAGAGACTGAACGATAAAAACTCGACACCTTCCGGCGCAAACTGATTGTAGACAAAATATGACAGGCCAATTCCCATAGCAAAAGGAATTATAATACTGGCGTGACTGATAACAATGGCCTCACTAGCCTTATTTTTCAGGACTTTTACATCTAATTCCATTCCGATGACAAACATGAAAAGAATCAAACCTATCTGACTTAAAAACTTGAGGTTTCCTAAAGATTCTTCGGGAAATAATGCAGCTGAAAATTCCGGAAAATACATCCCTACCAGAGAAGGCCCCAGCACTATTCCGGCGATTATTTCTCCAATAACCGTAGGCTGACCGATTTTTTTAAAAAACCATCCAAAAATTCGTGCCGTTAAGATAATCATAACGATTTGTGCCAGTAAGATTGCCAGCGGATCTTTAAAATTATGCAGCATCGAATCTATAAAATCATTAAAAGAGTCATTTTGAATATGAACTGCAATATTTGACTTCTTTAATTCCAGTAATTTCCCTTTTTGGATGATCCAGTAAATCAATACCGAGAAGGCTCCCGTAACCCCAAAATAGAACAACGAATTTTTATATTTTTTCAAAACCATATCGCCACAATAATTGATTTAATTCCACACAAAGATGCTAAATTCTTTGATAGAATTTACACGGCTGATATTAATTTCAAAATAAAAAAACAGGCCTGATAAAACCCTAAAATTGATTTAAAATTTACAAAAAAATTACTCCTTTGCTATGGTTTTCACTACATTTGCAGCCATTTTAAAACTTTATGAAAAAGAAATTAAAAGTGGGATTTTGGGAATTTGTAGCCCGAATTGTACTTAAAAACCGTATTGCCATTTTAGGACTTATTTTTCTGATAACTTTATTTTTAGGTTTACAATGGAAAAATATCCGTTTTTCATTTACTGAAGCTAATTTACTTCCTGACAACAATATTATAAATAAAGAATACAATGCTTTTTTAAAAGAATTTGGAGAAGAAGGAAATTTAATTGTCGTAGGTGTAAAAGACGATGTTTTCTTTACCCCGAAAGTTTTTACTGCCTGGAATAAATTAATGCTGGATTTAAAATCGAACAAAGAAATTGATTTAGTAGTCTCAGTAAGTGATTTAAAGAAGCTGCAAAAAAACGAAGTGATAGAAAGTTTTGAGCTGGTTCCCTTTGTAGATCAGAGTAAAACGAAAGATCAGGCGTACCTGAACAGCCTTAAAAAAGATTTGTTTACCAAACTCCCTTTCTATGAGGGATTGCTTTTTAATAACAAAGAAACGGTTCGCTCAGCCATTTACATGGATAAAGAAATTGTAAATACTGCCGCCCGAAAAGATTATATTTTAAATGATTTTATTCCTAAAATTGAAGCATTTGAAAAAGAAACCGATGTAGACCTTCGTGTTTCGGGAATGCCTTACATCCGAACACTGAATGCCAAAAGTATAACTGATGAAATTAGTCTGTTCATAGGGGCTTCTCTGTTAATTACTTCATTGATATTCTTTTTCTTTTTCCGCTCTTTCCGTGCCACTTTAATTTCGATGCTCATTGTTATTACAGGGGTTATGTGGACTTTTGGATTACTGGGACTATTCCATTATGAAATTACAGTACTTACTGCTATTGTTCCCTCATTGGTTATTGTTATCGGAATCCCGAACTGTATTTTCCTGACTAACAAATACCAGCAGGAATTTCGTGCTCACGGAAACAAAGCACGTGCTTTACAACGGGTAATTACTAAGGTGGGAACAGCAACTTTAATGACTAATTTAACCACTGCCGCGGGTTTTGCTACTTTTATCATCACCCAAAGCGAATTATTAAAAGAATTTGGTATTGTTTCTTCGTTAAGTATTATTGCTTTATTCTTTTTATGCCTGATTGTAATTCCTATTTATTACAGCTACCAGCCGGTTCCTAAGGACAAACATTTAGAACACCTGAGCCGGAATTACACCAAAGTTTTTATTTCCTGGATAGAAAAAATGGTCCGCTACAACCGCAGATATGTCTATGCTGTGGCGATATTTTTATTTCTTATAAGCTGTATCGGTGCTTTAAAAATTCAGACATCGGGAAGTTTAATAGAAGACATGCCGAAAAACACCGGTTTTTTTAAAGACATTTTGTTTTTCGAAAAAGAATTCAATGGTGTCATGCCTTTAGAAATTACTATTGATACCCAACGCAAAAAAGGGGTAATGAAACTTTCGACCATGAGAAAAATGGACGAATTTCAAAAAACCATTGAAGAAATCCCTGAATTATCCAAGCCAATTTCGATTCTTAATCTGGTTAAATATTCTAAGCAGGCCTATTATAATGGAAATCCGGAATATTATGATTTGCCGACTTCGCAGGAACAAAGTTTCATTTTAGGCTATGCTAAAAACGGAACTAAAAATTCCCAAGAAAACATCATGAAAAGTTATGTGGACAGCACGGGACAAGTAGCCCGTATTACCACTTTTATGAAAGACATCGGCACCGGAAACATGGCTAAAATCGAAGACAGACTCTGGGCTAAAATCAATACTATCTTCCCTAAAGACCGCTATAAAGTTTCCATGACCGGAAAAGCGCTGGTTTTTGAAAAAGGAACCAAATATTTACTGGATAATCTGGTAAGTTCTATCCTTTTTGCTATATTTTTAATTTCACTGTTAATGGTTTTCATGTTCCGTTCCTTCAAAATGGTGGTGGTTTCTTTAATCCCCAATTTACTTCCGTTGATGATTACTGCCGGATTAATGGGGTATTTTGGAATTCCGTTAAAACCTTCCACTATATTGGTTTTTAGTATTGCATTCGGACTTTCAGTAGATGATACGATTCACTTTTTAGCACAGTACCGTCAGGAATTAACAAACAACAACTGGAAGATAAAAAAATCTGTTTTTGCCACAATTAAGGAATCCGGAATCAGTATGTTCTATACTTCGGTAGTACTTTTTGCGGGGTTTTCTGTCTTCATGCTTTCTGATTTTGGAGGAACAGTTGCCCTTGGCGGATTAATCGCTATTACCCTTGCTTTTGGAATGTTGTCTAATTTAATGTTACTGCCTTGTCTGGTGTTAACACTGAACAAATCACTGGCAAATGAACAGGAATTTATTGAACCTAAAATTGATGTTTTAGATCATTTAGACGAACCGGAAGACAACTAAAAAGAGTTTAAGATAATTTTATTTCATCAGGTGGAGTCCAGTAACCACAAAAAAAAACGGGGCGAAATCGAAAAGCCTGACGAGTAGAAACAAAAAAAAAAAAAATTAAAATGCTTATAGACCAACAGGTAACTCTTGTAAACAAATACATTGATAAAACAATAGACTTTGGTTTTGAATACGCACCTAAACTGCTTGGAGGAATTATAGTTCTCGTAATTGGTTTATGGGCAACCAGAATAATTACTAAAGCAGTGGGAAACTCTCTGGAGAAATCAAGAATTGATCATTCTTTAATTCCATTCTTAAAAAGCTTAACCAATATTGTACTTAAAGCATTAGTAGCTATCACGGTAATGGGAATGATTGGCATTCAGATGACTTCTTTTGTAGCTATTCTGGGAGCTGCCGGTTTAGCGGTAGGTATGGCATTATCAGGAACCCTTCAGAATTTTGCCGGAGGTGTTATTATTTTAATTCTAAAACCTTTCCGGTTAGGTGATTTTATCGAAGCTCAGGGATTTACAGGAACAGTAAAAGAAATTACTATTTTCTCTACCATGCTGAATACTCCTGATAAAAAATTAGTCATCATCCCTAACGGACCGCTTTCCACAGGTGCTTTAATCAATTATTCTGCCGAACCTACACGAAGAGTAGACTGGACATTTGGGATTGCGTATGGAGATGATACTGAAAATTTTAAAAGAGCCATCAATGATTTCATTGCACAGGATGAACGAATTTTAAAAGATCCTGCGCCTTTTATGGGACTTTCTGCACTGGCGGACAGTTCGGTGAATTTTACCGTAAGAGTATGGGTAGATGGTCCGGATTACTGGAATGTGTTTTTTGATATGAATGAAAAAGTATACAACAAATTTGCCGATTACAACCTCAACATTCCGTTTCCTCAAATGGATATGCATTTTATTAAAGAGAAATAGTTTTTTCAAAATACGATCAGAAGTCCCGTTTTCAACAGAAGGCGGAATTTTTTATGTAAAATAGTTTTTTCTTACAAAGGAAGTTTAGAATTATTATATTTGGAATAGCTTAAACTATAAACCAATTCCAAAATGACCAAAACTTTATCCCTGTTTATTGTATTCTTTAACCTTGTTTGTCAGGCACAAAACACCAGCAACGAAGACAAAGTATACACCACAAATGAAAATGACTCAATTAATATTTGTCCTTTTCCTAAAAACTGTGGTTACTACAAAGGCGAATTTATATATGATGGAGTAACCAAAATAGCAAATGGTAAGGGCAAAGCTAATTTTCATGGCAATATTGCCGAAGGCAATTGGAAAAACAATCGACTGGATGGATACGGATCTTATGAAGTTAAAAATGGATTTAAATATATTGGCAATTTTAAAGATGGCCAGTTTTTCGGGCAAGGCTCAATAATTTATAATATTGGCAACAAATATGTTGGTGAATGGAAAGACAACAAATTCTACGGACAAGGTGTTTTTTACACATCAGATGGCACTAAATATGCTGGCAAATGGAGTTCTGGCATAGGTAATGACTTAGGATTTGTTATTTTTATTAAAAACTCAATGTATACTGGCACTAAATATAATGGTAAAGGAACCAGAATAAACCAAAATGGTGATGTTTATACCGGTGATTTTAAAGAGGGAAAACCAAATGGTCAAGGAACTAGAAAATACCCAAATGGAGCTGTTTACACCGGTCAATTTAAAGAGGGAAAACCAAATGGTCAAGGAATAGAAACTTATACAGATGGCTGGAAATATAGTGGTCAATGGAAAGAAAGTAAATTTGATGGCTTAGGGACAACTACAAATGCTGTTACAAGAGAAAATTATACTGGTTATTGGAAGGACGGAAAGCATAACGGCAAAGGAACTTACATTGATACGAAACAAAAATACATTGGGGAATTTAAAAACTCCCAAATGAACGGACAAGGAACAATTTCATACGAAAACAAAGAAAAATATTCCGGAGAATGGAAAGAAGGCTATCGGGCAGGACAAGGAACCTACAGCTGGCCTAACGGAGACAGTTATATCGGTCATTTTGAAAAAAATAAACGCACAGGTCAAGGAACTATGTATTATGCCAATGGAGAAAAATTTGTGGGAGAATGGAAAAACAACAATGAATTTAACGGCATTCTTTATAAAAAAGACGGAACAACAAAATCCAATTATAATAATGGAGTTCTAATCGAATAATGAGCTACAATTTCATCAAAAAACAGCTTCTTTTTTTATAAAAAACAAAAACAAACTTGGCAATATCAATAATTAGACAATACTTCATTAACAAACAAACAGTTGTGTGAAAAAAAGTTATTTTTACTAAAAATCGTATCTAATAAAAGACCTGTAATTTATTAAATATTCGTTTTTTTTAGAATTAATACCACAACTAATATGGGACAGACAACATCAGAAACAGAAAGATTAGCCGTTGCTGACAATTACAGAAATTGGAAAAAATGGGGTCCCTATTTAGCCGAAAGACAATGGGGAACCGTTCGGGAAGATTATAGTGAGCACGGAGAAGCATGGGAATTTATAGACCATGACAAAGCAAGAAGCAATGCCTACCGCTGGGGAGAAGAAGGGATTGCAGGTTTTTGTGATTCCAGAGAAATTGTATGTCTGGCAGCTGCTTTTTGGAACGGAAAAGATCCTATCTTAAAAGAACGTTTATTTGGTTTAACCAATAATCAGGGAAATCATGGTGAAGATGTGAAAGAACTCTATTTCCATCAAATTTCTACTCCCACTCACACCTACAATAAATACCTGTATAAATACCCACAAAACGAATTCCCTTACACTGATTTGGTTCACAAAAATCAACGGAGTCGTGAAGAACCGGAATTTGAAATTTTAGACAGCAACAGCTTTGACAACAATGCCTATTTTGATTGTTATATCGAATATGCCAAAGCCGGAACCGACGACATCCTGATGAAAGTGACCGTGGTGAACAGAGGAAATGAAACAGCCAAAATTCATGTGCTGCCTCATTACTGGTTTCGTAATTTCTGGAAACACAACGACCGCCACCCGAGACCAAATATGGAATCGGTTTCTGAAAACATAGTGCTTTCTAAAAGCAGCCGTATTGAAGATTATTATTTATATCATGAAGACGGAAAGCAGTTATTTTGTGAAAACGAAACCAATAACGAACGCATTTACAATTTCTCTAATGAATATAAATACGTCAAAGACGGCATCAACAATCATGTTATCCATGGAGAAGCAACAGTAAATCCGGAGAAGTTTGGTACTAAAGTGGCTATATGGCATGAATTAGAATTAAAAGCCGGCGAAGAAAAAAGCATCAAAATCCGTTTAAGTCATCTGCTATTAGAAAATCCCTGGGCTGATTTTGACAATTTGTTTGACCAACGGAAAACAGAATGCGAAACCTTTTACAACGAAACTATAAGCGAAAAAATCCCCGAAGCGCATCGTGCTATCGCCAAAAGTGCTTTTTCAGGTTTGTTATGGACCAAGCAGTTTTATTATAACGATGTTTACAAATGGCTTTTTGGCGGTCTAAAGGAAGACCCACCTCATCGTTCGAATATGCGAAATTATTCCTGGCAACATCTTACCAATCGTCATGTGATTTCGATGCCCGACAAATGGGAATACCCTTGGTATGCCGCCTGGGACTTGGCTTTTCACATGGCTTCTTTTGTAGAAATTGACCCTTATTTTGCCAAGCAGCAATTACTGCTCGTTTTACAGGAAAGCTACATGCATCCTAACGGACAAATTCCGGCTTACGAATGGAATTTTAGTGATGTCAATCCTCCCGTGCATTCCTGGGCAGTGTGGACGGTTTACGATAAAGACAAAAACAAAACCGGAAAAGCAGATACTGATTTTCTGGAAACTGCTTTTCAAAAATTACTCATCAACTTTACCTGGTGGGTGAACCAAAAAGACACCAGCGGAACCGATTTGTTCGAAGGAGGATTTTTAGGCCTGGATAACATCGGAGTTTTTGACCGCAATCACATGCCCGAAGGAATTAAAAAAATGCAACAGGCCGACGCTACCAGCTGGATGGCGATGTTTTCGCTGAATATGCTTCGCATGTCACTGGAACTGGCTAAAACGAATAAAATTTACGAAGATGTCTCGGCTAAATTTTTCAGACACTTTTTAAATATTGCCTGGGCGATGCATCATATCGGGAAAAAAGATATTTCGCTTTGGGATGACGAAGACAATTTTTACTATGACGTAGTGGAAATGGCAAATGGCAAAACCGAGCGCCTAAAAGTACGCTCTCTGGTGGGAGTAATTCCACTGTTTGCGGTCGAAATCATGAACAAAGAACTCTTCGATCAATTGCAGGATTTTAGAAAAAGAGCTAACGAAATTATTAGAACGCGCCCTGATCTGGCTTCTTTGATTTCGAATTTAGAAAAGGCCAATGCTGATGGAAATTTCCTGTTTTCGATTATGCGCGGATTCCGACTCGAACATCTTTTAATTCGATTATTAGACGAAAATGAATTCCTGTCGGATTACGGAATACGTTCCCTGTCTAAATTCCACAAGGATCATCCATTTGTTTTTGAACATCATGGACGTCACCAGATTCAATACGAGCCCGGAGAAAGCCGTTCGAATATGTTTGGCGGAAATTCTAACTGGCGTGGCCCTATCTGGATGCCGTTGAATTATATGATTATTCAGTCGTTGCGTAAATATTATACTTTTTATGGACCAACGTACATCTATGAATTCCCAACGGGTTCAGGAGTTAAAATGAATTTAAAAGAAATTGCCAACGAACTAACCAAACGTTTAATCAAACTGTTTGAACGCAATAGTGATGACAAATTCCAATACCATTCGGACGACCACGAAATGCATTTTGCCAAAGACGAACATTTCAGAAACGAACATCTGTTCTATGAGTTTTTTGATGGCGATACCGGAAAAGGGCTTGGCGCTTCCCACCAAACCGGATGGACGGCATTGATTGCTAATTTGATTTTGGAACTGGAAGAAAACAGTTAAAATTTAAAAAAAATTATATTAAAATCCCGTCTTGTTTTTTTGGAAAATGAGATGGGGTTTTATATTTTGGAGCAGAAGATTGGTGTATTCAATTACCATATTTCCTGCCATTCGCTGTATCTTGTAGTGGCTTAAAGTAAGCCACTACAAGGATGCCGCTACTGTCATGGCTAGTAAGAAAATTCGGTTTTTTTAAAAAAATTTATTATATTTAAAGAATAAAACTTTACAAAAAACCAAATATCAATAAGTTATAATTTATTTTTAAAATTGAGAAAACATAAGAAAATATATTATTCAGCAGGATTAATTAGTATAATAATGCTTCCTATTATGTGTATTATATACCTGAAAAGTATAGATGCATTTACCTCCCATGGGGCATTAAGTTTATATGTTTGGAATGGAAAAGATTTTAAAGAACAAACTACACAATTTTTAAACTCGAGAAAGTTCAAAGCTATAAATTTAACGGGGGATTTAGAGTCTGATACCGAAAAATTGAAAATTGCTCAAAAAAATGTAAAACAAATAATCTCAACAAAAGATTCAATAAAAGGAATAAAATTTCATTTTGAAAAAAAAGCCCAATATTGGTCTTATATCAAGGTTATTGATATTTTAAATATTGAAAAAACTCCAACTTTCCTAGTGTATAAAAATGACATCTGGTTCGCAAATCCAAAAATACCGAAACCTGATAAAAACATTCAATATCTTGAGATAAAACCAATAATTTGTATTTCAGGAAGGTTACAAAATGAATATCTTGAAAGAGTACAAAATGAATATCTCGAAAAAAATAAATATAAAATTTTTTACCAAAGAGTAATAGAATTTTCTAAAAAATATTATTTGCCAATTACAGCTTACTTCCTTATGTTTTTTTTTACTTTTAAAAGAATTAAAAATAAAAAAATGTATTAACCTATATTTGACCACCTAATCATTATAACCAATAATCTTGAACATTCTATTCCGTACCTACGGCACCCCAACTGGTGCTCGATTACATCGAGTACCTACTTCAATTAAAAGAAAAATCGTAGCGTTTGTAACGCGGGTAACTAAAACAGAAATAACTTAAAATAGTTACCTCTGTTTTTTTTATTGTAGTTTCTTAAAGCAAACATTTAATTATGTTAGAGAATAGTTCCCGCGTTAAAAACGCTTTGTTTGCTGCTCAAAAATAATTTTGATACTCGATGCAATCGAGCACCAGAATCGCGGGTTACTATACTTTATAAATCTACATTGTAAATTAAATATTCAGTACCTACGGCACTCAAAAAATGCACCGTCAATTGTGGATGGATTAGAATCCATCCCTATAAAATATGTCGAGCCTACGGCTCTTAGATAGCGTGGTATACAACGTATTGAATTTCTAAACCAGATTTTTACAAAAAGTTCCGTAGGAACGCCCCATATTGTAGCCCCTAAATTTATTTCGGGGAAATAGGACAATATCATTAATTAACGAATAGTAAATGAACCACCCCGCCCGCTGGGCACCCCTACAGAGGGGAAAATCACGCAACTTCCCCTCCTCTGGAGGGGTGCCTGTAAGGCGGGGTGGCTTTTCTTTGTTAAATGCTTACTCTTTTTAAAAATTAATTATTACGTTAATAAAAATAGGACGATACCAAAGGATTAATAAATAATGGATTAAACCTTCGTGATTCTATGTGTTCCCTTAGTGTGACCTTGTGAAATAAAAGCTTTTTCGATAAAAACCGATAATTCCACTACGCCCTAGCCCCGATAGAAATGGAAATCCTTATTGTTTTTCCTTTAAAAACAATAAGATTGAAATGTATAGCGGGATTGAGCTCCTAATTGAATGGATTGGGTTTACTGCTTTGAAAAAATGAATTATATTTGTGTCATAGAAACAGGATTATTTTAATCAATATTGATACACCAATGAGGCATACTAAAGTTAAAGACTTACTTAGCAGCACTACTACGCTTCATGAAGTAAATGCTAAAGGCTGGGTTAGAACTTTTAGAAACAATCAGTTTATTGCTTTGAATGACGGTTCGACCATCAATAACATCCAGTGTGTGGTGGATTTTGAAAATATCCCTGAGGAAACCTTAAAAAGAATCACTACCGGGGCTGCGGTTTCGGTTACAGGAACTTTAGCAGAAAGCAAAGGTGCAGGACAGAAATATGAAATCCAGGTTTCTCAGTTGGAAATCTTAGGAGATTCAGACCCGGAGAAATTCCCGATGCAACCTAAGAAACATTCTTTGGAATTTTTACGTGAAAATGCGCATTTGCGTGTCAGAACGAATACTTTTGGGGCAATTATGCGCGTGCGTTCGGTATTATCATTTGCGGTACATAGCTATTTCCAACAAAAAGGGTTTGTGTATGTGAATACACCAATTATTACCGGAGCTGATGCTGAAGGTGCCGGCGAAATGTTTCAGGTGACTTCATTACCAATTGAGAATTTACCAAAAAATGAAGAAGGAAAAATTGATTACAAAAAAGACTTCTTTGGAAAACATACTAATTTAACGGTTTCAGGGCAGCTGGAAGGCGAAACTTTTGCCATGGCTCTGGGACAGATTTATACTTTTGGACCAACGTTCAGAGCCGAAAACTCGAATACTTCGCGCCATTTGGCTGAATTCTGGATGATTGAACCAGAAGTAGCTTTCAATGATCTGGATGCCAATATGGATTTGGCCGAAGATTTTATCCAATACGTGATCAAATACGCCATGGACAAATGTCCTGACGATTTGAAGTTCTTAGAAAGTCGCTTATTAGAAGAAGAAAAATCGAAACCACAGGCCGAAAGAAGCGAAATGAGTTTGCTGGAGAAATTGAATTTCGTTTTGGAAAACAATTTCAAACGCGTATCTTACACAGAGGCGATTGACATTTTGAGAGATTCGACTCCAAACAAAAAGAAAAAATTTCAATATATCATTAACGAATGGGGCGCCGACTTACAATCGGAACACGAGCGTTATCTGGTGGAAAAACATTTTAAATGTCCGGTAATCCTGTTTGATTATCCGGCTAAAATAAAAGCGTTTTACATGCGTTTAAACGAAGACGGAAAAACCGTTCGCGCGATGGACATCCTTTTTCCGGGAATTGGAGAAATCGTAGGAGGTTCGCAAAGAGAGGAACGTTTTGATGTTTTGGTCGAAAAAATGAAAGTCTTAGGCATCGATGAAGAGGAATTATGGTGGTATCTGGATACCCGAAGATTTGGTAGCGCGGTTCACTCCGGTTTTGGACTCGGTTTTGAAAGATTAGTGCTTTTTGTAACCGGAATGACCAATATTCGTGACGTAATCCCGTTTCCAAGAACACCTGGAAATGCTGAATTTTAATCGAAGTTGCTTCGTAACTAAGACACTAAGCAGCTAAGTTTTAAACTAGATATTTTATTAATTTTATTTCATAAAAAACGAGAAAACTAAGCCACTTAGAACCTTAGCAACTCAGAAACTATAAAAATGCTAAAGCAATTCTTAAATTTAAAATTATCACAGAAATTATCTCCACAGCAAATTCAGCTGATGAAGTTAATTCAATTGCCTACGCAAGCCTTTGAACAGCGTCTTTTAGAAGAGATGAATGAAAATCCGGCATTGGAATCCGGAAAAGAAGAGGAGGAATATGAAAAAGACGAATATGAAAACGATGAATATGATGATTACGATGACTCTGAAAGTATAGATGCCGATGACATCAATATAGACGAGTACCTGAGTGATGATGATACTCCTGACTATAAAACGCAGGCAAATAATTACAGTGATGATGACGAAACACGTGACTCCCCACTGGCTGCTCCTATTAGTTTTCATCAGGATTTAATCAACCAACTCAATACGTTTATCCTAGACGATCACGAAAGAGAAATTGCTGAATTTCTGGTGGGAAGTATTGACGATATGGGCTACATTCGACGCAGTATCCCGGATATGGTAGACGATATGGCTTTTACCCAAGCCATCTATACCGATGAAAACATGGTAGAACGCATGCTGCAGGTCATTCACCAGTTAGAACCTTCAGGTGTGGGTGCCAGAGACTTACAGGAATGTCTTTTATTGCAATTAAAGCACAAAACACCGACAGATTCGGTTGAATTGGCTTCGGACATTATTGAAAATCAGTTTGATGCTTTTACTAAAAAACATTACGACAAACTGATTCAGAAATACAATATTTCGAATGAACAACTTAAAAAAGCCATTCACGAAATCGAAAAATTAAACCCTAAACCGGGTGGAGGTTTTACAGGAAATAACAAAGTCACTGAAAATGTAGTTCCTGATTTTGCCATCAGAATTATTGACAACGAACTCGAATTAACCTTAAACGGCAGAAATGCACCTTCGTTGCACGTTTCAAAGGATTATCAGGAAATGATGCAAACCTATAAGGATTCCAGAGATAAATCAAATTCTCAAAAAGAGGCGGTTCAGTTTATCAAACAAAAACTGGATTCAGCCAAATGGTTTATCGATGCTATCAAACAACGTCAGGAAACCTTGTTTGTAACCATGAATGCCATTATGCATTATCAGGAAGACTATTTCTTAGATGGCGATGAAACCAAGCTAAAACCGATGATTCTAAAGGACATTGCCGATATTGTAGGACTCGATATTTCGACCGTTTCCCGTGTGGCTAACAGTAAATATGTAGAAACTCCTTATGGAACTAAACTGATAAAAGAATTTTTCTCAGAAGCCATGAAAAACGATCAGGGAGAAGATGTTTCGACCTTGGAAATCAAAAAAATATTGCAAAATATAATTGAAGAAGAAGACAAGAAAAAACCACTTCCGGACGATCAGTTAGCCGAATTATTAAAAGAAAGAGGTTATCCTATTGCCCGGAGAACTATCGCTAAATACAGAGAGCAACTGGATATTCCCGTAGCCAGAATGCGTAAAAAGATATAAAAACACAACGAAAAAGGCTGTTTCAAAATTCATGAAACAGCCTTTCTTTTATTATAAAAATTTAACTCTATTCTTTTTTCTTACCATCTATAATAGCACCTGTACCGGCACCAACACCAGCACCTGCTAAACCACCAATAATAGCACCTTCACCTTTTTTCTTACTGATTATTGCTCCCGTAGCAGCACCTACACCAGCACCAATAACAGCACCTTTAGCAGTACTACTCCATTTTTTTCTTTCTGCCGGAGTCTGAGCTGCCTGTGGCGTTGTGTTATTAATCACCGTCACCTCTTTTTCTTTGGCCGCTTTTTCAGCTTCTTGTTTAGCCATTTCTATCTTCATGGAGTCAATGGTTTTTTGTCTGACCATTTCCATTTTCATTGAATCAATACTTGCTTGTTTATCGTCTAAAACACCAGCTGAATCTGCTTTTTTACAAGAAACAATCATCAAAGAAGCTACCATTACATAAATAAATTTCATGACCTAGATTTTTTAAAAATTAATTACTTACAAAGATACGAATAGCTATAACGCAGCTATTATAAGATTTATTTAATTTATTATATAATTTAATCCTAACTGTCTATTCTTCCTGACTTTTTTGCATAGCCTCAAAGTAAGCAGCCCGGCTTAAAGGCTCGTATTCCTCTGTTTCACCTAACATCACTAATTTATCATTAGCCGTTTTTCTAAAACTGTAGTGAGCTAAATTTCCGGTTCTGGTACATACCGCATGAACTTTGGTTACATATTCAGCAGTTGCCATCAAACCGGGCATAGGGCCAAAGGGATTTCCTTTAAAATCCATATCTAATCCTGCTACTATCACGCGAATTCCCTGATTTGCCAGATTATTACAAACCGTAATAATTTCATCATCAAAAAACTGAGCCTCATCAATTCCTATTACGTCACAGCCCTGAGCCAGAATAGCAATATTAGCAGCTGCCGGAACCGGTGTGGACCTGATTTCATTATAATCGTGAGAAACAACCCTGTCCTGATGGTAACGGGTATCTATTTCCGGTTTGAAAATTTCTATTTTTTGTTTCGCAAACTGGGCTCTTTTTAACCGGCGAATTAATTCTTCTGTTTTACCCGAAAACATGGAACCGCAAATTACTTCAATCCAACCAAATTGCTCTTTATGATTTACTGTATTTTCGAGAAACATTTTGTATTTTTCTAACTTAAAAAATGAATAGTTTTTATTACTTTGTAAACGTATTAATCGGCTTAAGATTTTATACTTTTACACTTTCTCAAAAGTAGAAAATTTTTAGCAATTTGAGAGTTTGTATCTGCTTTATTAAAAAGCATTTATTCAAATTTTTCTTTGTACAAACAAAAGTCATTCGCCAAAATACATACTATAATTTAACTATTATGAAAAAAAGATTAGAAGCTGATTTAATCAGCATCGCTCACAGAATTTTACAAATTAAAGATAAATCAGATGTTAATCAATTGTATTTGGAAACCCAAAAACTATATGAAAAACTATCTGTTTTAAAATTTGTAGAAGAAAACTACAGCGATGCGAAACCTACCATTGGCAACTATAGCGAAATTGAAAAAGAAGTAGAAGGCTTTTATAACAAAGAAGCTTCCCTTCCGGTGGAAACGCAAATAGAGATGAATGAAAGCAATCTGTATCCAAATACTCAGACTGAAGAAGCAGTTGCTGAAAATGAAGAAGAAATAACGGAACCTGAAACAAGTATTGAAGAAGAAGTTACCGATGAAGAAATAGTAGCAGAGGAAGAGGAAAATGTGGATGATGAGGATGAAGATGACGAATTAGTTACTGTGGAAGAAACTGAAACGGAAGACAACACTATTGAATTTCATGAATCAGAACCTGAAATGGATGAAGAGGACGAAACTGATGAAGAGGAAAAATTTACCGCTGCATTTGAATTAACAGAAGAAGCCGAAGATCAACAAAAAGACGAACAAGAAGAAGTTAAAAAACCGGAAACGGTACAAATTTCATTTGAAGACTTATTGGGTTTAAATTATAACGAACCGGAATTTGTAAAAGTAGATGATGTGGCTGTTCCCGCTGAAGAAGTATTTTTTGAACCTGTTAAAACCACAGAAACTCCCGTACAGAAAGCAGTAGAAAACACTGAAAAATCAACTCCAAAACCAACCTCCTTAAACGATAAATTTTCAAAAGGAAAAGGAATAGATATTGATTTAAATGACCGTATTGCCTTTGTGAAACATCTTTTTGGTAACAGCAATGAAGATTATAACCGTGTCATGAACCAATTGATTACCTATGATAATTTTTACGAAACTAAAAGTTTTATAGATGAAATGGTAAAACCGGATTACAATAACTGGGAAGGGAAAGAAGAGTATGAAGAGCGTTTTATGGAAATTATTGAAAAAAAATTCCTTTAAAACATCCTAACAGCAACCTCTGTTTCAACTAATTTATGTCAAAATTATATATCGTTCCCACGCCCATAGGTAATCTTGAAGACATGACTTTCAGAGCTATCCGGATTCTGAAAGAAGCCGACTTGATTCTTGCCGAAGACACGCGTACCAGCGGAAAACTCCTGAAGCATTTTGAGATCAGTACTCACATGCACAGTCATCACATGCACAATGAGCATAAAACCATCGAAAATGTAATTACCCGACTAAAAGCCGGCGAGGACATTGCTCTGATTTCAGATGCGGGAACTCCGGCGATTTCAGATCCCGGTTTTCTGTTAACGCGTGCCTGTGTCGAAAACGGAATTGCCGTAGAATGTCTTCCGGGAGCAACTGCCTTTGTTCCGGCTTTGGTAAATAGCGGATTACCTAATGACAAATTTGTGTTCGAGGGTTTTCTGCCGGAGAAAAAAGGCCGTCAAACCCGATATTTAGAATTAGCCGAAGAAACCAGAACCATGATTATCTATGTTTCTCCACATAAATTAGTGAAGACTTTAGTCGAATTTGTGACTTATTTTGGCGAAGACCGACAAATATGTGTTTCCAGAGAACTTTCTAAAATGCACGAAGAAAACCGAAGAGGAACGGCTAAAGAAGTTTTAGACCACTTTGAAAAAACAGCACCGAGAGGCGAAATTGTAGTCGTGGTTGCGGGAAAAACCATTGTAAAAGAAGCCAAAAAGAATAAATTTTCGAAAGACGAAGAAAAAGAAGAATAAAAGTTCAGCCACTAAAAGGATTAACACAGATTAAAAATCCTTTAATACTTTTTTTAAATCTGTAGCAAAAAATAAAATTTAAAACCATGAGCATACAAGCCTTTTTAGAAAAACTAAAACAAACACCGGAAACCATTACCTTCCCTGAAACGATAGCAGTAATAGAAGAAAATTACAACTTTACTCCTACTGCTTTTCAAAATGGAAATACCCATAATGCAGCCGGAACTAATTCCGGTTCCTGTAAATTATTTGCTTTTGCCCAATTGCAAAACTTATCTCAAGCAGAAACATTAGCTTGTTTTGGTGCTTTTTACCGTGACGAAGTGTTAGGAGAACCGGAAGGAACCAATCATCAAAACATCAGAAACTTTATGATTCATGGCTGGGACGGAATCCAGTTTGAAGCTGAAGCTTTGACATCAAAATAAAATATATTTTAGATTTCAGAATGCAGCAATTAAAAGTTACATTCTGAAATCTAAAATCTAAAATCTAGAATCAAATGCGTTGGACTCTTAAACCCAAACCTTCGGAAGACAAAATCAGCCATTTGGCACAAGCCTTAAATGTAGCACCTTTTGTAGCCCAGTTATTAGTACAGCGCGGCATTGAAACTTTTGAAGAAGCCAGACATTTTTTTCGTCCTTCTTTAGATCATTTGCATAATCCTTATCTGATGAAAGATATGGATAAAGCAATTGAACGCATTGAAAATGCTATCGAAAACCACGAACGTATTTTAGTTTTTGGAGATTACGATGTTGATGGAACAACAGCTGTTTCGCTTGTTTCTTCTTATCTAAAAAGTTTTTATCCCAATGTTGCCACTTATATTCCGGATCGTTATGATGAAGGTTATGGCGTTTCCTTTAAAGGAATTGACTTCGCAGACGACAATGGTTTTTCATTGATTATCGCTCTGGATTGCGGTATTAAATCTATAGATCATGTAGCTTACGCAAAAGAGCGAAACATCGATTTCATCATTTGTGACCACCACAGACCCGGCGAAACTTTACCCGAAGCCGTTGCCGTACTGGACCCTAAAAGAGCCGATTGCAACTATCCGTATGACGAATTATGCGGCTGCGGAATTGGGTTTAAACTCATTCAGGCATTGGGCATGAACAGAGAGCAGACTATTGAAGATCTGGCTCCATATCTTGATTTAGTAGCTACTGCCATTGCTGCTGACATTGTGCCCATGACAGGTGAGAACAGAGTGCTCGCTTATTTTGGTTTGCAGGTGATTAACAACAATCCAAGACCGGGAATTAAAGCTTTAATTCACCAAATCAAAAAACAAACCCTGGATATTACTGATGTGGTTTTTATTGTTGCCCCCAGAATTAATGCAGCCGGACGTATCAAACACGGTAATCATGCTGTGGAATTATTATCCGAATTTGATTTTGAACAGGCACAGCAATTTGCTTCGGAAATTGAGCAATACAATGCCGACCGGAAAGATCTGGACAAGCACATTACTAAAGAAGCTTTTCAACAAATTGAACTCAATCAGGAACAGCAGCGTTTTACAACCGTTGTTTTTCAGGAAAACTGGCATAAAGGTGTTATAGGAATAGTAGCCTCCAGATTAATAGAGACTTACTATCGTCCGACTTTAGTTTTTACTAAAAGTGGCGATAAATATGCTGCTTCAGCGCGTTCTGTAAAAGGTTTTGATGTGTATAATGCACTGGAAGCCTGTTCAGAACATCTGGAACAATTTGGCGGACACATGTATGCTGCCGGAATGACCCTGAAAGCTGAAAATTATGCCGCTTTTAAAGAAGCTTTTGAAAAACAAGTACAAAAAACCATTCATCCCGACCAGCTTATTCCTGAAATAGAAATTGATGCCGAAATTAATTTTTCGGACATCACACCAAAACTTACACGGATTTTAAAACAATTCGAACCTTTTGGCCCGATGAATATGACACCTGTTTTTTTGACTAAAAACGTAATAGATACCGGTTATGCCAAAAAACTGGGCGCAGCAGATGAACACCTGAAATTATTTGTAAAACAAAATGCAGCAGCCGAAGGTATTGCCGCTATCGGCTTTGGTTTAGGGAATAAAATAGATTTAACTACGAATCAAAAAACATTTCAAATTGCCTATTGCATCGATGAAAATGAATGGAATGGGCAAATTTCGACTCAGTTACGATTAAAAAGCATTCAATAATGAATTCAAAAAAAATAAAGAAAGATCCTTATGCGGCCTTGCGGTACAAAGAATTCAATACTTTTTTATTTCTTCGCTTTGCTATGGTTTTTGCCTGGTCCATGCAATTTATAGTAATTGAATGGGAAGTCTACAGCATTACTAAAGATGCACTTTCTCTGGGAATAATAGGTTTAATGGAAGTCATTCCTGCCGTTTCATTAGCCCTGTTTGCAGGTCACATTGTAGATCAAAAAGAGAAAAAAGGATTGCTGATGAAATGTATTTTTGGTTTTTCAGTGATTAGTTTTGGATTATTTTTACTGACATGGCCAACCGTAGTTGAAGGCTATTCACAACAAATCATTTTGTACGCCATTTACTTCCTGGTATTTCTGGGTGGATTAGTAAGAGCATTTTTAGGTCCCACAATATTTTCACTACTCTCCCTTATTGTGCCTAAAAAAATCTATCCCAATGCGGCCACCTGGAGCAGTACGGTTTGGCAAATTGCTGCAGTGGTAGGTCCAGCAGTCGCCGGATTTTCAATTACTTTAATGGGTGTTCACTGGTCTTTATGTTTGGTTTTTGCCTGTTCTGTAATGGCTTTACTCGCTTTGTCGCAAATAAGCGAAAAGCCCATTTTAAACCCAAAAATTGGAGAACCTGTCATGCAAAGTTTAGCGGAAGGGATCAAATTTGTTTTTAACAACAAAACGGTTTTAGGAGCTATTACATTAGATATGGTTGCGGTACTTTTTGGTGGTGCAGTAGCACTGTTACCCATTTTTGCACAGGATATTTTAAAAGTGGGACCGGAAGGGTTTGGTTTTTTAAGAGCTGCACCTGCAGTAGGTGCTTTTCTCACCATGCTAATTACGGCATATGTGCCTCTGAGCAAAAATGCGGGAATGAAATTGCTGGCTGCTATTTTTGGCTTCGGAGTCTGTATTATCATTTTTGGACTTTCTACCCTGTTTTGGGTATCCCTTTTTGCTTTATTTTTCAGTGGCGTTTTTGATGGGATTTCGGTTGTTATTCGTCAGACAATATTACAGATTAAAACGCCTGATAATATGCGGGGAAGAGTTTCGGCTGTTAATTCCATGTTTGTTGGCTCATCCAATGAATTAGGCGCTTTTGAAAGCGGACTAACAGCCCGGCTGATGGGGACAGTAACAGCAGTAGTTTTTGGCGGAAGCATGACCTTATTAGTGGTTCTGACTACGGGAATAATCTCTCCCACTTTTAGAAAATTAGATTTAACAAAAGACATTGAAGAACACGAAAAAGAAGATTAAAAAAAAACTATTTTTTCTTAAAATTCAGATAAATATTTATCAAATACAAAGCTTAATCTATAAATTGGTTTAAATATTCTATTTAAATTGTATTTTAACCCTATATTAAACCAATACAAGATGAGTTTTAAAACCTATATAAATACACTAAGACGAAAAATTACGCGTGGGTTAACTAAAAATATAGGGAATAATAAATGGACTGAAAATTCAAATTCCAAAATTGAGTTTAAACAAATTCTAATATCCCGTCCCAATCACCGTTTAGGAAATTTATTAATGATAACACCGCTTGTTCAGGAAATCAATACTGTTTTTCCTGATTGCAAAATTGATTTATTTGTAAAAGGAGGATTAGCCCCAGTAATTTTTAAAAATTATTCTTCTGTACAGGACTATATCATTTTACCACGAAAACCTTTTAAAGAACTTATTAGATATTGTATGGTGTGGTACAAAATCAAACGCAAAAAGTATGATTTAGTAATCAACATTGACCAGGGTTCCTCTTCGGGACGATTATCAACTCAGTTTGCAAATGCTAATTTCAAATCTTTTGGGGAATTAAATGATGACATCGTTCAGCAATATCCCGATTATACACATATGGCTAAATATCCTGTTTATGAATTTAGGTATTATTTAGAAAAGTTTGGGTTACCAACCCGCAAAAGTGAAGTTCCTACAATCAACATGAAACTTAGCAATCAGGAAGTTGAAAATGCAAAATTAATTTTAAACAGAATTGTTCCTGACAATAAAAAAACAATTGCCATTTTTACATTCGCAACAGGAGCTAAATGTTATTGTGTCGACTGGTGGGACACTTTTTATGAAAAACTAAAAGCTGCTTTCCCCGATTATAATATCGTTGAAATATTACCTGTAGAAAATGTTTCACAAATTAACTTCAAAGCTCCTTCTTTTTACAGTAAAGATGTTCGTGAAATAGCTGCTTTCATAGCAAATACCTCCCTCTTTATTGGTGCCGATAGTGGCATTATGCATTTGGCCTGTGCCTCTCAAACAACTGTTTTAGGTCTTTTTCATATAACAAATCCTGAAAAATACAAGCCTTATGGCAACAATAGCCTAGCTATTGACACTAAGACAACTCATGCAGATGCAATAATTACACTTATTAAAACACGCCTGACTTAGTCTTACTTTATTTTTTTGTTTTTATTTAGAATTATTATAAATAATAATTATATTTGTTTCATACAATCAGTTATTATGGAACAAATAGAACAAATATATTTAAACAGCCTAGGAATTGCTTTTTACTGGGAAAAAAAAGAAGGTGCTATTCCTAACAGAATTCAATTAATATTTAAAGAAATAGGTTTGTTTTTTACCGTTTCTGAACTAAAAGATTTTAATTATCTGATTGACGAAAGTATTGCAAAAAACACGTGCTGTGAGAACTGTAATCTGAATTCCACCTGCCGGTATTTATTAAAAACCCCTTTATATCCATTGGATTTATCCGTATCTATGAATGAATTAAAGGATATTAAAGACTTAGTGAATGGAACACTATTCCGTATTCAGATGGATGAATATCTTAATAGTGAAGGGAGAAATTAATTTTCGAAAGTTTTCAATTCAAAATTTTCTCCGTCAAAAACACCATAAGTAAAATATGAAATCCAGTCACCCAGATTAACATACTGCGCATTTTCACCTACGGGATAAATCATCGGTAAATGGCGATGACCAAAAACCAGGTAATTATAATGTTTGGTTTCCAGTTTTCGTTTGGCATAAAGAATCAACCATTCTTTATCCTCTCCAAGAAATTTCACATCGGATTCTCCGGAAATCAATTTATTTTTTACAGAAAGATATTGTGCTAAACGCACTCCAATATCGGGATGAAGCCATCTGAAAAACCATTTAGAAAACGGATTCGTAAATACTTTTTTCATGCGTTTATAGCCTAAAT
The DNA here is from genome assembly GCF_046000495.1 of Flavobacterium plantiphilum. Classification (NCBI taxonomy): domain Bacteria; kingdom Pseudomonadati; phylum Bacteroidota; class Flavobacteriia; order Flavobacteriales; family Flavobacteriaceae; genus Flavobacterium; species Flavobacterium plantiphilum. The sequence continues at coordinate 86,119 of NZ_JBELQA010000002.1, forward strand.
CTCCTGGACCTTTTCCATCACCGTGGCCTATAAGAAAGGTTTTCCCGTTAAAAGTAAATTCCTGATTATCATGATAAACCGGAATATTTAATTCTTTTTCGAAATAGTCATCCATCCATAAATCATGATTACCAACGAAAAAATATATTGGAATTCCGCTGTCACGAATTTCGGCCAGTTTACCTAAAACACGCACAAACCCTTTAGGAACAACGGTTTTATATTCAAACCAAAAATCAAATAAATCGCCTAAAAGGAAAATAGCTTCGGCATCTTTTTTCACTTCATCGAGCCAGGCTACAAATTTCTGTTCTCTGGGAAAACTTAATTCGGCTGTTGGCGCTCCAAAATGCTGGTCAGAAGCAAAATAAACTTTTTTCATTTGGATGAGTTATGGATTATGGGGTATGAGTTGTGAGTTATAGCTATGTGTGTAACCCTTAACTTCTAGCTCTTAACGTACAACTTATTTAAAGATTATCACTTGCAAACCATTCGGCAAAAGAAGATTCTGTTTCCTGTAATTTTAAAGAAAACAATGTAATTCCATCAGGCAGTCTTCGGACAATTCTTTTGGCAAAATCGACAACCATATTTTCACTTGTAGGCTGATAGTCAACTAAAATTACATGATGACCACGATTTTTTAATTCTTGTGCCAATTCCACATGAGGGGTTGTTTCGTTAAAAACAGTAGCATGATCAAACTGATCTACAATTTCTTCTTTGACAATTTTTTTTAAATCCGAAAAGTCAATTACCATTCCGAACTTCACATCATTTCTGTCAGTAATAGGTTTACCAATAACGGTGACCGATAATTTATAGCTATGACCATGTACGTTTTTACATTTTCCGTCATAACCATATAACGCATGACCTGTTTCGAAACTAAATTGTTTTGTAATTCGGATATTACTCATTGTAAATTATTTTGACTGCAAATTTAAGGAATTGATATGAGAAATGACCTGAAAATTGCTTCTTTGAGATTTCACGGCATTCTAGCCCTGATGGTAGCGGCATCCTTTTTATTTTGTCCTTCGACAGTTTCACTAGGACAAAATAAAAAGATATAGCGGACAGCAGGAATAGCTTCTAAAAAAAAATAATCTTATTTTTTAAATTCTGCCAGTGCTTTTCGGGTAAAATCAGATAATACTAATTGCCCGGTAATTGCCGCTCTTTCCAACAAAAGTGATTCCCAGTTCTCTGTACCATCCCAAATTACTTTCTTCATTTCAAATAAAGCTTCCGAATTATAAGAAGCCAATTTAGAACTAAAATCAGCAACAGCGGTATCCAGTAATTCCGGAGTATCAAAAACTTCAGCATACAATCCTTTTTGTTGTGCCCAGGCTGCTGATTTCCATTCATGAGCTGCCAGAGTCATTTCGGTCATGGCGGTTTTCCCGATTTTTCTGCTCACGGCAGGTTCAATAACAAATGGACCAATTCCGATAGCGAGTTCGGATAGTTTTACAGAAGCAGTTGCAGTTGCAAAAACATAATCGCAGGCTGCTGCAATACCTACTCCACCGCCAACGGTCTTACCATGAACACGCCCGATAATTAGTTTTGAACAGCTGCGCATGGCATTAATTAAATAAGCAAAACCTGAAAAAAATTCAAGTCCTTCTTCCTGATTGGTAACTGCCAAGAGTTCCTCAAAAGAAGCTCCGGCACAAAAAGCCGCTGTACCCTTACTCTTTAAAACGATGACATTGACAGCTTCATTAACACTCAAATTATTTATTTCAGAGCTTAGTGAATCCAATAAAACCCGAGGGAACGAATTACTTGCCGGATGTCCAAATTCAACTGTGGCAACTTTATTGTCGATGGTCGTAATTAATGAGCCCGAAGAACTGTGTATAGTCATGGAATAGTTTTTAGGTAAAGTTAAAAATATTCAACAAAATGAATAGTTTTTTCAAAAGTTGTTTTTTGAATCTGATAAAATACTATATTTGCCCCTCAATTGGGGGATTAGCTCATTTGGCTAAAACGTCCCGATAGCCTCGGGAAGGTGACCTATCGTTAGAATAAAATTGGGGGATTAGCTCATTTGGCTAGAGCGCTTGCCTGGCAGGCAAGAGGTGACCGGTTCGAATCCGGTATTCTCCACAAAAAAAGTCTTAAACAGCAATTGTTTAAGACTTTTTTTATTGATACTATTTGCTTGAGGTTATTTCTCCTCACAATCAATTTTTGAAAATTTATATTTTACATTTTCAAAATCTATGGGTTCTCCTTTTACAAAATAAGAAGCTCCCATAGAAGTTTCTATTTTTCCGTTACCTAAAACAAGTTCATCTCCTTTTTTAAGAAAAGCCATTGGATTTTTATAGGTTATTTTTTCATTTCCTTCATTAATAAAAGTGTAGCTTACAAATAAAGTATCACCATGAAACTCTCCTGAAAATTCTCCCATTTTGTGAGGCAATAAATCCAGCTTCATGGTCATATCTCCGGAGACTTTGCCACTTTCCAAAGTATTTACTTTTAAATCTATTGTGTCCTTATCATAAAAAGCCTTATAACATGCTGTATTCACCACCATGTCAGCCTCTATTTTAGCTTTCTCAGCCTCCTTTTGTTCTTGGTTGTTTTTACAGCTTTCGATAGCGAAACAAAGGAATAACAAACAAAAAATACCTGATTTTTTCATATAACTATATTTTAAAATGGTTTTATACTACCACTAATTTACAACTAATGGAGTATTAAAGGCTAATTTATCATAATTTTTATAGAACAAAAAGTCTTTACTATATTTTATCACTTTTCAAAAATACAATTTTATAACCTGATGTTTTTTTGTTTTCCGTCGTAGTCAACGATCTTATCATAATTTTTCCCCGTCGGTATTCCTGTTCCTTTTTCCTTAGTTACAAGTACAATGTTAAAGGTTCTGTTTTTTAGCATACCGTTGAAACTACCACTTCTTTTTCCAATCGTTAAAGTTTGAGTTTTATTATTCCATTTAAAAATTATTGTAGAATAAGCTCCTTTTTCATAATTGTAATTATCATTTTCATCTTCATATAAAGTAAACTCCCCATCGGCTCCGGGATAAATCCGGATTTCTAAATTATCCCATTTTTTTTCCGTTGCATACTGCACTTTGGGTCCAAAAGGAATAATACTACCTGATTTAATGTATAATGGAATCTCATCAATTGTTGTAGCTTTGGTTATTTCCTGTCCCCCTTTAAAAGCCTCGTTTGTCCAGAAATCGAACCAGGATGTTCCTTCCGGCAAATACACTTTTGTTGATTTGGCCTGACCAAAAGTAGCCGCCTGGATTTTAGCAACATCAGTATCCTCATTTTTATTCCAACCCGTTTCTTCGTTTGATTTAACAATGGTCTCAGGTGTATATTGTGCATGAACAACAGGTGCAACTAATATTGATTTACCAAATAGATATTCATTGTTCATGTTAACTACCTTCTTATCATCGAAGTCCATTACTAAAGCACGCATCATTGTCGATTGATTTTTTGTAATATCCCATGAAGCGGAATAAATGTAAGGTAACAGTGAATAACGCAAATCAATTGTTTTAGCAATCGCATCATAAATTGTCTCCCCTTTTTTTCCGAAATTGTATATTTCTCTTGGGATATCAGTACCATGCGAACGCATCATAGGAGTAAATGCACCAAACTGCATCCAGCGCACATACAATTCCTGAAAGGATGGATTCTTAGTACCGTCACCCCATCCTTTTTTGTAAGCACCAGCAAAGAAACCTCCAATATCTGTATTCCAATACGGAATAGCACTCATAGAAAAGTTTAGACCAGCAGGAATCTGATTGCGTAAGGATTGCCAGGACGAATTCACATCACCCGACCAGGTATTAGCACCATAACGCTGTTGTCCTGCAAAAGCAGAACGGGTAAGAATAAAAATTCGCTTATCTGAACTTTCTGCACGTTGGTGTTCAGAAACTCCTCCTACAGCCATCAAAGGAAAAGCATTTCGCACCTTTCGGAATGAACCTAAATAGGTAGGAATATCAAAATCCGAAGGTTTAAAATCCATATGATCCGGTTCTGATGAATCGATCCACCAACCATCAATACCTACAGAAAAAAGACCTTTACTCAGGTATTTCCAATAAATGTTACGAGCTTCAGGATTATACGGATCATAGGGCTGAACACCTGATGGATAGTCCCGATTAGGCGGCCAGGTTTCCAGTCCGGATTGCGGCCAGGTACCAAAATTTAAAAGCATTCCCTTCGGTTGCATTTCCCGGAATTGTTTGGTTTGTGGTCCAAAAGAATTCCAGATAGAAATAATTACATGCGCATTCATGTTGTGAATATCATCCACCATTTTCTTTGGGTTAGGAAATTCAGTATTAAGAAATTCCATCGCATTCCATAAATAATTATTGCCCCAATATTGCCAATCCTGAATAATTCCGTCCAGTGGCACTCCTAATTCGCGGTATTTGCTCACAACACCTACCAATTCATCCTGGCTCTTATAGCGCTCCTTACTTTGCCAATAGCCAAAGGTCCATAAAGGAAACATAGGCGCTTGTCCGGTAAGTTCACGCATACCCGCAATAGCACCATCAATATTTCCACCAATCATAAAGTAATAATCGATACAATCCCCTACTTCCGACTTAAATGATGTAACTTCGGGTTTATCTTCAAAAACAGTTGGCGAATAATTATCCCAAAACAATCCGTATCCTTTAGTAGAAACTAAAAAAGGAACATAGTCATCAACATTCCCTTGTACCATATTGATTTTAGCATTACGAAGTGATAACTGACCACGTTGTTGTTGCCCCAAACCATAAATAGCTTCGTCTTTATCTAATTCAAAATTTTGATTGATGCTATACGTTTTAGAGCCTGCATCATTAAAATCAGTAAAGCTTGCTCCTGATGCTGCCTCATTTAAAAGAGATGCTCCGGCAAGAGTATTAAAGGACATCTTACCTGATTTCAAATCTAAATCCACTTTCATTTTATCGCTTTTTAACGAAACGATATCTCCATTTTGTTGCATTGTGAATTTTGTGCTTTCTGGTTTTTTCGTAACAGATAAACTCTCTTTTTTGAAAGCAACTCCTTCGGGTGATTTTAAAACACGAACAATTGTTGGACTGTAAAATTGGACTTCTACATCGAGTGCCTGAATTTTTGTTTTTATCCCCAAAGCTGTTTTTTGAAAACTTTGAGCTACTAAAGACGAAAAAGAAAACATCGCAAGCAATAACATATACTTGGAGTTTCTACTCAGAAATGCATTTTTCATTTGGTTTATTTTTTTAGTTAATCAATAAAGAACCAAAGCTAAATCTATTCACTTAAAAGCATAGGTACGATATGTTGTTTTCATGGGTACATTTCGTTGTTTATTCCTTTATAGTAACTCATTATCAGTATTTTTTTCACTTTGGGCATACTTTGAAGGACTGACTCCAAAAGCTTCTTTGAAATATTTACTGAAATATTTTTGCGTATTAAAACCTACTTTTTCGGATACCTCAGCTACGGAATAGTGTCCCTGAATTAATAGTTGAGCGGCTCGTTTTAATCGAATGGAACGAATGAATTCCGAAGGAGCCAGTCCTGTAATAGATTGCAGTTTTTTGTACAATACCGTTCGATCCATTCCCAGATCCTGACTGAATTCCTGAACAGAATAAGATGCATTATCCATGTTTTTTTCCATACAGCTAAGTGCCTTTTCAATTAACTGTTCATCAAGTGATGTTATGGTAATCTCTTTCGGGTTTACTGCTAATTTTTGAGAAAAAGCAGCTTGACGAAGATTCTTCTGCGCAATTAATTTCTCTATTCGAAGCAACAAAATATCGAGATTAAAGGGTTTTGACAAGTATTCATCGGCTCCTGCCTGATAGCCTGTAATTTTGAGTTCTTCTGAGGAACGGGCAGTTAATAATATTACGGGAATATGTGAAGTTTGCACATTAGATTTTATGCTTTCGCATAATTCAAATCCACTTACTTTTGGCATCATTACATCGCTTATAATTAAATCGGGAGATTTAGACAATGCCAAATCCACTCCTACTTCACCATCTGAAGCTTCAAAAACTTCGTAGGTATTCGCTAACTCATTCACCAGAAAAGACCTTAAATCCTCATTATCTTCCACTACCAAAATTTTCTCTTTTTTTACATCTGTCAGCAAACTTTGACTCTCCGTTAAAAACTGTGAATCTTTATTTTTTATTTCCAAATCTGTTTGTAACGGAACAAGATGAGTTGGAATTGTAATTGTAAATACTGTTTTTATATTAGGTTCACTCGTTACGATAATTTCTCCCGAATGCATCTCAACATATTCTTTCACCAAATGCAATCCAATCCCGCTTCCACCCTGAGTTCTCGAAGCCTGATAAAAACGGTTGAATACATTTGGTAAATCATTTTCTGAAATTCCCGAACCCGAATCAATGATTTCTAAATAAACAGCATCTGCCTTTTTTTGTGAAATCCGAACCATTATAGCTCCTTCTTTTGCAGTAAATTTGAAGGAATTGGACAGTAAATTACTGATTACCTTATACAATTTATCTTTATCAAAATACAGGAACAGCTCTGTTATTTCAGATTGTATCGAAAAATCGATTTGTTTTTCTTCAGCCAATTTACCAAACAAATCTTCGAACTGCATTACAAAATCTACTACATCCCCAAAAGTCAGATTCAGCTTTTCACCCGAAATTTCCAAGCGTCTAAAATCCAATAACTGATTGACCAAATGCTGTAAATGTAACGCATGACGGTGCACTAATTTGATTCTTGATTCAATAGCAGTTTCTTTTATTTCTTTCAAAACAGATTCCAGCGGGCTAATAATCAACGTAAGCGGTGTACGGAATTCATGACTGACATTAGTAAAAAAACTAAATTTCATTTCATTCAGTTTTTCTTCATTCTTTCGCATTAATTGCTGATTGGTCCATTTTTTATAATAAGACAACGATAAATAAAGCAACAGTAAAACACCTGCCAGATACAAAATATAAGCGATTGGTGTTTTCCAAAAAGGTGGGTTTACAACAATCTTGATTTCGGCATACTCTTTCGACCATTCTCTGTTATTGCTGACCGCTTTTACTTTCAAAATGTAAGTTCCGGGAGCCAAATTAGTATAAGAAGCAGTTCCGGTACCATTTTGAGCCACTATTTCACGCCAGTTTTCATCAACGCCTTCCAAGCGATAGCGGTAATACGTTTGCGTGGGATTGACATAATTCAATGCCGAAAAGGCAACACTTATAAAGTTCTGATTGTAGTTTAAGGCTATAGTTTTAGTTGTAGCAATTGTATTTTTCAATATAACATTGCCATCATAGGATTCCCCTGTTTTTACATGGGTTCCAAAAAGCATCAAACCCGTAAACAAAGGCTTTTGTAATTGTTTAGACGACCAGGGCTTCTGTAAATCGATGCTGTTAAAACCATTTACACCGCCCATATACAACTGTCCGTTATCCGAAGTAAAAATTGCCGAAGTGGTAAATTCATTTTCAATCACACCATCCAAATGATTAAAATTTGCCATCGAAAAACGAAGTTGCTTTTCTTTGTTATCCACTGCAATCCGGGAAACTCCTCCCGCAGTAGTAACCCAGATTAATCCTTTTTTGTCTTCTGTAATTCCTTTAATGCTGTTATTAATTAAGCCGTCATCTGTAAAAAGTGTATGTAATTCGGCTTTTGGTGGCTGCCAGACACTTAACCCATCCTGAGTTCCAATCCATATAATCCCACGACTGTCTTTGAAAACAGCGGTGTAATGTTGGTTTTCATTCTTCAAAAGTACTTTCAGAGGTTGGCTGATCTTATTATTTTTATAATTATAAACAAATAATCCAGCATCACTTCTTCCTAAAAAAGATTGTTTGTCAAAAGCAATCAGCTGAGAAACAGAACCTAATTCTTTCCCTTTTAATTTCAGCTGTAACAGTTGGAAAAAACCACTTACAGGATTATAATCAGCTAATCCTTCTGCTGTTGCTGCTAAAAACTGCCCATCCGGTTTTTCAACCATGTAACGACAATTTTTACCTAGTTTATCAATACGTTGTATCTGATTGTTTTGTAAGCAATACACTCCTTTATTTCTGGTACAAATCCAAATCCTGTTTTGGAAATCTTTAGTCATCGAAAGACAATCTGCATCGGCTGGGAATCCCGAAAAAACAGAAAGTTTTAAAGTTTCAGGTAAATAGGTGTACAATCCGTTTTTGGTTCCAACCAAGATCGTATTCTCTGCCGTTTGCTCAAAGCAGCTGACATCAATATCTTTTGATTGCTTTCCAAAAAAAGTTTTACCTACATTCTTAAATTTGAATCGCTCAGGATGATAATATAATAGTCCATGATTGAATGTACCAATCCAGAGTCCGCCCTGTGAATCGTTATACAACGTACTGGCTTCAGTATTTACTTCAGTTCCGTCAACCAATCGGAATGACGGAATAAAATGTTTTTCTTTCAAATTTTTGTCAATAAACCACAATCCGATGGCGCAACTCACCCATAAGTTTCCTTTGTTATCCAATGAAATAGTATTGAGCCAATAATCGGTTTCGAGTATTTTAGTGTGTGTTCGTTTTTTAATATCGTAAACCAGCATAATGCCTGTTGACCCATTTCGGATTTGGTACAATGCGTTGTCTGACTGTACCACCATCAGCGTATTATTATACTTTAATTGTTCCTGATTTGATAACGAATTGGTTTTGTACAACTCTTTAGCCGTATTCAAATCATAACAAACAATTAATCCGTTTTTATAAAAAAGAAAGAGTTGTTGCCGGATAACAGCTACATCATACAGTTGGTCTTTGACTCCATTTCGGGCAGAAACATTTTTAAGAAAAACTGAAATCTTTCCGTTTTTAGCATTTCGAAATAACAACTTATCGGAAGAAGTAAGCACCCAATAATTCTTAGAAGTATCGACAAAAAAATCAGCTATGGGTTCCCGAATTCCCAATTTAGATAAAACACTATCGGGTTTGGTCACAAAATGTTCCTGTTTAATGTCAATACACATCAGCTTTCCTTTGTCTTTTATCCAGACATACTCTTTATCCACATATCCGTGATGAAATCCTGAATAACCAGTTAATCGGGAAATGTTATTGCCTTTTAAATGCAAATATTTAAAGGAAGTTCCGTCATAAATATTGGTAACACCTTCGGTAGTAACAACCATTCGTCCGTCGTGAAGCTGAAGAATAGATCGAACCCTATTCTCCGATAGCCCGTTTTTAGAATCGATAGCTGTAAATACGAAAGATTGTTGCGCATTTAGAAATACACAAAAACACAAGAACAGCATTGGTAAAATTCGCCGAAAATGAATACTCATAATTATTATTTGGAATTCTAATATGGAATTACTTCTGACGAAACTACAAAAAAACCGTTTCGCTTTTTTAAACGAAACGGTTTTATAATTTTTTACAGTTTCAAAAATTAATCTTTTTGAAGCATTTTTAAATCAACTACGGTTCTAAAACCTACATGATTAGAACTGGAACCTTCCGCCATTCCCATTCGGGCAGAGATTCTGAAACTGGAACAATACGATTCATTACATAAAAAAGAACCGCCTTTTATAATTCGCTCTTTTTCATATTGATTGGCAGGATTCCAAGCTTCGTTAGCTCCCTGAGGATTTCTGGTAGTTTCTCCTTTCGAAAATAACTCCTGATAATAATTTACGTTGTACCAATCCTGAGTGTATTCCCAAACATTTCCTGCAATATCATAAATCCCCAATGAGTTTGGAACAAATGATTTTACTGCTGCTAAAGCCGAATAGCCATCGCTTTTACTGTTGTAATTAGGGAAATCACCCTGCCAGGTATTGGCTTCTTTGTCTGTTTTTGAGGCATCATCTCCCCAGCTGTAAACCGGATTTTTTAAATTACCCATTGCAGCCAGTTCCCATTCGGCTTCTGTAGGTAATCGGCGTTTTGCCCATTTACAATAAGCCTGAGCATCTTCATAAGAAATATGAACTACGGGATAATTTTCTTTTCCAATGATATCAGAGTTATCTCCTTCCGGATGACGCCAGTTTGCTCCTTTTACCCATTTCCACCATTGGCGAAAATCAGTATAATTGGTCACATTTTTTACTTTCTCATTAAAAACCAAAGACCCAGGTTGCAATAATGAATCGGCCGGTTTAGGTGTTCCTTCAGGCAGACTTTTTTTGAATTCTTCCCATATAATAGGTCTTTCGGCAGTAGTTACATAATGTGTTTCATCGACAAATTTTTTAAAACTGGCATTGGTCACTTCGGTGATATCCATAAAAAAACCATCCACTGCCACACTATGTGCCGGTTTCTCGTGTTCGAGTGCTAAGCGATCATTTTCCTTTGCTCCCTGCGTAAAACTATTTCCCGGAATCCAAACCATATTAGGAGGCGTCGAAACATCCTTAGGCTGTTCTTTGACAAGCTGCGCTTTGTTATTGCAAGCACTAATAACAATCAACAAAACTCCAAAAATCCATTTGTTTATTTTCATACAATCATAATGTTTATCTAAAAAGTACTATCCTGAAATATAGTACCAGACAAAACTACTACTTTTTTATTCCAATTCTAACAACAAAACTGATTGTGCTGGTATGTTCGATTCGATTTTAAACTAGTGACTTGAATTATTAAAAATATAGGAAATACCTATTGAACCATAAAAATACCCTATATTTCTATAAAACTTTACTTCTTTTCCCCTGTAAACAAAAGCATAAGAAAGATTCAGATTTTTTTTTCGGTATCTCAATCCTGCTTCGGCATTAAAACGAAACGGAATGACATCAAAAGTAACCGGGCTGCTGTTACTAAAAAGGCTTCCCTGTATAGTGGCATCATACATCTGGTAATTAAAATAAGGAGCCATATAAAAATAAAACTCCTCTTTTACACCTTCCTTTTCAGTTGTCAATGAAGCACCATAAAAATTAGACTCCGAAAGAGGAACTAATTTTTTAATTCCAATTCTTGTAACAAACCCTGTAGAAAAAGACGTAAAAATTGTGCCCAATTTTGCCTCAGACTGCCAATGAAAATCAACTCTGTCTCTTTGTTTATTGCCCGAAAAAGCTTTAGCAAACAAAACATTAAATTGCAGTCCGAAGGCATTATGAATTTGATATTTCCACTCTTCAAAAGCAGTGTAATTAAATAAACGGTGCGTTCCCTTTTGTATCTTATCTGCAAAAGAATTAGGTCCCAGAACACCTATCTGGAGCTGTTTTTTAAATACGGACTGATTGCTGTAAAAGGTGGTTCTGCCAAACTGACCAAAAAGGTAACCTGCAAACGGTCTGTCAAACATTTGTTCTTCATCAACATAAATGAATCTGGGGCTGTACATATATTGTCCTGCCTTAATTTCATTTATTCTTTTTAAAACATTCGGTTTATTTTTTGAAGATAAATACCTGTAAAAAATTTCCAGTCCATTGGTATAATACTGGTCATTTTTAGTAGAAGTATATAAATCATTATCGGTAACGATACCTATTTCAAAAGGAGCTTTCTGACTTACTGCATTTGCCGAAATCAATAAAAAAAAACAGAAAAAAAGTACTTTTTTTGATTGCATTTAATATTCTATTTTTCCCACTGTGCGCATTACACGTACAATTTTGTCTTTTCTTCTGTTGATATAGGACGAAGAACTGGTAGCGGTAAATTTTCGGGGATTAGGTAAAATGGCTGCAATTCCTGCTGCCTGTCTTGGTGTTAAATTAGCGGCATCTTTTCGGTACCAGTGTTCGGCAGCAGCCTGAGCTCCATAGACGCCATTGCCCATTTCTATACTATTGAGATACACTTCCATTATGCGTTCCTTTCCCCAAATCAACTCAATCAAAACTGTAAAATAAGCCTCAAGAGCTTTCCTGACATAACTACGTCCCTGCCAGAGAAAAACATTTTTTGCCGTTTGCTGGGAAATAGTGCTTCCGCCTTTTATTCTTCTGCCGCGCTCGTTGTTTTTATAGGCTTTTTGCATGGCTTTAAAATCAAAACCATGATGTTTTAAAAACAAACCGTCTTCACTGGCAATAACAGCTTTTTGTAAATTAACCGAAATGTTTTCCAATGGTTCCCAGTCATGGTTGAAATAAACAGGCTTACCCGCCGCTTTGTTTTCAATAGCACGGATTAGCATAAGCGGCGTAAAAGGTACCGGAACAAATTTAAAAAAGACTACAAAAAACAAAGAAAGACCTATAAACCACAAAATAATTTTTAATACAATCCTCCTCATTTTAGCCATAAATCCCTGCGACTTCTTAGTTTGAGGTTTTGAATTTGATTTTTTAGGTGTGATTTTTGTTGCCATTTATGCTATTCTCCTGATACTTTTTTTGAAAAAAAATAAAATACAGACACTCATAAACTATCCGTATTTTCTAGATAAGGTAAAATTACTTTTTTTAATTAATCATCCAATAACATTTATTCTTATTTCTCAATTAAATCTTAAAACCTTTACAATACCGGAACCAGCCATTTTAAAATTCCTATTTTTATGGTTCTAAATAAATGTTAGCTTCAAAACATGACTCAAAATAAAATGACAGCCTCCTTACTGTGGCAATTAAAACGGATAACAACTCTGGGGATATCCAAAGACAAAAAATATATTGTTTATAAAGTAAGTACACCTTCAGTTGAAGAAAACAAACAGGAAATCAAAAATTATTTTATTCCCATAAATGGCGGAAATCCTACTGAAATTGAAGACCCGAATACAATTTTAATCAATAAAAAACTATCGCCTGATGGCAAATACCTGCTTTCCCATCAGGAAGTAAAACTGGAAAATGTCTTAGGGAAAGATTTTTATCCTGAACTGGAAAAAGCTGACGTTCAAATTTATGATTCTTTAAATTACCGCCATTGGGATAGCTGGAATGAAGGCAAATTTAATCATGTTTTTTATAAAGAAGATAAAGATGATGCTCCGCAAAAGGACATCATGGAAAACGAACTTTTTGATTGCCCGCAAAAACCTTTTGGTGGAGATGAAGATTACATCTGGTCTCCGGACAGTAAAAATATTCTGTATGTATCAAAGAAAAAAACAGGTACACAATATGCCCTTTCTACCAATACTAATATTTTTCAATACGAATTACAAACAGCTAAAACCACTAATCTTACGGAAGAAAATGCAGGTTATGATGTAGCGCCACAGTTTTCAGCTACAGGAATTCTAGCATGGCTGCAAATGAAACGGGATGGTTATGAAGCCGATAAAAATGATATTATTGTTCTTTTTCAAGGACTGAAAATCAACTTAACAGCACATTGGGATGGAACAGTGGATAGTTTTATTTGGAGTGAAGATAGCCAAAAAATATATTTCATCGCTCCCATTGACGGCACAAAACAATTATTTGAAGTCTATTTTCCGGAACTTACAAAGATGCTGCCTCAAGTGCAACAAATCACCGATGGTTATTTTGACATTACAAATCTGACTGGTTTTAATAATACAAAAATTATAGTCAGCAGAGAAGACACCAATCATGCGGCTGAAATATTCTCCTATGATTTAGTTGAAAATATTTGGCAACAATTAACCCATATTAATACTGAAATTTATCAGTCTTTGGCTTTAAGCAAAACCGAAAAAAGATATGTAACTACTACTGATGGTAAAAAAATGCTGGTCTGGCTTATTTTTCCACCTAATTTTGATGTTTCAAAAAAATATCCAACTCTATTATATTGTCAGGGTGGACCTCAAAGTGCGTTGACCCAGTTTTATTCTTACCGATGGAATTTTCAATTAATGGCTGCCAATGATTATATTATTGTGGCTCCTAATCGTCGTGGAATGCCCGGTCACGGGGTTGAATGGAACGAACAAATCAGCAAAGACTGGGGCGGACAAGTAATGAACGATTATCTTTCTGCTATTGATGATGTAGCTCAGGAAAGTTATGTTGATGCCAATCGGTTGGGCTGTATTGGTGCCAGTTTTGGTGGTTATTCTGTGTTTTATTTAGCCGGAATCCATCAAAATCGTTTTAAAACTTTTATTGCACACGATGGCGTATTCAATACCCAAAGTATGTACGGAACTACCGAAGAAATATTCTTTAGCAACTGGGATTTTGGTGGTCCATATTGGGAAAAAGACAATACTGCGGCTCAAAAAGCATACAACGAATTCAATCCGATAAACCGGGTCGAAAACTGGAATACACCCCTGCTAGTCATTCAGGGCGGAAAAGATTTTCGTGTGCCAACCGGTCAGGCACAAGAAGCTTTTCAAGCGGCACAATTGCGCGGAATTAAAAGCCGATTGCTCTATTTTCCGGAAGAAAACCATTGGGTATTACAACCGCAAAATGCACAAATCTGGCAAAGAGAATTTTTTAAATGGCTAAAAGAAACTTTATAGAAAATAATAATCAGAGTATTAAAATGGGAAACAAAAACAGTAACATTCCTGTAAAAGTATTTATCAGTTATATGATTCTAGTAGCACTTGTTGCAGGTGTAGGCTGGATTTTATACACTGAAAATATGGATTATTCTAAAATTGAAAACAAAATAGCTTTTGAAAAAAATAAAGTTTTAAAAGTAAGTCAGCTTTTTTCTAATGTATATAAAACAGAAAGTTTAGCACGAAAAACAATTCAGTCTAATTCTGAGACCGATTATAAAGAATACATTCAGGAAACTAATGCTTTACAGAAGCGGATTGGTTCTTTAAAAAAAACACTCTCCAGCGAATATCAAATAAAATTACTGGATAGTGTAATGGTATTGCTTACCGAAAAAACACAAAATATCAAACACCTCAAAGCAATCAAAAATAAAACTTCTGATGAAGCTTCTGTAAATGAAGCTATTCAGGAATTAACCCAACTTGAATTATCACTCAGCAAATTAAAACTACAGGATTTCACCAGAAATCCTGAAAAATTAAACAGCCATCAACGGAACATTTTACAAAATTATATTGATTATCTCAATCAGAATATTCCCGATGATACCAGCAATACCCTCACCAAAAAAGAAACGGATTCCATTTTAGCAGCTTCTAAACGATTATTGAGCAAAGTAAAACGGGAAACCGAAAAGAAAAAAGAATCCTTAAGTATTCAGGAAAGTAAATTGCTTACTAATGAAATTTTAATTTCAGATCAGTTAAGAAAAGTACTTCGTGTCATCGAACAGGAAATCATTACTTCCTCAGTAAAAAACAACAATGAAAAAGAAAAATCCTTAAAAAAAATCAACCAGATAGTGACCTATGCTGCTATATTAGGTTTGTTGCTCACTATTGTTTTCTCGATACTAATTGCCAGTGATTTTTCAAAAACACAATCGTATAAAAAACAATTGGAAATTGCCAATTTTAAAACTCAAAATTTACTCAGAAGCAGGGAACAACTCATTTCTACCGTCAGCCATGATTTAAAAACACCATTAAGCACCATTATGGGCTATGCTGAATTATTAGGAAAATCAACCTTAAGCAGCAAGCAGTCCTATTTTACGAGTAATATCAAAAACTCTTCGGAATATATTTCCAGACTGGTTCAGGATTTACTGGATTTTTCACAAATTGAAGCAGGGAAAATTAATCTTGAAAAAAAATCATTTTCCTTATTCCAAACCATACAGGAAGTCACCGCAAATTTGCAGTCGGTATATTCACAAAAAAATATTGAGCTACAGATTTCCATTGATGAAAAACTCAAAAAACCAATCATTGGTGATGCTTTCCGATTGAAACAGGTTTTAATTAATATCATTGGTAATGCCTATAAATTCACTGAAGAGGGCTTTATCAGAATAGCGGTTATTTTTGACTCTAAATCTCAAAAAGCGTTTATAATCATTGAAGATTCGGGAATAGGGATTGAAAAAGAAAGTCAGAATCTGATTTTTGAAGAATTTGCACAGGCCAATGAAACTATCGAAAAAAAATATGGCGGAACCGGTCTGGGATTAGCCATTTCAAGAAAAATAATCGCACTTTTAGGCGGAGACTTATATCTGAAAAACAGTTCTAAAAAAGGAAGCTGTTTTGAAATAGTCCTGCCTGTAACTTTTGACGGGCAACAGCTAACTGAAGAGAAAAATCCTGTAGTTTTTACACCTGCTCAGTCAAACAAAACTATTGTAGTAGTGGACGATGATGCTGATTTACTACAACTCACTACCGAAGTTTTAAAGGAGTTCTATACCGTAATTTCATTCTCTAATGCTGAGCAAGCCTTACAAAATTTAATCTCTGAACCTTTTGACATGCTTATTACCGATATACAAATGCCAGTAACAGACGGGTTTGAACTGATTAAAAAATTAAAAAAGAAGAAAAAATCATATCATAAACAGCCCGTTATAGCAGTAACCGGAAGAACAGATCTGGCAGAAGAAATATACAAAAAAGCAGGTTTCACCGCAGTTCTCAAAAAACCCTTTACTCCTTCTATCCTTTTACAAACTATAGATGCTATTTTTAATAAAGAAACTCTTCCTGTTCAGGAAAACGAAATAAAAAAAATAAAAAATGAGAATCAGTTATTTTCTTTGGATTCACTAAAACTATTCTTAAAAGAGGACAACGAAGCGATAAAAACAGTAGTTCAATCATTTATTTCATCAACTAATTCCAATCTTTTTATGCTGGAAAACAGTATAAAAACAGCTGATTATGACAGGATTAAACAGGTAGCACATAAAATGGCTCCTATGTTCAAACAGATTGAAGCCTTAGAAATCGCCAGAATTTTAAACAATCTTGAATCATTAGATTATAATGATGCGGAATTA
Organism: Flavobacterium plantiphilum; assembly: GCF_046000495.1. Taxonomy (NCBI): domain Bacteria; kingdom Pseudomonadati; phylum Bacteroidota; class Flavobacteriia; order Flavobacteriales; family Flavobacteriaceae; genus Flavobacterium; species Flavobacterium plantiphilum. The sequence goes on from NZ_JBELQA010000002.1 coordinate 102,971, forward strand.
AAAACACTTTTTACTGATTTAAAATCAAAAATAAAAGTATTGCTCCTGGATCTGGAAAAATCTATTTAATGAATATCGTACAACTTGAGTTTATTGTACAAAGTTTTTCGGGTAATTTGTAAAAGTTTTGCCGCTTCTGATTTGTTATTTTTTGTTTTGAACAAAGCATTTTCAATGGCTTCTTTTTCATTTTCGGACAAAGAAAAAGAATCCTTTTTGGTTTCATTTTGAGTAAAAAATTCAACAGGCAATACAGCACTTTCAATAAAATCGCCCTGCGTTAATAAAGTAGCGCGTTTAACACAATTCTGTAATTCTCTTAAATTTCCGGGCCAGTTGTAATTTTGAAAAATCGCAACCACTTCTTTTGAAAACCCGATGACTTCTTTGTGCAATTGCGCATTGGCTTTTTCAAGAAAAAATTCTGCAAATAAAATCAGATCTTCTTCACGTTCTGCAAGCGAAGGCGAGTGAATTGAAAATTCATTAATCCTATGGTATAAATCTTCCCTGAAATCACCATTTTTGACTGCTTCACGCAAATCTTCATTGGTAGCTGTAATAATCCGGATATCTACTTCAATTTCTTTATTGCTGCCTACAGGTTTAATTTTCCGTTCCTGTAAAGCACGCAACAACTGGATTTGATTTTCATAAGATAAATTTCCTATTTCATCCAGAAAAAGAGTTCCGCCACTTGCTGCTTCAAAGTAGCCTGTTTTATCAGAAATAGCTCCTGTAAAAGAACCTTTCAGATGTCCGAAAAATTCGCTTGCTGCCAGTTCTTTTGGAATTGCTCCACAATCAACAGCAATAAAATTATTCTGTTTGCGGTGACTTTGTTGATGAATGCTTTGTGCTATTACTTCTTTCCCTGTTCCGCTTTCACCAATAATTAAAACGGACATATCCGTAGGACTTACCAGTTTAATATGTTCTGAAAGTTTTTTTGAAGCTGTAGAAATTCCCTGCACATACTCTTTAGAAAGCTTTTCTTTAACCGATGGTTTTTGAGTTTGTTTTGTTGGTTTATCACTAGTCTTATCTTTAGCTAATGCATTACTTATAACTACCAGGACCTCATCAGGATTGAAGGGTTTCGAAATATAATCAGAGGCGCCATTTTTAATAGCTTTTACGGCAGTGCTCACTTCTGAATAGCCTGTCATTAAAATTACCGGAGTCTCAGGATATTTAGTTTTAAATTCTGCCAGTAACTCAATACCGTCTGCATCAGGCAATCGTAAATCAGTTAATATAAGATCAAATACTACGTTTTGAGTCAGCAAACGTGCTTCTGTTGCCGAAAAAGCAATACTAACTGCATAATTATTTTTGATTAGAAACTTTTCTAAAAGTTTGCAAAACGAAATATCATCTTCAATAATTAAAATCTTCAGCATTACTAGCACATTTTATGCTAAAATAAGATTTATATTATTGGAATTTCATAAAATTATGCAAAAAAAAAGAGGTTGTAAATTACAACCTCCTTTTCAATAAACAATAAGTTAATTCACCAACTTATTTTTTACCAGTTCCCATCGACATCTGTAAAAACAGTAGCCGATTGGTCTTTAACTGTCATTTCTAACTTATACTCTTTTTATAATTTACATAGGATTCAGATAAAACAGCATCCGGATACGGTTTTTTAAAAATTTCAGTTTCCGGAGCTGTTTGCTCTGCAGGACTTGCCTCTTCCTAAGTGTGAGTATTAAGACCATTATACTTCCCAGTATAATTTACTGTTGATGTGAATAACTTTTTCAGGATTATTTCTGAATCCATTTCCCTGTTTCATCCATGTATAAAGCACCTTCTTTATCCCCCATTTTCACTTCTAACTTATACTCTTTTTTATCGTTTACATACGCTTTAGTCAGTTCAGCATCCGGATACGCTTTCTTTAAAGATTCAGACACCGCAGAAGGAACATCTTCTGATTTTATTTCATTGTAAACACCGGTTGTCTGAGTTGCCTCTTCAGTTGCAGGAGCTGCCTGATCTGCCGCCGGAGTTGTTTGCTCTGTAGGAGTTGCGTTTTGATCCTGAGCCGGAGTTTCCTGAGCTGACATTGTTGTTAAACTTCCCAATACGATTGCTGCTGATAAGATTAATTTTTTCATGATATATGTTTTTTTAAATATATTATTATTACTTATTTATGTTGTAATTTTAGTTTTTTTCAATCCATTTACCTGTTTCATCAGCATATAAAAGTCCTTCTTTATCGCCAACTTTAACTTGTAATTCATACTCTTTTTTATCGTTTACAGAAGCTTTGTTGAGTACTGCATCCGGATATGCTTTCTTTAAAGCTTCGGTTACTGCTGCAGGAACTTCTTCTGTTTTAATTTCGTTGTATGCATTTACTTCCTGCGCTACAGTGGCTTCTTCTGCCGGTGTAGCCTGATCCGTTGCCGGCGCTGTCTGTTCTGTAGGAGCGGCATTTTGATCTTCGGCAGGAGCCTGATCCTGAGCTGACATGGTTGTTAAACTTCCTAATACGATTGCTGCTGATAAGATTAATTTTTTCATGATATATGTTTTTTAAAAATTATTATTTTGTTGTTATTTGAGTTTTATTAAAAGGGTGTTTTTATTTTTGAATCCATTTTCCTGTTTTGTCAGCATACAAAGCACCTTCTTTATCGCCAACTTTAACGTCTAACTGGTATTCATTTTTACCGTTCATATGGGCTTTATTGATTACTGCATCCGGATATGCTTTTTTTAGAGATTCAGTCACTGCTGCTGGAACTTCTTCCACTTTGATTTCTTTAAATTCATCTGTTGCAGGAGCTGCTTGTTGCGTTTGAGCAGGAGTTGTAGTTTCTTGTGCCTGTGCATTCATTGTTGACAAACCTCCTAATACGATCGCTGTTGCTAAAATTAATTTTTTCATGATGTGTATATTTTAATATTATTATTGTTTTACACTTAGAACATTGAAATTATTATACCAACAATTTATAAAGAGGTAAAAAAAACAATAAAACCTATGATTTACAATGATTTACAAAAACAGAGTGTTTTTACGTTTTGGGTAATAGTGTGTAAAATCGGAGCGAACTGTATCTTTTTTACACACTTTATTGCATAAAAAAAGCCGCACATCACTGTACGGCTTCTCATATTATATCGACAAAGACTTTTTATTCCGGATCATTCATTTTAAAAGTATCCATAAAAGCAGTAGTATAATCACCTGCAATATAACGCGGATCATCCATTAATTGTCTGTGGAAAGGAATTGTAGTTTTGATTCCTTCAATTACAAATTCGTCTAATGCTCTTCTCATTTTACTAATTGCTTCTTCGCGAGATTGTGCAGTAGTAATCAATTTAGCAATCATCGAATCATAATTTGGCGGAATAGTATATCCTGAATACACATGAGTATCTAAACGCACTCCATGACCACCTGGCATATGTAATGTAGTGATTTTTCCTGGTGAAGGTCTAAAATCATTATATGGATCTTCGGCATTGATACGACATTCGATAGCATGCAATTGCGGCAAATAATTTTTACCTGAAATCGGAATTCCGGCTGCTACCATAATTTGTTCACGAATTAAATCGTAATCAATTACCTGTTCTGTAATAGGATGTTCTACCTGAATACGGGTATTCATTTCCATGAAATAGAAGTTGCGGTGTTTATCAACCAGAAATTCAACCGTTCCGGCACCTTCATACTTAATATATTCGGCAGCTTTTACGGCAGCTTCCCCCATTTTCTGACGCAGTTCGTCAGTCATAAACGGAGAAGGAGTTTCTTCTGTTAATTTTTGGTGACGTCTTTGAACCGAGCAATCTCTTTCAGAAAGGTGGCAGGCTTTTCCGTAAGCATCTCCTACGACCTGAATTTCAATATGACGGGGTTCTTCAATTAATTTCTCCATGTACATTCCGTCATTTCCAAAAGCAGCTGCTGCTTCCTGACGTGCACTTTCCCATGCTTTATGAAGTTCTTCTTCTTTCCCGATGGCACGCATTCCTTTACCGCCACCACCGGCAGTAGCTTTCATCATAACAGGATATCCTATTTCTTTGGCTACTTTTTGTGCTTGTTCAAAAGATTCTAAAATTCCTTCAGAACCAGGAACACAAGGAACACCAGCTTCAATCATAGTAGATTTAGCAGAAGCTTTATCTCCCATTCTGTCAATCATTTCTGGTGCAGCTCCAATAAACTTAATACCATGTTCCTGACAGATTTTAGAGAATTTGGAATTTTCAGAAAGGAATCCATATCCCGGATGTATTGCATCAGCATTAGTAATTTCGGCTGCTGCAATAATATTTGACATTTTCAAATAAGAAAGGTTACTTGGTGCAGGTCCGATACAAACAGCTTCATCAGCAAATTTTACGTGTAAACTTTCTGCATCGGCAGTAGAGTAAACGGCTACTGTCTTAATACCCATTTCTTTACAAGTTCTGATTACACGAAGTGCAATCTCCCCTCTATTTGCAATTAATATTTTTTTAAACATCTCTTTTGAGTTATGATTTATGAGTTATGAGTTTTTAAAATTATGATCGATTACAAAATCACTTCATAATTTATAATTCATAATTAATTAAGATGGATCTACTAAAAATAATGGCTGATCAAATTCAACCGGAGACATATCATCAACTAAAATTTTAACGATTTTTCCAGAAATTTCAGACTCGATTTCGTTGAATAATTTCATCGCTTCCACAACACAAAGTACATCTCCTTTTGAGATAGAAGTTCCTACTTCAACAAACATAGGTTTATCCGGAGATGGTTTTCTATAAAAAGTACCAATCATTGGTGATTTTATAGTAACAAATTTAGAATCTTCAGCTACTGGAGCGGCTGCAACAGGTGCTGAAGCCGGAGCTGCAGGTGTTGCTATAATTTGTTGTACCGGAGCCTGAGCAGGTAATTGCTGCACATAAGTTGGCTCTGGAGCTGTTGTTTCTAATGTAGTTCGAATGGTAATTTTAACATCATCCATTTCCAGTTTTACTTCGGCAACACCAGAATTAGATACAAATTTGATTAGGTTCTGAATTTCTTTTAAATCCATAATATTTGTGATTTTAGTTTAAATTTATTGTTTGTTATACGCCCATTTCAGGTAGATAGAACCCCAGGTAAAACCTCCTCCGAATGCTGCAAAAATAATAGTATCTCCTTTTTTAAACAAATGTTCAAAATCATTTAAAACAAGTGGTAAAGTTGCTGATGTAGTGTTTCCGTATTTTTCAATATTCATCAAAACCTTAGATTCTTCCAGATTCATCCTGCTGGCAGTAGCATCAATAATACGCTTGTTTGCCTGATGTGGCACTAAGAAACTCACATCTTCATTAGTCAGATTATTTCTTTTAAGAATTTGTTCACTGGCATCGGCCATGTTAGTAACAGCATATTTAAACACCGTTTTTCCATCTTGTCTTATACTGTGTCTTTTTTCTTCTATTGTTTGAATAGTTGTCGGGTGAAGAGAGCCTCCGGCATCAATTTTCAGAAAATCACGACCTACACCGTCACTTCTTAAATACTCATCCTGCAATCCTAAACCTTCATGATTAGGTTCAAATAAAACTGCTCCCGCTCCGTCTCCAAAAATAATGCACGTAGTTCTGTCTGTATAATCTACTATAGATGACATTTTATCAGCACCTATAAGTAAGACTTTTTTATATCTTCCTGATTCTATATAGGCTGCAGCTGTAGACATTCCGTATAAAAAACTGGAACAGGCTGCCTGTAAGTCATAAGCAAAGGCGTTTGTAGCACCTATTTGACTAGCAACATAAGCTCCAGTTGCCGAAACCTGCATATCCGGAGTGGCTGTTGCCATTAAAACCAAATCAATTTCTAACGGATTTATATTGGCTTTAGTTATTAAATCCTCAGCTGCTTTTATGGCTAAGTAAGAAGTTCCTTTATCAGCATCTTTCAAAATTCTTCTTTCTTTTATTCCTGTACGCGATGTAATCCATTCATCGTTTGTGTCCACCATGGTTTCAAGAATCTGGTTTGAAAGCACAAAATCTGGAACATAAGCTCCAACTGCAGTAATTGCGGCTGTAATTTTATTCATTTTATTCGGATATTTTCCTTTTTGTGAGCACACAAAAAGAAACGTTTAAAAAGGGGTTAAAAATACAAAAAAAATCTAAACCCTTTATCTTTAAAAACCTCTTATTTAACGAAAATTGCAAACAATAAAAAACTCTCACATAGTGTGAGAGTTCTCGTATTATCTATAAAAACGTATTATGCAAAAGTAGCTTCTGACTTATCAATAACCACTTGTCCTCTATAGTACATTTTCCCTTCATGCCAGTAAGCTCTGTGGTATAAATGTGCTTCACCTGTAATAGGACAAGTAGCGATTTGTGCTACTGTAGCTTTATAATGTGTTCTTCTCTTATCTCTTCTTGTTTTCGAGATTTTTCTTTTAGGATGTGCCATTTTACTATATTATTTATCCGTTAATAGTTGCTTTAATTTGTCCCAGCGCGGGTCTATATCTTCTTCTTTATTCTCTTTTTTATCTGCCTCTTTAATTTGTAATTCATTCAGTTTTTCTAAAGCATCGGTTTTTAAACTTCCGTCTTTCACTCCCGGATGAACCCGCTTTAAAGGTACTGACAGCACAATCATCTCATAGATATACTGTATAATATCTATTTCAAATTCACCGAAAGGCAAAATCAGCAACTCTTCATTATCATTATTAAACTCTTCACCAAAACGAACGATCAATTTCATTTTACCTTTAATTGGCAAATCAAAATCTTCACCCGTTAAGTCGCAAGGCACATTTACTGTCCCTTTGTGCTTAAAACTCAACTCAAGCATGTTGCTTTTTTTTTCTAACACTACTGAAACTTTGACCTCTGAATTTTGAAATTCATCATACTCAAAGTTCTCAAAGAACGCATTATTTATCTGATATTCAAAATGATGTTTCCCCAGTTTTAAACCCACGAAAGGAATTAAAAATTCTTTTGTCCTGTTCATTTCAACATAATTTTGCCCAATTCTGAAGCTTCAGAACGGGGTGCAAAGATATAAAATTATTATAAATCCAATAACGTTATTAATCTTTTTTTATTTACATTTATTTTTCTCTAACTTTTAGCGGCTTTTCAGTCATTTCTTCATACTGAATCCTTGAACGATAGACATCTATCGCCAAATAGACTGCTTCTTTAAACGAATTAAAATCAGCAACCCCTTTTCCGGCGATATCATATGCCGTTCCATGATCCGGAGAAGTCCTTACCTTACTCAATCCTGCAGTAAAATTAACCCCTTTTCCAAAAGATAATGTTTTAAAAGGAACCAATCCCTGATCGTGATAAGCAGCAATAACAGCATCAAATTTTTCATAATGACCGCTGCCAAAAAAACCATCAGCTGCAAAAGGTCCAAACACCGCTGTTCCTTTATCAAACATTTTTTTCAAAACCGGCTTAATCAGCTCCTCATCTTCTTTCCCAATAACTCCTCCGTCACCACAATGCGGATTTAGTCCTAAAACGGCAATTTTAGGAGTAGCAATACTAAAATCACGTATCAGTGATTTTTTTACAGTTTCTATTTTTTTTACAATCAATTCTTCTGTCAATCGCGAAGCTACTTCATTAATAGGCACATGATCTGTCAACAAACCTACTCTTAAATTATCCTGCACCATAAACATCAAAGCATCTCCTTCTAATTCCTGATCCAGATAATCTGTATGTCCGGGAAATTTAAAATCTTCCGATTGTACGTTATACTTATTTATAGGAGCAGTCACCAAAACATCTACCAATCCATCTTTTAATGCTTTTGTAGCAGCAACAAAAGATTTTATAGCATATTCCCCTACCTTATCATCATTTACTCCTAAATTCAAATCCACACCTTCCCTCCAAACATTCAACACATTAATTTTACCCGGAACAATTTGGTCTAATTTATCAATTCCGTGAAGAACGACAGCAGATTCTAAATTTCTTTTTATAAAAGATAAGATTTTCACATTTGCAAAAATAACAGGTGTACAAAACTCTAACATCCGAATATCTTCAAATGTTTTCAGAACAACCTCGCTTCCAATACCATTTAAATCCCCAATTGAAATTCCTATGATAATATTTTCTGCATTTTTAATCATATCCACAAGTTTTTTATTGCTAATTTTGAAGTGCAAATTTAGTAAAATAAAACAAGAATGTTTACAGGAATCATAGAAACCCTTGGAACCATCCAGGAAATAAAAAAAGAAAAAGACAATATCCACGTAACAATAGACGCAACCATTACTAACGAACTCAAAATAGACCAAAGTGTAGCCCATAACGGAATATGCCTTACTGTTGTAGCGATAAAGGAGAACAGTTACACAGTAACCGCTATTGATGAGACCATAAAAAAAACAAATTTAGGTGAATGGGAAGTCGGCGATCTGGTGAATCTTGAAAGAGCCATGAAACTGGGAGACCGCTTAGACGGACATATTGTTCAGGGTCATGTGGACCAGACGGGTAATTGTATTTCCATTCAGGAAACAAACGGAAGCTGGCTTTACACCTTTGAATATGACGACAAACTAAATAATCTCACCATTGAAAAAGGCTCTATTACCGTCAACGGAGTAAGCTTAACGGTTGTAAATTCTCAAAAAAATCAATTTAGTGTAGCAATCATCCCTTACACTCACGAACACACTAATTTTAAAAATTTCGTAGTTGGTTCTAAAATCAATCTGGAATTTGATGTTATAGGGAAATATGTCTCTCGACTGAATCAATTGAGATAACCCATAAAAAAAACTCTAATTTACATGGGAGTTTTTTTTCGTTTTATTCCTCTATATACAACTAATAAAGCTAATACCCCTCCACCCAAACCAGTTATCAAAACATAAATTGAGTTATCAATAGACACAATAGGATTACAATATGACCCAGGCTCTTCTGTCTCCGCTTCGATACAATCTAAATATTGTTGAGAAGGAGGATCCGTACCTTCTGGCTCATAATCTTTGCAACACTCTAATCCATTAGGAGGAGGAATATCTGCCATCATAACAAAACTCACAAAAAAGCAAGCAACTAAAAAACTATATTTATTTAATATTCTTATCATGAATTTTAAAAAAAACACTTATAGAAAAAATTTATCCTGTATCAGGAACAAAGATATACATTTAAACGAATTCCGCACATAAGAAAAAGCCCTTTAAAACGTTAATTTCAAAGGGTTTTTATCGATTTTTTGAGTGATTTAAACCTAATTTAATAGCCCGATTCAAAAAATAAAATTACAAAATAAACCAAAAAGTTTTTATTCTTAACTCGTTTTCAAGTATTTCTTCTTGTTTACACTTATCAATCTTTACCAAATTTATTCAATAAAAAAAGCCTCTACATTGCTGTAAAGGCTTGATTTTACTAGTGGTCCCACCTGGGCTCGAACCAGGGACCACCTGATTATGAGTCAGGTGCTCTAACCAGCTGAGCTATAGGACCGGTTAAGAGTTTGCAATATTACTACTATTTTTTGTTTGCTCCAAATATTTTTAACTTAGTTTTTCAGTATACACCGACATTAAAAAAATGACAGTAGAAAAGAGCTGATTCTTAGAACCCTAAAGAATTTTATAATTCCTTAATAGTTTGACACAACTCTATCAAAACACCATTTGTACTTTTAGGATGCAAAAAAACCACTAATTTATTATCGGCTCCTTTTTTAGGATTTTCATTCAAAACATCAAAACCTTCTTTTTTCAATCTTTCCATTTCATGCTGAATATCATCTACCTCAAAAGCAATATGATGTATGCCTTCTCCTTTTTTTTCTATAAACTTAGCAATTACACTGTTCTCATGAGCAGAAGCCAGTAGTTCAATTTTATTTGTATCACTTTTAAAAAAAGAAGTAATCACCCCTTCACTCTCTACTTCTTCCTGCTTATAGGGTGAAACGCCTAATAATTTTTCGAATAATACATTCGAAACAGTCAGGTCTTTTACCGCAATACCTATGTGATCGATTTTTTTCATTTGCAAAATATTTATTCTAAAGTTACACTATCACTGATTCACATAAGTATTAAAATAACCACATTCTCTAATTACATCCTGATAATATTTAGTATCTGAATAATCTTTTTCTAATGTTTTAAATCCGTTCCACGCCAGAAAATTAATTTTATCACCATACACTTCCCAATAATTTTTGTTCTGAAAATAATATCGCTGATTGTAAAAATCATTTCGTTCACACTTGGCCAACATATAGATACATTTTGCTTTTTGTTCCTTAGTTTTCGCTGCCAAAAGTGCTGTTTGGTAATACATTTTAGACACTGAACCATCTATTATCATTCGTTTCATAGCCTCTCTAAAATAAGTGGGGCTCGAGCCATAACCTACAATGCTGATTTCATAAAAAGTTCGCGCATTTCCAAAATGGGATATATTATAAAATGCATTTCCCAGCAGCAGACTGTTATTATAAACATCTTCATTGTTAGCTATTTTACGCTGCATTTCATTTATCAGATTAAGAAAATCTATTTGAGTAAATTTTCTTTTTTGATAAGCTGCATGCTCACAATCATGGCAATCTTTTATGTTTCCGTTAAACGGATTCCCTAATAAAACATAATGCTGTACGCTATCGGTTTCTTTCATATAAGCAATTGCCTGAGGAATTTTATTTTCGAAAGTAGCTTTGACAGCCTGAAAATTAGAAATATCCCTCCACTTTAAGTTATAGATTTTTTCGGCTATTTGCTCCATTTGTGTTTTATCTGATTTCTGTAAAAAGCTTTTCATAGCCAAGAGATTTTTTTCATCATCATAAAATGAATTCCCCGCATTACCGGAATAATATGCTGTGGACTGCGAAAACAACTCTGCCATAACAACATTATTTTGTGCTTTATACAATGCTGACAAATACTGTCTGCTCCAATTAGAGGCGTTATAAAATCTTAAATTTTCAATATTTTTAGCAGGAAGTTCTTCGTACAGCCATTTCAAATCATTCAAAATAGTTTGCTCTGATTTACTGTCGATTTTACTGATTTTATTCAGATTATTGACAAAACGAAGCAATCGTAACTGACTTGAGGCCAAAACGGTTTCAGGCAAATCTTTTTCAGATGCCGCATACATTTTGTCGGCTTTATCATAATCTCCGTTCAGAGATAGCAGATAACCTAACGCCATTTTCCACGAATAAGGTTTATCAACCGTATCAGAATTTGCTATTGTATCCACTAATGCCAGTACAGACTGATTTAGTTTTGCCTTTTGTTGTTTTTTATTTTCGGCAACAGTATTTTTTTGATAATCAGCACTTATTTTATTTTCCTGATTGTTTATTAATCGCGTTAAAAGATAATTCAGATGCGAACTGGAAGGATCTAGCTCAAAAATAGCGGCAATGGCTTCCTGTTCATCATTATAATAACCCCGGATAGCCCAAAGTGCTGCTTTTTCCTGATTTGTACTTGCCATTTCTAAGGATTCTTTCCAATCATTATTTTCCTGCGGATGAAAGTTGTAAGCCGCTACAACCCGCATTTCAGGGCATTTATCAAAAACCCGGCTGTACAAATAATTAGAAACCGCATAGTTTTTTTGCTTATAATGAATTCCGGCTATATAACTGACCGCTCTGTAATACAAGGTGTTCTGAGGAACTTCAGAAGCTGTTTTATTAAAGAATTCGATTGCTTTTTGCTTATTATCACTATAAAAATAAGCTTTAACCGTTTGAAACCAATACCGGTTTTTTAAAAAAGTATCTTTTATGGCAGAGTATTTATTTTCAATTTCTTTAATTATTGCTGCATCGGTAAAACTCTTATAAACAACCGGATCATAACTCCAGTTTTTCTCGACAACAGAAACCGATTCAATATGCTGAGCTAAATATAAAAAGGTGATAAACTCTTTTACTTTTGGTTCTTTCAAATTTATTTTCGAAGCAAAACCTATCGAAGATTCATTTTTTTTCCCGGTTTTAAAAAAGAAATACAACTCCTCAACCTTAATTTTTCTGTCATTATCTAATAAAAAAGCTTTCACCTCTTCCGGATTCATCTTTCCTTTTAAAAACGATTGCCAGTCAGCAGTAATTTGATCATTAAAACGGGAATTATGCTGATCATCAAAACCAATTCCGTAAAAAACATCTCCTGATAAAAATAACGGCACATAAGATTCATCAGCAAAGGTTTCAGGTGTGAAATTAGAATTGTAATACCAGTTATCAAACCAATCTCCGCCACCGCAAGCGTAAATTATTCCATACCCGAACAAAAGAATACTACTAAAAGTGATTAGTAATTTGCTTAAAAATGTTTTTTTCATAATTTTTTAAATTGTCTTCGTCTAAGTCGTAAAATATAATTTCTTTTGGTTTCTGAGGCAAATTAGCTGTTAAATCAGTAGCCATTTCTTTTAAATCGCCGGCGCTTATTGCTTCAATTTTCACAACATCTCCTTTTTTATAAAATACTCCTTTTCGGTAATTGGAGTGTATTACGCTAAATGTTTTTTTAGCTGTTGCGACAAAATTAGTATCCAGTTGTAAATCATTAACGGTTAATTTACTCCGCAATCCCAAAATCCGGTTATCTCGGCTATGAATTCCCCAGGCATATACCGGCAAAGCCACATTTAAAGATAACGGATATTTTTTTAAACTGGAAATATAATGCGCGGCAGTGGTTCTGTCATATATCGAATTCAATGATTTAATGCCAATAGTTCCCATATTGTAATACATTAAAACGGCGGAATCTACATTTGGAACTTTAGTTTTTTTAAAATATTTCACTTGATGTAAACGAATGGTAGCCGATATTTTTTTATGTGAAATACGTTTAAAGCTTTCAATAAATGCCATATAAGCCGGGCTGCTTTTCAGCGTCCAATCACAATCAATTTGAATTTCGTTACAGCTTAAGTCATTGGTCTTATTGATAATCTGAATAAAATCAAATGTTTTTTGAGCTAAGCTATCCGTCACTTCTGTCGATAGCATTACACTATTTTTGATATAAACAACCGGAACAATATTGCTGATTGTGGGTTTTTGAATAAAATGAATTGGACTTCTTGGGAAAGCTTTTTTTGTTTTAGTATCCAAGTCAATATCAAAATAACGAATGTATATTTTTTGTACGTTGTTTTCCTTTATTGCTTTTTGTTCCGTGGCTGTTAATTCATAGTTAGTTTTCCAATAGTAAAAAGAAATTAAAGGTTCTTCTTTTTTATCACAGGAAAACAACACCAACAGTAAAAAGAGATATAAAATATTTTTTTTCAAAAAAAGTTCATTTAGCGTTTGCTAAACTAAGAAATAGTGCTCAGGAGAAAAGAAAATATATGTTATTAAAAACATAAAAAACGTTTTTTTATCCCAAATGCTTTCCTTAATAATTAGCCAAAAAATTTCAATTACAGTAAATATAATCGTTATTTTGTAAATTCTAAATTCTGAAATTCATGTTGCAAAACAAATTAAAATACGTCCTCATAATACTGGCAATAATGATGGCAAGCTGTGCCAAAAGAGGAAGTATCACTGGTGGCTTAAAAGACACTATTCCCCCTGCCTTAAGCACTAGTTTCCCTGCGAACTACAGTACTAATTTCAAAGAAAAACAAATCAAATTAGAGTTTGATGAAATTGTTATCCTGAAAGGAATCCGAAAACAATTGGTGATTTCGCCGCCCATGAAATACGAACCACTTATTATTCCTACCACTGCCAGCAGAACAATTATAATAAAATTAAAAGACACTTTAAAACCAAACACTACCTATAGTTTTAATTTTGGACAAAGTGTAACCGACAACAACGAAGGAAATCCTCTAAATCAGTTTAAATATGTGTTTTCTACAGGAACTTACATCGACTCTCTGGCACTTAACGGAAAAGTAAAATATGCTTATGAAAAAGAGCCTGAATCTTTTATTTCGGTAATGCTTTATGAAATAAATGATACCTATAATGATTCTGTTATTTATAAAGAAAGCCCCAGATATATTACCAATACTTTAGATAGTTTAAAAACCTTTCGTTTAGAGAACTTAAAAGCGGGAAAATATAAATTAATTGCTATAAAAGACCTGAACAACAATAATAAATTTGACCCAAAAACTGAAAAAATTGGTTTTTTTAAAGATTTCATTACGGTTCCCAACGACACCATATTTGAATTAGAGCTTTTTCAGGAGAACAATGCTTTTAAAGCCTTTAAACCCACACAGGAAACAGCAAACAGATTGTTGATGGGGTATGAAGGAGCCGTTACACAAACGGAAATGAGGCCAAAAGTGGTTCTGAAAAACAAAAACCAGATATTATCCAATATTGTGACAAAACTCCCAAAGAAAGATTCACTCCAAATTTGGTTTAAACCCATTAAAACAGATTCTTTAAAAGTAGAAGTCTCACAGGAAAACTACAATAGAGATTTTATTGTAAAAATAAGAAATCCTAAAAAGGACAGTTTAACCATCAGTTCAATAAATCCAGCCGGTTTTAACGACCGTTTTGCTCTAGAATCTTCCACTCCGTTAGTTCAGTTTGATGAAACAAAAATCAAATTAATCAATACCGATTCAACTGAGGTGAAATTCACCACCAATTATGATGAATTCAATCAAAAATTGTTCTTTGACTTTCAAAAAGAAGTGGCTCAAAAATACAGTTTCAACATCCTTCCCGGTGCATTAACTGATTTTTTTGACCAGACCAATGACACTTTGAATTATCAAATAAGTACTAAATCCCTCGAAGATTATGGAAATCTGAAAGTAAAATTAGAAAACGTAAAATCATTTCCTGTTATTATAGAATTATTAAAATCCACCGGTGACGTTGTTACCAGCGAATATATTAATGAAAATACCACAATAAATTTCAAACTTTTAGATCCCGCACAATTTTCCCTTCGTGCTATATATGACACAAATAAAAATCGGCGTTATGATCCGGGAAATTTTCTGGAAAAAAGATATGCTGAAGAAGTGATTTATTTCTCTGGAGAAATTGATGTACGGGCCAATTGGGATGTCGAGCAGACTTTTGATCTGAGCATTCCTTATACCCCACCTAAAAAAGATTTAACGAAAAAGAAAACAACAAATTAAGTGAATTGAAACGAATCTTTATCGTTTAAGAAACCAAATCTTTGACGCGTTTCAATTAGTTTGTCTTTATCTAAAGTAGCCACAAAAACAGCCTCTGTTTCTTGTGGCTTTATTATATAATCTCCCAACGAATTCAACAACTGAGAATGTCCTGAATACGGATGCGCATTTCCATCAATACCCACTCTGTTAACAGCCGCAACATAACTCATATTTTCAATAGCACGCGCTTTTAGTAAAGCATCCCAGGCATTCACTCTTTTTTCTGGCCAACTTGCCACATACAAAAGCAAATCATAGTTTTCTACATTTCGGGAAAATACCGGAAAACGCAAATCATAACAAACCATCGGACAAATTTTCCAACCCAGAAATTCCACAATTAATTTCTGTCTGCCTGCAGTGTACACTTTGTCTTCTCCAGCTAGCGTAAACAAATGTTTTTTATCATAAAACTGAATTTCGCCCGAAGGGAACACAAATAACAATCTATTATAAAAATTACCCGCTTCTTCAATCACTACACTGCCTGTTATGGCTACATTTTTGGCTTTCGCCAAGGATTGCATCCAAGCCACAGTTTCGCCTTCCATCGGTTCAGCAACAGCGGCAGGATTCATTGTAAAGCCTGTAGAAAACATTTCAGGAAGTACAATCAAATCAACTGATTCATTAATTCCATTGATTTTTTCTTCGAAGGAATTCCGATTAGCTTTTGGGTTTTCCCAAACTAAAGAAGATTGAATAAGTGCGATTTTCATAAAAAAGTTGTTTCACAAAGGTACGGAAAGATAAAAAAGATTAGTAACAAATGGGCAAAAACAAAAAAACGCATCCAAATGAATGAATGCGTTTTTTTAAAACTATTTGTCTTTAAGCTTTCGACTTTAAGACATTTGACTTTATAACTAGTTATTATCCTTTGATACTTGCCGCCAGATATTCTCTGTTCATACGAGCAATATTCTCAAGAGAAATTCCTTTTGGACATTCAATTTCGCAGGCTCCGGTATTGGTACAGTTACCAAAACCTTCTTCGTCCATTTGTTTTACCATGTTCAATACACGGTCAGTAGCTTCTACTCTACCTTGTGGTAACAAAGCATATTGAGAAACCTTGGCTGAAACGAATAACATAGCTGAAGAGTTTTTACAACTCGCTACACAAGCTCCGCAACCAATACAAGTTGCTGCATCAAAAGCTTTGTCTGCATCATCTTTGTTTACAGGAATGGTATTTGCATCAATAGTGTTTCCAGATGTATTAACTGAGATAAATCCTCCTGCATGCTGGATTCTGTCAAAAGAACTCCTGTCAACCACTAAATCTTTCACAACCGGGAAAGCTGCTGCACGGAATGGCTCGATAGTAATGGTATCTCCATCTTTGAACATACGCATGTGCAATTGACAAGTGGTTACGCCTCTGTCAGGACCGTGCGCTTCACCGTTGATGAATAAAGAACACATTCCGCAAATTCCTTCGCGACAATCGTGGTCAAAAGCTACCGGTTCTTCACCTGCATTGATTTGTTGTTCATTGAATACGTCAAGCATTTCAAGGAATGACATATCAGGCTCAATTCCGTCGATTTTATAATCAACCATTGCTCCTTTATCCTGGGCGTTTTTCTGACGCCATATTTTTAATGTAAGTTTCATATCTTTTTAGTTTGAAAGTCTTAAAATCAAAAGTCGAAATCTTTACTTTAAGACTTTTGACTTTCGACTTTTGACAAAATTCTATTTGTAACTTCTTTGAACTAATTTAATGTTTTCGTAAACCAGAGGTTCTTTGTGTAATACTGCATCACTTGGTTTTCCTTTGTATTCCCAAGCAGCAACATAAGCAAAGTTCTCATCATCACGCAATGCTTCTCCTTCTTCTGTTTGGTATTCCTCACGGAAGTGACCACCACAGGATTCATTACGGTGTAAAGCATCTTTCGCAAACAATTCTCCTAATTCTAAGAAATCGGCAACACGAATTGCTTTTTCTAATTCCTGGTTGAATCCTTTATCAGTTCCGGGAACTCTTACATCTTTATAAAACTCTTCACGTAAAGCAGCGATTTCAACGATAGCCTCGTTTAATCCTTTTTCGTTACGAGCCATACCTACTTTATCCCACATAATTTTACCTAATTTTTTGTGGAAATGGTCTACTGAATGCGTTCCTTTATTATTCATAAATTTAGCAATCAATTCTTTTACATTATTTTCAGCTTCAGCAAATTCAGGTCGATCTGTAGAGATAGGTCCCATTTTGATATCCGGTGCTAAATAATCTCCAATAGTATAAGGCAATACAAAGTATCCATCAGCCAACCCCTGCATTAAAGCAGAAGCTCCTAAACGGTTCGCTCCGTGATCAGAGAAATTAGACTCTCCAATAGAGAAACAACCCGGAATTGTAGTCATCAGATTATAATCAACCCATGTTCCACCCATAGTATAGTGAACCGCTGGGTAAATCATCATTGGCGAAGTATATGGATCCTCATCAACAATTTTATAATACATTTGGAATAAGTTCCCGTATTTACTTCTAACGATATCAGTACCTAATTTAGTTACTAATTGTTTATCGTTTTCATCTAATCCTTTTACGTGAGCTTGCTCTTTCCCGTAACGTTGAATTGCTGCTGCAAAATCCAAGTAAACAGCTTCTCCCGTTTTGTTTACACCAAAACCGGCATCACATCTTTCTTTAGCAGCACGAGATGCTACGTCACGAGGCACTAAGTTACCAAAAGCAGGGTATCTTCTTTCTAAGAAATAATCTCTGTCTGCTTCAGCAATATCAGTTGCTTTTTTCTTGCCTTCACGAATAGCCTGAGCATCTTCAAGTTTTGCAGGAACCCAGATACGTCCGTCATTACGAAGCGATTCAGACATCAACGTTAATTTGGATTGGTGATCTCCTGAAACCGGAATACAGGTTGGATGAATTTGTGTATAACAAGGGTTTGCAAAGAAAGCTCCTTTTTTGTGGATTTTCCATGCTGCAGTAGCATTAGAACCCATTGCATTAGTTGACAAGAAGAAAACGTTTCCGTATCCTC
Organism: Flavobacterium plantiphilum; assembly: GCF_046000495.1. Lineage (NCBI taxonomy): Bacteria > Pseudomonadati > Bacteroidota > Flavobacteriia > Flavobacteriales > Flavobacteriaceae > Flavobacterium > Flavobacterium plantiphilum. The sequence continues at coordinate 121,210 of NZ_JBELQA010000002.1, forward strand.
CCGAAGCAATAACAACAGCGTGAGCTGAATGTCTTTCAATTTCACCTGTAATCAGGTTACGGGCGATAATTCCTCTTGCTTTTCCATCAATAATTACTAATTCTAGCATTTCATGACGGTTGTACATTTTAATTTTTCCACGACCAATCTGACGGTTCATTGCCGAATAAGCTCCTAACAATAATTGTTGTCCTGTTTGACCTTGCGCATAAAATGTACGGGAAACCAAAGTTCCTCCAAAAGAACGGTTGTCTAATAATCCACCATATTCACGAGCCAATGGCACCCCTTGAGCCACACACTGGTCAATAATATTTGATGAAACTTCTGCCAAACGGTGTACGTTTGCCTCACGGGCACGGTAATCTCCTCCTTTTACAGTATCGTAGAATAATCTGTAAACTGAGTCACCGTCACCTTTATAATTTTTTGCCGCGTTGATTCCCCCTTGTGCAGCAATAGAGTGCGCACGACGTGGTGAATCTTGGAAACAAAATGCTTTTACGTTATATCCTAATTCTGCTAAAGTAGCAGCTGCAGAACCTCCAGCTAATCCTGTTCCAACAACAATAATATCTAAATTACGTTTGTTAGCCGGGTTTACTAAATTAATATGATCTTTATAATTTGTCCATTTGTCCGCAATTGGACCATTGGGAATTTTTGAATCTAATGCCATTATAATTGAATATTAATGATTGAAATGATGAAATAATGCAATAAATACGAATCCTAAAGGAACGACTACAGAAAACCATAATCCAAAATTCCTCATCCCTTTTGTGTATTTATTATTTGCTCCTACTGATTGAAAAGAAGAACTAAATCCGTGACGTAAGTGTAAAGACAACAATATAAATGACAGGCAATACAAAGCAGTACGCACCGGATCAACAAATTTTTCAGCTAATTCATGAGCATATCTTGTTTCATCAGCCGGATTAAATTCTACATACTTATATATCATTTCCGGAAACCAGAAATCATAAAAGTGCAATGCTAAAAAAGCTAAAATAACAGACCCGGAAATAATCATGTTACGTGATGCCCAACTTGCATTAGCAGCACCATTAAAGCTTGCGTAACCTACAGGTCTTGCTTTTTTGTTTTGAATATCCAATACAAATCCCATGATAAAGTGAAAAACAACACCTACAATAAGAATGGGCTGAATAACAAACTGAACCAAAGGATTCAATCCCATAAAATGAGAAATCGAATTAAAAACATCAGAACTGAAAACTGACATCATATTAATAAAAAAATGCTGTGCTAGAAACAACATCAAAAAAAGTCCTGAAAGGCCCATAGCTGCTTTTTTTGCTATTGACGATTTCAATAATCCAGATTTTGCCATAATATTTTAGAATATAATTTAAAAAGTACACAAAAATAAATCAATTAGTAACGAACTACAACCTTTTCATTCTTATTTAGAAACATTATAAAGTTTTCAACAAAAACAACTTCCCATTCACAAAAACAAAACGACAAACTACTGTATATCAATATTTTAAAAAATTTAAAACATAACTCCACTTAAAAAAATCCTCAAAAACCGATTAATAATTATTATTCAAAAGCCAAAAAAATACATATTTGATAATTTTTACCATACATCCTTTTAAAATCAACAAAAAACACAAAAACATACTATTTTGTGTAGTTAAAAAAACTGCTTTTCCAATAGGGGATTTTATCTTTGCTTCTTCATAAAAAAAGGAACATGAAAACAGGAATCGACGCACTATCTTTTGATGTAGCTAAAATACATTTACCTATAAAAACATTGGCTGAAGCCAGAAACATAGAGACTGAAAAACTGGAAAAGGGATTAGGACTTATTAAAATGACCCTGCCGGACGTGCATCAGGACAGTGTAGTTTTTGCGGCAAACGCTTTAACAAGACTAATTGAAGACCACTCTGTTAATTTAGATGAAATTGCCCGAATTTATGTAGGAACCGAAAGCAGTATCGATAACGCTAAACCTATAGGTTCCTTTCTGGTAGATTTAATGGAACAAAAATTTGGCGAAAATACTTTAGCCGGATGCGACGTTGTCGATTTTACCTTTGCCTGTATCGGTGGGGTAGATGCGATGCAAAACTGCCTTGACTTTATCAAACTAAATCCCGATAAAAAAGCAATTGTTGTCACTACTGATTTTGCTAAATATGATTTAAATTCCACAGGAGAGTATACTCAGGGCGCAGGTGCAACAGCAATGCTAATAACTGTAAATCCCCGAATTATAGCTTTCGAAAACAATTGGGCAACCAACACCAAAGGTGTTTTTGACTTCTTCAAACCGCACAGAACTATTTCTAAAGAAGCGATTACAGGAAATAAAAATAACGAGGTCTGGTTTGATAATCTGGAAGCCGAAATCGAAATCCACAAAGACCAGCCTGTTTTTGACGGACAATATTCGAATCAATGCTATATGGACAGAACCCGAAATGCATATTTTTCATTTAAAAAACTAAAAAATACCTCCGAAACACTTTATAATTCCTGGAGCAGCATCATTATGCACTTGCCTTATGCGTTCCAAGGTCGCAGAATGCTATCTGAAATTTATGCTTTAGATGCCGAAAACTCCATTATTTCGGGTGAAGAAAATCCTGCTGAACACCAGACTAAACTGAAAGAAACCAGCAAAACGCCTGAGTACAAAAATTTTGTAGAAGAGAAATTAGTGCCCGCTGAATTAGCTTCTTCATTAATTGGTAATTTATACACCGGTTCGATTTTTATGGGATTCCTTTCCACTTTAGCTCATTTTTATGATTCAGAAAAAGAAATCGCAGGCAACACTTTTGGATTTCTTGCTTACGGAAGTGGTTCCAAATCGAAAGTATTCGAAGGAATTATTCAGGATCAATGGAAATTAGCGGTATCTGTTGTTAATCTTTTCGAAACCCTGAATAAAAGTTTTGAAATTGATTTTGAAACGTATGAGAAACTGCATAAAAAAGAGCAGAAACAGAGTATCCAAACGCCGAAAAAGGAATGGATACTGGAGCGAATCGAAAACAAAAATCCAAATTTATTAGGTGCACGTTATTATAAATGGATTGATTAAACTTTCATACCTAAACTATCCGGCCGGAGTATTTATTTGCTCCGGCCTTTTTTATAGCAAAACTTTAAGAATTCTAAACCCGTAAGCTTCCCAAAAATTACTAATTTAGATGTTGTAAATCCAGAATCCATACCAATATGAAATATCATCAAATCAGCAACAGCCTTTTTATTAAAAACCGTAAAAAATTTACGGCTCAGATGAAACCTAAAAGTGTTGCTATTTTCAATTCAAACGATGTTTATCCTGTAAGTGCCGACAGTACGTTGCCGTTTGCGCAACATCGAGATATTTTTTATTTAAGCGGAATCGATCAGGAAGAAAGTATTCTGCTGCTTTTTCCTGATGCACCATATGAACATCAGAAAGAAATATTGTTTCTAAAAGAAACCAGTGAATTAATCGCCATTTGGGAAGGTGAAAAACTAACAAAAAAACGTGCTTTTGAAATTTCAGGAATAAAAACCGTACACTGGTTGCAAGATTTCGAAAAAGTATTGGCTGAATTAATGTCTTATTCTGAAATTATTTATATCAATACTAACGAACATTATCGTGCCACAATTGAAACTGAAACCCGCGAAGCCCGATTTGTAAAATGGTGGAAAGAAAAATACCCTGCACATCAGGTAGCCAAAAGCAATCCTATTTTACAAAGGCTGCGTTCCGTAAAGGAAAGCGAAGAAATCGATTTGATTCAGCATGCCTGTAATATTACGGAAAAAGGATTCAGACGAATTCTGGGGTTTGTAAAACCAAATGTGATGGAATACGAAATCGAAGCTGAATTGATTCACGAATTCGTTCGCAATCGTTCCAAAGGCTTTGCCTACACTCCTATTATTGCCTCAGGGAATAATGCCAATGTGTTACATTATATAGAAAACAACCAGCAATGCAAAGCAGGTGATTTGATATTGCTTGACGTTGCTGCCGAATACGGGAATTATTCCAGCGATTTAACCCGTACCATTCCGGTATCGGGACGTTATTCTGACCGACAAAAAGCAGTTTACAATGCCGTTTTAAGAGTAAAAAAAGAAGCTACTAAAATGCTGACTCCGGGAACAAACTGGAAACAATACCACGCAGAAGTAGGCAAAATCATGACTTCGGAATTATTAGGATTGGGACTTTTAGACAAAGCCGATGTACAAAATGAAAATCCTGAATGGCCGGCTTACAAAAAATATTTCATGCACGGTACTTCCCATCATATGGGATTGGACACGCACGATTACGGCATTTTAACCGAACCAATGCAAGCCAACATGGTTTTTACCGTAGAACCGGGAATCTACATTCCGGCCGAAGGTTTTGGGATTCGTATTGAGGACGATGTGGTCATTCAGGAAAAAGGAGAACCTTTCAACCTAATGAAAAACATCCCAATTGAAATCGAAGAAATCGAGAGTTTGATGAATTCCTGATTTAGATAAAAGAAGAAAGAAACAAGAGAAAAGACGGTTTGCAGTAATGTGAACCGTTTTTTTATTGCTCCGGGTTGGTGAAAAATATTTTACTGCAGATTCCAAATCATACTATTAATCTATTATAAAAAATCTGCGACCCGAGCAGTAGCGAAAAGGCGAAGCAATCTGCGGTTGATTTTATTTGCTCATTTTTGGGGCGCATCCCTACGGGTCGGGCTATCCGCTGTATCTTTTATGAATCTCGTTAAAAAACGAGATTCATAATAAGGATGCCGCTGCTATCCCTTGCGTAAATAAGTTCGCTAAAAATTAATTTCCTTTTTTGTAACTTTAACCTTCACTAATCAACAACTACTACAATGCAGGCACACGAAATAGATTACCAGATTTTTGGCGAAGAAATGCAATATGTCGAAATCGAACTCGACCCACAGGAAATAGTCATTGCCGAAGCAGGAAGCTTTATGATGATGGACAACAACATCCGGATGCAAACTATTTTTGGCGATGGTTCTCAGGAACAATCGGGAATTTTTGGCAAACTTTTAAGTGCCGGAAAAAGAGTCCTTACAGGTGAAAGTCTTTTTATGACCGCTTTTATCAATCAAAATTATGGCAAAGCCAAAGTCTCTTTTGCCTCACCTTATCCCGGTAAAATTCTCCCGATTGATTTAACCCAATTCAACGGAAAATTCATTTGCCAGAAAAGTTCGTTTTTATGTGCTGCCAAAGGTGTTGCGGTAGGAATTGAATTTTCAAGAAAATTGGGTCGCGGACTCTTTGGCGGCGAAGGTTTCATCATGCAAAAAATTGAAGGCGACGGAATGGCATTTGTACATTCTGGAGGGACCATGGCCAAGAAAGAATTAAAAGCCGGTGAAATCCTGAAAGTCGACACGGGTTGCATCATAGGATTTACGCAGGAGGTCGATTATGATATAGAATTTATTGGCGGAATTAGAAATTCAGTTTTTGGCGGCGAAGGTTTGTTTTACGCTACACTACGTGGTCCGGGAACGGTGTACATACAATCACTTCCTTTTAGCAGATTGGCCGATAGAATTATAGCTTCTGCACCCAAAGCTGGTGGAAACAGTCGTGATGAAGGCAGTTTACTGGGCGGATTAGGAAATTTATTGGATGGAGACAATCGATTTTAATTTACAACCTGCAAGGTTTTTAGAACCTTGTAGAGAAAAAAAATCAATTTCGAAAACATTCATAAGACAACAAAAACGGAATAAACCAGCCCCGATTGCAGCGACATCCTTTTCTCGTTTTTTAAGAACGAGATAAAAGATAGAGCGAAAAGCGGGAGAAATCATGAATACTACTGGAACTTTCTGCTGCTAAAACACAAAAATCCCTTACTAACTTTTACGTCAGTAAGGGATTTTCAACTTTATTACTTGGTTTTTATTATCCAATTTTAGAAATCTGCACATCTAATGCAAATTTTCCTGTAGCTTCATTTTCGTTGATTAATTCGAAAAGTTCTAAAGCTCTGCGTGCATTTTTCTCTTCTTCTCTTTGCTCCGCTACGTACCACATCATAAAATCTTCTGTAGCATAATCATTTTCAGCTCTGCATTTAGCAATGATTTTATTGATTGCTTTGGTAACCGCAATTTCGTTTTGTAAAGCAATTTCAAATACTTCTCTGAAGGAAGCAAATTCCTGTTGTACTTCGGCAACTGCAGGAGTAATTGCAATTCCGCCCATGTCAGTTATATATTTGAATACTTTTAAAAAGTGTTCGCGCTCTTCTTCTGCCTGTTTGTATAAGTATTCTGCAGTATTTACAAAACCATTTCTGTCTAACCAAGCCGCCATTGCTAAATATTTATTAGAAGCATCGCTCTCAATTTTAGCTTGTAAGTTTAATATTTGTTCAATTCCTTCGGATAACGAAGTGTTTGTTCTTAGTAAATCTTTCATGACTTTTAAATTTAGATAGTAAATTTACAAAAACCTGAAGAAAGAGACTAAATGTACGAGAAATTTGTATTTATTCTAAGTAAAATCAAGCCAGTTCATTAACGGCTAAAATATCGCATAACATGGAATGCAGATTCAAAGTGAATTTAGTTCCATTCAATAATTCTCTAAGCTGAACTATCTCGCAGATATTTAGTTTATGGGAGAAGTTTCTTTTTGTAGTTTCAATCAGCTGTGCATCAGACTGATCAGAAAGATCATAAAGCATATCCAGAATATTAACACTGTTGACTTTTCTTTGAAAAATCAAAAATTCCTGAATTTTATAAGTCGAAAAAGTATCTGCAAAATTAATAATGATACTATTAGTCACATCACACTGGTAACTGTAACCTTTTTCTGTTTCAAATAAAACGTTGGTTGTTAAATCACTTATCTGCTTCATCTTCATAAAATAATTATAGTGCAAATTTATAGAATTAAAATCAATTTTGCTACTAATTAAGACTCATTTAAAATAACAAATATACTATTTAGCGTTAAAATTAAGCACTGCTAAGAATTTGTTTCCAAATGAACTTTGTATTACTATAGATAAAATTTTAATTTTGCCCTAAATAACCGCATCCATTGAAACAAATTCAGTTTAAAAATACCCGCATTTCATATACGGACACCGGCAAGGGAACAGCTGTAGTACTATTACACGGATTTTTAGAAAACAAATCGATGTGGAATGTTTTTGTTTCGGAATTTTCTAAAAAAAACCGCATTATCACCATTGATTTATTGGGTCATGGGGAAACGGAATGTATGGGCTATGTACATTCGATGGAAAAAAATGCGGAGATTGTTCATGCTGTTTTAAACGAATTGCGTATCCGAAAGGCCATTTTTGTGGGACATTCTATGGGAGGTTATGTGGCTCTGGCTTTCGCCGAAATGTATCCGGATTACATCAAAGGACTGGTTTTACTGAATTCCACTTCGCGAGCAGATAGTGAAGAAAGAAAAGCAAACAGGGATCGCGCAATTAAAGCGGTGAAACAATCATTTTCCAATTTCATTTCGCTTTCTATTGCTAATTTATTTAGCGCAGAAAACCGCGAACGATTGAAAGACCAAATAGAATGGGTCAAAAAAGAAGCCTTAAAAACACCCTTACAAGGTATCGTAGCTTCGCTGGAAGGGATGAAAATAAGAATGGACAGGGAAGTGTTACTGCATTTAACCCAATATCCAAAAATGTTGATTCTTGGTCAAAAAGATCCTGTTTTGCCTTACGACGAAACCAGAGATCAAATTGAAGAAACAGCGGTTCAACTGGTTACGTTTCCTGACGGACACATGAGTTCTATTGAAAACGAAGCTGAATTAACTAAGGTTTTATTGGAATTTTTTAAGAAGGTATAATACAACTAATAAATTATACAAATCAGCACAGATTTCTTTCTCTACCTTGTATAATTTCCCTCTTAAGGTTTAATTACTCTTCGTGTACTTTGCGTAAAAACTTTGTGAGCTTTATGGTTAAAAATTAAATCTTTTCTTCAAAAGGAATTTCAGGATTTAAAATTTCCTGTAGTAACAATACAATTTGTTCCAGATAATTGCTCATGATGTCGGCATTAATAATTTGCTGCACTTCTTTTTCTACTTTCAAATTAAAAGGTAAAAATCCTGATTTCAGATTTTTAAACGAAATAATTCCAGCTTCAATGGATTTTCCGGCAGCTTCTTGCTCGTACATGAACGCATAAGCTAAAACCTGAATGATTTTGTCATTTTTAAGTTCCTGAGTGAGACCGTTCCAGATTTTAAGACCCACATTTGCTTTCTCAACTTTTCCGGTTTTATAATCAATAATTCGGATGATGCCGTTGCGTTCTTCAATTCGATCGACATTCCCTTTAATCAATACCGGAAACGGCAAATCAGGATGATTTAAAGTGCGTTCAAATGTTTTCTCTAAAGCGATAATTTTAATTGCATCCCCGGCTTTAATGCATTCTGATTCTACTTTTAAGAAATTAGAAACATTGCGTTTAGCGACTTCAAAAGCCAAAAGATTACGCCCTTTTTTGATTTCGCCTTCTTTGTAAACAATTTTAAACTGTTTTAAAACCTCAGCATCTATCAATTTAAAACAATTGTCAATATCGGCTTCTGAAATAAATTTTCCAATAAATGGTTCGTATAAAACTCTTAAAGTTTCATGTATTATCGTTCCAAGTGTATTCAAAGCGATATTTTCCTCTACCTCTTCCACTTCACGAATACGTAATACTTTCTGGAAATAAAACTGAATTGGATTCCCAATATAACTGGTCAAAGCCGAGGGAGAAAATCCCTCTTGGGCAATTACTTTCAATCGCTCCATTACCGCTGGCGATTTTTCTATGATCATTGGTGTATAAGCTGTTTCCGGCAAAACCGCATTGAATATTTCATGCGACAAATTATGATTGTGTTGTTTTTCAACTTCAAGCTGTGTAATAAATCGGCTTTTTTCACCTGCATCAAGCCCTTCGCTTTCGGTATTGTACAGCAAATAAATATTCTTAGCCCGTTGCAACAAATGGTAAAAATGGTAGGTATAAATAGCATCTTTCTCTTTAAAAGTGGGCAAACCTAATTCTCGCTTTACATCATAAGGAATAAAGGAATTTTGCGATTTACCGGCCGGAAATTTACCTTCATTCATTGACGTTACAATTACGGTATCAAAATCCAGAACACGGCTTTCCAATACACCCATAATTTGCAGACCATTCAACGGTTCTCCTTCAAAAGAAACCTCGGCTAAGTCTATCACTTGCTTATATATAGCATGTAAGGTTTCAATTTTATCAATATGCTGATGCTGTGAATAATAATTAATCAGCTTATTAATCACTTTGAAAATGGTAAAAACAAAGGCTTTGGTAATTTTTTCTTCTTCATTATCATTGCTCAGATTTTCTTTAATAGTCAACAACAGCTTAGAAACAGAGTGTAATACAGCGATAGAACCTGATTCCCATTTTTCGAAAAGCAACAAAAATAAATCACTCGGATTCTGATTAAGTTCGAGTAATTTATGATAACTGACAAATGTGTAATTATTTTTATTGATAACATTTACCAAATCACCGGCTTTAGCATAAGGTTCTACTAAAGGGTGCGTTAAAACATCCAAAACATCTTTATAATACAGCACGTAACTACCGGATTTTCTGGACAATGCATTAGTATGCATTTTAAATAACTTAGCAATCAGAATTTGTGCAGGATTATTTTTACCGGAATATCCCATCGTGATATTCAAAGCACCTACAGTGGAAGGCAAAGAATATAAAAGCGGAACTAATAAATTTTCTTCTCCTAAAACGACAGCCACTTTATCCAGAGTTGCTGTTGGATTCTGCTCAATAATCTCCTCAATAATACTTCCTGAAATTTTAGCCTGACCAATGCTTTTTGGAGTTCCAATAATCTGAATATTTTTTGACTGAGAAAAATCATCCACTATCCATTCAAAAGGATGTTTTTTATAATGCTTCCAGCTTTCTTTAAACCGACGAAGAAACAATCCTGCATCATGATAAGGGTCATTTAAAAAAGTTTTATCGGCATCCCAATAAATTTTGCCTTTATCCAAAGAGATAAGATGCTGGATAATTTTTTCTTCGGAAGCATTCAACGCATTAAATCCGGCGAAAACAAATTGTTTTTGATGAATAGAATTCGAAAAATGATTTAAATTCTCCACAGCTTCACGGTAAATTAATCCCTGATAACCAATTCCTTTTTGAAGTAAATGTGCATAGAAAGACTGATAATATAATGGAAGTAATTTCCAGAAATCAATATATTTTTCCAGTAAAGGAGTTTTATTTTCTACTTCTATCCCCCACTTTTTAATATCTTCAATGTCTTTTAAATAAGATAAAACATGGTTTGCATCTAATAAATAACGATCAATCTCATTAAAATCCTGCAATAATGTTTTCGCCCAATTTGCAAACAATTCAAACGATTGTTGATTGGACTTATCAGTAACAGATAAATAAACTTCATAGAATTCAAATAATAATTCTATTGGGTCAACGGCACGAACTCCTGCAATATCCTGAATAAAATCTTCAATACTAATAATCTGAGGAGCAAGAATGTTATTTGCAACTTGTTTTTTTAATGCTTCAATTAAAAAAATCTTCGCTCTTTTGTTAGGCAGTACAACTACAGTGTTGACTAGTTTATCAGCATATTTTTCTATTAAAACCCGAGCAATTTTATCTAAGAAAGTATTATTTATCATTTGATAAAAATAAAAAAACGCCCCGATAAATCGAGGCGTTTCCTATAAATATTTAGAAAGAAATTATTTGATTAATTTCACTTCTGTTCTTCTGTTTAATGCTTTACCAGCAGCAGTTTTATTAGTTGCAACCGGCATAGTTTCACCATAACCAACTGATTTTAATCTGCTAGAAGAAATTCCTCTGTCTAACAATGCATCTTTAACTGCAGCAGCTCTTGCTTCAGAAAGTTTCTGATTGAATGCATTAGAACCGTCGCTGTCTGTATGACCTTCAATTAAAAACTCAGAGTTAGCATAGTTTTTAAGCAATGCAGCCATAGCATCTAATCTCTTAGGAACGTCAGCATTTTTAAATGTAGATTTTCCTGAGTTAAAGTAGATAAATCTGGCTTGGGATTTTAATTCATCCATAGCTTCAGGAGTTACTTCCGGACAACCATTGTTACTAGCAGGACCAGCAACTTCAGGACATTTATCATCTTTATCAGCTACACCGTCTTTATCAGTATCTGGCCAAGGACAACCTGCATTTTCTTTTGGACCTGCAACATCCGGACATTTGTCATCTTTATCAGCTACACCGTCTTTATCAGCATCCGGACAACCTTTTAAAGAAGCTAATCCAGCAACATTAGGACATTCGTCTTCTGCATCAGTAACTCCGTCACCGTCAGCATCAGGACAACCTTTTAAAGAAGCAATACCTGCAACTTCAGGACAAGCATCTTCTGAGTCGATGATTCCGTCTCCGTCAGTATCAGGACAACCATTGAATTCTTTCAAACCTGCAACTTCAGGACAAGCATCATCTTTATCGTATACTCCATCACCGTCTGTATCTTTTCCACCAAATTTGAAAACGATACCTGCTGTGTGCTGAAAGTGAGAACGAACTAAATCAGAACTTCCATCAAATGCTTTTTTGTATGAAGACCCAAGTGCTAAACCAACATTTTCAGTAAACCAAAAAGTTAAACCTGCACCTGCATTTACAGTACCAAAACTGCTGTCTCCTAAGAAAGTATATCCTCCACCTACGTGTAAGCTTGGATCAATTACTTTAGAATTGATTAATTCCATGAAACTGTATTTCACTTTTCCATCAATTCCGTAATACATTAAATCACCAGGATTAGTAACAACCATCCCTCTTGAATCACTCATTGGATCCATTGGATCAAAAACAACAAGTTTGTCAATTTTGTTAACTGACCCCTGAAGTCCAAAAGAAAAACCACTACCAAGGTAACGGGACACACTTAAATACGACACAGAAGGAAGGATATTCCAGTTGTCTTTCACGTCAAATGGCTGAGAAAAATGTTGTTGGAACCAACCAACATGTTCCGGCCCGGCGCTTGTTCTTGTATCAACGGCATTTACCCCAAATTCTATTGCCCATGGGTTATTGCTGTCCTGCGCGTGAGAACTAATTCCCATCAACATTATAACAGCAACAAAAAGTTTGCTAAGATGTTTCATACTTAAAATTTTTAATTACAATTTAGTTAATTATAAACAAAAGTAACGCGTAATTCTTTAACTACAAAATAGAATGTTAAAAAAAAAACAATTATTCAGGCTATTAACTATCTCAAACGCATACATATTACATAAAAAAAGGACGAAATTTTACAAATCAATAAATTTCAAAAAACAAAGTAGCATTATGCTTACATTAAAAATAGACTATCTCAATTTTTTCACTGATATAGACTAAAGCTTTCTTACTGACTTTTAATCCCATGCCCTCAATGGCAATTTGATAATCTTCTAATTGCTTCTGATACCCTGCATTATGAATTCCGGTCTTATAATCCAGTAAAAAAACTTCTTTATCTTGATTAATTACCATTCGGTCTGGCTTTATTATTCTTCCTTCTTTCTGAATAATAGTCTGCTCATTTAAGACTTCATTCCCTTCAGCAAAGAACAATGCTAATCTTTCCTGATGAACAATATTGCGGATTGTATTACACACTAATTCTCTTTGAGAAAAATTAATTAAGCCGTTTTCAACTGCCTTATCAATAGCCAGATCAATATCTTTTTTTGTTTTTATAAATGACAAAATTTCATGTATCACATTACCATATTCTATTGATTCCTGCTGATGTGTTCCCCACATAAGAGCTTCTCTCTGAGCAATTTTTATATTTTTAGGATTCAATGTATGCATAACATTTTTTATTGTTTTCGAAGTATCAGCATATTTGGATTCTGAAGAAATTTTCTTTTTATCTCCAAACTCATACTCCGATATTTCTTCCTGAAACAGCCCTTTATTTTCTAAATAATTAATAAAAAAAGCAGACATATCATTAGATTTTACTTCTCCTTTGGCTGTCAGGTTTTTATTTGAGATTACAAACAATTGCTCCTCGGCACGTGTCAATGCCACATACAACACATTAATATTATCTAATAATTCTTCTTGTTTTTTCTGACTGTATACCGATTTTGCTTCTTTACCAAAACCCTCCACAGCACTACTATTATCAATCAAAGCTTTAGGCATCCCTAAGTCCATTTCCTGAGCATCCAGCCAAAGTTTGTCTTTTGGTTTTCTGCTGTAATCTTCTTCTGCAAAGGGCATAATTACCACCGGAAACTCCAAACCTTTTGATTTATGTATGGTCATAATTCGCACTGCATTATTTCCTTCAGGCGACGGAATACTGTATTTAGCACCATTTTTATCCCAAAAATCAAGAAAGTCAGCTATTCCTGCCTGATTTCGCACGTCACGTTCCAGTACTATATCTAAGAAATACTGAATATACGCATTGCCTATTTGACTGGTATCCGAAAGGAATTTAGACACAATAATCTCCACCGCTTCGTATAAAGACTTTTTTCGAATGTTCTGAAACGAAAGCGAAATGTCAAAACTCAACAACCACTGTTCAAAATCGTTTTCTTGTTTTTGCTCCATTCCTTGGGCTATAAAATCATGAACCGCTAATTGGTCCTGAATATGTACCGCAACATAATGCAAAAAATAAGCTTTTGATTCTAAATCGGCATTGTTTTTAAGGTATTTCAAAAGACAAATGATTAGGCGAACTTCGGTTGCGTTTTGAATCATTAATGTTTCTGATGACAACAAAGGAATTCCCTGCTCAGTCAAATAATTAGCCACTGCAATTCCCTGATCTCTTTTACGTGTCAGAATCACAATATCTTTGTATTCAAAACCTTCTTGTAAAACTTTCTGAATGGTATTTAAAGTGGCTAAAACATACAATTCCGTTTTATCCAATGCTTCTTTGTCTGCTTCTGCAGCTTCTATTTTAGGGATAAAAGAAATATTTACATAACCTCCTTTTTTGGAATTGAAATGTTGGTGACTGTGATTTTCATATAAATCTTTGTAATCTGCATTTTCGAATTCAGCTGAAATTAATTTAAAAAAATCATTATTGAATTCGATTACTTCGGAATACGAACGATAATTGGTATCTAAATGCTCAATATTTTTATCCGGATTATTAAACGGATTCTTGTCTTTACTTAGTTCGATAAACTGCTCTGCTTTTCCTCCACGCCATCGATAAATAGATTGTTTGGGATCGCCCACAATCATTAATGTTCCTTTGTTTCCATAATCGTCCTGACCGGAAAGTGCATTATCAATAAGCGGAATCAGGTTTTGCCATTGCATCTCTGAAGTATCCTGAAATTCGTCAATAAAAAAGTGACGGTATCTTTCTCCCAATCGTTCATATATAAAAGGAGCAGGCTGATTTTGAATTTCGCGATGAATTATGGCATTAAATTCCGAAATAGAAAGCACATTTTGCTCTTCCTGAATTTTAGCCAATTCATTACTTACGGTATTCAGTAACGAAAGCGGGGTAATATTTTTTAGAAAAGCTTTATAGAAATTTACTTTTTCATTATTCACATAAACTTTTTCAAGTAACAAAAGTAACTCAGGAATAATTTGTTCAATTAAAAACTGATCTTTAGCCCCCTTTTTAATTTTTATTGATTCAAAAGTTTCAAATTTATGATTACTTTGCTTCACATCATTTTTAGCAATAAAATCTAAATGCTTTGGAAATGTTCCATAAGGAAACGATTTTAAATCGATTCCGTTATTTTCAATTTGTAATAAAGCATTTTCAGCCAAAGTCGCATTTTCTTTTTCTAATTCTTTAGAAACTGCAATTAACTTCTTTTTTATTTCAACAAATTCAGCGATGGATTTATCATGAAATTGTATAATTTCATTTCGATTATTTTCATTTAGAACCAATTTTCCGGTTTCCAGAATTTCTCTGGAAATATCCCAGGATTTATCATCATCGGTTTTTTCCATTGTAAAATCAATGAGTAATCTGGTCAGGGTTTCATCTTCACCAGCCTGAGCAATAATCGCATCAATGGCTTCTGTTAATAAATTTTCGGTGTCCAGAGTGACTTCGAAAGTCATTGGTAAATTTAAATCGTGCGCAAAAGCACGAATGACCTTATGTGTAAATTTATCAATGGTTGAAATATCAAAAGCGGCATAATTATGAATAATATGCTTGATAATTTGCTGCGATTTGATTTTAATTTGAACAAGAGATAATTTAGTTTCCCAATCTTTAGTATCATGAACTAAATCCAGCATTAAATCCAGTGCTTTTTTAGAAGGCTCATCCTTAGCAAATTCAGATAAACTCCCCACAATCCGGCTTTTCATTTCGTGCACCGCTTTATTGGTAAAAGTGATAGCTAAAATATTACGATAGGCATCATTTTTTGGAGAAGTAAGAATGATTTTTAAATATTCTTTGACCAGAGTATAGGTTTTACCGGAACCTGCTGATGCGTCGTAAATTGAAAAAGAGTGTCTTTGCATTTTGGATTTTGGTTGCTGATTAACGATTTTTTAATTTTAGAATGAAACTACTAACTTTAAATATGCCCTAGCCCCGATAGCAGTGAAAATCCTTTTCCTGTCTCTTTTTTTGAGACAGGAAAAGATTGAAACGAATAGCGGGAAACAGCTCCTGAAAATCAGAAATTATAAAATTGCTTATTTAATCTTTAAAAGTAGTATTTTTGCACTATGGAAACAAACAGACAGAAAAAAATAGGCGGAGTTATCCAAAAAGATTTGGTGGATATTCTGCAAGGTGAAGTGAGAAAAAATGGCGTTAGCAATTTGGTTATTTCGGTATCCAAAGTTTCGGTAACATCCGATTTATCTGTGGCTACAGTATATTTGAGTATTTTTCCACAGGAAAAAGCACAGGAAACATTAGAAGGAATAAAATCCAATACTCCATTGATTAAGCATGACTTAGCACAAAGAGTACGTAAGCAATTGCGCAGAGTTCCTAATTTAGTTTTCTTCATAGATGACTCATTGGATTATATAGAAAAAATAGATAATGCCTTGAAAAATCAGGAAAATCCAATTGAAAACAGAGATTTATTAGACAAAAGAAGACAATTTTAAGCATTTGAATTTTCCGCTATACATAGCCAAACGTTACATTCGTAGCAATAGTAAAAATAATGCCATCAACATTATTAATCGCATTGCGAGTATGGGAATTATTGTGGGCGCCCTAGCATTGTTTGTGGTACTGTCGGTTTTTAGCGGACTAAAGGTTTTTAGTCTTTCATTTAGTAATGACATCGACCCCGATTTAAAAATTTCGGGCACTATAGGAAAGTCTTTTTTTGTAACTCCTGAGCAAGAGGCTCAGATTAAGAAAATTGAAGGCATAGTTTCTTATTCAAAAGTTATTGAAGAACGTGTTTTATTTACTTTTGACGACAAACAGGAAGTAACCTACTTAAAAGGTGTTGACCCGAACTACAGCATAGTAAACAACACCAAAAAAATCATTTATAACGGACAATGGCTTGAAGAAAATACCTATCAGGTGGTTGTAGGCTTTGGTCTGGTTCAAAAATTATCTTTAGGTCTGATGGATTTCAATAAGCATTTGGAAGTTTTAGTTCCAAAAGCAGGAAAAGGCACTATTGAAAATGCAGAACAAGCTTTTAATAAACAGGAAATTTTTCCCGTAGGGATTTACGCCATCAATGAGGATTTAGATTCTAAATATGTTTTTGCCGACTTAGGTTTGGCGCAAGAATTATTAGAATACAAAAGTAATCAGATTTCAGGTATTGAATTAAAAGAAAAACCCAATGCCGACGAAAATGTTATTATTCAAAAACTGAACAGTATTTTCAAAGGAAAAGTAACAATAAAAAACAGAGCGCAACTTAATGAATCGCTCTACAAAATGCTCAATACAGAAAATATTGCGGTTTATCTGATATTTACTTTAGTTATTGTAGTGGCTCTTTTTAACTTAATTGGCGCCTTAATTATGATGGTTTTAGACAAAAAAAGCAATTTGAGAACCTTATTTAATTTAGGTGTCGAAATTAAAAACCTGCGTAAAATATTTTTGCTTCAAGGTACTTTATTAAGCTTTTTTGGCGGACTTATAGGACTCGCATTAGGAATTATAATTGTACTCATACAACAACAATTTCAGCTTATTATGATTACACCAACATTAGCCTATCCCGTAGTTTTTTCGATAGAAAATGTGGTGATTGTAATGGCAACAATCGTTTTTCTTGGCTTTATCGCTTCATTAATTGCCAGTAGCCGTGTGAGTAAAAAGTTGTTGGAGTAAATCTCAAATACTATTTTATCATTTTTTTATACTACTTCATACCCTGAATAAGCATCCTGAATCTCATCCAAAACGGCGAACAATTCTTCCGGATGATCCAGAGTCACCAGTTTTTGCTTATATGGTTTAAAAGAATGGATTCCTTTGAAGTAATTGGTATAATGCGGACGGGTTTCTACAATTCCTAATCGTTCGCCTTTCCAGTCCATAGCCCAAGTTAAGTGATTACGCACTGCTTCTACTCTATCGGTCACAGTAGGTTTTGCCAGATGTTCCCCTGTTTTAAAATAATGTTTGATTTCGTTAAAAATCCATGGATAGCCAATAGCGGCACGACCAATCATGATTCCGTCAATACCGTATTCATTTTTATACTGCAATGCTTTTTCAGGAGAATCAATATCTCCGTTTCCAAAAACAGGCATCGTGATTCGCGGATTATTTTTCACTCTGGCAATGTGTGACCAGTCCGAATGGCCTTTGTACATTTGGGCACGAGTCCGGGCATGAATGCTCAATGCAGCTACCCCAATGTCCTGCAAACGCTCGGCAACCTCATCGATGTTAATAGAATTGTCATCCCATCCCAAACGGGTTTTTACCGTTACCGGTAAATGTGTACTATCAATAACTGCCTTCGTTAAACGAATCATCAAATCGACATCTTTTAAAACTCCTGCTCCAGCGCCTTTGCAAACCACTTTCTTTACAGGACAACCAAAATTAATATCAATTAAATCCGGATTTATCGTCGAAACAATTTTAGATGAAAGTGCCATAGCTTCTTCATCTCCACCAAAAATCTGAATTCCCACTGGTCTTTCGTAATCAAAAATATCCAGTTTCATTCGGCTTTTGATAGCATCACGAATTAGACCTTCAGAAGAAATAAACTCGGAATACATCATATCCGCTCCGTGCATTTTGCATAAACGGCGGAATGGCGGATCACTTACGTCCTCCATTGGAGCCAGTAATAATGGAAAATCGGGTAATTCTATGTTGCCTATCTTTATCATCTTCTGAAATTTGCTGCAAAATTACGGAAATGTTCTCAAGTCTAAAACATTTTCTTTTCGGTAAGGTATTTCCAGTAGCGTTTTGGAACGTGCTGAACGTGAAGCTTAGTGTTTTTTCTTTCCTTAATATTAGTATGGTCAAAATATTCCCACCAAAGTTTCTGGTAGTTGAGTTCAGTTTCTGAAAATACCTGACTGTTTTTAGCGTCTAATGATTTTATATTCAAATCCATTGAAACAATTTCAATATCTTTCAAATCATAATACACTCCGTATTTTCTGCGTAAATCATAAATGAGCCATTTTTGATCCTGATAACGGTTTTTAAAATGCCGGATTATCAAGGTCAGCACATCAAAATCGGGATCAATTTTAGCAAAATAAATTCCGCCTTTTAATTGTTCGAATCTTACAAATGCTTCCATTCGGTGTTTTTCCCGACCAACACTTTTAGTAAGCTGAACAACTTGCAACACATTATCATTTGCAAAATCTTTCAGGATATTGATTTTAGGATTTTCTACCGAATAATTAATCACATTAAAAAGCACGTCTTCGATTCCTGGTTTTTCAGATAGAAATGCATAAATCAGAGTTCTGACACCATCGCTTTCTAATTGGGTATTGAGTTTTTTTATTACACGATCGGATTTTGAATTATCAGTAATAATTTCAATAGCATCGGCAAAGAGATTTTGCTGCGTATCGTCTTTTTTAATAATTTTTGGATTCGGATATTTGAATTCATAAATTTCAAAAACCGCTGTCAAAAAACCTTCAAAAGTACTATCGTAAGAAAGTAGTGTCATTGAGTAGCGATAATTGGTTATCAAACGGTTTTTCAAATTTCGATTTCATATCCGTCAGAATAATTTCCTTTAAATTCAATGCATTCAGAAATTTTAAATGTGTATTTTCATTAGTCACCGAAATAAAATATTTGGCTCGGTTTACAGCAACTCCAATCTTCTTTAGATGTTCCATTGTCAGATTTTGGAATCGTCTTGCATGAACAATTTTATGTGCTGATTTTACTCCGATTCCCGGAACCCGAAGGATCATTTCCAAAGGTGCACTTTGAATAATTACTGGAAACTGAGTGATATTTCGTAAAGCCCAACCCATTTTTGGGTCGACATCTAAATCCAGAAACGGATTGTCTTTCTCCAGAATTTCATTGGCTTTAAAGCCATAAAAACGCATCAGCCAATCGGCCTGATACAATCTGTTTTCGCGAATTAAAGGAACCTGTGTGCCTATTGCCGGCAACCGGGTATCATTAGAAATGGGAACATAACCGGAATAATAAACCCTTTTCATATTGAAATTAGTATAGAAATGATTTGCAACATGAATAATTTGAAAATCATTTTCCTGTGTGGCGCCCACAATCACCTGAGTACTTTGCCCCGCCGGTGCAAATTTTGGAGTACTTTTAAATTTCTTCTTTTCTTCTTTGTACTGAATCAGCTCATTTTTAACAAAATGCATGGGCTTAATCATGTCCTGATGATTTTTATCCGGTGCCAGTAATTTCAAACCGGATTCTGTTGGAATTTCTAAATTCATACTCAATCTATCGGCATATAATCCGGCTTCGCGCATTAAATCATCAGAAGCTCCGGGAATACTTTTCAGGTGAATGTATCCGTTAAAGTTATGTTCCAAACGTAGTTTTTTGGCAACACGCACCAAACGTTCCATGGTATAATCGGCATTTTTGAAAATTCCGGAACTTAAAAATAAACCTTCAATATAATTTCTTCTGTAAAAATTGATGGTTAAATCGACCACTTCTTCCACGGTAAAAGCAGCCCGCTCAATGTCGTTACTTTTTCGGGTAACACAATAAGCACAATCATAAATACAGAAATTAGTCAGCAAAATTTTAAGAAGTGAAACACAACGTCCGTCTTCAGTATACGTATGACAAATTCCGGAAGCGGAGGAATCTCCGAGACCTTTATTCTTATTTTTACGATTCCCTCCACTGGAAGAGCAGGACACATCATATTTAGCAGCATCTGCAAGAATTTCCAGTTTATTTTTCAGTTTATCGTAATTCACTTATTTTACATTTATGGGGTAACAAATTTAGCAATAAAAACAGATTATCTTTTACAGTAACAAACATTTATGATTTGTTTAATCTTTACTATTTATGACTTAAAATATTAATTAAAATGTTAAAAACTTTGAACTATATTTGCATATTGAAATGCTGATGTATATTGGCTATAAATTGATGGATTTACGAAGATGAAACACATAAGAAATTTTTGCATTATTGCTCATATTGACCACGGAAAAAGCACATTGGCAGACCGATTATTAGGAGCGACTCAAACCGTTACTGCCCGTGAAGAAAAAGCACAGTTACTGGACAACATGGATCTGGAACGCGAACGTGGAATTACAATTAAGAGCCATGCGATTCAGATGGAATACAAATACAAAGGTGAAGAATACATTCTGAACCTGATTGATACTCCCGGGCACGTGGATTTCTCTTATGAAGTTTCCCGTTCTATTGCAGCTTGCGAAGGTGCTCTTTTAATTGTAGATGCTGCACAGAGTATTCAGGCGCAAACTATTTCTAATTTATATCTGGCTTTAGAAAATGATCTGGAAATTATTCCTGTTTTAAATAAAGTAGACTTACCATCGGCTAATCCGGAAGAAGTTAGCGATGATATTATTGATTTGCTGGGTTGCAAACTGGAAGATATTATTCATGCTTCCGGTAAAACAGGTTTTGGTGTTGAAAATATTTTATCAGCTATTATCGAGAAAATTCCGCCACCAAAAGGAAATAAAGAAGAACCGTTACAAGCTTTGATTTTTGACTCTCACTACAATCCATTCCGTGGAATCGAGGTTATATTCCGTGTGGTAAACGGAGAAATTAAAAAAGGGCAAAAAATCAAATTCATGGCTACCGGCAATGAATATTTTGCTGACGAAGTAGGAACATTGAAATTAAACCAGGTTCCTAAAAACGTGATTTCTACAGGTGATGTGGGCTATTTAATTTCTGGTATTAAAGAAGCCAAAGAAGTAAAAGTAGGTGATACTATAACTGATGCCAAAGTGCCTACCACTAATATGATTACCGGTTTTGAGGACGTTAAACCAATGGTTTTTGCCGGAATATATCCTGTAGATACAGAAGATTATGAAGATTTACGTTCGTCAATGGAAAAATTACAACTGAACGATGCTTCGCTTGTATTTACACCAGAGAGTTCAGCAGCTTTAGGTTTTGGTTTCCGTTGCGGATTCTTAGGAATGTTACATATGGAAATCATCCAGGAACGTTTAGAACGTGAATTTGACATGACAGTAATCACAACGGTTCCTAACGTTTCGTATCATGCGTTTACTAAAAAAGAACCGGATACTATTTTAATTGTAAACAATCCTTCAGACTTGCCGGAACCATCAAAACTGGATCGGGTTGAAGAACCTTATATCAAAGCCACCATTATTACCAAAGCTGATTTCGTAGGAAACGTAATGAGTTTGTGTATTGAAAAACGCGGATTGATTACCAATCAAACCTATCTAACAACCGAGCGTGTGGAATTGAATTTTGACATGCCATTGGCTGAAATTGTATTTGATTTCTATGATCGTTTGAAAACCGTTTCTAAAGGCTACGCTTCTTTTGATTATTCACCAATAGGAATGCGAACTTCTAAATTGGTTAAACTGGATGTTTTATTGAATGGGCAAAATGTAGATGCACTTTCTGCTTTGATTCACGAAGACAATGCGTACAACATTGGTAAAAAAATGACTGAAAAATTGCGTGAGTTGATTCCAAGACAGCAATTTGACATTCCAATTCAGGCGGCTATTGGTGCAAAAATCATCGCTCGTGAAACAATTAAAGCACTTAGGAAAGACGTTACTGCTAAATGTTACGGTGGAGATATTTCCCGTAAACGTAAACTTTTAGAAAAACAGAAAAAAGGTAAAAAACGTATGAGACAAGTTGGAAACGTTGAAATTCCTCAAGAAGCGTTTATGGCTGTACTTAAATTAAATGATTAAAAGATTTTAAGATTGAATAATTGAAAACCTGATGATGAAAATTGTCAGGTTTTTTTGTTTACATACTAAACTTAGTAACTTAGCATCTCAGAAACTTTAAAACTTCAAAATACAAAATGGACGAAACCCCAAAACGATTTGACCGCATTGTTGCTATTTTGATTCAGTTGCAATCTAAAAAGATTGTAAAAGCTCAGGAATTAGCAAATCGTTTTGAGGTGAGTTTACGAACTATTTATCGTGACATTCGAACACTGGAAGCTTCGGGAGTTCCTATTTACAGTGAAGCCGGAGTGGGTTATGCTTTAATGGAAGGGTACCGATTGCCACCTGTTATGTTTACCCGGGAAGAAGCCAGTAGTTTTATTGCTGCAGAAAAACTAATGCAAAAATTCACTGATGAAACCTTGGGAAATCATTATACTTCGGCGATGTATAAACTCAAAGCAGTACTGAGAAGTGATGATAAAGACTGGGTTTCCAACATTGAATCAAACGTTTTAATGCAATCGGAAGAAAAGCTTTTTAACGATAAATCGCCGGATACTTTAGCAATTCTTTTTGAAAGTATTGCCGAAAAGACTCAGGTTATTCTTTCGTATGAAGCGATTCAATCAGATGGAATTACGGTGCGACATATTGAGCCTGTTGGTGTTTTTCACGACAACAACAATTGGTATATGTTAGGTTATTGTCATTTGCGAAAAGATTATCGTCAGTTTCGGGCTGACAGGGTTCACGGAATCCAAAAAACAGAAATCCCTTTTTCAATAGAACACAATGCTTTAGAAACTTATTTAGATAAAAGCAAAGATGTTTCAACTACCAAAATCAGAATTCGGGTAGAGAAAAAAATTGCTCCGTATCTAAGCCATGAACGGAAATATTATGGATTTGTTGAGGAACAAAAAACAGGAGATCAAATAGAAATGACTTTTATGTGCTGTGATTCTTTAGAAGGATTTTCACGCTGGTACTTAATGTTTGGTGATTATGCCACGATACTGGAACCGGAAAGATTAAAAACCAAAATTTTAGAATTACTGGAAACTAACAAGAAACGGCTGTTATAAAAACTCCTGAAACGAAAATTCATTTCAGGAGTTTTAATCATTTTATCTTTCCCAGAAAAAAGGAGGTTCTATACCTAATGCTCTCAAATAAACATAGCCCTGACCACGGTGATGTACTTCATTATCTATAAAATAGAGAATGTTCTGGATTATTGGAAATTCATATTGGCCAAACAAATTAAAGGTTTCATTGAAATCTTCAATCGACAACTGATTCCAATAAGTATTAATTTCAGCAGTCGCTTCATCCCATTTTTCAAGGTATTGCGCTTTGAAAATTAATTTTTCTGTCCCTTCCGTATACGGTTGAATATCACGATTTACAATTCCTTTCATAGCGGGTGCACCAATGGCTAAAAGTTCTTCTGCTAATTTTGAAAAAGGACGCATTCCGCCAATTGAAAATTCGAAGAAATCTTTCTCCGGAAACAATTCAATCACCCTACGTGTTAAAGCGCGGTGTCCTTGCCAATGTTGCAATAAATCTTCAGGAGTAATTACTTGTGCAGCTAATGTTTTCATAATTTTAAAGTTTTAATTTTTTACTTCTTCAAAATTAGATACGGCTGGTGACAACAGTTTGTCAGTAGTATTTTATTTTTTTTGTAACCACTCAAATAATCGTTCGGCATCGGCTTGTTTAAACAATTGCGTCCCTTCATTCATCGTAGCTGCCGAACCACAAGCCACACCCCAACGAAGTACGTCTTTTAAACTTTTGTTTTGAGACAAAGCCCAAACCATTCCTCCTACCATACTATCTCCGGCTCCTACCGTACTTTTCTTGGCCACATTGGGTGCAGGAACATGTTCGTAACTGTCTTTTGTAATTAATGCAGCTCCTTGCGGACCTAATGAAACCACTACAATTTCGGCACCGCCATCAGCAATGATTTGTTTTGCGGCATCATCAATTTCATTTAATTCTAATAGTTCCCGTCCTATTAGTCGGGCTAATTCGCCCACATTTGGTTTAATTAAATAAACACCTGTTTTTAAAACTTTTTTTAAGGCTTCGCCAGAAGTGTCAACAATTAATTTAGCCGTGGTAGTCTTAGCAATTTCAGGATAGAAATCATCAGACAAACCTTCATTTAAACTTCCACTTAAGACTAGATACTGAGTATCTAAATTGGAAACTAAATCCAAAATCTTTTGCGCTTCCTGAGACAAAATTTTACCACCGGGAAAACCAAAACGGTATTGTGAATTTGTATTATCATCAACAGCTATAAAGTTCTCTCTGGTCCAGGCTTCGACTTCTATAGATTTAGACACAATTCCTTCTTTAGTAATCAGTTCTTCAAGTAATTTACCAGTAAAGCCACCGGCTGTAAAGAGTGCCAGAGAAGTTCCGCCCAATCTTGCAATAGCTTTCGAAACGTTTATTCCACCTCCACCGGCATCATATCTTGGTGCTTCACATCTTATCTTCTGCTCCGGAACTAAACCTTTCAAATGCGTACTTTTATCAATTGCCGGATTGACTGTCAGGGTAACTATATCTAATGATTTCATTTTTATTGCTTTTTAATTGAACTTAAAGATGCAAAAAAACAGCTTATTAATCACTATTTAAAGTAATTCAAATGCCTGATTTTTTAATTAATGAAAACCTTTGTTCCCGAAGCTTCGGGATTGTATCTTTGTGTCTTAGAAATTTACACACTATGATTGAAGATAAAAACCCACAACGTACCAGCATAGCCCAATTGGGTGAATTTGGATTGATAGACCATCTGACTAAAAATTTTGAAATCAATCAGGCTTCTACCTTAAAAGGGATTGGAGACGACGCTGCTGTTTTGGATTTCAAAGACAAAAAAGTGGTTATTTCTACTGATATTATGGTTGAAGGCGTTCATTTTGACCTGGCTTATATGCCGTTGAAACATCTGGGTTACAAAGCTGTTGTTACAAATGTATCCGACATTTGTGCGATGAATGCCAAAGCCACTCAAATCACAGTTTCAATCGCTGTTTCTAATCGTTTCCCGTTGGAAGCCTTAGAAGAATTATTCCAAGGAATTACGCTGGCTGCCAATGAGTACAAAGTAGATGTTATTGGAGGCGACACAACTTCTTCACAAAAAGGATTAATCATCAGTATTACAGTTTTAGGAGAAGCTGATGCAGATGAAATCGTGTATCGAAACGGAGCAAAAGCTACAAATTTATTAGTGGTTACAGGAGATATTGGCGCAGCTTACATGGGGTTACAGGTTTTAGAAAGAGAGAAACAGGTCTTTCAGGTAAATCCAAATTCGCAACCGGATTTAGAATTATATACTTACTTAATTGAACGTCAGTTAAAACCCGAGGCTCGAAAAGATGTTCGTACTTTATTACATGCTTTAGAAATAAAACCAACTTCGATGATTGATATTTCGGACGGATTATCATCAGAAATTATTCATTTGTGCAAACAATCTAAAGTAGGTTGTAATTTATATGAAGACAAATTGCCTCTTGATCCACAATTTATCAACGTATGCGAGGAATTTGATATCGACAGCACCACTGTTGCCATCAATGGTGGCGAAGACTATGAATTATTATTCACTATCCCGATTGAAGATTTTGATAAAATAAAAGGCAATCCGAATTTCTCCATTATAGGACACATGACTGAAGAAAGTGAAGGAATCCATTTAGTCACACGTGCCAACACAAAAATTCCACTAAAAGCCAGAGGCTGGAATGCATTAAGTGAAAGTGAATAATATTTCACAACAAAGCCAATTCAAAATATTTTGAATTGGCTTTGTTGTGAAAACAAATACCGTTTTAGAAAATCAATCCCATTTTTTTTGCTCCAATTACCAAGTCAGAGTCGTCACCACTTTTTACCTTGAGTAATTCTTTTAAATTAGATTTCCTGACTTCAATAGCATTCAAAGAAATAGGAATATATTGGGGCATATCTTGTAAAGCAGTTCCTTTGGACAAATGAAACAGAATTTGTTTGTCAAACAAATCTATCTCAATATCATTTTCATGTGATTCAAGCATTTCTTTAACCGACTTACTATAATATATTTCGTTTTTTATTACGCAATCAAAGGCTAATAAAAGCTCATCAAAAGTCAAATCATTTTTGATGATTAAGCCATTTGGATTGATTTTACTTATGATGGTTTTTATCTTTAAAAACTCGGTGAACATGGTCAGCAAAATAATCCGGCAATCCGGCATTTTTTCTAAAATTAATTTGGCTAAATCCTCTCCGGAAAAAAGACCTTTCTCTTCATAAGCAGGCATACTGATATCTAAAAAGGCAATATCAAAAAATAAAGAATCGGTATTAGTTATCAAATGATAGGCTGACTCACAATCCTTAGCCTCAAAAATTTCAAAATCGTAATTATCGGGGCTGTATCTTGCAATAGCATTTTTATATCCCTGAATTATAAAAGGATGATCATCAACAATTAAAATGTTTTTTTTTAGCCTGGTGGAAGCTGTTTCAGCAGTCATTATTATGTGGTATTTGGTTGTTTTATTCTAACGGAATGCTCACTGTGATTGTTGTCCCTTCTCCTTTTTTAGATTTTACATTAAAATCTCCATTACAATCCTTAGCGCGGGAAATCATATTTTGCAGACCAATTCCTTTCTTTTTCAAATTAACATTGAAACCTACACCATCATCACTTATTGTCAGTACAATATTATTTTCTTGCTTTTTTAACTCCACTTTTACCGTAGTCGCATTAGCATACTTATTAATATTTTGCAAAGATTCCTGAATAATACGGTACAAATTAATCTTTATAGCATTGACAGCTAAGTCCCATTTTATGTTTGAATCGATATTAGTAATCAATTTACAGGCAAAGGTTTTTCTCTGCTCCTCAAAAAGATTATCTACAATAGCAACGAAGTTATTAATTAATTCTGATTTTTCCCTATTCAAATCATGGGAAATTTCACGAATATCCTGTTCAATATTTTTTAATTCTGCTAAATAATCATGTCGTTGGGTAACGGCTAAGTCGTCGTTAAACCGGTTCAGACCTTCTAAGTTCATTCTCACACCGAACATTCTCCCTAAAACACCGTCATGCAATTCCTGAGCAACCCGCTTTTTTTCCTGAACTCTGTTAGCTTCTATTGTATTTTGCTGAGAAATCATCAGGTTATAGATATCTTCATTTGCTTTTTGTTGCTGTTGCTTATACAATAGCTCTCTGTTTTTAGCTTTTTGTGCTTTTATAATATATATAAAAAGACCTAAGATTGTCAAACCACTGAAAAAATAAACTAATTTCCTGTTTTTAGCTTCTAAATCAGAGTTTTCTCCTTTTATCTGATCGGTCTCATATTCTATACGTGAAAATTTTTCTCCTATCTTTCGTTCATCTTTCTGCAACTGCTCATTAATACGGATATACTCTTTGGTATAAACCGTTGCGTTTTTAGGATCTACTGCCGAAATTTGTTTTAAAGATATTAATAAATTTCTTGGAATATTATTTATTCGAGCTATAGTTAATGCTTCATTTGCAAATTGCAAAGCCTTAGCATTTTCCTGCTTTGAATTATAATATTCAGACAAATGTATCCTAGTCATAAATCTCCTTGAGACTAATTTTAGACTATCACTTATTTCCATCGATTGATAAAATAAATCCGGCAATTCATCCTTTTCATTTAATTGAAACTTTGAATAAGCATAATTATCTAATAATGAAACATAAATACTTAAATCCTGATTTTCAATTTTTTGTTGTTCAATTCCTTTTTGAAAATGCTCTTTGGCCGATTTAAAATTCTTTAAATCCACATAAACTAATCCAAGATTTAAGTATGAAATAGCTAAGGTTTGACTTTTGCCTATAATTTGAACACCATCAAAAGTTTGCAATGCCTTATTATGATATACAATAGCATTGTCGTATTCTCCCATCCCGTTATACACTAATCCAAGTAAATTATAGGCATCATAGAAAATTTCATCGGTATCTTTTTCGTTCTTAATAATCCTAAGAACCTTAAAAATTTCTTTTTCACTTCCAATAAAATCACCTACTCTGAATAATAATTCAGCTTTGTTAATAAGGGTTTTTGCTAAAGGCAACTTGTAATCAATTTTATTATATACTTTTTCAGCCTTGTAATAAAAAAGGAAGGCTGAATCAGAAATTGATTTTTGAAGATAATAATCGCCTAAATAACCGTAAGCTTTTGCCATACTTATCGTATCAGAAACTTTTTCTGAATTACTTAAAACCAAATTTACAGTTTTATTGTAGCCTTTCCAATGATTCAGATTATAATACCGGTTGGCAATTTTAAACAAATTAACCCTGTTAAGAGAATCATTTTCCTGATTAACGATTATTTCATTTGCTTTTTGAATGTAGTATAGCCTTTTTTGCGTTGAAAGATTAAAGTCATTTGCCAAATTAAAATACTCAGGAAGACTGTCATTAGTATTTTTAACTTTACTAGAAGTCGATTCTCTTTGGGTACAACCCAAAAAAACACATAAAGACCAGCAAACTAACGATTTTAAAGTAGATGTTTTCAAGTGCAATTTTTGATATTTAACCAAAAATAATAATTTAAAATTAGTTGTATAAAAAAAGGCTGTCAAAAATGACAACCTTATCTGCTTTTATATGATAACTAATTAATTAGTCCGTTTTGATTTTTCTTGTTCCTCCGTCAATATTTGAAATATCATCAGTTTTGATCTTTCTTGTTCCTCCATCAATATTTGAAATATCATCAGTTTTGATCTTTCTTGTTCCTCCATCAATATTAGAGATATCATCCGTTTTGATTTTTCTTGTTCCTCCATCAATATTTTCAGTTGAAGAAGTGAAAGATGTTAATATCATCATTAAAGAGAATAATCCGATTGTTACGATAGATTTTTTCATAATTTGGGTTTTTATATTTTTGTGTTTTTTTACTTGCTTTTTAAGGATGCTTTATTGCTTTTCCTTGGAGTAAAATTACATAGTCGACCCGTGTTTCTATCGTATTTTAAGGTGTTTATGGTAGATTGTAGTGGTTTGTTAGTGAATGAACCTCAAATTTGGGTAAATGGCCTATTTTTATATTTCAAGATAATTTCCATTAGAAATTTCCGAAATTATTAAGTCAATATTGGATTTATAGGATTTAGAGAAAGGTAATTTTATTGTGGTGTTTTTAATATAACACGATGCATTACCGGTGTGTATTCGGGAGATACAATTGCTATTAACAATATAACTATTATGAATGCGAACAAATGGATATGGCAAAACCCCTTCAAAAAGTTTAAGAGTTTTAAACGCTGTAACTATTTCACCATTGGTTAAATGTATATCAGTAGAATTATTATCCGCTTGAAAATAGGCAATATCTCTGGTATCTATATATCGGTAATCACCATATGATTTAACACAAAGTATAAGAGGTTCTTCTTGAATTTCCAGAGGTTCAGATCTAACAATATTCGGAACAATTATTTCTTCGGACTCCGGAGCAACTTCTTGAGGATTAATTGCTACAGGCGCTATCTGATCCGTTTTATTAGATTTCCCTATTTTTAACAGTGATTTTACCATATTAGTACGGGTAACGGGCTTGATAAAATAGTCAGACACCTCATATTGGATAGCTTCAAATGCTAATTCTTTTTTAGAAGTTGTTACAATAATTTTAGGAACTACATTTAAATATCTATACAATTCACTTATAAGTGCCAATGATAAATTACTTTTTTTATCAGCTGGTTCAATTTCAAGAAAAATTAATTTTGGCTTGTGTTCAAGAATTAAATTAAGCCCCTCATCATAATTACTGGCAATACCCAAAAATATAAGTTCTGAAAAACCATCTGTGATGCTTTTCGTCTTTTGAGCACTTTCTTTATTATCATCAATTATAATGTATGAATAATTCATATATGGCAATTCCCTATGATTAGGCATAAACAACTATAACACTCGAAACATACACGCTTCAACCATTTATCAAAAAAATTAATGAGGTAGTTTTGGGAAAACGTACTGAATATTTAGTTTAAAAAAATCAACATTCTGAAAGCTAAAAATAAACATTTAACTTATTTTTCACATGAGTTAAGCCGATAAATCGATGAAGTGTAAATACTAATTGATTAAGTGTAAATAAATCCGACTAAGGACAGAAACCGTCATTTTTACCTGTATAGATTTTACAATCATTTCTTACGCTGAGTGGTGTGAAATTAAAAAAGGCTCCCCGTTTTGGAGAGCCTTGTACTATTTGCTGTAAAAAAAATTACATTTTCATTAACCAGTTTTTCATCGAAACTTCATTCTCAATAATCGATTTTAAGTCTGAAATTTTAACACGATCCTGTTTCATCGAATCTCGGTGACGAATTGTAACGGTCTCATCTTCGATTGTCTGATGATCTACAGTAATGCAAAAAGGTGTTCCTAATGCATCCTGTCTTCTGTAACGACGGCCTACTGCATCCTTCTCATCATAAGCTACATTGAAATCCCATTTCAAATCAGCAATAATCTGATGTGCAATTTCCGGTAATCCGTCTTTTTTAACTAATGGTAAAACCGCTGCTTTTGTAGGTGCTAAAACTGATGGTAATTTTAAAACTGTTCTTGATGAACCATCTTCTAAAACTTCTTCTTTCAGAGAAGTAGCAAAAACAGCCAGGAACATTCTGTCTAAACCTACTGAAGTTTCCACAACATAAGGCACATAATTCTGATTTAATTCAGCATCAAAATATTGTAGTTTTCTGCCAGAATATTGTTCGTGAGCTTTTAAATCAAAATCTGTACGAGAGTGAATTCCTTCTAATTCTTTAAACCCAAATGGAAAATTGAATTCGATATCAGCCGCTGCATTAGCATAATGCGCTAATTTTTCATGATCATGAAAACGGTAATTTTCTTTTCCTAAACCTAAAGATAAGTGCCATTTTAAACGGGCTTCCTTCCAGAATTCATAGTGTTTCATCTCTTCTCCCGGACGTACAAAAAATTGCATTTCCATTTGTTCAAACTCACGCATACGGAAAATAAACTGTCTTGCAACAATTTCGTTTCTAAACGCCTTACCTGTTTGTGCAATTCCAAAAGGAACTTTCATTCTTCCTGATTTTTGTACATTCAGGAAGTTCACAAAAATTCCCTGAGCCGTTTCGGGACGCAAATACAAATCCATTGCCGAATCAGCCGAAGCCCCTAATTTGGTACCAAACATTAAGTTAAATTGTTTTACTTCTGTCCAGTTTCTGGATCCTGATTCAGGACAGGCAATTTCTAACTCTTCAATTAATGCTTTTACATCTGCTAAATCTTCATTCCCTAAAGATCGCCCCATTCTTTCAAGAATTTCTCTCTCTTTGGCTTTGTACTCAACAACACGGGCATTTGTAGAAACAAATTCCTGCTCATTGAAAGCATCTCCAAAACGGGTACGTGCTTTTTCAATTTCTTTGATTGCTTTTTGATTTAGCTTTTCGGCATAATCTTCAATCAAAACATCGGCTCTGTATCTTTTTTTAGAATCTTTATTATCAATTAACGGATCATTAAAGGCATCTACGTGTCCTGAAGCTTTCCAGGTGGTAGGATGCATTAATATTGCAGCGTCTAAACCTACAATATTTTCATTCATCTGAACCATCGCCTTCCACCAGTATTCACGAATGTTCTTTTTTAATTCCACACCGTTTTGTGCATAATCATATACTGCACTTAAACCATCGTATACTTCGCTTGACGGAAAAATAAATCCGTACTCTTTTGCATGCGAAACTACATTTTTAAATATATCTTCTTGTTTTGCCATAGTGGTGCAAAAATATAAAAAGTGAATTTAAAAAAAAGAAAAAAATTAAAGTTTGAAGCCTTGATTTTTATAATTTTAGAAATAATAAACACTATTATATGTTTCAAAGTATTCTAAATCTGTTTTTCCCTAAATGCTGCTCAGGTTGCGATACTATTTTAATGGCAAATGAAAGCGTAGTTTGCATTCCTTGCCGGCACAATATTCCGCTTACAAATCATCATTTATTAATAGAAAATGAAGCTTACAAGAAATTTTATGGTCGGATTCCTGTAGAATATGCCTCCGCATTTTTATATTTTCATAAAAAAGGAATTGTTCAAAAACTGATTCACAATTTAAAATACAAAGGACATGAAGACATTGGAATTATTTTAGGCCACTGGTATTCAGACGAATTAAAAGAAATCATTCTGACTCTGAATGCAGATGAAATTATTCCCGTACCATTACACTGGAAAAAATTAAAAAAAAGAGGTTATAATCAGGTAAGCACTTTTGGTCAGACACTTTCGGAAAAATTAAATTTAAAATACAATGACGGAATTCTTTTTAGAAAAACCTATTCAAAAACGCAATCTAAAAAAAACTTACTAGGCAGAACAGAAGGCATTGAAACCATTTTTGATGTTCATTACACTTCAAAAGACCATGATAAACACTTTATTATTATTGATGATGTAATTACAACAGGCGCCACACTTGAAGCAGCTGCAAGGGCGTTACTAAAAATTCCCGGAGCCAAAATTAGTATTATTTGCATGGCAATGGCTCAGTCTTAAATTTTACCGGGGTCAGAAATATTTAAAAAAACAAGCCACTAATTTTTAGAAAAAAAATTATTTACTCATTAAAATAACAAAAAAATCTATTATTTAATTTATTTAACGAACAAGTATTTCCAATTCCAAACATAAATGTTTAATTTTGGATAAATTATTTTATAAATCTTAAACAAAAATATCATGGCTTTTGAATTACCAAAATTACCTTATGCATATGATGCACTAGAACCACATATTGATGCCCGTACAATGGAAATTCACCATTCAAAGCATCACAATGCTTACACTACTAACCTGAATGCTGCAATTGCCGGTACTGATATGGAAGGCAAAACTATTGAAAACATATTAATTAATCTTGATATGTCAAATGGTGCTGTACGTAATAATGGTGGAGGTTTTTACAATCACAACCTTTTCTGGACAGTTATGGGCCCAAATGGAGGAGGACAACCAACTGGCGAGCTACTTGCTGCTATCGAAGACGCTTTTGGATCATTTGAAGAATTCAAAGCTAAGTTTGCTAAAGCCGGAGCAACACAATTTGGTTCAGGATGGGCTTGGTTATGTGTTCAGGAAGGTGGAAAATTAGAAGTATGCGGTACTCCAAATCAGGACAACCCATTAATGCCGGGTGTAGGTTGCGGTGGAACTCCTATTTTAGGAATGGATGTTTGGGAACATGCTTATTACTTAAACTACCAAAATAGAAGACCTGATTATATCGAAGCTTTTTTCAATGTAATTAACTGGACAGAAGTTGCCAGAAGATTTGCTTCTGAAAAATAATCTCTTTTAAAATAAAAGAATATAGAAAATAGACAAATCACTAAAAAAGCTGATTTGTCTATTTTTTTGTTCTTTCTTTTCTCCTTCCCTTTATCCTATCTGCTTTTTTACCCAGACTTTATTGCAATAAAAAAACGAACAAACTAATTATAAATTAGGTCATTCGTCTTTTCTCTTTTCTCTTTTCTCTTTTCTCTTTTCTCTTTTCTCTTTTCCGAGTTTATTCCAATAAAAAAGGTGGAATTGCTTCCACCTTTTTTGCCCCAAATCTACCATAAACTTAACCTACTAATATTATGGTGATTCAAATTTATATTAGTTATAAGTCATGTACAAAAATACAAGACAAACAACCTAAAAAACCGATAAATAACTTATTTGTAAATTTAATAAGCTCTGGCGTCTTTACCTTCATAAAAATTCATGAAAGCACGATTTACAACTCTATTTCCTCCAGCAGTAGGATAATCTCCCGTAAAATACCAGTCTCCTAAATTTTTAGGACAGGCAATATGCAAATCTTCTACTGTCTGGAAGATTATTTTAACTTCTGCTTTAATTTCCGGCGAACTTAACATTTCAGCAATTTTATCCGAAATTTCCTGAGGCTCAAAAGGCTCGTAAATTGCCGTTACATAATTAACAACATCTGCATCTTTAAAGTCTTCCTGCGCCTTACATTTTGCATACACTTCATCTACAATATGGTATAAATTTCTTTCTTTTAAAAGTTCCAATGCAGCTCTAAATGCTACCAAACCTTCTAACTTAGCCATATCAATTCCGTAACAATCAGGGAAACGAATCTGAGGTGCTGAAGAAACAATCACAATACGTTTTGGATTCAGACGATCCATCATTTTGATAATACTCTTTTTAAGCGTAGTTCCTCTTACAATACTATCATCAATAATCACCAGATTGTCTGTAGGTTTGATAACCCCGTAAGTCACATCATAAACGTGAGCCACTAAATCATCACGACTACTGTCCTCTGTAATAAAAGTTCTCAGTTTAGCATCTTTTATAGCTACTTTTTCAGTTCTGATTTTTACAGCTAATAATTCCTGCAAAGTTTCAGCAGTAAGCGTATTTCTATTAGCTAAAATGTAATTATTTTTTCTCTGGTTTAAGAAATCCTGAGCCGCTTCTACTAATCCGTAAAAGGACGTTTCTGCTGTATTAGGAATATATGAAAAAACAGTATTATCAGTATCCTGATCAATAGAATTTAAAACAGCAGGTAAAATCAATTTACCTAAATTTTTTCTTTCCTGATAAATTTCAGCATCACTTCCTCTTGAGAAATAAATGCGTTCAAAAGAACATGATTTTTTAACTGTAGGAGTCAAAATTTCTTTCATAGAAACAGCTCCGTTCTTTTTGATAATCAAAGCGCTTCCAGGATCTATTTCATTTACTTTATCAAAAGGCACATTGAAAACCGTCTGAATAACCGGTCTTTCTGATGCTACAACCACAATTTCGTCATCCTGATAATAATATGCCGGACGAATTCCTGCCGGATCTCTGAAAACAAAAGCATCTCCATGTCCTAAAAGTCCTGCCATAGCATATCCTCCGTCAAGATTTTTTGCCGAACGGGCTAAGATTTTAGCAACATCTAATCTTTCGGCAATTACAGGCGAAGCCTCTTGTTTAGAATAACCTTCGGCCTTACAGTCCTGATACAATTGCATCACTTCTTTATCTAAAAAGTGACCAATTTTTTCCATTACTGTTACCGTATCCGCCATTTCTTTCGGATGCTGACCTAACTCCACCAGATTTTGAAAAAGCTCTTTAACATTCGTCATATTAAAGTTTCCCGCCAAAATAAGATTACGATGCATCCAGTTACTTTGCCTTAAAAAAGGGTGCACACTCTCAATACTGTTTTTTCCAAAAGTACCGTAACGCACATGCCCTAAAAACAACTCTCCTATATAAGGAATATTGGCTTTTTGAGCCGCTACATCATCCGCATATTCTGGATGATTTGCCATTTCTTCATTAATTCTTTCGTTAATCTGAGTAAAAACATCCTGAATAGGCTGAGACTGATTAGAACGAACTCTGCTAATATATCGTTCTCCTGGTTCCACATCCATTTTGATGCTGGCAAAACCAGCTCCGTCCTGTCCGCGATTATGTTGTTTTTCCATCATCAGATACATTTTTTGTATCCCGTAAAAAGCAGAACCATACTTCTCCTTGTAAAATTCAAGCGGTTTAAGCAGTCTAACTAAAGCTATTCCACATTCGTGTTTTAAAGCGTCGCTCATTGTAGTATATTTGTTGTTGTGTTTGTTTTATTCTAAATGTTTGTAATAAATTTAAAATCCTTTATAACTGGTACAAAGTTTTAATTTTTTTATTCTATTTCAATTAATCTGGATTAAGAAATCCGGTGTATTTTTATAAAACAAAAAAAACCCCGTTTCCGAGGTTTCAAAGCATTATAATTCTATATCAAATTGTGTCAACGATTTAAATTGCTTTAATCGGGCCACTACCTCATCTTTTTCTAAGCTAACCATTCGCTCTGTGCCGAATTTCTCCACACAAAATGAAGCCAGATTTGAGCCATAAATAATAGCATTTTTCATATTTTCAAAAGAAATATTCTCGCTCTGAGTAATAAATCCTGCAAAACCTCCTGCAAAAGTATCTCCTGCACCGGTTGGGTCAAAAACTTCTTCTAATGGTAATGCAGGCGCAAAAAAGACATTGTTTTCATGAAAAAGCAATGCACCATGTTCTCCCTTTTTAATCACCACAAATTCCGGTCCCATAGCCTGAATTTTAGCTGCAGCTTTTACTAACGAGTATTCTCCGGATAGTTGTCTTGCCTCTTCATCATTAATGGTTATAACATCTACACGCTTCATTACATCCAGTAATTCAGGCAAAGCACAATCCATCCAGAAATTCATGGTATCTAGTACTACTAATTTAGGCTTGCTTTCTAATTGATCTAAAACACCAATCTGTACTAATGGATGCAGATTTCCTAACATCACTACATCGGCATTTTTATAATTTTCAGGAACTTTTGGCTGAAAATCAGCCAAAACATTTAATTGCGTATCTAATGTATCTCTTGAATTCAGGTCGTTATGGTAACGTCCGCTCCAGAAAAAGGTTTTTCCGCCTTTTACTACTTCAAGTCCGGAAATATCAATATTTCTTTCCGTTAACAAATCTAAATATTCTTGTGGAAAATCATCACCTACAACAGAGACAATAGCCGACTGTAAGTTAAAAAAAGCGGCAGAAAGACCAATATAAGTTCCCGCTCCTCCTAAAATTTTATCGGTTTTCCCGAATGGGGTTTCAATTGCATCAAAAGCAACTGTTCCAACAATCAGTAATTTATTCATTTTATGAATTTGGAATTAAAGCGCAAAGATAGTTTATAACTTTCAGAGTTGCAAAAGTTAGAAGAAGCAAAATTATCACAAAATTTTACCTTCTTCTTTCTCATAAAAAACATCAACAGATAAATTTTTCTGACCCGAAGCAAACACCGCCAGTTCATCACACCGTTCATTTTGAGGATGATTATTATGTCCTTTTATCCATTTAAAATCAACCTGATGCCTGCGATAAACAATCAAAAATCTTTTCCATAAATCAGGATTCTTTCTGCCTGCGAATTTCTTTTTTTCCCAGCCCAAAACCCAGTTCTTAACCACCGAATCCACCACATATTTAGAATCCGAAACCACCAATACTTTCATATTAGGATTCCTGAGCTTCTCCAAACCTACAATTACCGCCAGCAATTCCATTCTGTTATTAGTAGTATAACGAAAACCTTCATAAAATTCTTTTTTATGCGGCGTTCCTACTAGTTCCATTACCACACCATAGCCTCCGGGTCCGGGATTCCCTTTTGCCGCTCCGTCAGTATATATATGTACCTGATATTCCAAATTTATGATTTAGCTTTTAACAAATCCTCAATAACCGCCGGAAAATACTTTTGTTCTAATTCATGGATTTTTTCAGCTACTACCTCTGGCGTATCAGTACCCAAAACCGTAACTTGTTTTTGAAAAATAGTAGCTCCTTCATCATAATTTTCATTTACATAATGAATAGTAATACCTGTCTCCCTTTCCTTATTTTCAACAATAGCTTTGTGTACATGCATTCCATACATGCCTTTCCCGCCGTACTTTGGCAGCAATGCCGGGTGTATGTTTATAATTTTATCCGGATAAGCTTCAATAATAGCATCCGGAAATTTCAATAAAAAACCAGCCAACACAATTAAGTCCGGCTGAATTGTATTAATTTTTTGTAATAAATCACTTTCGTAAAGCTCCGTTTTAGTAAAAATTTCAACAGGAACAGCATTATTTTTAGCCCTTTCAATCACCTTAGCATTTGCGTTATTGGTAAATATTCCAACAACTTCTCCAATTGTACCGCTTTTAAAATATTTTATAATATTTTCTGCATTTGTACCAGATCCAGAGGCAAAAACAACTATTTTTTTCATAATACACAACATTTAAGTGACGCAAAAAAAAGAATAAAAAACGAAATTAAATAGCTTTAGGAAGTCTTTGTTCAAAATTATTTTATATTTTAGATGTCACATTTATCAACTTAATAGTTATTTTAAAATAAAGTTTTTTATTTTTGCCACCAATTAAATTCTAAAATTAAAGATTATGTCAGACATTGCATCAAGAGTAAAAGCGATTATCGTAGACAAATTAGGCGTTGACGAAAACGAAGTTGTAACAGAAGCAAGCTTCACTAATGATTTAGGAGCTGACTCATTAGACACTGTTGAGCTTATTATGGAATTCGAAAAAGAATTTGACATTCAGATTCCGGACGATCAAGCTGAAAACATTGCTACTGTTGGTCAAGCTATTTCTTACATCGAAGAAGCTAAAAAATAATACACTCGCACCCGATTACTTTTTTCAGTACTCGGGTGTTATTATTTTTCAAATTAAAAGTTCGATTGAAATTCAATCAATTACACATAATGCGACACCCATGGCTCTTAAGTACTAAAACACAAAAGAAAGCGTGGGTTTTGCTTGTTTAAAGATAACAAAATACAGAATATATGGTATTAAAACGAGTTGTTGTAACAGGTCTGGGTGCTCTTACTCCTATTGGAAACAACATTGAGGAGTATTGGAACGGGCTTATTAACGGTGTCAGCGGTGCTGCTCCGATAACATATTATGATGCTTCAAAGTTTAGAACCCATTTTGCCTGCGAAGTGAAAAACTTCAATGTTGAAGACTTTATAGACAGAAAAGAAGCTCGAAAAATGGACCGTTATGCACAATATGCATTGGTTGCAGCTGAGGAAGCCGTACAAGATGCTGGTTTTAATCTTGAAAAGTTAGACAAGGACAGAGCTGGTGTTATCTGGGGATCAGGAATAGGAGGTTTGGAAACTTTTCAAATAGAAGTTCTTAATTATGCAGCTGGTGATGGCACACCAAAATTCAATCCTTTCTTTATTCCAAAAATGATTGCTGATATAGCCGGGGGTCACATTTCTATAAAATACGGTTTCAGAGGACCAAATTTCACCACTGTTTCGGCCTGTGCATCATCTACGAATGCCATTATTGATGCTTTTAATTATATTCGATTAGGACATGCTGATGTGATGGTAACAGGAGGCTCAGAAGCAGCTGTAACCATTGCCGGAATGGGAGGTTTTAATGCTATGCATGCCCTTTCTACACGAAATGACGATCCGAAAACTGCATCAAGACCAATGGATAAAGACCGTGATGGTTTTGTTTTAGGAGAAGGTGCCGGTGCTTTAATTCTTGAAGAATACGAACATGCTATAGCGCGTGGAGCAACTATCTATTGCGAAATTGGCGGTGGCGGTATGTCAGCTGATGCACATCATATTACAGCTCCTCACCCGGAAGGATTAGGTGCTAAAAATGTAATGCTAAACTGTTTAAGAGATGCTGGTTTAAAACCAACTGATGTTGACGGTGTAAATATGCACGGAACTTCAACACCACTTGGCGACATGGCCGAAAGTAAAGCTATCGAACAGGTTTTTGGAGAACATGCATATACCATGAATCTGAATTCAACAAAATCTATGACAGGTCATTTATTAGGAGCTGCCGGAGCAATTGAAACAATCTCTGCTATTCTTTCTATAAAACACGGAATCGTCCCTCCAACTATCAATCATTTTACAGATGATGAAAAAATAGACCCTAAGTTAAATTTCACCTTCAATGTAGCTCAAAAAAGAGACATGAATGTTGTTATGAGTAATACTTTTGGTTTTGGAGGTCACAATGCATGTGTATTAGTAAAAAAATTAGGATTCTAATTTTATACTATGAGTATATTCAAAAAAATATTTACAAAATCCCGTCGTTCTCAAGAAGACGGGATTTTTTTTGATACAATCCAAAAAATTCTGGGCTTTCCTCCTGGTGAGTTGAATCATTATCAAAAAGCTTTTACCCATCGTTCTTCCGGCAAAGTCGACACTACGGGAAATCCGGTTAGTTATGAGCGACTGGAGTTTTTAGGGGATGCCATGCTGAGCTCTGTTATTGCTGCACATTTATTTAATGAAGCACCCTATGGGGATGAGGGTTATTTGACTAAAATGCGTTCCAAAATTGTAAGCAGGGAACATTTAAATGAACTCGGAAAAGACCTAGATCTGATTCGGTTTGTAGAAAGCAAAGTTCCTGTACAACATTTTGGCGAAAACATTCACGGAAATATCTTTGAATCTCTCATCGGAGCAATATATTTAGACAAAGGATATTCTTATTGTGAAAAATTTATTCAACAAAAAGTAATCATTCCGTATGTAGATATTTCCAGACTGGAAGGAAAAGTAATCAGCTATAAAAGTTTAATTATTGAATGGTGTCAAAAAGAAAAAAGACATTTTCATTATGACATCTTTGAAGATAATGCTATTGACGGACAGCGCTTATTTGGTGTCAGATTGAGTATTGACGAAAAAGTGATTGCTAAGGCAAGAGCAACATCTAAAAAGAAAGCTGAGGAAAAAGCTTCACAACGGGCCTATTTTGCTTTTCAGGAAAAAATGGACAAAAAATAATAGTAATTTACTCAACACTACAACGTTTTCGTTTTAAATTTAACGAATTCATTATATTTTCAACACTTATACTTCGACAGAAATAGTATATTTACATCATTATTTTTAATGAAGATGGCTGTTCATAAATTAAATCTTGACGAATTTGATGAGATTGATTATAATCTTATTGCGATTCACACTTCTTTAGAAGATTATCGATTGGCATATTTTATCAATCAGAAACTTCCTGTAAATTTAGCAAAAAACGCTGATGAAGTACAAATAAACATCAAAGAAGGGGAAACAAAATTTTCAAGATTCTATTATTATGACGAAGAAAATACTGTGGCATGGAATTTAATTCAGAATATAAACGAAGTGGTTTCAGACAAAACTGAACAAGTTCAAAATTTATTTTCAGATACCAATGAAGGCATTTCGACAAAAGTATATTTATTGCCTGAATTTAAAAAAGCGGATTACTTTTTAAAAATAGACAATAGTAATAACAGTATAGATATCAATCAAATAAAAGTACTATTAAATACTATAGAAAATATAACAACAGCATATACTGTTGAAACAAAACAAATAAAATCTAAAAACAATCTAATTTTTTAATGCAAATGATTACTACAAACAAGAAAACTAAAATTGTGGCTACCCTTGGGCCTGCTTGCAGCACAAGAGAAATCATAAAGGACATGGTTGAAGCTGGTGTAAACGTATTTAGAATTAATTTTTCTCATGCTGACTATACTGATGTAGAAAACAGAATAAAAATCATCAGAGAACTTAATGAAGAATTTGGATACACTACAGCTATTCTTGCAGATCTGCAAGGTCCTAAGCTTCGTGTAGGGATGATGACAGAAGGCGTTGTTGTTAATGATGGTGATTTAATCACATTTACCACTGCCGAAGACATTCTAGGAACTGCCGAAAGAGTTTTCATGAAATACAAAAACTTTCCTAATGATGTAAATCCGGGAGAGAGAATTTTATTAGATGATGGAAAATTAATTTTTGAAATTGTATCTACTGATAAAAAAACCGAAGTTGTTGCTAAAGTTGTTCAAGGTGGTGAACTGAAATCCAAAAAAGGGGTAAACCTGCCAAATACTAAAATTTCACTTCCGGCTTTGACAGAAAAAGACATTGCGGATGCTATTTTTGCCATAGGCCAAAAAGTAGACTGGATTGCACTTTCTTTTGTTAAAACACCACAGGATTTAAAAGATTTACAAGACTTAATTGCAGAACACGCTGAATACAAAATTCCAATTGTTGCTAAAATCGAAATGCCCGAAGCATTAGAAAACATGGATAAAATTGTAGCTTATTGCGATGCATTAATGGTGGCTCGGGGAGATTTAGGAGTTGAACTTCCTGCTCACGAAGTTCCATTAGTACAAAAAGATTTAATCCGAAGAGCTAAAATGGCCCGAATTCCGGTAATTGTAGCCACACAAATGATGGAAACAATGATTACCAGTTTAACACCAACACGTGCAGAAGTGAACGACGTTGCAAACTCTGTAATGGATGGAGCCGACGCAGTAATGCTTTCAGGTGAGACAGCTGCCGGGAATTATCCGGTACAGGTAATCCAGAAAATGACACAAATTCTGGAAGCAGTAGAAAATTCTCCGCTAATTCAGGTACCACAAAATACACCACAAATTAAAACAAACCGTTTTATCACTAAAACTATTTGTCGTCATGCAGCAGTTATGGCTAACTCTATTGAAGCAAAAGCTATTTCAACAATGACAAACAGCGGTTATACTGCATTCCAATTATCTGCATGGAGACCAAATACAGCTGAAATTTTAGTATTTACTTCAAATAAAAGAATCCTTACTCAGTTAAGCTTATTATGGGGAGTTCGTTCTTATTTTTATGATAAAGAAGAAAGTACTGATACAACTGTTACTGATATTAACAGAATTGCTAAAGAAAAAGGGCATGTTGTACCAGGTGATTATATTATCAACTTAGCTTCTATGCCAATTACAGAAAGAGGAATGGTAAACACCATGAGAGTTTCTGAAATTGTCTAAACCGTACTAAACTACAAATATAAAATCCGTCTTGTTTTTAACCAAGACGGATTTTTTTATTATAGTATTTTAGAAACTATAGTTCAGCAATAATTTTTCTGACCTCATCTTTTGACTTGCCTAATTTTTGCTGTAATTTTCCAAGCATTTCATCTTCTTTACCTTCGGTATACAACAAATCATCATCTGTTAAATCAGCATATTTTTGTTTTAATTTACCTTTTAATTCATTCCAGTTTCCTTTAATTTCTGTAGTATTCATAATGATATTTTTTAAATTATTTATTCATGTATTTTCTAACTGTCCAGGCCTGTGTTTCGTGACTTTGCAATAAAGCCGTTAAGAAATCAGCAGTCCCGTAATCATTTGTTTCTTCAATTTCTTTGATATAATCCCGCAATTGTTTTAGAATTGTCTCATGATCCGATAAAAGTTCATTTATCATATCTTTTTGTTCAACAACTTTTGAGTTTTCTTTTAGGGTAGCATGATCAATAAATTCCTGCATTGTTCCGATAGCTTTTGCACCTAATTTACTGATTCTTTCAGCTATTTCATCAATAGTATGTTCTAATTGAGTATAGTGTTCTTCAAATAACTTATGTAACTCCATGAAACTATTTCCGGAAACATTCCAATGAAATTTTCTTGTTTTTACATAGA
The DNA here is from genome assembly GCF_046000495.1 of Flavobacterium plantiphilum. Classification (NCBI taxonomy): domain Bacteria; kingdom Pseudomonadati; phylum Bacteroidota; class Flavobacteriia; order Flavobacteriales; family Flavobacteriaceae; genus Flavobacterium; species Flavobacterium plantiphilum. Next base: position 164,966 of record NZ_JBELQA010000002.1, read on the forward strand.
GCAGCATTTCATTAGCTAAAACAACAGTTAAAAAATCAACACTTGTATTTAAATCTTTTTTTGTAATTCCAATTTTAGGTTCCATATTTTTACTCTTTTTGGGTTCTTTTAATTGTTCTTTACAAAGATACCTTCAAACACCGCAAGAAGTTTTATACAATTTTGGAGTACTATTATAATATTCTAACTAGTAAAAGAATAAACCTATAATATTTTTTGTGATTTGGTTTTTTTTAATGGTTCTAAAGGTAAAGCAAATGTGAAAGTGCTGCCTTTGCCCGGTTCACTTTCAACCCAAATTTCACCGTCATGCTTTTTTATAAATTCACTGCAAAGGAGTAATCCAAGTCCTGTCCCTAATTCATCATCAGTTCCTTTTTGTGATACTTTCGCATTGCTTTTAAATAGTTTTTGTTTTATATGACCAGGAATCCCAATTCCGGTATCGGTAACAGAAACAACAGCTTTTTTTGATTTCTTTTCCATTCTAACTACGATTTTACCGTCTTTATTGGTAAACTTAATAGCATTAGTCAATAAATTTCGTATAATAGTAGCAATCATATTTTTATCTGCTTCAACTTCAATAAAAGCAGCTGAATCATATAAAAGTGTAATGTTTTTATTTAATGCTGCATTCCTATTGAGTTCAATATTTTCTTCAATCAAAGTGTTTAAAGTTAGTTTTCTTGGGCTATATTCCATCATTCCGGTTTGTAACTGAGACCAATCCAGAAGATTTTCTAATAATTTATAGCTATTTCTATTAGACTGATGAAGCATTTGAATAATTTCTTTAATTTCTTCACGGCTGTAGTCTTCAATATTTTCTGCTAAAATCTCTGAAAGCCCAACGGATCCCCCCAATGGTCCTCTCAGATCATGTGCAATGATAGAAAAGAACTGATTTTTGTCCTTTAAAAGCTTTTGAATTTTAATGTCTTGCTTTTCTTTTACCAACAATAAGAATCCCACTGTACTAATTAATGAAACTAAAAACAAAGCAATGTTATACACACTGTCAAAAAGGGTGTAGGAAAAAAATTCCTGTTGTGGATTGATATAATTAAAGACAATACGAACGAGAACTAAAAGTTCAAATCCTACAAAGCAAAATCCATAAAAAATCCTAAAAAAATTATGTCTTTTTTCAATAAAATAACTAATTGTAGGCTGTAGATAAATAGCAAATAAACCCGCAGAAGCAATAAGAATGCGCGTATTAATTGTACATTCTAAGAATGTCCCTATATTAAAAATCACTGCTGCAATAATGGTTACAATTATTTGTAAGCCATATTTTTGCTTTGAGCGCGCTTTAACCAATGACAATATGGCTATTGTTTCATAACAACATCCCGAAAAAACAATCGTATTGGCTATATTAATAGAGATGAAATCAGGAATAGTATTTCTCAAAAAAAGAAATATCCAGCCTATAGTCAATAATAATTTCCCATAACCATACCAGTTTACAATCTTCCTGTTTTCGGCAGTAGCATAAGAAAAAGAATAACTGAAAATAAGAATACTGACAAATAAATTACCCAAAAAATAAAGTTCGAAAACAGTTTTGAGATCTAATGGTAAGAGTTTGAACATTATATTATGGTACTTAATTTAAAAAAAACAGATTGCCGAGGTTAAATTACAGTAATTGCTACTAGAGGATCACAAAATTATTAAAATTCAGTATGCTAAATACTTCTGTCACAGAATAAAAAATTAAGAAAAAATAAACAACAATCTTAATAAATATCATTTATATTTGGCTAACAAAAAATAAAATTACAATGAACTTTAAATCTAAAAACCCATTTTTAAACAATAAGAGCTTCTCGGCAACTTCAAGAGCTGAGCAGGTACATGAAGCCACTGTGATTGGTTATGACCAGCAAATGACACTTTCAGGAACAATTAATAAAACGATATTGCTATTCTTATTGCTTACAGCATCGGCTATGGTTATCTGGTGGATGGCTTTTAACGGCATGAATCCAATTCTTCCGGCTGTTGGCGGTGCAATTGTAGGATTGGTTTTAGTGATAATATCGGCATTCAAACCACAATACTCTAGCTACCTTGCTCCAGGATATGCTTTATTTGAAGGTTTATTTATAGGAGGAATTTCCGCAATTTTTGAAGCTCTTTATCCCGGAATTGTTATTCAGGCAGTAGGAGCGACTTTTGTAACTTTTGGAGTATGTTTAGGACTTTATAAATTTAAAATTGTAAAAGTAACAGAACAGTTCAAATCAGTTGTGATCGCAGCAACACTAGCAATTGCTACTTATTATTTAATTTCGTGGTTATTTTCCATTTTCACAGGATATCAGCCGGTTCATTATGGAAATTCTACATGGAGTATTGGTATTAGTGTTTTTGTAATTGTAATTGCAGCCTTAAACTTGTTTCTGGATTTTGACCGTATTGAACAAGGCGTTCAACAAAGAATGCCAAAATATATGGAATGGTTTGGCGCAATGGGATTAATGATAACCTTAGTGTGGTTATACGTTGAATTCTTAAGATTATTATCGAAGCTTTCAAGTAAAAATTAATTTGTTTAAATGAATATATTAATCGCACATTTGCAAATTGTAACTCATTTGCAAATGTGCGGTTTTTTTAAAAATCAAATTTTAACTGAACCGCAACCACTGATTTCTTCTCTTCGGTATTTAAATTACTCATTGAAATACCCAGCAATCGCACAGAATCTTTCATTCGTTCCTGATACAATAACTCTTTTACAGTTTCTAAAATCAGTACTTTATCAGCAATAAAATAAGGCAGTGTCTTGCTTCGTGTTTGTTGAGTAAAATCACTGTACTTTATTTTTAATGTTACTGTTTTGCCTGAAACAGTATGTTTCCTGAGTCGGCGTTCTAAACTACTGGCAATTTTATCCAATTGTTCCAACATAAAAATCTCAGAAGAAAGATTCACTTCAAAAGTATGTTCGGCAGCCACTGATTTTGCAATCCGGCTTGATTTTACTTCACTATTATGAATTCCGCGAACCACATGATAATAATAATTCCCTGCTTTACCAAAATGTTTTTGTAAAAATTCCAGAGATTTACTTTTTAATTCTAAGCCTGTAAAAATTCCTAACTGATACATTTTTTCTGTTGTTACTTTACCCACTCCATAAAATTTTCTGATAGGTAAAACTTCTAAAAAAGGAATCACTTCATCAGGCGTAACCGTTTTTTGTCCATTTGGTTTGTTATAATCACTAGCAATTTTAGCGACAAATTTATTAATTGAAATCCCGGCTGAAGCTGTTAATCCTACTTCATGAAAAATCCTGTCTCTAATTTCCTGCGCTAATAAGCTGGCACTTGGATTTCCTTTTTTATTCTGAGTTACATCAAGATAAGCCTCGTCCAGTGAAAGCGGTTCTATCAAATCTGTATAATCCCGAAAAATTTTATGAATCTGAGTAGAAATCTCCTTATACCTTTCAAAACGCGGGCGAACAAAAATAAGGTCGGGACAATTTTTCTTAGCCAAGGCCCCGCTTATAGCTGAACGAACTCCAAATTTTCTAGCCTCATAGCTGGCTGCCGCAACCACACCTCTATTTTCAGCACCCCCTACCGCAATAGGTTTTCCCCGAAGCTCAGGGTTATCCATTTGCTCAACAGAAGCATAAAAAGCATCCATATCGATGTGTATTATTTTTCTATTTGCACTCATCTCAGACATGTTACAAATTTATACTCAATTTGTCAAAATGAAATCAATTGCCTGTAAAATATTTGATACATTTGAAGTTTGTAATCTAGCCCGGATGGCAGCGGCATCCTTTTTCTTTTTTTCTTTAAAAAGAAAAAGATATAGCGAACAGCCGGAAAAAGCTCCTAATTTAACCTGATATAAAATGATAGAAATAGAAAGAAAATTTTTAGTTACTTCTAACGCTTATAAAAAAGCAGCCTTCTCTCAAAAACGAATTATTCAGGGTTATTTAAGCTCTAATCCGGAACGTACGGTAAGAGTGAGAATCAAAGAAAACAAGGCTTATTTAACTGTAAAAGGACCTTCTGATGCAACAGGAATGTCTCGTTTCGAATGGGAGAAAGAAATTACTGTTGAAGAAGCTGAAAATTTGCTTTTACTTTGCGAAAAAGGGGTAATTGACAAAACCCGCTTTGAAGTAAAAACAGGTTCCCACATTTATGAAGTGGACGAATTTTACGGTGAAAATGAGGGTTTAGAAATGGCGGAAATAGAATTGCAATCAGAGACAGAAATATTCGAAAAACCAGATTGGTTAGGTGAAGAAGTAACCAATGACAAACGTTACTATAATTCGTATTTAAGTAAAAATCCTTTTAAAAACTGGTAATTATTCAACTACTTCTTCAATAGTTACTATCATAGAACCTGCTCTTTTGTTTGCTGCAATTTCCATAAATGCCCGTTTAGTTAAGTCAATTTCTCTGGATTTTACAAAAGGTCCCCTATCAGTAACTTCTACATAAATTGATTTACCGTTGACCTCGTTTGTGATTTTTAACATCGTCCCGAAAGGAAATTTTTTATGCGCAGCTGTGAAATCAGTATTACTAAATTTCAGACCACTTGCAGTACGCTTTCCGTTAAACTTATCTGCGTAATAAGAGGCGTGAACACTTTTCTTGTAAATCTTTAATTTACCAAAAACTTCATTATGAAGGGTATCTTTTACCACCCCTCGTTTATTATCGATTAAAGTATATTTTTTTTGAAGTGTATCAAGTAACTGAACAGAAGGTTTTGAAACAAGTGTTTTTTGTTTTTCAGAAATTTTACTTTGAGCACTTACAAAAACAGCAAAAAATAAAAAAAGTAATGTTATCGATTTTTTCATATTAACTTTTTAGTTCGAATCTATTTAGAACAAAAACTATACCCAGATAAAAAAAGTCCTAAAAAGGACTTTTACGTTTTTATTTGAACCATAACGACCATGGTATTCTAATTAGTATAAGAACTAATCCTAATCCGTAGAAAATAGAGAAAGTTTTAAATTTTGATTCGCTCGTGGTTAATTTTTTATGTTTTGACCATCCAATAGTGATTAAAGTAATCGCAATAATATTAATTAACGGATGTTCTAATGAAGTTAAACGTAACATTTTATCTGACATTTGCCCTAAAGAATTAAGACCTAACGGAGAAACAAAATACAATATCAAACCAATCAATAACTGAGTATGTGTACCGATTAATCCAAAAAGAGCAATCTTTCGGTCTTTTGGCGTAAATTCTTTTTTTGATGCTAAACCGATGACAGCGTTAATTACTGTAATCACTAATAATAAAAGCGCTAAATAAGCCCAGCCTGAATGAAACTTTTGAATAAATCCGTCCATGTTTTTTGGTGTTTTTTTTAACAAATATAAACAAAAAAGACATAAAAAAAACCTCATAATACTACTAGTAAATGAGGTTTTTCTAATTTAGAATCAATATTTTTTTTAATCACGGCTGAAAATCAGCTAATTATAAAAAACAGGTTAAATGTTATTTATTTCTTAAAAAATGACCTAATAAAGAAGCTGTAGAACTATCGTGATTTTTAACTTCATTCGAATTGATTTCGTCCAGAATAGAATTCGCTAATTGCTTTCCAAGTTCCACTCCCCATTGATCGTAACTAAAAATATTCCAGATGAATCCTTGTACAAAAATTTTATGTTCGTAGAGAGAAATCAAAGAACCCAAAGATTTAGGCGTTAATTTTTGAATTAAGAAAGTATTTGTTGGTTTATTTCCGGCAAACACTTTGAATGGCAAAAGAAACTCAGCTGCTTCAGCCGACAATCCCTGTTTATCAAATTCGGCCTGAACTTTAGTTTCATCCTTTCCGTTTAATAAAGCTTCGGTTTGTGCAAAGAAGTTAGACATTAATTTATCATGATGGTTGTTGTCACCATACAAAGGCTGAATGTAACCTATAAAATCTGTCGGAATCAATTTTGTTCCCTGATGAATCAACTGAAAAAAGGCATGTTGCGCATTTGTCCCTGGCTCTCCCCAAATAATTGTTCCGGTTTGATAATCGACCGGTTTTCCGTCACGTCCTACGCTTTTTCCATTACTTTCCATAGTTCCCTGTTGTAAATAAGGCGCTAATTTCTGTAAATATTGTGTGTATGGAATTAAAGCTTCGCTCTCTGCCCCAAAGAAGTTATTATACCAAACGCTTAGTAAAGCCAAAACAACTGGTATATTCTGATCAAAATCAGCCGTTTTGAAATGTTCATCCATTTCGTTTGCGCCTTTTAACAATTCTTCAAAATTATCAAAACCTACCGCTAAACTAATTGACAAACCTACTGCACTCCAAAGTGAAAAACGACCTCCAACCCAGTCCCACATTGGGAACACATTGTCAGGATTAATTCCGAATTCGGTTACTTTTTGCAAATTGGTAGAAACAGCTACAAAATGTTTAGCCACATCTTGCTGAGAGGCCGATTTTAAAAACCATTTTCTGATTGTTTCTGAATTGGTCAAGGTTTCCTGAGTGGTGAAAGTTTTAGAAACAATTACAAAAAGAGTCGTTTCCGGGTCTAATTTTTTAATTATTTCATTAACATGATCTCCGTCAACATTCGAAACAAAATGAACATTTAAATTATTTTTGTAATACTGCAAAGCTTCCACTACCATTGCCGGCCCTAAATCAGAACCACCAATCCCAATATTAACTACATCTGTAAAAGCTTTTCCGGTATATCCTGTTCTTTTTCCAGAAGTAATTTCATCTGTAAAACCTTTAATTTTATTTTTTACTTCATATACTTCAGGAATGACATTTATTCCGTTTACATTAATTACTGCTGATTCTTTAGCTCTTAATGCTGTATGAAGTACTGCTCTGTTTTCTGTCTGATTAATAATTCCGCCTTCAAAATAGTCCTGAATTCCGTTTTTAAGTCCCATTTCGTTAACCAAATCAAGCAACAAAGACATCGTTTCCTGATTCACTATATTTTTAGAATAATCTATTAAAAAATCATTCCAGAGAATACTGAATTTTTCTGCTCTTGAAGCATCTTTTTTAAACATTTCCTGCATAGAAATATTACGAATTTCTTCAAAATGTTTTTCAAGCTTTTTCCAGGAATTGGTCTGAGTTGGGTTTAGTGTACTTAAAGCCATTATGTTTTTGTTTTTAGTTTTGTTCGTAAAAATACTGAAATTAGTTGTAATAGCAGAAATGATTCCGACTATAAAACATAAAAAACCAACCAGTTTATTTACAAAAAAAGAGAGATAACTCCTGATGAATTACCTCTCCTATTTTTTTTAGATTGCCATCTATATCTCTTTTATTATAAGTTTCCGATACTGTCAAGCTCTCTTTTTAACGGTTCGATTGTTTTGAGGAATCGGGCTTTATTAGCACTTTCCATTGGAGTTCCTGTAGGCAGTTTTAACCTAAGAGCATCTACCTGCACACCATTTTTCCAAAAGCGATAACAAACATGTGGTCCTGTTGCTAAACCGGTACTTCCTACACGACCAATAATATCGCCCTGATTAACATGCTGACCCCGCCTTACTAAAATTTTTGACATATGTAAATACTGAGTAGAGTAAGTTCCGTTATGTTTTACTTTTACATAATTCCCGTTTCCGGCAGTATAACCGGTTCTTTCGACAACTCCGGTAGCCGTAGTCATAATAGGTGTTCCTGTAGGTGCAGCGTAATCCGTTCCTTTATGTGCTTTCCATTTATGCTGTACCGGATGGTATCTTCGCATCGTAAATCTCGAAGTTATTCTGCTAAATTTTATAGGCGATTTAAGGAACAGGTTTTTCATTGTTTTCCCTTCTTCATCATAATAATCAACTTTACCTGAAGCCTGATTTTGTACAAAAGGAAAAGCGTACATAATTTTACCTTTGTATTCAAAAAAAGTTCCTTCTATATTACTAACACCATTATAAATAGAATCGTTGATATAACGCTCATTAAAAATAACACCAAAGCGATCCCCTTTCTTTAATTTAAAAAAGTCAATAGACCAGGAATAAATTTTTGTAATTCGATTTGCCAGATTAGGTTCTACACCTGAATTAGATAAGGTTTCTGATAAAGATCCTTTTAAAACTCCGGTAATTAATCTTCGCTTAATAGTAACAGGTCTTACTTTTTTATAGGCTACAACTGCTGAATCCCGTAAGTCAAAAACATAATAAGTTAAATCATTAGGCTGATAAACAAAAACCTGAAGTTTATTGGTTTTATCTTTAGAACGAAGCATCGTAAACGTTCTTTTGGGTCTGATACTGCGTACATCGAATGTATCTTTAATACTGTTTACAATCTCATAAATTTTGCGGTCTCCAATATTTTGTTTACTTATAATTGTTCCAAAAGTATCACCTCTTTTAACAGTATCATGAACTACATTATAGTCGGCAAAGTTGAATCCAAAATCAGAATTATCTTTTATGGGAATTATTTTTTGAACAACTTTCTTCTTTCCAGTTTCATCATCTGATTTTTTACATGATACTACTAAGACTAATGCAATTATAATTGTTAAAACGTACTTCAAACTTTTATATATTTATTCAATTCTACTTATTATTCTTGTCCCCAATTTGCCAATTCAGCTTCACTCCATAATTCCGGAAAAAATATTCTTTTTTGATATTTCGGATGCATATATTTACGCCAGTCACTTCCGCCTGTCGCTTCTCCGTCTCCCATACCACTTTGATCAATGTACTTAATAGCTACATTCAAATGCTGCATTACCCAGGTAATATTTACTGTATAATCAAAATGACGCATGGCATCTTTCAGAGCAGGAAGTTCCTGATCCTGAACAGGAAGTTGTTTGTATTTTTGCCAAATATTAATTGACTTATACTCTTCCATATAATCTAAGAAAGTAGCTTTATATTTTTTTTCAAATACTTCTAAGGTATAGGTTTTCTTTCCCGTATGATAATCTTTACCCGCTGCTTGCCAATACAGCATATCAAACGCTCTTTCATTTGAAATAGTATTATCAAATGCTTTTCTAAAACGATTATCAATTAAATTAACTAAATCAGTAGCACAAAATTCAATTAATCGGTACTGTGCACTTTGAAATCCGGATGCAGGAGTAAGTGTATTTCGAAATTTCATGTATTGGCTAACATCCATACCATTTTCCATAATAGAAAAAGAGTTGGTCAGCATATCAAAATAGCGACTAATGCGTAACAGCCTTTCAGTAAAAAAAACGGTATCATTATTCTCAGCATGCGAAATCTGATTCATCTCCCAAAGAATCATTTTGAATATCAGTTCATTGGTTTGATGATAAAGAATAAATACCATTTCATCAGGGAGGACGGTTCTTTGAATTTGTAGATTTAATAAAGCATCAGTCTGGATATAATCCCAATAAGTAGTGGGTTTTGACCAAAGCAAACCTTCAAGTTGCGTATCTGTTTTTTGATTTATAGCTTCGTATTTCTGCTCTATTTCTTTTAAAATACTTGCTGTATTCGCATTAATATTCATTACTTTTTTATTTTAAACGGACCCTTCAATCCTTTGAAAGCATCCAAATCGGCTTTAAGCGACCCTACAGCTAAATCAGCCTTAATACGGAGCGGCAATCTGTTCTGATCATCAGATACCCAGACCGTTAAACTCTCTTTTTCTTTAAAAACACGGCCTGATTGTACTAAAGGTTTAAAAACCATTGAAGGAACAACCCCAAATTTAGTTGTAATATCCTGACGCCCCACAAATTTTAACTTAAATTTTGTGGTTTCATCATCAAAAAACATATCTATTTCAATAGACTCTCCCGGTTTGATTTTATCTATTGTAGGATAATTTCTTAAGTAATAAAAAGTAGATAATATATCCTGAGTATTTTTGGGAACAACGAATGTTTTTTCGGTCTTTCTTTTATAGTCTTTTACAGTGACTCTATTAGATGACTGGTTAAAAAAGCCTTCCTGATTTTTAGTATAACCACCTTCATTAATGTTTCTTACGAACTGATAGGGATTACCAGACTCTTTATCAATATAACTTTCATAAACATCAACAACTTTAAAAAAAAACTTTGATACACCTGTTGTATATCCTTTTCCCACAACATGAAACACTTTTTTATTATCTATGGTAGCTTCTTTGACTTCAAGGGTTGCATATCCAGCATTTACAAATCCGTAGTGAATACGGAATTTGAACCATTCACCCACACCATAAGCGTGATCATTTTGGGAATCAAAACCGGTCGTTAAAATCAATAATATTAGTAGGATTATTTTTTTCATAATTTACTTTTAATAATTTATTGATTAAACTTGCAAATTTTGTTCCAAATATATTAAAACAAAAAAACTCAGTCAAATAATGACTGAGTTTTTATGCTATTAACCAACCAAAAAATTATAAATTATTAAATTTATATAAACCAAAAGGAAACCACCCCTTTTGTTTTGATATAGCAAAGATACGGCAAGAAACTGCGATTTTTATAATAAAAATTCAGTTTAACAAAATTTTAAAATAAGATTCGCAATCAATGGTATTTTTTTTTACTTATCATAAAAAAAGAAGGAATAAAAAATAAAAGTGATAATTTTAGCTTTAAAATCAAAAGTGGAAATTTGGCTACTATGGCTTTTTTTAATACAAAAAAGGAGGTATTTTTATCTCTAAACGTCTCTTCAAGACGCTAAAAAGGAAATCCTACACTAAACCAGGTATAATTTGCATTCGTTTCCGGAGACCAGCTTCGTTTTATTTCAATGGGACCTATAACGGTTTCTAATCCATATCCTAACGCATATCCTGAAAATTCAGGAATTGAAACCCAGCCGACAGTGGAAAAAATGTCATCTCCTATATTTGCATAATTCGCAGTAAAATTAACATGATTGTTTTTAAAGATTTCATAATCAAACGTCACAGTCGATTTAATATAGCTGTTTCCACCAAGACTTAAAAAATCATAACCATAAAAATGACTGAAATTATTGGAAACATTATATCCAAAACCTCCGAGAATGAAATTAAAAAAAGAAACACTTTTTTCACCAAATGAAAAACCTGCCTCTGACTGAATTTTTATATTCGCTGATTTGAACAGATTAAAAGCCACACCAAAATTAGCTTTTGCAATTGAAAACGGTTCAAATTCTTTAGTATAATCCGAAGAATACAAATAAGAATGAATATCCGCTGAAAAACTCCAGCCTTTTTTAGGAAAAAAAATATCATCAAAAGAATCAAAATTCAACCGTGCAAAAACACTCAGGTAATCACTCTTATCAATTTGTGGATCAGCATTCGCTAAAGTCTTAGAATTAATATTTAAATATTTGTATTCTAATCCGCCGCCAATTAGAAAATGCTGAGCAAATAAGGTTTGCACATACATCTGGTTTGTAAAATCATATAAATCCACATTTAATGAATTAACACCTAAACCTTCCAGATCTAAATTACTTATCTGCCCTTCTACATTCCGGTTAAATTGATTAAGAAACGATTTAAATCCTACACTTATATTATATCCGTTTTCTATATAATAATCAAAATTGTATCTGAAATTATCCCCTAAAATCACATCTAATGAAGCAACATCATTCTTGAAGAAATTCTTTTTATGTGTCATATTAACCAAAACAGCACTTTTATAAAGTCCGTCATAATGCATTCCGAATTTTAAATAAGTATTTGTCGGATTTTCTTTTAAAACTAAATTTAAATCATCTGTTTCTTCATTTTTGTCAAAATAATAATCAATTGCACTAAAGTTTCCTGTGGCATTTAAATTATTAATTCCTGTCTGCAATTGCTCATAACTAATTTTAGAATCCGGTTTAAACCTTAATTTTCCATAGATATACTCCTTAGTATAATTCTTTAATTTATTACAATTAATACTTACAACCTTTAAACTGTCTGTCTGATTCTTTAGCCCCGGTTTTTTATAATTCCCTGATTGTGCTCCTAATTGTTTCAATCTCTCAAAAACTGAAAAAGCTGCTTCTTCTCCTTTTCCTACAATTTCTCTTCCACTGTCAAAAGACATCACACCATAATCTCTAATATCAGGACGAATATAAATATCGGTTTTTAAAATGTTCTCCTTCATCTTATCGATAGAATGAAGGTTAGTAATCTGAACTAAAATTTTGGTAGCATCGTTAAGTGCATTTCTATCCAATAAGTCATTTTGAACATCAACCCCGATTATGATATCCGCACCTAACTTTCTAATCTCATCTATTGGATAATTATTAACCACACCCCCGTCAACCAAAAAACGATCCTGATATTCTACCGGAGAAAATAACGACGGGAAAGCTGAACTGGCTATCATTGCTCTGGCTAAATTTCCTTTATTCAAAACCACCTGTTCGCCAGTTTCAATATCTGAACCAATACATAAAAAAGGAATGGGCAACTTATTAAAATCACGTATATGGCGGACATTCCTGGTTATCCTGCTCAGTAAATTAAAATTATACAAGCCTTTAGAAAGCGCATCAGGGATTCCTATTTTGTATTTATTAAAAGGGAGTACAAGGGCATATACCTCATCATTTCTTTTTTCATAAAAATTCTTAGTCGCTCTGGGAATATAATCACTTAACAGTTCGTCAAAATCGGTTTTATTAAAAATAGAATCCAGCTGAGCAGCATTGTAACCTGATGCATACAAACCACCAACAACAGCTCCCATACTGGTTCCGCCAATGTAATCAATCTTAACACCGGCTTCTTCCAAAACTTTGAGAACACCTATATGAGCAAACCCTTTTGCGCCACCACCACTTAATACCAATCCTATTTTTGGTCGGTCTTTTTTCTGCGCAAATATGCTCAAACCACTAAAAAAAATAAGCAATAAAAGGATGGATTTTTTCATAAAACAATATTCTTCTTTAGTATTTAAAATCAGCTTGTTGTGGTTCTGTAAAAATCGGTAATTTTTTTGGCTTTTGATAGACCTACTACGTCTGAAATCTCTTTTTCTGTTGCCAATTTCAATCTTTTAACACTTTTAAAGTGCTTTATTAATGTCTGCATCGTTTTTTCACCAATTCCCGGTATGGATTCTATTGAAGAATTTAAAGCAGCTTTACTCCTTTTATCCCGATGATGCGTAATCCCAAAACGATGGGCTTCGTTTCGCAATTGCTGAATAACCTTTAAGGTTTCAGACTTTTTATCTAAATACAGCGGCACGGAATCACCGGGATAAAACAATTCTTCCAGTCTTTTGGCAATACCTATAATACTGATTTTTCCTCTTAAACCTAAATCGTCCAAACTCTTTAAAGCCGATGACAGCTGTCCTTTTCCTCCGTCAATTATTATAAGTTGGGGCAAAGGCTGTTCTTCATCGAGCATTCTTTTATAACGCCTGTAAACAACCTCTTCCATTGAGGCAAAATCATTGGGTCCTTCAACTGTTTTTATATTAAAATGGCGGTAATCTTTCTTACTTGGTTTTCCATCTTTAAAAACCACACAGGCCGAAACAGGATTGGTTCCCTGAATATTAGAGTTATCAAAACATTCAATATGCCTTGGTTCAGCAGGCAAAAGCAAATCTTTTTTCATTTGAGCCATAATCCTGTTAGTATGCCTGTCAGGATCTACAATTTGCAATTGCTTTAATTGTTCAATACGATAGAATTTAGCATTTCGAATGGATAAATCTAAAATTTGCTTCTTATCCCCTAATTGCGGCACAGTGACTTTGATATTTTCGCCTAAATCAACTGCAAACGGCACAATCACTTCTTTTGACAACAACTGAAAGCGTTCTCTTAATTCTACAATAGCCAGTTCCAGCAATTCTTCATCTGTTTCAGCTAATTTTTTCTTGATTTCTAAAGTATGCGAACGAATAATAGAACCATGCGAAATTTGTAAAAAATTCACATATGCGGCACTTTCGTCAGAGACTATAGAAAACACATCAATATTGGTGATTTTAGGATTGATAATCGTAGAACGCGATTGATAATTTTCTAAAACCTCTATTTTTTCCTTTATTTTTTGCGCTTCCTCAAAATGCATTTTTTGTGCCTGCTCCATCATCAGTTTCCTGAAATCTTTCAAACTTTCCTTAAAATTTCCTTTCAGAATTTCACGGATTGCATCTACTTTTTTCTGATATTCTTCTAATGATTCCAAACCTTCACAAGGACCTTTACAGTTACCAATATGATATTCCAGACAAACTTTAAATTTTCCGCTTTCAATATTGGATTCACTTAAATCATAATTGCAGGTTCTAAGCGAATACAATTCTTTGATGAGATCTAAAATGGTATGGACTGTTTTAAAACTGGTATAGGGACCAAAATATTCCGAACCGTCTTTAATCATTCTTCGGGTAGAAAATATTCGCGAAAAAGGTTCTTTCTTAATACAAATCCACGGATAACTTTTATCATCTTTTAAATTGATATTGTAGCGTGGCTGAAGGGTTTTTATCAAATTGTTTTCCAGCAAAAGTGCATCCGTTTCGGTAGGAACCACAATGTGTTTTATAGTTACAATTTTCTTAACCAGCACATTGGTTTTTGCAATATCATGAACTTTATTAAAATAAGAGGAAACACGTTTTTTTAAATTTTTGGCTTTGCCTACATATAAAATTTTACCTTCTTTATCATAATACTGATAAACACCGGGACCATCGGGTAAAGTTTGTATTTGAAGTTCGAGAGCTGGAATTGGCATTTGATATAGTAATATTACTAATTAACGACTTTTATATTGCAATGTATATTGAAAATCAGTTACAGTTGAAACGGATTTTTCAAATTATTATCAAACAAATTTACAAATAACATTTTTCTAAAACGAAAAACAACTCACAACTTATGATTCACAACTAATAATTACATATTTTTAACTTTTTAATTCTGAAATGAGAAATATAAGATCCATCACCATTCTGGGAGAGACTATTTTACCGGGCGAAAGCAAAACCATCGACATGGAAATTGCTAAACTGCACAACTCAGCAAAATTAAAAATCCCAATAATAATTCAGCGTTCTAAAACTGACGGTCCCGTAGTATTATTTTCAGCAGGTATTCACGGTGATGAAATAAACGGAATTGAAATTGTACGCCAAATTATCACTAAGAAAATTAATAAGCCTAAAAAAGGAACAATTATCTGTATTCCTATTGTCAATATGTTTGGTTTCATCAATCAATCCCGGCAATTTCCTGACGGAAGGGATTTAAACCGGGTTTTTCCCGGAAGTAAAAAAGGCTCGCTGGCCAGCCAGTTTGCTTATCATATACTCACCCAAATTATGCCTCATGTGGATTATGCAATCGACTTTCATGCCGGTGGAGCCGGGAGATTTAACGCTCCGCAAATTCGCCTTGAACCCAATAATACCGAGTTAAAAGTTTTAGCCGATGTTTTCAACGCTCCTTTTACACTATTTTCAAAAAATATTGCAGGTTCTTTTAGAAATGCCAGTCAAAAGTCTAATGTGAAAATGCTGCTTTTTGAAGGCGGAAAATCATTAGACATTAATAATGCTGTTGCAAATGAAGGTCTGGAAGGTGTAAAACGATTTTTAGAGCATTTGAATATGCTTCATCCTAAACATCAAACCATCAAAAAACAAACAGAAAGCATCTGTATTGAAAAATCTACCTGGATTAGAGCCAATTCTTCAGGACTGTTGCATAATGCAATCCACATAAATTCCTTTGTCAAAAAGGGAACAATTCTGGCCACTATTACTGATCCTTTTGGTAAATTTGAACGAAAAGTAAAAGCACCTAATGATGGTTATATCATAAATGTCAACCATTCCCCAATTGTTTACCAGGGAGATGCTATTTACCATATTTCAAAAACAATAATGAATGGAAAATAATAAAAAAGCATTACGTTTAAAGTACAAATCACTTCGCAAAGAATTATCTGAAAACGATAGTGAAACAATGAGTTTAGCCATTGCGAATCAGTTATTAAAATTACCCATTTGGGATAAAGATTATTTCCATGTTTTTTTACCCATTGCTGAACATCAGGAAATAGATACCCAATTAATTTTACACCTGCTTTCGGGAAGAGATAAAAATATCATTATCTCAAAATCAGATTTTGCAACCCGGGAAATGATTCATTATCTTTTAACTGATAGCACCAAAATCAAAAAAAACGAGTACAATATTCCTGAACCTGTTGACGGTATAGAAGTACCTTCTCAGAAAATAGACGTTATTTTTGTACCACTTTTGGCCTTTGATAAACAAGGACATCGTGTGGGCTACGGCAAAGGTTTTTATGATAAATTTTTAAGCGAATGTCGAAATGAAACTATTAAAATAGGACTTTCTTTCTTTGAAGCCGAAGAATCAATTGCTGATGTTCACGAAGCCGATATGCAACTGGATTATTGTGCAACTCCTAATACTATTTATGAGTTTTAGGAATTAGTCAGCTAATTATACTATTTAAAATCCGTACCTTCGTAAACGAACAAAGCCCCATAATAGTTATGAAAAAGATTCAAAATTGCAGATTGTATGCTTTCCTTTTAATTGCTGTATTTTCTGTTTCTTTATCCGGCTGCGCTGTCGGAATTGGAACCAGATCAAATACTTCTAAATCTATTCCACCTGGACAGGCGAAAAAAATCACCGGTGAAAAAAGTGCCAAACGTTATGCTCCGGGACAAAACAAATAGTTGTATAAAAAAGAAAGACCTGCTTAAAAACAGGTCTTTCTTTTTATATGCTACATATTAAATTATGCTTCTTTGTGATGAAATGCTTTTTTGTTAAAAACAATCAAAATACCTACTCCTGTTGAAATTGCCATATCAGCAACATTAAAAATAGCGTTGAAAAAAGTAAACTCTTTACCGCCCCATACCGGCAACCATTGCGGAAGATTTCCATGCCAGAAAGGGAAATAGAACATATCTACCACTTTACCATGAAAAAATTTGCCGTAAGGCTCATCAGCAAACAGGGTTGCTAATTGCGAACTGCTATCGTCAAAAATTACTCCATAAAAAACCGAATCGATAATGTTCCCGAAAGCTCCTGCCAGAATCAAAGCAATGGCTACAATTAAATAGTCAGAACTGTGTTTTCTTTCTACAGAATCCCACAGCCAATACCCAATTCCTCCTACAGCCACTAACCGAAACAAGGTAAGAAACAATTTCCCGTATGCTCCCGGAATCTGAGTTCCCCAAGCCATTCCTTCATTTTCAATAAAATGAATTTTGAACCAATTGAAAACTTCAACCTCTTCCCCTAATAAAAAATTAGTTTTTACATATATTTTGGAAATCTGATCAATCAGTAATACAATGAAAATAAGCAGATACGCTTTTAGTAATGACATTTTGAAAAATTTAAGTGCGCAAAAATAGGTAATTTATAAAAAATTAAATTCCAAATCCCAATAATTTTACAATTAAAGATGGAATTTGGAATTTTAATCCTGAGATTGTTAGAATTATCGTTGCATGTTTTTTGCTTCAATACTCATGGTAGCATGAGGAACAATTTTCAATCTTTCTTTACTAATTAATTTTCCTGTTACTTTGCAAATCCCGTAGGTTTTGTTCTCTACACGGAATAAAGCATTCTTTAAATCACGTATGAATTTTTCCTGACGGATTGCCAATTGAGAATTGGCTTCTTTAGACATTGTTTCGCTTCCTTCTTCAAAGGCTTTGAACGTAGGCGATGTATCATCAGTACCGTTATTCAAGTCATTCATGTAAGCACTTTTTATCAAATCTAAATCTGCCTGAGCTTTCTCAATTTTCTTTTGGATTATCTCTTTGAACTCTGCCAGGTCGGCGTCGGAGTATCGTGTTGCTTCATCTACCATAATCAATGTTATTTAGTAATCGTTATTTTAGTTTTAATGTCATCAAATTCAATTTCTGTGCCATCTTTGATTTCTACGTCAAAAACCAACTCCTCCGTTAATGTTTCTGATTTAATGTATTCTCTATTTTCAGTGACTGCGTCTTCTAGCACAGTATTGTTTTGCAAATAAACCTTAATCTTATCAGTCACTTCAAATCCGGAATCTTTTCTGATGTTCTGGATTCTGTTGACTAACTCTCTTGCAATTCCTTCTTTTTTCAATTCTTCAGAAATCGTGATGTCAAGCGCAACGGTAATTCCGTTTGAATTAGCAACTAACCAACCCTCGATATCCTGTGATGTTATTTCCACATCGGCTAGTGATAAAGTTACGTCTTTTCCTGCAATAACAATAGCAATACTTCCTTCTTTATCCAACTGATTAATCTGATCCGGAGAGAAATTTTGTATCTCTTTGGAAATCAAACCCATATCCTTACCAAAACGCGGTCCAAGTGCTTTAAAATTAGGCTTTATCTGCTTCACCAATACTCCCGAAGCATCGTCTAAAAGTTCAATTTCTTTCACGTTTACCTCCGCTTTTATCAGGTCAGAAACGGCCATAATCTCACTTCTCTGTCTCTCGTCAAGTACCGGAATCATTACCTTTTGCAGTGGTTGACGCACCTTGATCATTTCCTTTTTACGCAGTGATAAAACCAGTGATGAAATGGTCTGGGCTTTCTGCATTTTGCTCTCTAACGATTTATCAACAAAGTTTTCAACGTATTTTGGAAATTCCGCCAAATGTACGCTATCAAATTTTTCTGTTTGTGTTGCCAAAGTTAAGTCTCTGTAAAGCTTGTCCATAAAGAACGGAGCTATCGGAGCACTCAGTTTACTTACCGTTAACAAACAAGTATATAAGGTTTGGTAAGCCGCAATTTTATCCTGAGCATATTCCCCTTTCCAGAAACGACGACGGCATAAACGAACGTACCAGTTACTCAAGTTTTCCTGAACGAAATCAGAAATCGCACGAGCAGCTTTGGTTGGTTCATAATCCGCATAAGCTTCATCAACCAATTTGATTAAAGTATGTAATTCTGATAAAATCCAACGGTCGATTTCAGGTCTTTCATTCAATGGAACCTCAGCTTCATCAAATTTGAAACCATCAATATTAGCATACAAACTAAAGAATGAATAGGTATTATAAAGGGTTCCAAAGAACTTTCTTCTTACCTCAGCCACACCTTCAATATCAAATTTCAGGTTATCCCATGGATTAGCATTGGCAATCATGTACCAGCGTGTAGCATCAGGACCATATTCTTTTAATGTTTCAAATGGATCTACGGCATTCCCTAAACGTTTGGACATCTTTTGTCCGTTTTTGTCCAATACCAATCCGTTAGAAACTACATTTTTATACGCAATAGTATCAAAAACCAAAGTTCCGATAGCATGCAACGTATAAAACCATCCACGGGTCTGATCCACACCTTCGGCAATGAAATCAGCCGGGAATGATTTATTCTCGTCAATTAGTTCCTTATTTTCAAAAGGATAATGCCATTGTGCATAAGGCATCGCACCCGAATCAAACCAAACGTCAATCAAATCAGCCTCACGCTTCATTGGTTTTCCGGAAGCCGAAACCAAAGTAATTCCATCCACTACATTTTTATGCAAGTCAACCAAATCATAGTTGCTTTCGCTCATGTTTCCAATTTCAAAACCTTTAAAAGGATTTTCTTTTTGGAATCCTGCAGCAATTGCTTTTTCAATTTCGTTGTACAATTCTTCTACCGAACCAATCAAGATTTCTTCCTGTTTGTCATCGGTTCTCCAAATTGGCAATGGAATTCCCCAATATCTGGAACGCGATAAATTCCAATCGTTGGCATTTTTCAACCAATTCCCAAAACGACCTTCCCCGGTTGCTTTTGGCTTCCAGTTGATGGTTTCATTCAAATCAAACATTCGGTCTCTTACCTCTGTGATTTTAATAAACCAGGAATCCAGAGGATAATACAAAATAGGCTTGTCCGTTCTCCAGCAATGTGGGTAACTGTGGACGTATTTCTCTACTTTGAATGCTTTATTTTCTTCTTTTAATCGAATGGCAATCTCCACATCTACCGAACGTTCCGGAACCTGATCGGCATCATAATATTCGTTTTTCACGTATTTCCCGGCAAACTCTTCGCCTACATGAGCCGTGAATTTTCCTTGTAAATCTACCAATGGAACTGCAGTACCATTTTCATCCAAAACTAACATTGGCGGAACTTCAGGCATAGCTTCTTTGGCTACTTTAGCATCATCAGCACCAAAAGTTGGAGCCGTATGTACAATTCCCGTTCCGTCTTCGGTAGTAACGAAATCCCCTGAAATTACTCTAAAAGCATTTTCTGGATTTTGATACGGCAATGCCCAAGGCAATAATTGTTCGTAACGGATTCCTACTAAATCAGCTCCTTTTGCTTCAGCAACAATTTGGTACGGGATTTTTTTATCTCCGGCTTTATAGTTTTCAAAATCGGTGGCTTCTTCAGTTGCGAAATAGGTTTTCCCAAACTGTTTTCCAACCAGATTTTTAGCCAAAACAACATTGATTGGCTCAAAAGTATATTGATTAAAAGTCTTTACTAAAACATAATCGATTTTTGGACCTACAGTCAAAGCCGTATTTGAAGGCAAGGTCCAAGGCGTAGTTGTCCAAGCCAATATGTGAATATCCCCAAAACCTTGTAAAAAGCTTGGCAAACTTTCATTTTTCGCTTTAAACTGAGCCACAATCGTAGTATCAGTCACATCACGGTATGAACCCGGTTGATTTACTTCGTGAGAAGACAATCCTGTACCCGCTTTTGGGGAATACGGCTGAATCGTGTAGCCTTTGTACATCAAATCCTTGTTATAGATTTGCTTCAACAACCACCAAACACTCTCCATATATTTGGATTTGTAAGTCACATACGGATCTTCCATATCTACCCAATACCCCATTTTTTCGGTCAGATCATTCCAGACGTCCGTATAACGCATCACCGTTTTTTTACAGGCTTCGTTATATTCTTCTACTGAAATCGTTTTCCCGATATCTTCTTTGGTAATTCCTAATTCTTTTTCAGTACCTAATTCAACTGGCAAACCATGAGTATCCCAACCAGCTTTACGCTTAACCTGAAATCCTTTTTGAGTTTTATATCTGCAAAAAATATCTTTAATAGCACGCGCCATTACGTGGTGAATTCCCGGTAATCCATTTGCCGAAGGCGGTCCTTCAAAAAACACATAAGGTTTCGCCCCTTCGCGGGTTGTTACACTTTTTTCAAATATATTTTCTTGCTTCCAAAAATCCAGAACTTCCGACGCTACTGTTGGCAAGTCAAGTCCTTTGTATTCAGTAAATTTTGTACTCATTGTATCCTTTTCTTAATCGAGGTGCGAAAATAAGGAATTTTAAAGAAAATAGAGGAAAGAGGAAAGAAAAAAGAGGGAATAAACACAATTATAGAAGGTTTTTACAAAAAAAAGAAAGTTGTAAGCATTAAAACCGTTCCAACTTTCTTTTTATGCTACTTAATTCACTAAAGGTGTACAAGCATCCCGATACCAAAATTTCGGTACGGGACTGTGCTAAGTTTTATCTACAAGTCCTAGCCATCGGTTTAGTTTTCTAAACCCAACTACCCACAAGCAAGTCACGGGAGGGACGAACCCAATCACGCAGATTTGCAGTAATCTTTTTCATGAGGATAGCGCGGATTTGCAACTTAAATCCGAGCGGTCGGGTAAGTCATTGCGAGGAACGAAGCAATCTCATCAAGTAACTCGACAAAGTTGCTCCTCTTTGTGGACACAGAATGCAATTCTGCGCTAACGTTTACGGATATCCGAGCGGTCGGGTTGCAAATCCGCGCTATCCAACCGAGACATTAATTGTAAATCCGAGCGGTCGGGGTAAAATTTTAAGACCAATAGGAATGACTTGCAAAGATTATTTTTCTGTTATAGAATTTATTAAGAAATTCATTTGGAATTATTCTCTCAGTTGAATCAGCAAATATTCCAAATAAAGATCTAAATTCATCGTATTTTCCCTCTGTTACTTCTCGCCACAAATTAGGTCTATATCTTGTCCAAATGCTAAGAATATACAGAAGTTTAAAATATAATAATAATGGTTCATCAATGGACAAAATTGGCTTGATTGTACATTCTGCTGCTATTGGTGAATGATATTTAGGATTGTCTGTTAAAAGTTGATTTGGAAGTTTATCTAAACGATATTCTTCTTTCAAAACCGATTCGGGGTAATCTTTCTTATATTCAAAAACAAATTCATCTGGAATGTTTAAGATGTCGTTAATGTCTTTTGCTTTTAAATAATCTGTATTTTGAAATTCACTAACATCAACTTTTTTGAAACCTTCATCATTTCCGTAAAGTTTACTGCTATGGTAATTTAGATAATTTGGTTGCTCTTTGAAAATTTCTGTGTAGATATTTTTTAATTCGGGAATTCTTGACAACAAGTCTTTAAGAGAAATTAGTTTATGAATTTCATCTCCAGGAATTTCATCTACTTTTCTAAAGTTTTTGGACATAGCTATTACTGCTACATCATAATTTAAATTTAAAAGTAATTCTTTATAAAATCCGTTATTGCAACAATAAATGAATTCATTATTTTCAAGATTTTCTTCGTTAGAATTATAAATTGTTTTCAAGCCATGACCACCATTCTTGGAGAATCCCTCGATATCTTCAAGTGTCAAATTATTTTTAACATTGCCAATGAGTAAAGCACTCAACAGATTATATGTTCCGTAGTAAAGAGATGTCAAACTTGGAGTTAGATTTTTCGAATCCGATTGTCTAAATAGTTCGCGTGCACTTCGTATACAAAAGGCAACACCTTTGGCTTTATTCAAAAGAAGACTGCCTTCGATTTCTATTTGATAAGATTGACAACTTGTCTCTAATTGTTTCTTTGCTCCGTTCAAAGTTGTTAGTATATCAATTCTATCCCAAATAGCTGATTTTGGTGTTTCTGTAAAAATTCTTTCGTGTGTCATTTACGATTTGCGATTTAATTGGTCATAACTCGTTTATAGGTCTGACTAAATCAGACCTATCACCCCATTTTAGGGTAGCTTTGTCTGATAAACGTCAGTGTTTATTTTTTCGCTAATATATAAATAATTCTTACAAAACCATTTACTTCTGTATCATTTCTCTTAGGGTTTCAAGCTGGATTTCCAGTTTTTGGATATAAGCGTTTTTCTCATCGAGCTCTTTTTTTAGGGCTTTTTCACGTTTGTTCTCGTATGGAAAGGGAACGTATTCCCCCAGTTGTGCAATAAAATTGTGCTTGAGGGCTAGACTTAATTTCCAGAGTATAGCAAACTGCAAGGATTCCTTTTTGAAATACTCGTTTAATCCTGTGGGAAGTATGCCGAGTTGCCTGGCTACTTCGACTTTCTTGATTTTATGCTGTACAATGTGATAATGAATAAAATTACCTATCACGGGATAATGTTCTCCTTTTCCGTTCTTGTATTTGTTGCTGGTGGATATCATCTTTTATTTGCTTTGTATAATTAATCTATAACATTTCCCTTAAAAACTAGTGCTAAACACTAATAGTATTGGTTCGAACTACCTATACTATTGGTTCAAACTAGGTACTCTATTGGTTCGACAAACCAATAAAGCAGGTTCGAACTACATATATTATTGGTTTAAACTAGATATTCTATTGGTTCGAAGTACATATACTATTGGTACTAACTAGATGGTTTATTGGTTCGAACTACCTATACTATTGGTTCGAAGCACCTATACTGTTGGTTCGAACTAGATGTTTTTTGTTTTTTATCAATCAGAAAAGCGACAAAAAAATCGCTTCTTTATATCAGAAGCGATCGTAGCTGCTTTTACTAATTGTTGTCTTACTCCGTTGGCATCACAGGTGGTGTTGTAACCGCATTGCCCTTGCTGGCTGCAAAGCGGGTTTTGAGTTTATCGACAATGCTGTCGGCACCCTGTACTCCGGCATCGGCGGCAGTCCCAAAGGATTTATACAGGCTAAGTGCAGTATTGTAGGCTTCGCTACCCGCCAGCATTTTAGTATCCTCAATGCGTTCGCACAATTGGTTGGCTAATCCCGAGATTTCGTCCATTTGGGCAAACAGCGTCAGGTCGTTTTGCATAGTAGGCACCGAAATATAACCGGGAACCAGTGTAGCATTGTTTACCGCAGCACTAAGAGCATCTTCGGCAAAGGCTTTGTTGTTGACATCAATGGCGTTTAAGGACTTCCTTTCGTCAGCAGTAAGCCCCACCAGAAAAGGCAGGTTGGTTAAAATGGTTTGAAAAGCAGCTTTTACTGCTGTTAATTGCGCTGCCGTAGCCGTCGTGTTTACACGGTTGTTCAATAAATTTGACATAAAAATAATGGTTTAATGGTTGATAATTAATAAGATTATACTCCCAAAGCTAAACTATTATTCTTTTGGTTTGCAGTTTGTTAGTTCTTTTTTTATTTTTATTATAAGTGATCAATTACGGATAGGGTTTTTGGATGATTAGTTTTGTCAATAGCGTCTGGCTTTAGCCAGATGATTTGAATTATTAAAACAGAAAAGGCTTTAGCCAAAATCTAAATCAAGATTTGGCTAAAGCCTTTTCTGTTTTAATTTGTAAACGGGCTAAAGCCCGTTACAATTGATACTTTTAAGATTGATTAATAAAAAGATTCGTGTTTTAAAACTCTGAAATTGCTGACTATGAATCTGTTATAATTGAATATTTAAAAATAATCTGGATAATCCGTTCCAACTGATACTTTTAAGATTGATTAATAAAAAGATTCGTGTTTTAAAACTCTGAAAGAGCTGACTATAAATCTGTTGTAATTGAATATTTAAAAATAATCTGGATAATCCGTTACAATCCGTCCCGATGGCTATCAGGATTGTGTGTCATCCTCAATAATTCGGACAATTAGAAAATTTTAAGCAAAAACCTCCTTTAAAACTTCTAATGATTTGGGTCTTTTGAAACCATCGAGATGATACGCATAATAATCAATCAGAATTTTTAAAAGTATCTGTCTTTCGATAACATGAAACACTTTTTGATTGCTATCCAATTTCAAAGCAATCAGTTTTTTGAGCAATTGGGTTTCGTGTTCGCTCAGAGAACCTAGAGCATGAAAGGGCGTAAAAACACCTTCATTCATTTCGAAAAAAGGCATATCCATATCGGAAGTATCAGGATAAAACCCAAAATACTTGGTCATTTCGAGCATTAAAATCAGATGAAAATTAGCCATATCATCATGTTCGTCCAGCCAATGCAAGGCCGCTTCCAGAAACTCAAAAAGGGATTCGTTTTTTTCCTCTTCATGTATCGAATGATGCAAAATTTCCGAAAGAAACAGCACAATAGTACTCTTGTAAATATCGGAATGTATCGACTGGAAAGGCGCTGCAATTTTAATTTCTTTAAAATGCTCCAGAGTACCTTTGTTCTTGTGTGTGGCTTCGATTTCCAGGATGGTCATCGGTTGAAAATAAGCCATTTTCTGATTGCTCTTTCTATTCGAAAAAGCATCCCGCACAAAGTATGATTTCAATCCGTGCGACAACGTAAAGCACTTTACAATCAGGCTTTTTTCCTGGTATTTTAAAGCCGAAATAACAATTGCTCTGGTTTTAATTTGCATGGATTTAGTGAATAGTGATTAGTGAATAGTAATTAGTGAATAGTGAGTAGTGAATAGTGAGTAGTGAATAGTAATTAGTGAATAGTGAGATGTGATTCGATTTTGTCCTTAGTAGTTCGTTTTTATAAAAAGTATATAACGTTTATACCAAACTCTAGGAACTAAGTACTTAAAACACTAAGGACTAGTTACTAATCACTAATTACTAGTCACTCAAAAAGACTAAACCACTCCCTGCGCCAGCATGGCATCGGCTACTTTTACGAATCCGGCAATATTGGCTCCTTTTACATAATCTACATACCCATCTTCATTGGCACCATATTTCACACAGGCCGCGTGAATATTAAGCATTATCCCTTTGAGTTTTTCATCCACTTCCTCGGCAGTCCAACTCAGTCTAAGGGAATTTTGCGACATTTCTAAACCGGAAGTCGCTACTCCACCGGCATTAGAAGCTTTTCCGGGAGAAAATAATATTTTAGCTTTATGAAAAACGGCAATCGCTTCAGGTGTAGAAGGCATATTAGCCCCTTCGGTCACACAAATACATCCGCCGTCAACTAATTTCTGAGCACTTTGAGCATCCAATTCGTTTTGTGTGGCACACGGCAAGGCAACATCACAGGGCTGCTGCCATGATTTTTCCCCTTCACGGTAAACGGCATTAGGATATTTGTTTACATAATCACTAATTCGGGTACGCAGCTCGTTTTTCAAATACATGATATGTGCTAATTTTTCGGCATCAATTCCATCAGCATCATAAATATAGCCGCCCGAATCTGACATTGTAATCACTTTAGCACCTAACTCAGAGGCTTTTTCCACCGCATATTGTGCAACATTTCCGGATCCGGAAACAGCCACGGTCTTATTCTTTAAGTCATCCCCCTTTGTAGCTAACATACTTTGGGCAAAATAGACTACCCCATATCCTGTAGCTTCAGGACGGATTAAAGAACCTCCAAAAGAAATTCCTTTTCCGGTTAAGACTCCGGTAAATTCATTTCTGATTTTTTTATACTGCCCGAATAAATACCCCACTTCTCTGGCTCCTACTCCAATATCACCAGCGGGAACATCGGTATCAGGACCAATATGCTTGCATAATTCGGTCATGAAAGCCTGACAAAAACGCATTACTTCGATATCTGATTTCCCTTTTGGGTCAAAATCAGAACCTCCTTTTCCTCCGCCCATTGGCAAACTCGTTAAACTGTTTTTAAATGTTTGTTCGAAAGCTAAAAACTTCAAAACGCTTAAATTTACCGTAGGATGAAACCGAAGCCCCCCTTTGTAAGGACCAATAGCCGAATTCATCTGAATACGATAGCCACGGTTTACCTGAGTTTTTCCCTGGTCATCAATCCAGGCCACCCGGAAAATAACAATTCTGTCGGCCTCCACCATGCGCTCTAAAAGCATTTTGTTTTGGTATTTTTTATTCTCTTCTATAAAAGGAAGCACCGTTTCGGCAACCTCTGATACGGCCTGTAAAAATTCCGGTTCGTTAGGATTTTTTAGCGAAACCTCATTTATAAAATCTGTAAATATCTTTGACATAGGTATGTTTAATTATGAATTTAAAAAAAATTACTCCTCTTACAAATATACATTTTATGAAGAAATTCTATTTAAAATAAACTTAATTAAAAAGAGAAATATAAAAATAAAGCGGCATTCCTGAGCACTCATTTTTGCTGATCTTTTAGATGCTATTTAAGCCGTTGGATGTAATTAGTTTTTGATGATAATTTTTCGTCAGTTCGAGTAATTTTCGATAAAAATTGTATCGAGAACAAGAAATATTATTATAAAAAACACTCTAATTAACGTTTTTGATAATTACAGCCAACGGGTATGCTATTTAGTTCGTTATTATTGCAATAGATAAATTATGTTTTTTATATCTTTGTCCAAACCCGAAAAGTTTTAAAATGCTCAGAAATAATTGGCTAAGCTTATTAACTCTTATTATTTTGCTAGGAATTTCCGGTGAAATAAATGCGCAATTTGGTTTTTCGCATGAGGTTGGAGTTATTGCGGGGCCTGTTGCTTTTCAGTCTGATTACGGAGAGCGGCATGATTTGAGTACCAATGCCGGAAATACCGGATTAGGAATAGGAATTATTCATTATCTGAACTTTTCATACACCGCAGAATGTAACTGTTACAGTCCCGAGACGTATTTTAACGATCACTTCAAGTTAAGAACGGAGCTCTCATACAATAAAACCGAATTCAAGCATTTTGGCGAATGGGTAAGCCCTGACCGGACGTCGCTTCAGGCAGACCAATTACGGGCCATGGAAGGCAACAGTGCAGTAACTAATCTGGGAATGCAGTTAGAATATTTTCCATTAAGCATTCGTGATTTCACCGCAAGGATAGGAAGTCTTGGTCCTTTTTTGAGCCTTGGCGCTCAGTTTAGCTATTACAATACCGAAGCAACATCTTCTTTAGGACCATTAGGCACACCATTAACCACATATCCTAAATACCTGACGCCGTATGACGGACGTCAATATGGTTTTTCAACCGAAAGCGGCAGTGTATGGTCTATTGTTTCCAGTGTAGGTACGCGATACAAGCTGGCACCGCTGAGTGATTTAATGGTTGATTTACGGTTTCAGTATTATTTTTCGGATTGGGTTGACGGCTTAAACCCGAATAAGGATCTTTATAAAGAAAACAAAGCCAACGACTGGCTCGTATGGTTTAATGTGGGCTATATTTATTACTTACAATAAAACAGTAACACTAATTTTTGATTTTTATATTTAGTTAAAAACTGTTATCTTTCAATCCGGGACTTTTTTTAGAAAAGTTCAACCCTTTATTTGAGATCCGGATTAAAAAAATTAAAATGAAATATACTTTATTCTTTCTGTTGCTTTTTATATGTATGAGTTGTTCCAAAGAATTGGATTTTGAAAATCAGTCTTTTGAAAAAACAAGCTCTGTAGACTGTACTGAAAAGTGTCCGAATATAAAAATTGATATTCCGGTGGCTGAAAATGCAGCTACTGTTTCCGACAGCATTAACAATACCGTTTTTAAAACGGTAAAATCTATTGTTGACTTTGGAGACAAACCTAATGAATCCAAAAATTATGAAGAATTAGCCCAATCCTTCATTCAGAACTATGAAAAAATAAAAAGAGATTTTCCCAGAGATCATTTTGGATGGGAAGCTAAAATTGAAGGAGAAGTAAAATACAGATCCGAAAACATCTTAAACATTACCATCAATCACTACACGTTTACCGGAGGAGCTCATGGATATGCCGGATTGCGTTCTTTAATTTTTGATCCGAAAACAGGAAAAAAAATAACAAATGAAAAGTTATTTAAAAACTGGAATCTTTTTAAAGCGCTGGCTGAAACCAGATTCAGAGAAAAATATAAAATACCAAGAGACCAATCGATAAACAGTACCGGAATGTTTTTTGAAAATGATGTCTTTCAGGTAGCCCAAAATATTTTTTTTACAAACGAAGGGATTATTCTTCATTACAACCCGTATGAAATTGCCGCTTATGTGGATGGTTCCAGAGAGTTGCTTATCAAATATGAAGAAGCAGACGATTATTTGATTGCAAAATAAAAAAAGAGCTTCCATTAGGAAGCTCTTTTAATTTATACTTTATTTCGGTCATTATACTAATTTTCGAATAGCCATAATAACACCAATATGAATTCCTTCGTGAAAGTTATTGAAAGACATCGAATCAAAATTGTTTTTTAACACAAATCCTGTAGATGTTGGATACTCATTGAAGTTTTGGAACAAATTATTATCAATATCAATGGCTGTTTGTTCGATTGTTTTATGTAACAAAGACAAAATTTCATCTACTTCTTCCTGCGAAGCATCCTGCTCTGTTTTAGTTCCTTTTTTATATTTTTCTATCAATTCATCAGAAACCATTACCGGTAAACCTGCTAGTTTATAAACCAGCACCTGTTGTGTAACGATAATATGCGCTACATTCCAAATCAAATTATTATTAAAGCCTGCCGGAACTTTGTTCAGTTGTTCTAAAGTATATCCCTGAATCAATTTAGAAACCATGTTTCTGCTTGTTTTAGTAATCTCTAAAAGTTCTTTCATTGTATTGAATTTGTAAATTTTGGCGTAAAAATAAACAATTAACGTTCTAAATGATTTTTCTTTGCATAAAGAAATTATAATTATGACTAATAAAATATACTATCTCGCTTCCTGCGATACTTGTCGAAAAATCATCAAATCATTACCTAAAGACAATAATCTTGCTTTTCACGACATCAAGCAAGACCCAATTACTGAGACAGAATTGGAAGAAATGTACCAGCTTTCGGGAAGTTATGAAGCGCTTTTTAGCAAAAAAGCCCAATTGTACAAATCGATGGGATTAAAAGATAAAAACTTAACCGAAGCCGATTTTAAAAAATACATTCTGGAACATTATACCTTCCTGAGCCGCCCGGTTTTTATTATTGATGGCAAAATTTACATTGGCAACAGTCAGCAAAACATCCTTCAGGTTATGAAAGCATTAGAAAAGTAACATTATAAATTAAATCGAATCTCTTACACCATTGACTGAAAACTGACTACTGCAAACTTTTCTTTATCTTTGACCACTTTTAGAAAATAATATGATACAATCCATGACCGGTTTTGGTAAAGCTACTTTGCAGTTACCAACCAAAAAAATAACAGTCGAAGTAAAATCTTTAAACAGTAAAGGACTAGACCTGAACGTCCGAATGCCATCGCTTTACCGCGAAATGGAATTGGGTTTACGTACGCAAATAGCTGCTGCACTAGAACGTGGAAAAGTAGATTTTTCTATTTATATCGAAAGCACTGCTGAGCAAACTTCAACGAAAGTCAATGTACCTATTGTAAAAGCCTATATCAATCAATTAAGAGAAGTATATGCTGATGCCGATGAAACCGAATTGATGAAAATGGCTGTTCGAATGCCCGACACCATGAAAGTGGAAAGAGAAGAAATTGACGAAAACGAGTGGACTCAGATAAAAGAAGTTATCAACGAAAGTTTGAATAATATTCTTTCTTTTAGAAAAGACGAAGGCCTATCGCTGGAAAAAGAATTTCAGTTGCGAATCAGTAATATTCGTCAATATATGAATGATGCTCTGGCACTTGATCCGGAACGTGTTCAAGCCATCAAAGACCGTTTGCAAACTGCCATTGATGAATTAAAAGTAAATGTCGACGAAAACCGTTTTGAACAGGAACTAATCTATTATTTAGAGAAATTAGACATCACTGAGGAAAAAGTGCGTTTGACCAATCACTTGGATTATTTCTTAGAAACCATCAAAGGAACAGAAGCCAATGGTAGAAAATTAGGTTTCATCACTCAGGAAATGGGACGCGAAATCAACACTATGGGTTCTAAATCCAATCACGCACAAATGCAGAAATTAGTCGTGATGATGAAAGACGAATTAGAAAAAATTAAAGAGCAAGTGCTTAATGTTTTATAAAGTAATTAGTAACTAGTGAATAGTAATTAGAGTTTGAAACCATTCACTAATTACTATTCACTAATCACTTATAATGATGAAAAAAGGAAAATTAATCGTATTCTCGGCGCCATCAGGTTCGGGAAAAACAACTATAGTAAGGCATTTATTAAAACAGGAAGACCTGAATTTAGAGTTTTCTATCTCGGCTGCAACACGCGCAGCCAGATGCGAAGAAGTAAATGGTAAGGATTATTATTTTATCTCTTTAGACGAGTTTAAAAACCACATCAAAAACGAGGATTTCGTAGAATGGGAAGAAGTGTACCGGGATAACTTTTACGGCACTTTAAAAAGCGAAGTAGAACGCATCTGGGCTTTGGGCAAAAATGTGATTTTTGATATTGATGTTGCAGGAGGATTGCGTATCAAGCATAAATTTCCCGAAGAAACTTTAGCTGTTTTTGTAAAACCCCCAAGTGTAGACGAATTAAAACGCCGACTAAAAGAACGCTCTACCGAAAGCGAAGACAAAATCAATATGCGTATTGCTAAAGCTCACGTCGAACTCGCCACTGCTCCACAATTTGATGTGATTATTAAAAATTATGATTTAGAAGTGGCTTTGGAAGAAGCGAATGAGTTGGTTAGGGATTTTGTTAATAAATAAGTGATTAGTGAAGAGTAACTAGTAATTAGCTAAAATGGGAGAAATAAAATCATATCGAGATTTATTAATCTGGCAAAAAGGAATCAAAATTGTTAGTTTAGTTTATCAATTGGTAAAATCATTTCCTCAAGAAGAATTATATGCCCTCACAAGTCAGTTAAAAAGAGCTTCCGTTTCTATCCCTTCAAATATAGCTGAAGGTTATGGAAGAAATACACATAAATCATTTAGTCATTTTTTAGATATTTCTAGGGGATCTCTATTCGAAATAGAAACTCAACTACTAATTGCTAGTCAACTTGGTTTTATTACAAATCAAACTTTGTATAAAGAAATTCTGAGTCAAATTGAAGAAGAGTCCAAAATGATTAATGCTTTTTCAAAAACGCTCAAAAACTAATTACTTTTCACTAATCACTAGTTACTAAAAAAATGAAAATAGGATTGTATTTCGGCACTTTCAACCCCATTCATGTTGGACATCTGATTATTGCCAATCACATGGCGGAACATTCTGACTTGGATCAGGTTTGGCTCGTGGTTACACCACACAATCCGTTGAAGAAAAAGAGCACTTTGCTTGATGATTACCACCGTTTACAAATGGTTTATTTAGCTACCGAAGACTATCCAAAACTCAAACCTTCGGATATTGAATTTAAACTTCCGCAGCCTAATTATACAGTAAACACTCTGGTTCATCTGGAAGAAAAATATCCAAATCATGAATTCTCATTGATTATGGGCGAAGACAATCTGAAATCGTTGCATAAATGGAAAAATTACGAAGCCATTCTGGCACATCATGAAATTTATGTGTACCCGCGTATTTCTTCTGAAACCGAAAATTTGGAACTAAAAAACCATGCTAAAATTCACCTGATTGATGCTCCGGTTGTTGAAATTTCTTCAACTACTATCCGAAACAATATCAAATCAGCTAAAAACATACGCCCGCTATTATCTCCAAAAGTCTGGGAATATATCGATCATAATTTATTTTATAAAAAATAATTAGAATTTAATTAACGTATCATTTCGCCCACTCCGGGGAGCAATTTCTTATTTTTGATAAAAAAAGAAATCATGCTAAACTTCGAATTATACAATCCAACCAAACTGGTTTTTGGTAAAGGACAAATAGAAAAATTATCCGAATTAGTTCCGCAAGGTGCTAAAATATTACTAGCTTATGGCGGCGGAAGCATTTTTAAAAACGGAATTCACCAACAGGTAATCGATAACTTAAAAGGTTTCGAAATTGTTGAATTTGGTGGAATTGAACCCAATCCGCATTTTGAAACTTTGATGAAAGCCGTTGAAGTAATAAAAACAGAAAAAATCGATTTTATTCTGGCAGTAGGTGGTGGATCAGTAATTGATGGTGTAAAATTCATTTCGGCTGCCGTACATTTTGACGGAAATCCAATTGATATTTTACAAAAACATATTCTAATAAAAGAAAATGCAATGCCTTTTGGAACCATTCTAACCTTGCCGGCAACGGGAAGCGAAATGAATTCCGGATATGTGGTAACGATTCAAGCGACTCAGGAAAAACTGGCTTCCGGCGGAAGCGCTTTGTTTCCGCAATTCTCAATTTGTGATCCAACTGTAATTCAGTCTTTACCAAAAAGACAATTACAAAATGGTGTGGTGGATGCTTTTACACACGTCATGGAACAATATTTAACGTATCCGCACGAAGGTTATTTACAGGACAGGATTGCCGAAGGAATTTTGCAAACTTTAATCGAAGTAGGTCCTAAAGTGGTTGAAAATCCTGCCGATTATGCATTGGCTTCTAATTTTATGTGGTCTTGTACCATGGCTTTGAACGGATTAATCCAAAAAGGAGTTCCCAGTGATTGGGCAACGCACATGATTGGTCATGAATTAACGGCACTCTACGGAATCGATCATGCCAGAACATTAGCCATTATTGGACCAAATCTTTACCGGGTTTTATTCGAAACTAAAAAAGAAAAACTGGCGCAATACGGAAAACGTATTTTTAATTTATCGGGAACCGTAGACGAAATTGCAAACGAAGCCATCAATAAAACCGTTGCTTTTTTCCACACGATGGGAATGGACACCAGACTGTCACAATACACAGAGAATTACAGCAAAACTGCTGATTTTATCGTAAACAGATTTGATGAAAGAGGCTGGAAAGCAATGGGAGAAAGACAAAATATTACGCTGGAGAAACTGAAAGAAATTATAGAAATGAGTTATTAATTTTAGTAAATAAACTTTATTCTCAACAAAAAAGGCGTCTGTGAGTACTATTCTCAGACGCCTTTTTAAAATAACACCAAAACTAAATTAACTAATTCTAATAATTTAAAAAACACAAATTACTCATATATACTATTTTACAACGAAACCAACCTTCTTTTTATTGCATAGTATTTAAAAAAAAATTGAAAATATTTGTTTTTACAGATCTGCGTCCAATTCAAAAAGAATAGTCTTGCTTCATTAGTACATTTTTAAGTACTTTTGGTTAAACTATAAAAAGATGAGTGAAAATATAAAGTTTGCAGTAATTGGTGGTGGGAGCTGGGCAACAGCCATTACAAAAATGCTCTGCGTCAATCTTTCTGAAGTTTCATGGTATATGCGAAATGAATCGGCTATTGAGCATATAAAAGCACACAAACACAACCCAAATTACATTAGTTCAGTAGAATTTGACACTAAAAAACTACTGCTTACTAACGACATAAATGAAGCTGTTTCTTATGCAGACTACCTTATTTTTGCAATTCCTTCCGCTTTTTTAGATACTGAACTGCAAAAGCTGACTGTTTCTCTGAAAAACAAAATTATTTTCTCAGCCATTAAAGGAATAGTTCCTGAAACCAGTTTGATTGTTGGGGAACATTTTCATTTTCAATACAACATCCCTTATTATAATATTGGTGTAATTACCGGTCCATGCCATGCCGAAGAAGTAGCATTAGAACGCTTATCGTATCTGACCATTGCTTGTGGTGACGAAAAAAAAGCAGAAAATGTTGCCAAAAATCTTGCTGGAAATTATATTAAAACTAAAATTACCGATGATATTATTGGTACTGAATATGCTGCGATGCTTAAAAACATTTATGCTATTGCAGCCGGAATTGCACATGGCTTAGGCTATGGCGATAATTTTCAATCGGTGTTGATGAGTAATGCGATTCGGGAAATGAAACAGTTCATCAAGAAAGTACACAAAATGAAGCGCAACATCAATGATTCGGCTTATCTGGGCGATTTATTAGTAACAGGTTATTCGGTTTTTTCAAGAAACAGAATGTTTGGAAACATGATTGGCAAAGGCTACACCGTAAAAAGTGCCATGATGGAAATGAGCATGGTTGCCGAAGGTTATTATGCTGCTAAAAGTGCGTACAAACTCAATCAGGGGTATGGTGCCAAAACACCTATTATTGACTCCGTTCATGAAATTTTGTACGAAGGTAAAAATGCTAAAGCCGTATTTAAAAAACTGGTGGATAAACTGGATTAATATCATTGCGAGTTCCGATAGCTATCGGAACGAAGCAATCACATGACGAGAGTAACCGCAAATTGCTTCACCTATTCGCTATCGCTCGGGTCGCAAATTATAATAAGTGAATTTGTGGTTATTATTATTTTAAGATAAAATTTATCGAACAATCACACCATCTACAAATAGAATCGGCACTTCTTCGGTATTGTTTTCGTTAATGGAATTGGCTTTAAAAATAAATTTCTTATCGTATAGGGTGTTTCCAATAAAATAAGTCAGCATGAATTCATTATTCAACGCTAAAAGACTTTTTTCTACCATTTCGATTTTTACAACTGAAACAGCAGGAACTTCTACAAAAGCATGACGTAAAACAGAGGTTTTCTTCATTTCGCCATCGATAGTTCCAAAAGCTTTAGAAACCACCATAGCACTTTCGATGTTAAAATCGCTGTCGTTTACTAAATAAGCATACCAAACTTTCTCCATAAAATCATCGCTCCATTCCTGAACAGCGGCAATAAATACGTTTTCTACTTCGGGGATTGTAATATCAGCTTTCATATTTTGAGTGAATAGCGAATGGTAATTAGTGAATAATCAAACTAATTACTATTCACTAATCACTATTTACTTAATTATATTATCGATTTAAATTGTTCTAAGAAACGTACGTCGTTTTCATAAAACATACGGATGTCTCCAATTTGGTACAGCAACATCGCAATACGCTCCACTCCCATTCCAAAAGCAAATCCGTTATATTCGTCAGGATTGATGCCACAGTTTTTCAAAACATTAGGATCTACCATTCCGCAACCACCAATTTCTAACCAACCGGTTCCTTTGGTAATTCTGTAATCAGTTTCCGTTTTTAATCCCCAATAAATATCAATTTCGGCACTTGGTTCCGTAAACGGAAAATAAGAAGGACGCAAACGGATTTTAGATTTTCCAAACATCTCTTTGGTAAAATACAATAAGGTTTGTTTCAAATCAGCAAAAGAAACTTCTTTGTCAATGTATAATCCTTCCACCTGGTGAAAAATACAATGTGAACGCGATGAAACGGCTTCATTACGGAAAACACGTCCCGGAGAAATCGTTCTGATAGGTGGTTTATTATTTTCCATATAACGCACCTGAACTGAAGAAGTGTGGGTACGCAATAAAGTATCAGGATTTGTCTGGATAAAAAACGTATCCTGCATATCACGTGCCGGATGGTATTCTGGCAAATTCAGGGCAGTAAAATTATGCCAGTCGTCTTCAATTTCCGGACCTTCGGAAACATTGAATCCAATAGTCGAGAAAATATCAATAATTTGGTTTTTTACAATAGAAATCGGATGACGGGAACCAATAGTTACCGGCTCAGCCGCACGGGTTAAATCGCCATAAATTCCTTTAGATTCTTCTTTGCTTTCTAAAGCTTCCTGGATTGATTTTACTTTTTCTTCTGTAGAAGTTTTCAGCAGGTTAATTACCTGTCCAAATTCTTTTTTTTGCTCATTAGGAACATTTTTAAATTCAGCAAAAAAGTCTTTTAAAATCCCTTTGCTCCCTAAAAATTTAATTCTGAATGCTTCTAATTCTGCTGTATCCTGTGTTGAAAAAGCTTGTGCTTCACCAATATATTCTTTAATCTTATCTATCATTTTCATCCAATAATTGAGAGTGCAAATTTAGTTTTTTTTAGTGAGTAGTAAAAAGTAATTAGTGATTAGTTATAAAAAACTCATGCCTAATTACTACTCCCTCTTTACTAATTACTCAATGAGTTGCTTTTCTATAAAATAATTCACAATCGCTTCTTTCATTAAAACCGATTGTTCTCCTGCTTTCAAAGGAGGCAATTCTTCTTTTACTTTGTAATGCGGCCAGCCATCTTCATCAAAAAATTCGAATTCATAAAACCCATAAGGTTCTAACAAACGGCAAATGGCAATATGCATCAGGTTTAATTTTTCATCTTTTTTATATTCCCGATGAAATTTACCCAGTTCCTGAACACCAATCAGAAAAATAATAGCATCCAAATCCAAATCTTCACCTTGCGAAAACTGATTAGAAAGTATATCGACGAGCCTTTCCCAGCGCTCTTTAAGTTGTGTATCTCTTGACATTTTGATTTCTGATTTTAGATTTCTGATTTTAGATTAAGAATTTTCAATCTAAAATCTTAATTCTTAATTCTAAGATTTTAGGGCAAAGATACCAACATAATTCTTTTATCTTTGCTCTTTATTCTTTTCTCTTTTTACTATGAGTTTTTTAGATATAATTTTGGGTGCTTTACTGGTTTTTGCTTTGTATAAGGGAACTATAAATGGTCTTTTTATAGAGTTAGCATCTTTTCTCTCATTAATTTTAGGAGTTTATTTTGCTGTTAAATTTTCCGTTATTACTAAAGACCTATTATCAGAGCACGTACATTGGAATCCAAATACTATTCAGATTTTTGCTTTTCTTCTTACTTTTATTCTGGTTGTAATTGCTATTCATTTCACTGCTAAAATACTTACCGGAATTGTAGATTTTGCTTTTCTGGGGTGGATGAACAAACTAGGCGGTGGATTATTTCGTGTTCTAAAAACGGTATTGCTTATTGGAATTATCTTTTCGATTTTCGAAAAAATAAATCACAACCATTTTTTTGCAAAACAGGAAACACTTGACAATTCCATTTTTTACAATCCTATTCAGAAAACCGCTGCTTTCCTGTATCCGTCTATTGCAAAATGGTACGAAGACCTTAAAAAGTAAGCCGGTTTCAAAACTCAGAAGGTATCTGTATCCGGGAATCTATAATCTTATTCCTATTTCACTTCCCGGATGGCATCACTGTCAATCCAGCCCTCAGTACCGTCCGTTAATTGAATTTTTTTCCAGTTGTCTACTTTTTCATTTACATATACTTTAGTTCCTTCATGTAAAACAACTACATTTGTTCCTTTATTTTGTGGTTCATTCTTAACTTCTGCCATTTCTGCGAAAACAATTGCCGGTTTTTCATTTTTAAAATGACTTT
Organism: Flavobacterium plantiphilum; assembly: GCF_046000495.1. NCBI lineage: Bacteria > Pseudomonadati > Bacteroidota > Flavobacteriia > Flavobacteriales > Flavobacteriaceae > Flavobacterium > Flavobacterium plantiphilum. Next base: position 203,265 of record NZ_JBELQA010000002.1, read on the forward strand.
TTTCAAAAGCAGCCGATGAAATACTGATAATAACAAATACCAGCATTACAAACATTCCAAAGAAAAATAATCTTTTATTCAATGTTAAAGCTGAAAAATAATATCCTAAAAAACATCCTAGAAATAAAACAGCGAAAACAACCGAAATCCATGCCCAGGTATTGTAATGAAAATTACCGGTGAAATCCCGAAGTAATTTTGCAAAACCTACTTTAGGCACTACTTTTATTTCATCTACAGTCCTTTTCTGAGCAAATCTTAAATTGTTGACAATATCTTTATCGTTAGGATTCAGGACTAATGCTTTTTCATAATTGTATATCGCAGGCGCTACTTTATTGAGTTTATAATAGCAATTGGCTAAATTAAAATACAATTCTGCCGATTGTTTTTTAGCGCTTAATTCAGAATTATAAGCGTCGATAGCCTGCTCATATTTGCCGCTTTTATACAAATTATTTCCTTTTTCAAAACCACTTTGGGCAAAGAAAACCTGGCTAACGAACAATAATATGTAAAGTATGTTTTTCATTTTTAGTACTCTTTGTATCCTTTGTGTTTAATCTTTTTTAAAAAAGCTGTTTTTCGAGATCAGAAATTATCAGCACTGCTTTTTCATAATCTTTTTGAATACTTGCACTGGATGACGGCGCATATCTTGCTATTTCACAGTTTTCAGTAAGTGCAATAAACTCATTTATCGATACCGGATTTGCATTTTTAGACAATAAAATTTCCTTAATATTATCTTTACTCATTTCTGAGGTTTCAATATGCAATTTAGCTTTCAGGAAATTATGCATGGCTTTTTCAAGCGCCACATAAAAAGGTTCTTTGTTGTTGATTTGCTTTTTCGCTTCCGATAAATATTTCTTCGCCAGACGGTTGTTTCGCCTGATTCTGTTTCCTACAACATCGCTGTCAATGGCTTCTTTTTTCTTTTTAGCTAATACAATCACCGGTAATAAACCAAAAGGAATCAATAACAAACAATAAAACAAGCTTGAGCCAAAAAAGTCTTTGTGATTGATCGCTTCCAATTTTGTTTTTAATTTGACATACTTAAATTGTTCCGTTGGGACTACCTGATTTTTTTGAACTCCGGCTGAAGCTGTAGCATCAGTAGGTGTTGGACCGTCAAGTACTTTAACAATAATCTCCTGAGAAGTAATCGTTTTATACTTGCCAGAATTTAAATCAAAATAAGAGAACTGCATCGGTTTTATAGGATATTCTCCTTTATACTGCGGAATAATTGTATAACTATCGGAGATTTTTCCGGTCATTCCTGAAAGAGGCGTATTTACCTGCTCATTATGAACGGCATCATACATTTCCAGCGCATTTGGCACAACCGGTTTTGGTAAATTAAACAGTTTTAAATTTCCTTTTCCGGCCACACTTACCACTAAATCCAGACTTTCTCCGTTTTTAAGTTCCGTTTTTGAAGGAATTACTTTAAAGTCAAAGCTTCCCACTGCCCCTGAAAAATCTTCCGGTTTTCCAGCTTCCGGTAATGCTTTTACACTGATATTTCTGGCTCCGGCTGAAACCCTTTTGCTGTCTTCTTTCAGAAGCATCTGTCCAAAAATATTTCTGCGATTAGTAGGCAATTCTACATCAATATCTAATGAAAGTGGTTCAATAGCCAGCTTACCTGATTTTTGAGGATATAAAACGGTTTTTTTCAAAACCACATAACGAAATTTTTCCCCTTTAAACATTCCTTCTTCAGGAACTAACTCTTTGATATCAATATTCTGACTCCAGAAGTCATTATAGGTGGGTTTCCCTAATTCTCTCCAGTTTTTGATTCCAATATTATAACTAAAATACAATTTATAAACCACAGTAATCGGCTCATTGATATACGGATTTGTTTTAGAAACATCCGCTACCAGATATAAATTATTATCCGCGGAAACACTGGTATCATTAGGATCTTTCGGTTGTTCAACCGCATTGGTAACATTTATCCTTACCGGATTAGTCTTATACACCTGCCCATTGTATTCTATGGTAGCCTGCTTAATTGTCAATGTCCCTTTTTGATTAGGCATTAAATAATAAGAATAGATTTTTTCAAACGAGCTTCTACCATTTACCCAGGATTGACTCACTTGCTGACTTGGACCTGCAATGACTCTGAATCCTTCAAAAGAAGGTTCATTAAAATTGTCCCCATCAATATTCATCACAAAATCAATACGCAATCTTTCGTTTAGACCCAGCGTGTTTTTGCTCACTTTAGCCTCAAACTGTACCTGAGCCCAAAGTCCCTGAAAACTTAACAGTATTACTACTAAATATCTTTTCATTAAATTGTTTAATTGTTTAACTGTTTATTCGTCTAATCGATTAACTGCTTTCTTGCAACAAATTAACGATTAAACGAATCAACTAAATTCTACCAATCTTTTTCTGTTTCAACCGGTTTTCCTTTTACTTTATTTGCGTTTACCTTATCCTGAATTTTCTTTTCTTCATTATTCACTGCATCTAAAAGATTTTGCAGACGATCTTTGGAAATTCCGCCCGGCTGTGGTTTTGGTGGCTGATTTTCATCCTTTTTATCCTTACCGTCCTTTTTATCCTGATTTTTTTTGTCCTGATCTTTCTTATTCTCGTCTTTTTTATCCTGATCTTTCTTATCTTTGTCCTGATCCTTCTTGTCCTTATCTTTATCCTTGTCCTTGTTTTTATCTTTTTTATCCTTATTGTCTTTTGGAGGATTTTCTTTCAGCATTTTTTTTGCTAATGCAAAATTGTATCGGGTCTGCTCATCTGCAGGATTATTGCGAAGAGCATTTTTATAAGCTTCTACGGCTTCGGTATAATTCTTCTCTTTCATAAACACATTTCCTAAATTATGATACGCTTTGTGTTTCTGAACCCTTGATCTGGCATTTTTTAACGCTTTTGCGTAAGCATATTTAGCCTCCGAAGCCTGATTTTGTTTGTAAATAGCATTTCCCAAATTATACGGTGAAACAGATCTGTTAGGAAATTTAGAATTCGATATTCTATACGCTGCCTCCGCCTCAGCATATTTACTTTCACTGTAAGCCTCATTTGCTTTTGGTAATGCTTTGTCTTTTTCCTGCGCCAAAATGTTGCCCAAACCCACAAACAGCAGTGCAAAAAACGTAAATCCGTATTTTATAAAATTCTTCATTTTCATTTCTTTGTGTTCTCCCTTATCATTTAATTTAATCCTTCAAAGGAATTGACATTTATTTTTCCTCGTTAAATAAGTTTAACTTTTTAACCCAATTGGTTTTTTTCTCTAAAAGAAATATATCCAAAAATAACAGCACGAAAGCGAATCCTAAGAACCATTGAAACTGGGACTGAAAATCGGCCATTTGAGTCGATTCAAATTCCGTTTTCTGAATCGTATCTAATGTCTTTTTAATATATTCAACTACTTGTTTAGTATTATTTCCACTTACATAACCGCCTTTGGTTTCTTTTGCAATTAACTCTAAGCCGGGCTGATTTAGTTTGGTTACAACTACTTCGTCATTTCTGTCTCTTTGATAACTTTGTACTATGCCGTTTCTTTTTAACGGAATAGTTCCTCCTTTTTCGGTCCCTATTCCGATAGTAATAATTCGCATTCCCAGCTTATTCGCTTCCTCTGCAGCTGCCTGAGCACCTTCGGAATGATCTTCTCCATCAGAAATAAGAATTAACAGTTTAGACGTTTTACTTTTTTCATCAAAATAAGTTGCAGATAATCGTATAGCTTCGTCTAAAGATGTTCCCTTAGAAGAAACGATATCGGTATTCATGCTTTGTAAAAACATTTTTGCTACACCATAATCGGTTGTAATAGGTAAAACGGGGAAAGCGCTTCCCGCATAAGCTACGATACCGATGCGATCACTTCCCAACTGATTAATAATCTGAGAGACTACTTGTTTACTTTTTTCTAATCTATTAGGTGCTACATCTTCTGCAAGCATACTTTTAGAAACGTCCATTGCAAAAACAATATCGATACCTTCCCGTTTTACGGTTTCCAGCTTGGTTCCTATTTTAGGATTTACTAAGCCTAAAATTAAACCCAGTAATGCTAATGCAAGTAGTATTAATTTAAAAACCGGCTTAAAAACAGAATGTTCAGGACTTAGTTTTTTTATGATATCCAAATCACCAAATTCCTTTTGTTTTTTTCTTTTCCAGTACATATTCAACAGGAAAAACAACACTACAAGAGGTAGTATAAAAAGTAAGTACAAATATATTTTTTCGTCTAATTCCATATTTCTTTAACCACAAAGGGCACTAAGTTTTGTCGCAAAGTACACTATATTAATTTCTCTTTATAAAGTTCCATTTATCAGTTCTAACAATTCTATTTTCAAAACTTATAGCTTTTAAAGCTTTGTATTCTCAGTGAATTCTTTATGAACTTTGTTTAGCACTAAATAAAGCTTCTGTAAACTGTATTTCGTAATCCAAATTCAAGCAATATCAGAAAACCGGCTAACCACACGAAAGGCCTGTATTTTTCATCATAATCATAGAACTTCAATTCTTCAATTTCAGTCGTCTCCAGTTTATTGATTTCGTCATAAATCTCGGCTAGCTTGCTGTTACTGGTAGCTCTAAAATACTCCCCATCGGTTTTCTTAGCTATGCTTTTCATCAATCTTTCATCGATTTCAACTTTCATTCTTTGAAATAAAAACTGTCCGTTAGGACCCAGTGCATAAGGAAACTCAGCCATTCCATTGGTTCCGATTCCTATGGTGTATACTTTTATTCCGTATTGTTTTGCAATATCTGCAGCTGTTTCCGGTTCAATAAAACCGGCATTGTTAACACCATCTGTCAGCAAAATAATTACTTTACTCTTAGCTTTACTGTCTTTTAATCGGTTTACTGCCGTAGCCAATCCCATACCTATCCCGGTTCCGTCTTTCAAAATATTATCATATTTGATACTTTCGATGGCCTGTGCTACAATAGCTTTATCACTGGTTACCGGAGTTTTAGTATACGCTTCGGAGGCATATACCACTAATCCGATTCTGTCATTTGGCCGTTGATCAACAAAATTCTCCGCCACTCTTTTCAAAGCTTCCATCCGATTTGGTTTCAAATCTTTAGCAAGCATACTTCCTGAAACATCCACTGCCATTACAATATCTATTCCTTTAGTTGTTTTTGTTCTGTTACTAATATCAACTGTTCTGGGTCTTGCCAGAGCAATTATTAAAGAACTTAATGCCAATAAACGAAGTACACTCAGATAGGGTTTTAATTTTGTCCATACTGAATGAGAGCCTTTAAAACCTTTTACAGAACTTACTTTTAAAGTTGCCGATTGTTGATTTCTTTTTAAAACCAACCAAATGATGGCTAATGGAATTAAAAGAAACAACCAAAAAAACTCCGGATTTAAAAAATTTATTTTTGCCATTATTTATCTCCTTGTTTTAATTCAACCGAGCTCAAAACCCGCTCTGAAATTTCATTTGCATATTTATCTCCTTCCTGATGCAGAATCAGAATTTGTTGTAATCCGCCTTCCTGACTGAACATCAAAACTTCATAATATACTCTCTCTTTCTCATTAGTAATCGGACTTACTCTGGAGAAAGTTCCATATGCTTTTAAACCTGTAATTCCTTCCTTAGTCTCGTAATCTTCCTGTTTCACTATCATATTTTGTGCACCCTGAGATTCCATAGCCTGCAAGGAACCGTCCATTGATTTTTTCAAATCGATTTGTCCTTCTTGTTTATACTTAAAAGTGGAAACCATTAAATAGAAATTATCAATCATACTTCCGTAAACAAATGATTGCATTTCTTTGATTAAAGCCATCCCTTCTTTCGGCAAAGCTTTAGACAAATCTGTTCTTACAAGAACTTTTGGAGTTTCAATTTTTACAGCCGGATTTCCATATTCACTTCTTACCCATTCTCCTTCCAGAAGTTCTTTTGAAGGATGCCCGATAAGATTATCTTTTACATAATCAAATCCTTTAGTAACCATCAGAAAAATAGTTGTTGCTGTCAATAAAAATAACACAATAGCGGCAGCTGTAATAATGCGTTGTTTTCTTTTCTTTTTTAACTGAAGTGCAATTTGTTTTTGCCTTTGTGCTTCATTTAACAAAACATCTTCTTCAGCAGGAACCTCAACAGGAATAGAACTGTCCAGGGTTAAAATTGCTTTTTGGATTTTATTTCTATCTTCGGTTATTTCATATTCAAGCGGTTTTGATTTAGCAAATTTTACTAAATCAGCTTGTTTTAAAACTCTTTCCAGATTTTCAATTGTTTCGGAAGAAACCGTCATTTTCTTTTTGACAGAAGCCGCTTTCAAACCTGCAATCAATTCAGAAGTAGTACTTTCCATGGCCGGAATTTCTATAGCTTCTTCAATATAATTTCGGGCAATATCAGTTAATTCGCTATAATATTCTTTTACTTCTCCTTTTTGCCAGAGTTCTTTCTTTTCTAAGTTATTCAACAGACTAGTAGCTTTTTCTATAGGTGTCTTATAAACTTCTTCTTCTATTTTTTTCTTTTGTTTATTCTTTAAAAACCAGTATATCCCTGCCCCGATTGCCAGAAATACAATTAAACCTAAAAGATATTTCCACCAGTCGCCTATAGTGTCAGCAGCAGGCTGAATATCTTTGATGTCATACATTTTTTGTTTTAAAGTATCCACCTCAACATTAGCCACCTCAACAGCTATGGAATCTGTCTGATAAGCTTTGCTATTAATAATTATTTTGATAGCAGGAATGACATAACGCCCTGAATCAAATTGTGTCAGTCCGTATTTTTTAATTAACTCATAGCGGTCATTATTTTTTACGGTATCAACAGGGTAAGACTGAATAACTTCTAAAGCACCAATATTTTTTAATTTTGGAAAAACAACTTTAGACAAAGTGTCTACCGAAGTTTTTACCGTTAATTTAAACTCGGCTCCAATTTTATTTTTTGTTGTATCAATACTTGTTTCTACTCTTTTTTGTTGTGCAAAAACTGTAGTAGAAAGAAGCAGAAGTAAGAAGAATATTTGTTTTTTCATGTTTATGAATCCTGTTAAAATCTGAAATCAAGAACCGTTATCGGGAAACTTTGCTCAAATTGACGATAAGCTTAATGCTGAAATTTTATCTCGATTTAAAATAACCTAACAATTTAGTTACGTAACTTTCGTCCACTCTGGTATTTACTACACCTGAACCTGATTTACTAAAGGTTTCTCTGAAATAATTTAATTGTTCCTGATAGTATTTCTCATAATTCATCCGGACAACTTTAGAGCCGGTATCTACGAGTTGTACTTCACCTGATTCGGCATCCAGCATCGGAACCATTCCTATGTTTGGCATTTTTTGTTCTCTGATATCGTAGACTCTTATTCCTGTAAGATCATGTTTTTTAGCTGCAATTTTTAAGGTTTGCTCATAATCGTCTGACATAAAATCAGAAATCATAAAAACAATAGCTTTCTTTTTTTGAGTACTCGACAAAAATTTCAATGCCTGAGCAATATCTGTTTTATGGCTTTTTGGTTCGAATTCTATCAGTTCACGAATGATACGCAAAACATGAGATCTTCCTTTTTTTGGCGGAATATACAATTCGATTTGGTCCGAAAATAAAATCAGCCCTATTTTATCGTTGTTTTGTGTAGCCGAAAAAGCCATCGTGGCAGCAATTTCTGTTACGATGTCTTTTTTAAATTGATTTTTAGAACCAAAACTCTCCGAACCCGAAATATCAACCATCAGCATCATGGTTAACTCGCGTTCTTCTTCAAAAACTTTTACATGTGCTTCATTATAACGTGCGGTAACGTTCCAGTCGATATTTCGAATATCATCTCCATATTGATACTGACGTACTTCGCTAAAAGTCATTCCACGCCCTTTGAAAGAAGTATGATATTCCCCTGAAAAGATATGATCACTCAGTCTTCGGGTTTTGATTTCTATTTTTCGTACTTTTTTTAAAAGCTCTTTTGTATCCATTTTTCTAGTAATTAGTAATTAGTGAATAGTGAATAGTAACGAACCAAGGCTAATTACTGTTCACTTATTACTATTCACTCTTACGGAACCTCTACTTCGTTTATAATCTTATTGATAATATCAACCGAAGTAATATTTTCTGCCTCAGCTTCATAAGTCACTCCTACTCTGTGACGTAAAACATCATGTACCACAGCACGAACATCTTCTGGAATTACATAACCACGACGTTTTATAAAAGCATAACATTTTGCCGCAGTAGCTAAATTAATACTTCCACGTGGCGAAGAGCCAAAACTGATTAATGGTTTCAGATCAGCTAGTTTATATTTTTCAGGATAACGGGTGGCGAAAATAATATCCAGAATATATTTTTCTATTTTTTCATCCATATAAACATCTCGTACAGCTTCCTGTGCACGTAAAATCTGCTCAATAGAAACTACCTGATTTACTTTCTCGTAACTTCCGCTTAAGTTTTGACGAATCACCAGTCGCTCTTCATCCATTTTAGGATAATCAATTACCGTTTTCAGCATAAAACGATCCACCTGTGCTTCGGGTAACTGATAAGTTCCCTCCTGCTCAATTGGGTTTTGCGTAGCTAAAACTAAAAATGGTTTTTCCAGTTTAAAAGTAGTATCTCCAATGGTAACCTGCTTTTCCTGCATAGCTTCTAACAAAGCCGATTGTACCTTAGCCGGAGCACGGTTGATCTCATCAGCAAGAACAAAATTAGCAAAAATGGGTCCTTTTTTGATAGAAAATTCATTTTGCTTAATATTATAAATCATTGTTCCTACTACGTCTGCAGGTAATAAATCCGGGGTAAACTGTATTCGGCTAAAAGAACCGTGAACCGCTTTAGAAAGCGTATTAATTGCTAAAGTTTTTGCCAGTCCGGGAACACCTTCAAGCAAGATATGTCCTTGTCCTAATAATCCAATCAATAATCGTTCAACCATTTGCTTTTGACCCACAATCACCTTGTTCATTTCCATAGTAAGAAGATCGATAAAAGCACTCTCTCTTTCTATTTTTTCATTGATTGCTCTGATGTCTAAAGTCGCTGTATTCTCTTCCATAAAATTATTTTTTATACCTTGAATTTAATGCCTTAGTTTTGAGAGTGCAAATTGAATTTTTTTTTACAGGAAAGATGTTAAAAAATGGTTAAAACTTCTGTTAATCCTGCAATTTTAAGGTCGAATTATGATACAATTTCCATAATTTTAAGAAGTCTAAGAATTATCCTTTCAAAACGAAAAAGAATAGATTTTTTTCTGAAAAATTAAAGCCGCAAATAGAATATAATCAACACAAATTAAAGACCTTAGCAAACGAATCAATAAAGAACAAAAAGAGCTTTTTTTAGCATTCGATTAAATAAACAGTTAAAAAAATATTCTCAATTTTATTAAAATTCGAAAATCATTTTCTTTCAAAAAACAAGCATACTGATTAAACATGAATAAAACAGCATTAATAACCGGTGCAACCAGTGGAATAGGAAAAGCAACCGCACAACTGTTAGCCCGGAATAATTACAACATTATACTTTGCGGAAGACGTGAAAACCGATTAAAGGAACTGGAAAAAGAACTTAGTCTTCATACTAAAGTCCACACTTTATCATTCGATGTCAGCAATAAAAAAGACGTTTTTGAAAAAATAAATTCCCTGCCGGATGCTTTTTCGAAAATTGATATTTTAATTAACAATGCCGGAAATGCTCACGGCTTGGATTCCATTCAGGATGGAAATATTGAGGACTGGGAAAACATGATTGATATTAATTTAAAAGGTCTTTTATATGTTTCCAAAGCAATAATCCCAAAAATGATTGCCCAACAATCAGGACATATAATTAATATAGGTTCCACAGCGGCAAAACAGGTTTATCCAAACGGAAATGTATATTGCGCCACAAAACATGCTGTTGATGCGCTTAATAAAGGAATGAAAATGGATTTGAATCCGTATGGAATTCGTGTAGGAGCGATTCATCCGGGACTTGTAGAAACCGAATTTAGTCAGGTTCGTTTTAAAGGTGATACTGAAAAAGCTGCCAATGTTTACAAAGGATTTACCCCTTTAAAACCTGAAGATATCGCAGATATTATCCATTTTGTCATATCAAGACCTTACCACGTAAACATCTCTGATTTAGTCGTCATGTGTACGGCACAAGGTTCGGCAACGATGATTCAAAGAGCCGAATAAGCATAAAAAAACAGCTCATTGATTTGAGCTGCTTTTTATGCTTTTTTTTATTTTTTATTCGAAAGAAACAGATCCTACATCAGTAATTTCACCATTTTCAACCACTACATCAGTAATCGTAATTGGCGTTTTACCCGAAGCAACATCCGGAGTCAAAGTCACTGTATAAGTTCCTGCCGGAACACCATTTAACTGGAATAATCCTGTTTCTCCAGCAAAAGTAGTAATAACAGCATCTCCCACAGGAACAGAAACTTCGACCTGATAACCTTCCAGAACAGGATTTATCGCTCCTTTAATTACTCCTGAAGTAGCTGTTGCTGAAACATGAATTACAGGTTTAAAATTATACATTCCTGAACCTCCGGCTGAAACGATAGATTTGGCTACATCAAAATCTAAAATAAATTCATAAGTAGCTCCCGGCTGCAGTGTTTGGTTAACCATTAATTTCAATCCGGATTGCATCGCGCTTGGAGTATTTAAATCCATTACTGCATCGTCTTTTACAAGAGTATTGTTCTCTCCTAAAACTAATCGTATCTGTCCCAGATATCCCGATGGAACCAACTCATCAGCCAATAAAACATTTACACCTCCTGTTAAATCTAATAAATTATATACACCGGGAGTAAAATCATCATCAACAATACTTACCCAGCCTTCACTATCATTAGTATCATCAGAATATTTAATCATTATATCCTGTACATCAATATTCACTTCATCATAATCTCCTGGGGCATCTACCATTCGAACCGTCATTCTTGAAGTTTGGGAGCTGTCGTCATTATCGTTATTATTACAAGCTGTAAAAAAGCTCGCAAGCAAAACAATGACAAAGAACAATTGGGGGCAAAATTTAATCTTCTTCATTTTATTTGACATATTTAAAATTAGTATATTGACAACGTAATAAAAACAATAAAATTGCTTAAAAAACGGTATTTTTCATAAATAAATTTCATTTTCCAATGATTAACAAACGGCTTTTAATCAAGAATTTATTAGCTCACAATGATGAAAACAGCTTTTATGATAAAAAGCGTCAGCTAAATTTGCACCTCAAAGAAGGTAAAGCAAAGTTTTTAAAGCATATCTGTGCTTTATCCAACTCTAATCCGGCCAACAATTCCTATATAGTAGTAGGGGTCGAAGATCAGGATAATGAAATTATTGGAACTGATTTTTTTGATGACAGCCACATTCAGAATCTCATTAATGCCTATCTGGAAAATCCTCCTAAAATTCAGTATGAAAATGTCCCTTTTCCTAATCTTCCCAAAGACAAGGTGATTGGGTTAGTAACCATCAAACCTAAGAATAAAATCTCTTCCTTTAAAAAAGGGATTTATACGATACCGCCACACAGCGTTTTTATAAGGCGTGGCAGCAACACCACTCCCGTTGAAGATAAAATGGAGAAAAATTATCCCAATACCGAAACGGTTATTGATCTTGAAAACAATTCCCGAAATAATATTAAATACACACTGGACGGTGTTTTTGATTTTATGAATTTCAGGCATAAGGACATGGCTCCAAAATACAAAGTTTTTAAAGAGTTATTTGTGATATGCTGGGCCGGAATACCTAAAACGGTTCGGGAAAAAACTTTTTTATCCCGGGTAGATATTGAATTGATTAACGAACATATTAAACTTTTTTATTCAGATCAGGATGTGGTAACTATTTCTTTTAACGAAGATACTTTTACCATTATTGAATATGTGCCACTAGGTCTAAATGACAAAACCAGCTATTATCCATTAGAACAGCAAACCATACATTTTTTTGAAAATGGTTATTACAAAATTGAAAGCAAGATGCTTTTTGAACCGCCAGCGTTCAACAAAAAAATGCTTTTTCACATCTATAACAACAATGAAGCTTTGATAAAAAAGCTCATTAAAGGTATTCAGCTCACTCCCTTAGAACTCAAAGACCTTGAAAATCTTCCTTCTACTTTTATGATTTGTTATCTCAACGGTTTTGAAGATGCTAAGAAAAAACTAATTGATGCAAAAACTTATCTTAAACCTTTTCCTCAGGTATATTTATCCTTTAAAGAAGCCATGCGTATTTTGAGAAAAATGAAATACGACGCGTAATTAAGACTCATTAAAAAAAAGAGAAACCCGGATCTTTTTAGTCGCTTTTTAGCTATTTTTATTATATTAGAATATAAAAGCAGATTTCAGAAAAATGAGAACATTAGTAATAGGAGACATTCACGGAGGATTACGGGCATTACATCAAATTATGGAAAGGGCTCAGGTTACCGAAAAAGATAAGCTGATTTTCTTAGGTGATTATGTCGATGGATGGAGTCAATCGCCTCAGGTAATCGATTTTTTAATAGAATTAAACATAAAAAATGACTGTGTTTTTATAAGAGGAAATCATGACGAATTATTACTGTATTGGTTAAAAGACAACAAAGACAATCTTATGTGGTACAACCACGGTGGAGAAGCTACAGTCCTTGCATATGAAAAAGTAAGTGCTGAAACCAAGCGTAAACATGTTGAATTTTTACTGGAATTAAAAGATTATTACCTTGATGAACAACAACGCTTATTTATCCACGCCGGTTTCACCAATATGAATGGTATAAATTTTGAATATTTCCCAAAATTATTCTACTGGGACAGAACCCTTTGGGAAATGGCCTTAGCATTAGATGAAAACATTCATCCTTCTGATGTCAGGTACCCCAAACGACTTACTCTATATAATGAAATTTACATTGGTCACACTCCGGTAACACGCATTAACCAGACCATCCCGGTAAACAAAGCCTGTATCTGGAATGTTGACACAGGAGCCGCTTTTAAGGGTCCTTTGACTATCATGGACATTGATACAAAAGAATATTGGCAAAGCGAACCATTATGTAACTTATATTTTGACGAAAAAGGAAGAAATTAAATACATTTGCATAAAAAAATTATCATGAAAAAAACATTCGTTTTTGTATTATTAACTGTAACAGGTTTAATAAATGCTCAGGCTTTTAAAGGAAAAGAAGATATTAAATTTGATATCGCGGCTAACATTCAAAATGGCGGTTCAGGAATACGTCTTTCATCTGATTTTGGTCTAGGAGAAAACATCTCCGTTGGAGTTTTAGGTTCTTATCTCTTATCTGTAAGTAAAGACGATTTGGGAAACAAACCTGATTTTGGTGACAGAATAGACCTCAAAGCCCGTTTTAATGCGAATCTTGGAAATGTGTTTAATATCGACGAGAAAGTAGATATTTATCCGGGACTGGATTTAGGATTAAGAAATTTTGGTGCGCATCTGGGAATTCGTTATTTCTTTACAGACGGTTTTGGGATTGTGAGTGAAATAGGCGTTCCTATTGCTAAATACAAACCCGAAGCGACAGGGTTTGAACGTTTAAACAATCAGTTTGTATTTAATATTGGAGCTTCATTCAACTTGTAAAAAAATAACTTTTTAAAAATAGAAAACGGCAATTCGATTTTTCAAATTGCCGTTTTTTTTATTTCAATGAAGAAATTTTAAAAATCCCCTTTTCATTAATTACAGTGACGTGAATACTTGTTGCATTCCCCGAATATTTATCGAGATATTGCACGTTAAATTTATTTTCTGAACCGGACAATCTACTTACGGTTAAAGTTTCTATCCAATCTAACGATGCATCCTGAGCTTTAACAAATGGATTATAATCCAGTTCATTATGTTCAAATTCATTTGAAATACTGTCCAATAAAGATTTCGTGCAAAATTTAATTTCAATTGAATCTAATTTTCTTTCCGATTCAGCGATTTTTTCGTTTGTAAATTCTTTTATGTAAACACTATAAAATTCCTTTAGCATTTTTTGAATGGCAGCATCCTTATCAATTTCATTTTTAGAACTTTCAATGGAAATTTGTTTATTAGATTCCAACGGTTCTTTTTTACAACTGTATAAAAAAGACATTAGCAACAAACAGACATAAACAGTTTTCTTAGTATTCATATAAAATATTTACAAATCAAATTTTATTCCTTGTGCCAATGGCAAAGTACTGCCGTAATTAATAGTGTTGGTTTGACGTCGCATATAGATTTTCCAGGCATCTGAACCCGATTCGCGGCCGCCGCCTGTTTCTTTTTCTCCACCAAAAGCCCCACCAATTTCAGCTCCGGAAGTTCCAATATTCACATTGGCAATTCCGCAATCAGAACCTGCAACAGATAAAAATAATTCGGCTTCTCGCAGGTTGTTCGTCATAATTGCTGATGACAATCCCTGAGCAACATTATTTTGTATTGTAATAGCATTATCAACAGTTCCTGAATACTTTAGCAAATACAAAATAGGAGCAAAAGTTTCCTGTTGTACAATTTCAAAGGAATTCTCAGCTTCCACAATGGCGGGTTGCACATAACAGCCACTTTCATATCCGGAACCGGAAAGCACTGCTCCGTCTACCAGAATTTTAGCTCCTTCGGCAACTGCTTTTTGTAAAGCTTTATTGTATTTATCAACTGCATCAAGATCAATTAGTGGTCCTACGTGATTTTTTTCGTCCAATGGATTTCCAATACGCAATTGCTGGTAAGCCGCAACCAAAGCAGCTGCCACTTTATCATAAATACTTTCATGAATAATTAATCGACGTGTCGAAGTACAACGTTGTCCCGCTGTTCCCACTGCTCCAAAAACTGCTCCGATAACAGTCATTTTAATATCGGCATCGGGAGTAACAATTATGGCATTGTTTCCGCCTAATTCTAATAAAGTTTTACCTAGACGAGCCGCAACAGTTTGTGCCACAATTTTTCCCATTCGGGTAGAACCTGTAGCTGAAATTAACGGAATTCTCGAATCTGTAGTCAATAATTCTCCTATCTTGAAATCGCCATTAATTAGACAGGAAATGCCTTTCGGCAGCTTATTTTCCTGTAAAACCCCGGCTAAAATATTTTGGCAGGCAATTCCGCAAAGAGGTGTTTTTTCCGATGGTTTCCAAACACAAACATCTCCACAAACTAAAGCTAAAGCTGCATTCCAGGACCAAACCGCAACCGGAAAATTGAATGCGGATATAATTCCCACCACACCCAACGGATGATATTGCTCATACATCCTGTGATTAGGACGTTCCGAGTGCATGGTTAATCCGTGTAATTGTCGGGAAAGTCCAACCGCAAAATCGCAAATGTCAATCATTTCCTGAACTTCTCCATAGCCTTCCTGCAGGGATTTCCCCATTTCGTAAGAAACTAATTTACCTAAGGCTTCTTTATTCTGACGTAATTTTTCTCCAAACTGACGTACAATTTCACCACGTTGTGGTGCAGGCAATAATCGGAAAGATTGGAAAGCTTCTGTAGCAGTCTGCATTACTTTTTCGTAATCAGCTGCGGAAGTGGTTTTTACTTTTGCAATCAGCTGACCATCTACAGGAGAATAACTTTCCAGAATTGCTCCTGAAGAAAAAGAGTCGGCTCCAGTTGATGTTCCGTTATTTATATCAGAAATTCCTAATTGCGCTAAAGCTTCTTTAATTCCAAATTGTGTTGCGATTGTTGTCATGGTAGTTTGTAGGTTTCGTGTTTTAGCCCCGGTAGCAGCGGCATCCTTTTCCTGCTTTCTTTAAGCAGGAAAAGATAGAGCGGATAACGGGAAATAGCTCCTGAAAAAATTACTTTTTGGCAGTAAATCTTGGGTCGGTTTCCATAACCGTTCCGCATTTTTCGCAAGTTCGAAGTTCTTCGGAGTTGTAAAAATGTTCAAAATGAGGCAGGAAATCTTTTTCGATATTGTTGAGTTCAAAATAAACTTCGTACAGCTTATGATTGCAGTTGTCACAATACCACAACAAACCGTCAGTAAACCCCTTTCCAGCTCTTTTTCTTTCAATTACAAGACCTATAGAACCTTCGGAACGAACCGGAGAGTGTGGGATTGCCGCCGGATGTAAATACATATCACCGGCATTGAGTTGCATTACTTTACGCTCGCCATCTTCCTGAATGTGCACTTCAATCGAACCTTCCAACTGATAAAATAATTCTTCGGTCTCATTATAATGAAAATCTTTTCGGGCATTTGGTCCCGCAACAACCATCACAATGTAATCACCTGAATCTACATATAGGTTTTTGTTACCAACAGGTGGTTTAAGTAATTGACGGTTTTCGTCAATCCATTTAGTAAGATTAAAAGGTTTTGAAATTGCCATTTTGAGTTATTTTTTTTTAAGAAAAGCTAAGGTACGAAAAAAAAGAATTTTGGTTTCACCCAGATTCATTAATAAACCCAGAGACACGCAAAGAAACAGATTGAAATAAAATCTTAAGAACTTTATCTAATATTCATTTTATAAAAAATCTTTGAATCTTTGTGTAACAAACAAAACATCATTTAGCTTCCTTAATCAAATAAATATAAACCGGAAAATGATCGCTAAAACCCACTTCGGTAGCGGAATGTCGTTTGGGATATCCCTTATATTGTCCGGAATTCTGAATCAGATAACTTTTATTGAAAATTCCTGCTTTCCAATACTGATATGTAGAAAAATCATTTTTAATTAAGGATTGCGTCACCATAATTTGGTCAAAAATATCCCATGAATCCCGAAATGCTATAGTTCCCAAGCCTTTCTTAGCCATTTCTTCAAAAGGATTGTAAATTCCAAATTCAGGTACATCCTGCTTTTTAGCTTTTGCACCCAGCGCTTTTTTAATACTGTTATTAAAGGGACCATCATTCAAATCGCCCAGTGTAATTACCTTAGCATCAGGATTTATTTTTTGTAAAGAGTCAATTATTTTACGGTTTAACATTCCGGCTGCTTCTCTGAACGGACTTGATTTTTTCTCACCTCCGGAACGAGACGGCCAGTGATTGACTATAATATTGATTTCTTCCCCATCAAGGAAACCTGTAACCAGCAATTGATCCCTGGTAAAAACACGATTATCGTATGTTGTAACAGCCTCATTCTGGTCTGAATCTTCTAAAGGCGTTACTAACTCTTGAATTTCAACCTCCTTTTTGTAAATATAAAGCGGAATATTAGCATAAGATGTTGGTAAGAAATATTTCTTTTGAAATAATAAAGCCACATCAATCCCTCTTTTATCAGGTGAATCAAAATGGATAATACCATAATCCTGCAGAACCATTTTAGGCTGTAATACTAAATCTTCTAAAACACCTCGGTTTTCAATTTCTGAACAGCCAATAAAAGTGGGTGAATTACTGTTTTCCGGCTTACCGGTTTCAATCAGAACGCGGGCTAAGCTTTCTAATTTCTGATGGTATTTTTTAGAAGTCCACCGCTGACTTCCCATTGGTGTCCACTCATCATCATCAGTATGCGGGTCATTAATTGTATCAAAAAGATTTTCAAAATTATAAAACACAAGTGTATGAATACGAAAACTTTTTTGCTGTGAAAATCCAATTCGATACAAAAACAGCAAAGCGAGTAACAAAAGTATTCTGAATATTTTCATAACCCGTTCTTTTTAAAGGAGTTTTAGTAAAAATAGTACATTTTAAGTAACAATTTTAAAATTATTTTTGAATTTGATTATCTTTGTTTAAATGCCCGGTAAAGGCCTCTTTATTTAGTATCTATTCCGGAAAAACACCTATATGATTACTTCTCGAATTTTATTTTCAAACCGAACCATCTGTGTATTTCTGATTTTTATTTTTCAATCTTTCAACATTCAAGCACAACAACAAATGATTACACCTGCCACTTTACAAAAAGGAGATACCGTTGCCATTGTAGCCACAGCCAGAAAATATACGGACAACCATCTGCAGCCAGCCATCGATTTATTACATAGCTGGGGACTGGAAGTGGTTATTGGAAAAAGCATTGGACTTGACAATAACCAGTTAGCGGGATCTGATGAAGAAAGAACTGCCGATTTCCAGACCCAGCTAGACAACCCAAACATCAAAGCCATTTGGTGCGTGAAAGGCGGTTACGGAACGGTTCGTATTATTGATTTATTAGATTTTACAAAATTCAGACAAAATCCAAAATGGATTGTAGGCTTTAGCGATATTACTGTTTTGCACAATCATTTAAACACTTTGGGTTATAAAACTATTCACGGGATTATGCCGGTAACTGCTCCCAGAGCAACATCCGAAGCAAAGGAAACTTTAAAAAAAGCATTATTTAAGCAACCCTTAAGCTATGAAATCCCTTCTGACCCTATGAACAGAACCGGCTTTGCAAAAGGGGAATTAGTAGGTGGAAACCTTTCTATTTTATACAGTTTATTTGGTTCTCCATCGGCAATTGATTGTGAAGATAAAATCTTGTTTATTGAAGATTTAGACGAGTACTTATATCATATTGACCGAATGATGATGAACTTAAAACGCAATGGCTGTCTGGAAAGCATCAAAGGAATTGTGGTAGGTTCTATGACAAAAATGAAAGACAACGATATTCCGTGGGGGAAAAACGCTGTTCAGATTATTGAAGATGTGACTAAGAAATACGATATTCCTGTAATATATAATTTTCCTGCCGGACACATTCAGGACAACAGGGCTTTGATTTTAGGCAGTACTGTATCCATGGAAGTTACTCCGGTAAAAAGCACACTAAAGTTTCAGGATTAATTAATTTTACCATATAAGCCATATAAGTCCACACAAGATAAATGGTTACGGAACTT
The DNA here is from genome assembly GCF_046000495.1 of Flavobacterium plantiphilum. Lineage (NCBI taxonomy): Bacteria > Pseudomonadati > Bacteroidota > Flavobacteriia > Flavobacteriales > Flavobacteriaceae > Flavobacterium > Flavobacterium plantiphilum. Next base: position 222,181 of record NZ_JBELQA010000002.1, read on the forward strand.
AATAAACTTTTATGGCTTATATGCTAAAACAAATACAGTAATGGCGGAGCATAACGAATTAGGAAAACTGGGAGAAGAACTGGCTGTTCATTTTTTAAAAGAGAATGGCTATACAATTATAGAAACCAATTGGACTTTTCAAAAAGCCGAAGTCGATATTATTGCCCAAAAAGAAGACACACTGGCTATTATCGAAGTAAAAACCCGTTCTTCTATTGAATTTGGTCTGCCGCAGGACTTTGTGAATTCAAAAAAAATAAAACTACTTACGAAAGCTATCGATAACTACGTAGTTGAAAAAGATCTCGATATTAATGTCAGATTTGACATTATTGCCATCCATTTAGAGAATAAATCTTTTGTAATAGAACATCTTACAGACGCTTTTTATCACTTTTAACGATATTTTTTGTTGTTATTTTTGTAACAAATTGTTTTTTTAATTATATTTGCCTGAATTTTTAACGATTTATCTAAGTAAATCAGATTAAAAACTAAGTAAAAACACCTATTTAATTATGAAAACTGTTTCTTCAATTGTCGAAAATTACATCAAAACAAAACCATTTTTATTAAATGCTTTGTCGCTTGGAATTATCAATTTAACCTCGTTATCCCGAAATATCATGTCGGAATTAGAGAGCGAATTTGGAAAAGAAGTAAAACAGGGTGCTGTTGTCATGTCTCTAAAAAGACTGACTGAAGAACTGGATTTCAGATTGAATCATAAAATCAACAAAGTAATCAAAAACATAGGTGAGATTACCGTTCGTTCTGCCCTGACAGACTACACATTTGCTGTTTCTGAAACCGTTTTAAACAAACAAGCAGAGTTAATTTCGGATATTAACGGTTTCCCGGATGTGTTTTACACTTCGTCAAGAGGAGTAAATGAAATCAATATTGTGGTAAGTAATACGGTAAACAAACTGGTAGACAAACATTTTTCTAACGAAAAACTAATTCAGAAACTAGACAATTTAGCTTCTATTACAGTTAAATTACCAAAAGAAAATATTGTCATTCCGGGGATTTACTACTTCATTTTTCAACGTTTGGCCTGGGAAGGCATTATCATTAATGAAGTAATTTCGACTTCTAATGAATTCACCATTTTAGTGAGTGAAGAACAGGTGGATGTGGCTTTTAAAGTAATTAAAGATCTTAAGAATTAATAAAAAAAGACAAAATACGAAAGCTTCCAGTCTACAAGATTGGAAGCTTTCGTATTTATACACTGACTTGATTACAAGTTCATCCCGCCTGAAACTTCAATACGTTGTGCATTAACCCACTTAGCATCATCAGTACACAAAAACGCTACTACGCCTCCAATATCATCCGGCAAACCGACTCTTCCCAGAGCCGTTACAGAAGCAACAAACTGATTCAACTGCTCGTTATCCCGAACTGCACCACCACCAAAATCAGTTGCTATAGCTCCCGGTGCTACTATATTTACTCTGATTTTTCTTTCTCCTAATTCCTTAGCCTGATATTTTGTCAATGTTTCCATTGCTGTTTTCATACTGGCATAAGCGGCATAACCGGGAAATGAAAAACGGGTCAAACCTGAAGAAACGTTCACAATTCCACCTCCATTATTCATCAGCAAAAGTGCTTTTTGAGTTAAAACAAAAACTCCCTTAAAATGAATATTGAACATATTATCAAGTTGCTCCTCAGTAGTGGTCATAAAACTTTCATGAACTCCTACACCGGCATTATTCACTAAAAAATCAATTTTATCCGTAGCAAAAGTATTTTTCAAAACAGTGGTTACTTCTTCAAAAAAGGAATCAAAACTACCTGATTCCCCCACATTCAACTGAATAGCTGCTGCGCTTTGTCCTAATTTTTCAATTTCGCTGACAACTTTTTTTGCTTCATCAATTTTACTGTGGTAAGTTACTAATACATCAAGTCCTTTTTTAGCCAGACTTAAAGCCATTTCTTTTCCTAATCCGCGGCTTCCGCCGGTAACCAGTGCTATTTTATTTTTTTTGAATTCCATCTTAAAATTTATTTTAAATTAACAAGACAAAATTAAGTATGAACAAAGACCTGTAACTTGTAAATATCAATCGATAATTTGCAAAATTCAAATCCAAATTATTTATCCCTAAAAGACATGGGAGTCAAAGTAGTTTGTTTTTTGAAAAAATTAGAGAAATGTGCCAATTCTTCGAATCCTAACGAATAAGCAATTTCGGAGATGTTCCAGTCCGTTTCTTTCAACAAAATTTTAGCTTCATAAATTAAACGCCGGCTAATCAATTCGGTGGTGGTTTTTCCTGTGTTCTCTTTCAGCACTTTATTCAAATGGTTCACATGAACAGACAATCGATCGGCATAATCTTTCGGTGTTCTTAGTTCTAACCTTTGACGCGAAGACTCAACAGGAAATTGTCTTTCCAGTAATTCTGCAAAAAGTGAAGCCACTCTGGCAGCCGAATTGTGCTTAGAATACAATGCTGTTGCAGGTTGAAGTTTTTGTCCAAAGTGAATTAACTCTGAAACATAATTCCGGATTAAATCATACTTATAGGTATAATCCGAAACAATTTCGTCATGTATTTTTTTAAAAATCAACTCTATTGCTTCTGCTTCCTCCTCTGATACTTCAAAAATCGGAAAACCCTCCGGCTGGAAAATCGGGAGCGTTTCTAAATCAATTCCGCTTTTATCTTTTGTGAAAAATTCCGGTGTAAAAACACAAAAATGCCCAGATTGTTGTTGCAAATCCTGAGGAACATAATGATATGGAATCTTTGGAGTAGCAAATAACAAGGCATGTTTTTCAATATTAATTACCTTATCTGCATATTCTGCCCTATTCTTGCCCTTTATCAAACTTATTTTGTAATAGGCTCTCCTGTCATAAGGCATAACGGGTTTCTCATTGAATGTTTCGTAAAGATCTTTGATATTAAAAACATTAAAATGACCAATTTCTTTTTGAATCCCATCCGGTAATAAAGAAATTTGTTCCGCACTGTCAAAATCAGTGATCTCGGCATAAAATTCGTCAATTGATTTTAATTTCATAAAAATACAAATTTGTAAAAATCAAATATACAAACAATAAGAATATCAGTAAATCATCAAATAATTAATATCCAAAACTAATTCCTACAACCAGAAAATTTTTGCCAAAAAAATCAGTGTTTGCTGAAGCAGCATTATGTATATAATTCAAGGACACGGGCATCGAAATTCCATTTGATAAATCAAACTCTTTAGTTGCTTTAAAACTTAAATTCACTAATGAAGGCTTATCATAATCTGCAAAAGAATAATATTCAGATTCATTATTAAGCACAGCTCCAATGGCAGGTGCTAATGAAATAGTATGAAGTTGTTTACAGGGCGAGTTTTCGAACAAATTAAAAGTATAACCCAATTCTAAATAAGTAGTGTAATTGCGTTTTGGATTATTATTTTCATCATACCGGTAATCATTTCCGCCTATAAATGTACTTATAACGGCATTAAAAGGATATCGATAGCCTTCGGAAAAATCAAAACAAAGCATCGCATCAATGGTTTGCGAACTTGCAGGACCGAAATCAAAAAACTTATTACTTACACCTTCTACCTTTGACACCGAAGGCCAGTAGTAATTCCAAAGCTGGAATTGCAAAAAATCATTAATCTGATAGCTCACATAAAAATCTATTTCCTGATATCCTTTATAATAAGTTTCTCCATCAGGATAAAAATATTCCTTTTTAAAATTAGTAGTTGCCCAAAAACCTAAGGTTAACTTTGGAATAATTTCATATTCAATAGTAGGCTGAACAGCGGCATAATCACCTCCCCAGCATTGTCCACGCCACAGATAACGGTTGACAATATCAACATTTAAACTTAGCTTTTTTTCTTTGACAAGAGTATCTTTTAGCTGTTGATCTTCCTGGGAAAATCCAAAAACTGACAGTAACCCAAAAATCAGAATCCAGTTATTTCTGTGTATCCTCATTAAAATATTTCTAGTATTTATCTATCAGTTCAAATAAACGCTCTCTGCTTAGCGGCTTTGTAATATAATCATCAAATCCTGCCTTTTCAATTTTCATCTTATCTTCAGAAGAAGAATAGGCCGTCTGGGCAATAATAGGCAGTTCAGGACGAATAGGCCGTATTTGTTCAACAGCTTCAAATCCGTTTAAAACCGGCATTTTGATATCCATTAAAACCAGATCAATATTTGAATTGCTGATGCAAATATCTACTGCTTCCTGACCATTTTTAGCTCTGATAATTTCAAAATTCTTGTCTTTCATCATTTTTTGGAACAACAGAAAATTAATATTGTCATCTTCTGCAATCAAAATAGTTTTATTGGCTGATTTCATTCCTTCTTTTTCTTTTATTGGTTTTACTATAATGGGTTCTGATTTTACATATTGCAACGGAATGGAGAAATAAAACGTGGATCCCTCACCCATTTTTGATTCAAAACTAATGGTTCCTCCCAGAATTTCAATATAGGCTTTTGAAATAGAAAGTCCCAGTCCTAAACCTCCTACCTGTATGGATTTGTCATTTTCAACACGTTTAAATCGGTCAAAAACATGCTTATGATGATCTTCTTCGATTCCGGATCCGCTATCCTGAATAGTAAAATGAATTAAATTTTGTTCTTCGTCTATTTCATATTTAAATTTTACAAAACCTTCGTCGGTGTATTTAATGGCATTTGTCAGCAAATTGATGATAACCTGTTTTAATTTAATTTCATCGGTAATTATATTATTTTCTGCCGGGACACTGCTTTTTATCAGTTTAAATTTTATAGTTTTTGTTTTAGGAATCGTGACTTTTAGGGTTTTATACAATTCTACAATACAGGATTCTAAATTAATTTCACTAAAGTTAGGCGAAACCTGATTGGAATCTATTTTAGACATTTCAATTAAATCATCAATAATAGAAACCAGATTCTGACCGTTTTTCTGAATGACGTTTAAATATTCTATTCGCTCTTTTTTATCAATATCTGTATTCAGAATCAGTTCGGTAAAACCATTTATCGCGTTCATGGGTGTTCTGATTTCATGTGATAAATTAGCTAAAAAGGATGCTTTTAATAAGTCTCCTTCTTCGGCTTTTATTTTTGCCTTTATCAGTGCCTGTTTCTGATTGTTATTCTCTTCGAATAAATTTCCTATATAACTGAATTCGCCACTTGACTTTTTTAATTCGGCTATTGCCGCTTTACTTTCATTCTGAAGTGCCTTCCGAACCATGTAAAGAGGCCGGTAAATTAGTTTTTGGGTGTAAAAAACACTTACAAACAAATACACTATAAAAACAATGATTATTGCATATAAAATATTGATTGTATTTTCAAAATAAACATCAAATTTTCTTTCAAACAACAGTTTCCCGATTGGTTTTCCCTGAAAATCTTTCAGAAGATAAACAGAACTCACAACATGCCTTTCCTCAGGGATACGGTCATTAGTGGCCAGAAATTTAATTTTAGAAGAAGTAATAGTTTCTAAATTCTGAATAAAATCAGCATTGATCAAACGTACCGCAAAAAAATAACCTGAAGGTTCTGATTTGTTTTTAAAAGGATCATCAGAAGGATGAACCGTTGCTCCGGTTATCTCTACAATTCCTTCGGGAATTTTTAAGTAAAACCTTCCCATCCTTACATTATCCAGGTAAGTCATTGCTTTCTCAGGAACAAAATCAAGCGTTTTAATTACCGGCGTAGGCGTACGCATTATAAACTGCTTGTCCCGATCATACACACCTAAATAATCAGCTCCGTAAATTTCCAGTTCGTTATTGATGGTTTCCTCATACCAGCTTTTATCTTTTGTAGCAATGAAATTTACAAATTCATCCCAGTTAGTATCATTGTTTAAAGCTGTTAAAATGGGTTTAGATTCCAACACTAACAACTGGTTGATTTTACTTTCAAATAATTCAACAGCATTCTGATATGCTTCTTTTTCTGTCTTATTAATATAATAAAACAAAGCAGCATAAAGCAATAAAAAAACAACACTGGAGGATACTACTAAAATAAGTATTTTTGGGGACGTTTTTTTTAAGGTCATAAATTTTATTACGGTCTCATTAGGGTTAAAAAAATATTAAATTAGTAAAAATAAATACATTTCAAACCCTGTTTTATAAAGTAATCGACAGACAACACCGTAATTAACCAAAGTACTACAAAAAAACCATTAATTATCTTTCCCTCCCAATAGCTCCATCAATTCCAAAGCTCTCCTAGTCGATTTTACGTTATCAAAAGTCAGTAACAAACGCAAACCGTTAGCGGTTTGTTTTTCTTTCATTTTGCAAAGTGAAGGATGTTTTTGAACAAATTGTAACACCTTATGAAAACGATTCGATTGGTAAAAATCGGATTGTTGATCGGACACAAAATAGCCAATCATCTTGCCTTGTTTCATTACCAATTTTTCAATTCCCACTCTCGTTGCAACCCATTTGATGCGAATACTGTTCATTAAGGCATTGGCTCGAGGAGGTAAAGGACCAAAACGGTCAATCAGTTTATTTTGGAAAACAACCAACTCTTCTTCGTTTTTTATGGCAGCCAATTCATTATACAAATTCATTCGCTCTGAAATATTATTGATGTATTCATCCGAAAACAACAACTCAAAATCGGTATCAATTTGCAGATCTTTTACATATTCTTTGGTTTCGATATCATTCTCCACCGGATACAAATCTTTGAATTCGTTTTCTTTCAATTCTTCAATAGCCTCATTCATAATTTTCTGATAGGTATCAAAACCTATTTCGTTAATGAAACCGGATTGTTCACCACCCAATAAATCTCCTGCACCACGAATCTCTAAATCTTTCATCGCGATATTAAATCCGCTGCCGAGTTCACTAAATTGTTCCAAAGCCTGAATACGTTTTCTGGCTTCTTCGGTCATGGACGAATAAGGCGGGCAGATAAAATAACAGAATGCTTTTTTATTACTTCGACCCACACGACCACGCATTTGGTGCAAATCAGACAGACCGAAATTATTGGCATTATTGATAAAAATCGTGTTAGCATTAGGCACGTCCAAACCACTTTCGATAATGGTTGTCGCCACCAAAACATCAAATTCTCCATTCATGAAAGCCAGCATCAACTCTTCGAGTTTTTTTCCGTCCATTTGGCCATGACCGATTCCAACTTTAGCATTTGGTACCAAACGCTGAATCATTCCAGCTACTTCTTTGATATTTTCAATTCGGTTATTGATAAAATAAACCTGTCCGTTACGCTGAATTTCATACGAAATCGCATCCCGGATTACCTCTTCACTAAAACCAATGACATTGGTTTCAATAGGATATCTATTAGGCGGAGGAGTTGTAATCACCGATAAATCTCTTGCCGCCATCAACGAAAACTGTAAAGTCCTAGGAATTGGCGTTGCAGTCAAAGTCAGCGTATCCACATTAGCAGCAATGGTTTTCAACTTGTCTTTTACGTTTACGCCAAATTTTTGTTCCTCATCCACAATCAGTAAGCCCAAGTCTTTAAAAACTACATTTTTGTTCACCAACTGATGCGTTCCAATCACAATATCCAGTTTGCCTTCGGCTAGTTGTTTTAAAGTTTCTGCTTTTTGTTTCGCTGTTCTAAAACGGTTCAAATACCCAATAGAAACCGGCATGTCTTTTAATCGCTCCGAAAAAGTTCTAAAATGCTGGTACGCTAAAATAGTGGTTGGCACCAAAACCGCTACCTGTTTGCTATTGTCCACCGCTTTAAATGCTGCACGGATGGCAACTTCGGTTTTTCCAAAACCTACGTCACCACAAACCAAACGATCCATCGGACGATCGCTTTCCATGTCGGATTTTACTTCCTGAGTCGATTTGGTTTGGTCCGGAGTATCTTCATAAATAAACGAACTTTCTAATTCGTTTTGCAAATAACTGTCCGGCGCATATTGATAACCTTTTTCCAATCGTCTTTTGGCATACAATTGAATCAAATTGAAAGCAATATGTTTGACTCTCGCTTTGGTTTTTTGTTTCAGAGCCTTCCAGGCATTCGAACCTAATTTATATATTTTTGGCGGTGTTCCGTCTTTGCCATTGTATTTTGAAATTTTGTGTAGCGAATGAATACTCACATACACAATGTCATTATCGGCATAAACGAGCTTAATCGCTTCCTGAGTTTTTCCTTCGACCTGGATTTTTTGTAATCCGCCAAATTTCCCAATTCCGTGGTCAATATGCGTTACATAATCGCCAACAGAAAGCGTCGTCAATTCTTTTAAGGTGATATTCTGTTTTTTCGAATAACCGTTTTTGATGCTAAATTTATGATAACGTTCGAAAATCTGATGATCGGTGTAGCAGGAAATTTGGTGTTCTTCATCAATAAAACCCTGATACATCGGTAAAACAATGGTGTTGTATTGTTTGCGGATATTCTCCGAATTGGCTTCGTCCAAGGTTTCGAAAATATCATGAAAACGTTTGGCCTGCGCTTCATTTGAACAAAATAAATAATTTTTGTATCCGTTAAAATGATTCTCGCTCAAATTATTCAACAACAAATCAAATTGCTTGTTGAACGAAGGCTGCGGCTGAATGTGAAATTCAAATTTCTTAGTCGTCCTAAAAATAGCTTTAGAACTCAATTCAACTACCGAAAAATCCAGAGCACGCTTTACAAATGCTTTTTGATCCAGAAATAATTGTTCCGGAGTGGCATGTTTGATATCCTTAGACAATTTTTCAAAAGCTTCTTCGGCTCTTGCAAATTGTTTGTCTAATTGTGCCAATAAATCCTCGGTATTCTGAATAAAAAGTACTGTTTGCTCCGAAATATAATCTAAAAAACTCTCTCTATTTTCTTGAAAAACCTTGTTTTCTACATTGGGAATAATGGTAATTTTCTTTTGTTGTTCCAATGACAATTGGGTAGCCACATCAAAAGTCCGGATACTTTCGACCTCATCACCAAAAAACTCGATTCGGTACGGATTATCATTTGAAAAAGAAAACACATCCACAATCCCGCCACGAACTGAAAATTCGCCTGGCTCCGTTATAAAGTCGACTCTTTTAAATTCGTATTCGAATAAAACTTCATTGATAAAATCAATCGAAATTTTATCGCCCACACTTACTTTCAAGGTATTTTTATCCAAATCCCGACGAGTAACCACTTTTTCAAAAAGTGCTTCGGGATAACTCACAATTACCGCTGGTTTTTTACGGGAATTAATGCGGTTTAATACTTCGGCACGAAGCAAAACATTGGCATTGTCGGTTTCTTCTATTTGGTACGGACGGCGGTACGAACTGGGATAAAACAAAACATCCTGCTCGCCAATCATTTGTTCTAAATCGTTCAGATAATAAGCCGCTTCTTCTTTGTTATTTAAAATCACCAAAAAGGGAAGCTCTGCTTTTTTAAACGCCGAACGAATCACGAATGAAACAGCCGATCCCAGCAAACCGCTCAAATGTAATTTTACTGTATTTTTTTCCTGTAATAAAGCAACAATTTGCTGCGTTTTAGGCGAAGTTTCGTAGAGGGTATATAAGGCAGATTTACTCAACTCTGGCGTCGTTTGGGTTAATTATTGCTCGTGTACTGGCCGGGATAACGGATGGATTGGGCAATACCATATTCGGATTATTAGGAATCGCCCGAGCCGAATCCAATAACATTCTTCTCATTTCATCTTCTCCTTCTTCAACCGGAATTTTACTTTTCTCCGTTAAAATATCCATCTGACGTTGCAATGTGGCTAGTTCTTTATTGATTTCGCCCACTAATTGTACTACTTTCTGATCCGGAATTTCGTCCAGATGAATGTACATATCCATCAGACGAACCTTAGTAATCAAAACTGAAATACGGGTTTTTATTTGGGGTTTATTAAATAATTCCGGGACATTATTTCGTAGTGCCAATGCTTTCTTAGAAATTGCTTTGGCTTTTTGCTGGTAAGCACTAATGGTCATTTTAGGTTTACGAGCTAATTCCTCAATAAACAAGCGCAACTCATTCCAGGTTTTTACTGTTTCTTCGGTAGCTTCATTAATAGGTTCGTCATAAAAATCCCAGCCTTTTTTGATATTTTCAAAAATGACTTTTTTCTTTTGGGCATCTTTGGCATTTTCAGCCAGCCTTTTTTGTTCGTCTTCTCCTTTACAGGAAGCCAGCAAAATCAGCAGACCAAAAATATATACTAGTTTGTTTTTCATCGAATTTTTCATTGAACGGCAAAGTTACAAAGTAAATTGATATTAAAAGAGGCAAATCTTGCTATGAAAATGCTCTTTTTGGGCGTTACCCAAGGGTCGGGCTTTTCGTTTCAATCTTTTGTTTTTTAAAGAGAAAAACAAAAGGATTTACACTGCAATCCCTAACGCAACTCCCTACTTCACCTCAACACTATTATTTTTCAATTGTACATCAGCCATTAAACCACTTGGGTCAATGGTAATTTTTTTGATGCTGCTTTTAGGCTTTGAAATGGTCAACTCGTATTTTGGGTTAGCCCAAGGCCAGTCATTCAACACTGTTCTTTTTATTGACGGATTCGGATTTTCTTTTTCAAAATACATCATTCGCAACGGAATATAGAAACTTTCAACAGTTCCATCAGTATATTCGACTAAAAGATCAATAGGCATTGGCATGCTTCCTATTCTTTCCAAACTTACTAGTGTAGTTGCTCCTTTTTCTGTAACGGATTTAATTCCGTAATCAATAGTGTTTGTCGTTTGTGTCCAATCATTTAAATACCAATCGAGTTCTGCTCCCGAAACGCGTTCGGCAGTACGCTTAATATCATTAGGAGTAGGATGTTTGAATTTGAAATCCTGATAATATTTTTTGATCGTCTTAGCTAAATTATCCTGACCAATCAAATAACCCAATTGCGACAGAAAAATACTTCCTTTGATATAAGAAGAAATACTATAAGAGCGATTTTCGTCGTACCTGTCGCCATGTGTGGTTTGTGGCTGCTCTTTACCTGATTTTACCAAATCAGCATACAGTAAATAATTTGTTTTAAAAGGATTTGATTCTTTTTTAACTGCAAATTCATTGACAGCCAAATCCTCTACATACGTGGTAAAACCCTCATCCATCCACGGATGTTTAGACTCATTAGAAGCTAAAATATGCTGAAACCAGGCATGACCTAACTCGTGAGTAGCGGTACCAAAAATCCCTTCCAGAGTTCCGTTTCCTAAAATCAGAGTACACATGGCATACTCCATTCCGCCATCACCACCCTGAATAAAAGAATATTGTTTGTACGGATAATCGCCAATTGTTTTATTATAAAAATCCATCACCTGAACCATTAAAGGTTGTAGATTTTTCCAGTTTTCAATAATCTTTGGATTGTTTTTATATAAAAAATGCAAATCTACATCATTGGGTCCTTTTACCACATCATGGATGTATTCTTTATCGGCTGCCCAGGTAAAATCATGTACCATTGGCGCTACAAAATGCCAGGTCAGGTTTTTGGTTCTTTTGGGATATTTTACTTCAACACCGTTTTCCTGATAACCATGTCCTATTTCGTTAGCGTTTTGTAAATAACCTGAACCTCCTAAAACATAGTCTTTATCAATAGTAATTTTGACATCAAAATTACCCCAGACACCGTGAAATTCTCTGGCGATATAAGGATCGGCATGCCAGCCTTCAAAATCAAATTCGGCTATTTTAGGATACCATTGCGACATCGAAAAAGCGATACCTTCCACATTGTTTCTGCCCGAACGACGAATCTGAACCGGAACCTGTCCGTCAAAATTCAATGTAAAAGTAGTTTTAGAATGAGGCAAAATGGGCTTTGCCAAAACCACTTCTAAAATAGTACCGGTAATTTTTGTTTTTGCTTCAACACCATCTTGTTCAAAATTGCTGATTTTTAAATAGCCTGTTTCATCGGGTTTCAAATTCTGGATTCGGTTTTCTTTAACCTCTTTTCCATCCATTTTTGTTTTTCTCACCATTCGGGCATCGGCGTCCTTGATATTACCGGCTCTTTCGGCCATTTCGCTGCCGGGCTGGAAAGCATTTGGATACAAATGATAATATACTTTCTTCAAAGTATCCGAAGAATTATTGGTGTAAACCAGTTCCTGCGTGCCCTGGTATTGATATTTCTTAGCATCCATAACAACATCCATTTTATAATCAACGGCTTGCTGCCAATAAGGAGCATTTTGGGCAACTAAAGAAAATGCATTTGATAAAATTAACGATAACAGCAGAATTTTTCTCATTTGTATTTAATAAAAAAAGGAAGGATAAATACCCTTCCATTTGATTTTTAATTTATAAAATTATTTTTTAGCCATTTGATTTGCCATCAAAATGGCGTTATAAGCGTTTACTATTTTGCCAGTTTTTGATAATTCATTAAAAGGTCGAACGTCCTGTGGATTTCCACCTACCACAACATCGTTACTGATTACCACACCCGAATCCATCAAAATCTGTTTTACTTGTGAAGCCTTCAATTTTGGATAATACGAACGAATTAAAGCTGCAACTCCGGCAACATTTGGTGCAGCCATTGAAGTTCCCTGTAAAAACTTATAGGTATTCTCAGGAGTTGTAGCGTAAATTTTTACTCCGGGAGCAAATACATCTACATTTATTTTTCCAATGTTTGAAAAACGAGCCACGATATTTTTTCCATATTCAAAATTCAAAGCGCCCACAGTGATTAAATTATCTGAAATCTCCGTTTTTTTATCTTCAGAATCATTTGGGAAATTATCATAGAAATCAATATTTTTAGCATCATTTCCAGCGGCATGAACGATTAAAACATCTTTCTCAGCAGCATATTTTATAGCATCAAAAACCCAGTTTTTATGTGGAGAAAAACTTTTTCCAAAGCTTCCGTTAATTACTTTTGCTCCATTGTCAACAGCATAACGAATCGCTAATGCAATATCTTTGTCATACTCATCTCCATCAGGAACGGCACGTGCAGTAAGGATTTCAACATTATTAGCAATTCCGTCTCCTCCAATGTTGTTGTTTCTCACCTGCGCTACAATTCCGGCAACATGAGTTCCGTGTAAAGCTTCATTTTTATCGGGACCTATGACATTGTTGTTCCCATAATTAGTATCGGCAATATCATTAGGGTTATCTCCCAGTACTTTTCTATAGTCTGTATCTAAATTATCTTTTTTTAAGAGTTCCTCTTTAGCGTCTAATTCTTTTTGAATTTCTGTCTTCAAATCGGCAATTGGCATCCCAAAAGAAAACATCTTTTGGATAATCATAGTGCTTTTTTGAACCAAAGTATCCTTAGAATCAATAGTTTTCACCTCATCTAAGGTATAGATTTCTTTTTTTAATTGTTTTTTAATAATATCGTCCGCTTTAGTTGCTTGAGCTAATAAAGTACCTAGATAGTTTTTCTCGTTCTGTGCGTCAGAGATTTTTTTATCGTAGATTTTTTTAGCTTCCTGATAAGTGGCTTCATCTACCAGCGATTTGTCTTTAATGATTCTCTCATATTCTAAATGTTCTTTAGTAATGTCACCCAGAAAATTCCAACCATGAATATCATCTATATAGCCGTTTTTATCATCATCAATTCCGTTGTCAGGAATTTCTTTTGGGTTAGTCCAGACTACTGATTTTAAGTCTTCGTGTTCAATATCCACGCCAGAATCTACGATTCCAACGATTACTTTTTGAGCTTTTCTGTTTTTAAGCAATTCGGCATAAGCTCTATTGACACTCATTCCGGGAACGGTATCTTTTACGATATCATATTGATTCCAAAACTTCAATTGGTCATCCGTTAAAGCCTTCTTTTTTGTAACATTTTCTGGCGCTGTAATAGCAGTTATTGATTTATAATTGGGCAATTTTTGTGCCCCACATCCTGCTAAAACTATAGCAGAAAACAGCGAAAGGCTAAGGGATTTTACTGTATTCATATACATTCATTATTTTGTCAATTTCAAATATAGATTAAAAATAATTTTTCTATTCGAAAATTTTCAGGATTAACACTAGATTAAGATATCAGCACAACTAAAAACCTCCGATAATCGCACACCTTTTTCGGTGTGCTGCACCGTTATAATCTCGTTATGTGCATCATGTTCCATAAATAAATAGTAATTATTATCGGCTGCAGCGTTCATGAACTTTGTCTTTTCATCCATTGTTAAAAGTGGTCTTGTATCGTATCCCATCACATAAGGAATAGGAATATGTCCGGCTGTTGGCAACAAATCGGCACAAAAAACGATGGTTTTACCTTTGTACTGAATATGCGGAATCATCTGTTTTTCGGTATGTCCATCAACAAATAAAATTCCTAAATCCAACTCTGATTTTTCTAAAAAATCGGCTTCGTTTCTGGCAATAAAATGCAGCTGTCCGCTTTGCTGCACTGGCAAAATATTCTCACTCAGAAAAGAAGCTTTTTCACGGGAATTGGGTTCAGTTGCCCATTGCCAATGATTTTCATTCGACCAAAATCGAGCATTTTTAAAAGCCGGTTCGTAAGCTGTTTTATCTGCATTCCACTGAATACAACCTCCACAATGATCAAAATGCAAATGGGTCAGAAATACATCAGTAATATCGTCACGGTGAAACCCAAATTTAGCTAAAGAACCATCCATAGAATGCGTTCCCCAAAGCGAATAATACCCAAAAAACTTCTCTGATTGCTTATTTCCCATTCCGCTATCAATCAAAATTAAGCGATTGCCATCTTCAATGAGTAAACAACGTGCAGCAATATCAATTAGATTATTAGCGTCAGCGGGATTGGTTTTGTTCCAAATTGTTTTGGGTACAACACCAAACATGGCACCGCCATCCAGTTTAAAATTACCGGTTTCTATCGGATAAAGTTTCATATCTTTTATTTAAAAAATTCTAAAATAATTAGCAATGGCAATTTATGCAAAAGGAATGCATTTGTAAAAATAAAATGACTCAATATTATTTAATAAACCAAAATAAAATATACTCATTCTAAATAACTATGATAAATAACTATTATCTATTTGCTTATTAGTTATAAAAATGTTATCTATTGTGCAATACCGTTTTTATGCCTTATCTTTGCAGTTAATTTAGACAAAATCAACACACAATGATAAAGGTTTCTGATACTGCCAAAAAGAAAATCATCGACTTGATGAAAGAAGATGGTTTTGATGCCGCCACAGATTATGTAAGAGTAGGTGTTAAAAGCGGCGGATGCTCGGGCTTATCCTATGATTTAAAGTTCGACAAAAACAAAGGTGAAGACGATAAAATCTTCATAGACAACGACATTACGATTGCCGTAGAAAAAAAATCATTTCTATATCTGGCCGGAACAATTTTAGAATTTTCAGGTGGATTAAACGGAAAAGGATTTGTTTTTAACAACCCAAATGCAAGCAGAACTTGTGGATGTGGAGAAAGTTTTTCTTTGTAAAACCAGACTACAATTTTTTAAAGAATTTTTTTAATCTTTAAATTTTCACCCAAGTCTCACAGGCTGCCGGAGAAAATAATATTTAAATAAAAAAAATGAGTAAATATACAGAAGACGATTTAAAAATCGAACTCGAAACGAAAGAGTACGAGTACGGATTTTACACCAATTTGGAATCGGAAACGTTTCCTATTGGTTTAAATGAAGATATTGTTCGTGCCATTTCACAAAAGAAAGGCGAACCTCAGTGGATGACGGACTGGCGCATTGAAGCTTACAAAGCCTGGGAAGAAATGACTGAGCCGGAGTGGGCCAATGTAAATTATGTTAAACCTGATTTTCAGGCTATTTCTTACTATTCAGCACCAAAAACGGTAGACCCGAATAAAACACTTGACGATGTAGATCCTGAACTTTTGGAAATGTACAAAAAGTTAGGCATCTCTGTTGATGAGCAAAAAATGATGAATAATGTAGCTATGGATATTGTAGTTGACTCGGTTTCTGTTGCTACTACATTCAAGAAAACATTAGGCGAAAAAGGGATTATCTTTATGAGTATCTCTGAAGCTATCAAAGAACATCCGGAATTAGTACGTAAATATTTAGGAACAGTAGTACCGCAAAAAGATAACTTTTATGCCGCTTTGAACTCGGCTGTTTTCTCTGATGGTTCTTTTTGTTACATTCCAAAGGGTGTGAAATGCCCTATGGAATTATCAACTTATTTCCGTATCAATCAGGCGGGAACAGGTCAGTTTGAAAGAACTCTGGTTATTGCCGATGAAGGAAGTTATGTGTCTTACTTAGAAGGCTGTACAGCTCCAAGTCGTGATGAAAATCAATTGCACGCAGCAGTGGTAGAATTAATTGCACTTGACGATGCTGAAATTAAATATTCTACGGTTCAAAACTGGTTTCCTGGAAATAAAGAAGGAAAAGGTGGAGTTTACAATTTTGTAACCAAAAGAGGTTTATGCGAAACCAATGCTAAAATTTCGTGGACTCAGGTAGAAACAGGATCTGCGATTACGTGGAAATATCCTTCCTGTGTATTAAAAGGAGATAATTCAGTAGGCGAATTTTATTCTATTGCAGTCACAAACAACTTCCAGCAGGCAGATACCGGAACAAAAATGATTCATTTAGGTAAAAACACTAAATCGACTATTATTTCAAAAGGTATTTCTGCAGGAAAATCTCAAAATAGTTACAGAGGATTAGTGCAAATAAGTCCAAGAGCCGAAAACGCCCGTAACTTCTCTCAATGTGATTCCTTATTAATGGGTAACAATTGTGGAGCACATACTTTCCCTTATATCGAAAGTAAAAATCCAACCGCTAAAATTGAGCACGAAGCAACTACTTCTAAAATTGGAGAAGATCAGGTTTTCTATTGCAACCAACGTGGAATACCTACTGAAAAAGCGATTGCCTTAATCGTAAACGGTTTCAGTAAAGACGTATTGAACAAGTTGCCAATGGAATTTGCCGTTGAAGCTCAAAAATTACTGGAAATCTCATTAGAAGGTTCAGTAGGATAATCATAATCAAAGTATAAAAAACACATTCGAAAAATGTTATCAATAAAAAATCTACAAGCCTCAATAGGCGATAAAGAAATTCTTAAAGGAATTAACCTTGAAGTAAAAGCAGGAGAAGTTCATGCAATTATGGGACCGAATGGAGCCGGAAAAAGTACACTTTCTGCAATCATTGCAGGAAATGAAAACTACGAAGTTACAGAAGGTGAAATCTTGTTAGAAAACGAAGATATCTCTGAATTAGCTCCTGAAGAAAGAGCACACAAAGGCGTATTTCTTTCGTTCCAGTATCCTGTAGAAATTCCTGGAGTTTCGGTAACCAACTTCATGAAAACCGCTATCAACGAAACCCGTAAAGCCAATGGTCAGGAAGAAATGCCGGCTAACGAAATGTTGAAAGTAATTCGTGAGAAATCAGAATTATTAGAAATTGACCGTAAATTTTTGTCGCGTTCTCTTAACGAAGGGTTTTCAGGTGGAGAGAAAAAACGTAATGAGATTTTTCAAATGGCAATGTTAGAGCCTAAACTGGCTATTCTTGATGAAACTGATTCCGGATTAGACATCGATGCTTTACGAATTGTGGCTAATGGAGTAAACAAATTAAAAAGTGATAAAAACGCTATTATCGTAATTACACACTACCAAAGATTATTAGAATATATCGTTCCTGATTTTGTTCACGTATTATATAACGGTAAAATTGTAAAATCCGGTGACGCCAGTCTGGCTTTAGAATTAGAAGAAAAAGGATACGACTGGATTAAACAAGAGCAAGAAGTATAGAATTAGTTTACAGTTACAGTTAGCAGTTTACAAAACTCACAACTCATAACTTATAACTCACAACTAAAAAACAAAATGGAATTAAAAGAAAAATTAATATCATCGTTCATGGCCTTTGAAGAGCGCATCGATGTTCATTCAGAACTGCATGATGTGAGAACTTCAGCTTTAAAAAACTTTGAAACAAAAGGTTTCCCTACTAAAAAAGAAGAAGCCTGGAAATACACTTCGTTAAATGCCATACTGAAAAATGACTTTACCGTTTTTCCTAAAAAAGACAGTGCAATAGAATTTAATCAGGTAAAAAAATACTTTATTCACGAAATCGATACTTATAAAGTAGTTTTTATTGATGGTATTTTTAGTTCTCATTTGTCTTCAACCACTCACGATGGAATCGACGTTTGTTTGATGTCTTCGGCATTGACAAAACCAAAATACAAAATGGTTATTGATAATTATTTTAACAAAATTGCCAGTAAAGATGATAGCCTGACTTCATTAAACACTGCTTTTGCCTGTGAAGGTGCTTACATAAATATCCCAAAAAGCAAAGTAGCTGACAAACCTATTGAAATCATGTATTTCTCTACAGGAAATGAATCAGCATTGATGACACAGCCGAGAAACTTAGTGATTGTAGGCGAGAATTCTCATGTACAAATTATTGAACGTCACCAAAGTTTAAGTGAAAATCCTGTTCTGACTAATTCAGTTACCGAAATTTTTGCTCAAAAACGTGCTATTGTAGATTATTATAAAATTCAAAATGATAATCATCAGGCTAATCTAATTGACAATACTTATGTTTCTCAGCAAAAAGAAAGCCATGCTTCTGTGCATACTTTTTCTTTTGGTGGAAACCTTACCAGAAACAACCTGAACTTCTACCACTACGGCGAAAGGCTGACAAGTACACTGAACGGAATTACCATTATTGGTGAAAAACAACACGTAGATCACTACACATTAGTAAATCATGCGGAACCTAACTGTGAGAGTTTCCAAGATTACAAAGGAATCTTCTCGGACCGTTCAACAGGAGTTTTCAACGGAAAAGTGTATGTAGAAAAAGAAGCTCAGAAAACGAATGCTTTCCAAAAAAGCAACAACATTTTATTGAGTGATAAAGCAACTATCAATGCGAAACCACAATTGGAAATTTTTGCCGATGATGTAAAATGTTCACACGGATGTACTGTGGGGCAATTAGACGAAACGGCTTTATTCTATATGCAACAAAGAGGAATTCCTAAAAAAGAAGCCAAAGCTTTATTGATGTACGCTTTCTCTAATGCAGTTATAGAAAATATCAAAATACCGGAATTAAAACAAAGAATTACTAAAATCATCGCTATGAAATTAGGCGTGAAATTAGGATTTGATTTGTAATATTAAAAAAACAATACTGCTGACGCAAAGTTTTAATTCATTTAGAACTTTGCGTTTTTTTTATGACTGAAATTTTACAGCCAAAAAGACGTTTATTTATTTCATATCAATTAAACTGATACAACAATCAATCAAAACGAATAATAGCCGTTAAAAACAATTTTAGTTTTAGTACTTTTGTATAATAGAATTTTTCTAAATAGTTATGCTGGACATTCAAAAAATAAGAGCCGATTTTCCAATTCTGAACGAAAAAGTAAATGGAAAACCATTAGTATATTTCGACAACGGAGCTACTTCGCAAAAACCACAGGTGGTTATTGATGCGATTTCAAAATATTATCAGGAAATCAATGCCAACATTCACCGTGGCGTTCATACACTAAGCCAGTTAGCCACTGATGCTTATGAAATTTCCCGTAAAAAAGTACAAAATCACATTAATGCCAAACATGCTCACGAAGTACTTTTTACTTCAGGAACAACTTTTGGAATCAATTTGGTTGCTAATGGTTTTGCTTCCATTTTAAAACCAGATGATGAAGTGATCGTTTCACATTTAGAACATCACAGTAACATTGTGCCCTGGCAAATGCTTTGTGAAAAAACGGGAGCTGTATTGAAAGTCATCCCAATGAACGAAAACGGAGAATTAATCATGTCGGAATACGATAAATTACTTTCTGAGAAAACTAAAATTGTTACGGTAAATCATATCTCTAATGCTTTAGGTATTATCAACCCTGTTAAATACATGATTGATAAAGCTCATAAAGTGGGAGCTGCAGTATTTATTGACGGAGCACAATCAGCTGCACATTTAAAACCTGATGTTCAGGCGCTGGATTGTGATTTTTATGCCTTTTCAGGACATAAGATGTGCGGGCCAACCGGAACCGGAATTTTATACGGAAAAGAATCGTGGTTAAACAAATTACCGCCTTATCAGGGCGGTGGGGAAATGATTAAGGAAGTAACTTTCGAAAAAACTACTTACGCAGATTTACCTCATAAATTTGAAGCAGGAACGCCCAATATTGCCGGAGGAATCGTATTAGGAACCGCTATCGACTATTTGAATACTGTTGGGTTTGAAAACATTCAACAACAAGAATTGGAATTGTTAGCTTATGCAACCCAGCGTTTATCAGAAATTGAAGGTCTGCGTATTTATGGAAATTCAAAAAACAAAACCTCAGTGATTTCTTTTAATATCGAAGGAATTCATCCTTATGACATTGGCAGTATTATTGATAAATTAGGAATCGCAGTAAGAACAGGACACCATTGTGCCCAACCTATTATGAATTTTTATGGAATTCCCGGAACTATAAGAGCTTCATTCTCTTTTTACAACACCAAAGAAGAAATTGATGCCTTAGTTGAAGCGGTTAAAAAAGCCCAATTAATGTTATCCTAAAACAAATATGAAAATACTATCGTTATTATTATTGACCTTTTTTCTGGGCAAAGGCTGTCAGGGTGATGTACTACAAAATATGGATACAGCACAAATAACATACACAGCAAATACCAGAGGTTATTATTACGAAGTAATTATAGAAAAACATATTGCGAGTATAAAAAAAAACAGAGCAGAAAAAGCTGTTGTTGTTAAAATATCAGATACTGACTGGAAAGAGCTGGTTAATCTTTTTCAGGAGCTGGATTTAGAAGAACTGAAAAATCTGAAATCACCTACCGAAAAACGTTTTTATGATGGTGCAGCAATAGCCAGTCTGAAAATAAATTACGAAGGCAAAAACTATGAATCACAAAGTTTTGATCATGGTTTTCCACCTGTAGAGATAAAAAAATTAGTGACTAAAATAAATTCATTTGCAAAACAAAACAATGAAAATTAAAGATATACAAGAAGAAATAGTGGACGAATTTTCGATGTTTGATGACTGGATGCAGCGTTATGAATACATCATCGAACTGGGAAAAAACCTTCCGCTAATCAAAGAAGAATCAAAAATTGACGAAAACTTAATTAAAGGCTGTCAGTCTAAAGTGTGGTTACAAGGAGAGAAAAAGGATGATAAAATAGTTTTTACGGCTGATAGTGATGCCATATTAACCAAAGGGATTATTGCCATTTTAATTCGTGTTTTTTCAAATCAGACCCCTAAAGATATCATTGATGCCGAAATGGATTTCATTGACGAAATAGGCTTAAAAGAACACTTATCTCCTACCAGGGCTAATGGTTTGGTTTCGATGATTAAGAATATAAAAATGTACGCTTTAGCATTTGATTCAAAAAAATAAACTTTTTAAAACAGAAACAAAAAACTTATAGGACTTATATGTTTAAAAAAATAAGCCCTGTAATTTAACAAAAAAACAAAAAAATGGAACAAGAAATAGACACCAACCAATTAGGAGAAGCAATCGTAATGAAATTAAAAACAATTTACGACCCTGAAATTCCTGTAGATATTTACGAATTAGGATTGATTTACGATGTAATGATCAATACAGATTATGAAGTAAAAATCCTGATGACACTGACCTCTCCAAACTGTCCGGTAGCGGAAAGCTTGCCAAGAGAAGTTGAAGAAAAAGTAAAATCTATTGAAAACATCAAAGGTGCTGAAGTAGAAATTACTTTTGACCCGCCGTGGAGCAAAGATTTAATGAGCGAAGAAGCAAAATTAGAATTAGGAATGCTTTAAAAAATTGCAGTCAATGTTTAGGAATCAGTACACAACTGAAAACTAAACATTGAACACTGAACACTAGAATAATGGAAGAAATTGTAAATAAAGTAGCAAACAGCGCTTTGGAAGTTTTCGACTTAGAAGATTATTATCCAAAAGGCATTCGCTCGCAAATTGATATTTCGCAATGGTTACTCGAAGGATTTTTATTAAAAGAAAAAGACTTTAGAGAACAGCTTAAAAATCATGACTGGACTCAATATCAGGATCAGTACGTAGCAATTAATTGCAGTACTGATGCCATTGTTCCTGCATGGGCTTCTATTTTAGTAGCAATACAATTAGCCCCTTTTGCTAAAAAAATCATCAATGGAAACAAAGAAGATTTAGATGCAGCTTTATACGAAGAATTGTTACCTAAAATAGATTATAAAGTTTACGAAAATAAATCAGTTATTATAAAAGGCTGTTCTAAAAAACCAGTTCCCACAAGGGCTTACGTGTTAGCTGCCCATTATTTACAACCTTTTGCAAGAAGCATTATGTATGGAGAGGCCTGTTCAGCAGTGCCTTTGTATAAAGCAAAAAAGTAACTAAAACCCAAATAACATTTATATGAAAAAACTAATTCTATTTGTTGTTGCAATTCTGGCTACGTTTACAATACAGGCTCAGGAAACAGAAAAAGACACTACAAAAGTATGGACAAAAAAAGGCAATATGTCCTTATTGTTAAGTCAGTCAGCGTATAACAGACAATGGCTGGGTGGCGGAACTTCAAACGTGGCTGGGAATTTTGGTTTGAATTATGACTTTAATTATAAAAAAGGGGATGTAGTATGGGATAATAAATTTATACTTGCTTATGGTTTAAGTAAAATTAAAGGAAATGAAAATACAGCTAAAACAGACGACCGCCTCGAATTAAATTCTATGTGGGGAAAAAAAGCTAAAGCTAAAAACTGGTATTATTCGATGTATTTTAACTTTAAATCACAAATGGATGTGGGTCTTGACAAAAACAACGAGGTGATTTCTCACTTTTTCTCTCCGGCCTATTTTCAATTTGGACCTGGTTTCTTATGGAAAAAAGATAACAATGCCAGTATTAATATTGCTCCGGCAGCAGGAAAATTAATTTTGGTTCACAAGCATTTTACAGATTTAGGATCTTCATTTGGTGTTTTACAAGGTGATAATACCCGCTTTGAATTTGGAGCCAGCGTTTCTGCTTATTTCAAATTTGTTGCTGTCACAAATGTTTCTATAGAAAACCGTCTGAATTTATATTCTAATTATTTAGAAGATCCGCAAAACGTTGATATCGATTATCAAATGAACGTGGTGATGAAAATCAACAAATACCTTTCGGCAAATATTGCTTTGCAAACCATTTATGATGATAATGCTATAAAAGGGGTTCAGGTTAGAGAAGTTTTTGGATTAGGAGTTAATTATGGTTTCTAATCTGTTCTGTAGCATAAAAAATCCCTTTTTAGAACTGATTCTGAAAAGGGATTTTTTTTGAATTAAATTTCGTTGTTCTTACGTCCTATGATAAAACGAATACCAAAACCAACATTTAATGGATAAGTTCTGGCATTGGAATATTTTGAAAGCGGATTATTAGTAAAATGAATAGGGAATCCTAACAGAAAATCAAAACGAAAAGCCTTAGATCCCAAACCCATCAAAAATCCGGGCTCAACTACAAAATATTCCGAATGGATTTGATCTTTGGTTGTATTTAAATGATTTCCATCGTAGAATAAATAACTGTTTTTTAAACAAAAAACAGCATCTCCTTTAATTCCTCCTATAATTTTACCTCCGCTAATTCCTGCATTTAACTGAACAAAAGGACGACGAAAACTTCCTTCGTATTGTTTTGCTACATGTGTACTATCGGTAAAAGCAAAGTTTGAACCAAAACCCATTCCTCCGGAAACATATAGGTTTTTTGTAAAATATCCCGCAGCTACTTCTCCTTCGTGAGAACGATAATTACCTAATCCTCCGCCATTATACATTCCCATAACTCCAAAATGCTCTGTAAGAGCTACAGCCGCTTTGGTTGTAAAGCCCGAAGTACCTACTTCAGCAGAAACATGTACTTCTCCTTTATCATGGAATAATACAGGATTGACTGTTGGCGCAAAATACTTATAATTACCAGACTTACAAGATGATAAAATAATTAAACAGAAAAGTAAAATTGGCAAGGCTATTTTTTTCATAATTTAAATTTGAGCAAATCAAAGATACAAATCTACATTAGGAAACTTTTACTCTGTAACTATTCTATGAAAATTATAATTTTAAAGTCAATTGTTATTATGAGCACAAAATCCGCATGAGGGATGGCAGTGGAAATCCTTTTATGCAGTGCAACGAAATAAAAGATTGCAACGTACAGCCCGACCCAACTGGAACGCAGTGGAAGGTGGGTCATGCCCAAAAAAAATCCCTCTTGAAAAATTCAAAAGGGATTTGGTATATTTATATTTCGAAAAAAATTATTCTTTTTCTTCTTTTTCAATGGCATCCTTATAATCCGGATACAGGAATTTATTGTACGGGAAACGGGTAATATGAATTTGGCGCACAGCTTCGTAAACTCTCTCTCTGAATTCTTCGAAGTTTTCTTTGTTGGTAGCCGAAATGAATAAAGCCTTTTCCTCTCCTACACGACTCATCCAGGTGGCTTTCCACTCTTCTAACGTATAATGTTTGGTTGTTTTTTCGGTCATCAAATCGTCTTCGTCAATAGTCAAATGCCGGTAAGAATCAATTTTATTGAAAACCATAATTACCGGTTTATCAGCTGCTTTGATATCCACTAATATTTGGTTTACTGATGCAATATGATCTTCAAAATCAGGATGGGAAATATCCACTACATGCAATAACAAATCGGCTTCACGAACCTCATCAAGCGTACTTTTGAACGAATCTACTAACTGGGTTGGTAATTTTCGAATAAAACCTACCGTATCTGAAAGCAGGAAAGGCAGGTTTTTAATCACCACTTTTCGAACCGTTGTGTCTAATGTAGCAAACAATTTATTCTCTACAAAAACATCACTCTTACCAATGGCGTTCATCAAGGTGGATTTTCCCACATTGGTATAACCCACTAAAGCCACACGAACCATAGCACCGCGATTGCTTCGTTGAGTACCCATTTGCTTGTCGATAGCCTTGATTTTTTCTTTCAATAATGAAATACGGTCACGTACAATACGCCGGTCGGTTTCAATTTCCGTTTCTCCGGGACCACGCATTCCGATTCCCCCTTTTTGACGCTCTAAGTGTGTCCACAATCCCGAAAGACGCGGTAACAAATAGATACATTGCGCCAGTTCTACCTGAGTTCTGGCATAAGAAGTTTCGGCACGTTGTGCAAAAATATCCAGAATAAGATTGGTTCTGTCCAGAATTTTACAATCGATAATTTTGGAGATGTTCTTTTGTTGTGAAGGCGTTAACTCGTCATCAAAAATAATAGTCGAGATTCCGTTCTCTTTTACATAATGATGAATCTCGTCTATCTTTCCGGTACCCAGAAAAGTCTTTGGGTTAGGTTTGTCTACTTTTTGAAAAAACCGTTTTACCACTTGTCCACCAGCAGTGTAAGTCAAAAACTCTAATTCGTCCAGATATTCATTGAGCTTCTCTTCGCTTTGATTTTGAGTTACAATACCAACAATGGCTGTTTTTTCGAAATTTATTACTTCTTTTTCTAACATATCTTATAATAAGCAGCAAATTTAATGATTTGCTGCTTAGGAATTGAATTTATAATTTCTTAAAAATATTCCTTTTGTCTGAAAAAAAGAAATTTTAGTTTACTGAAATCAGTTTTACTTCAAAAATAAGTACTGATCCACCAGGAATACTTGCATAATCATTTCCACCATAACCCAGTTTTGCAGGAATAACAAGTATAGCACTCCCACCTTCTTTAAGATAAGAGATACCTTCTGTCCAGCCTTTTACAACCTGATTCAAACCAAAAGAAATTCCGTTTTCATCACTTTGGTCAAATACTTTTCCATCCATAAAATAACCTTTGTAAGCAACAGTTACATTTGAAGCCGGAGTAGCTTGTTTACCTGTTCCGGGATCTTTGATTACATAATACAATCCGGATTCGCTTTTAGTTCCTTTTAAACCTTTTTCAGCTACGTACTTTTCGATTTCTTTTTCATTTTTAGCTACATAAGGAATTTCACTTGGTGCTTCGCTGGAATTATTACTTTCTTTTTTACAGGAAATAAAAAGTGTTACAACCAATAGTGCTGATAATAGATGTTTCATAATAAAATTATTTTTTTAAAAAGCCAAATATAGTAAAATTCGAACTTAATTCAGTTTTCAGGATTTCATGAAAATAACTAGCCTGTATGAATTTCAGGACACTACAAGATACCACAGGATACGAATTGATTTACAGCTAATTATATTTACTCACTATTAACCAATAACCAAATCATTTATGACCAGAAAAACTACTTTTTCTTACCGTCTGCTATGCCTTAAAATTAGCCTGACGTTATGTTTTTTGTTTAGTTGCTGTACTTCTTTTGCACAACAATGGAATATACTAGGCAACGAACAAGCGATTTCTTCAGTTTCTTCAGCATACACCAGCATTGCTGTGCTTAAAAACGGAAACAATTTTACTCCTTATGTAGCCTTTACAGAAAGCGGAGTACCAAAAGTAAAAAGACGTTTAGCCGACGGAACTTGGGAGCAAGTTGGCGAAAACCTTGGCACTAATGCTTCTTACACTCGTATTTATGCCAATTCAATTGGGGATTTATATGTAACTTACATTGATCTTTCTGCCGGTTCCAAACTAGCCGTAAAAAAGTTTGACACTACCACAGAAACCTGGAATCCACTAAATCCTGAAGATGGTAATTCACTGTATGTTTCTACAGGGAATGCAAATGGTATGAGTGCTGTAGGTCAATACGGATCCACTCAACGCTGCTCTATGGCATTCGATTCATTCAATAGCCCTTATATCGCTTTTAGCGAAGCAGGAATGATCCCGTATGTAAAAAAATTCAATGAAACCGCATGGGAAACAGTAGGTACCGGAGCTGTTTCCGGAGATTTTGCAGCTGCAGTAGGTTTAGCAATTGATGCTAGTGACAAAATCTGGTTGGTTTATTCCAAATTAGCTGCTACCAATTCCAGTACAGGTAATATGACTTTATATGGTTTTGATGGCGGTACATGGTCTTTAGTATCTAACAATCCGATTCCAACAGTTGGAGTCCGGCATACTAATATTGCTGTAAGAGACAATGACAACATTTGTATCGCTTATTTCAATACTGGCTCTTCAAACAGAGCAACAGCAATTTTATACAACAAAACGACAAATGTTTGGGGAACAGCTACAACCCTTGCTTCAAGAGACTCCCCAAACATTAGTTTAATAAATGACAAATCCGGAAACCTATATTGTTCTTTTATAGATTACACTTCTTCGACAAACGTGTTTCCAACCCGGGTTCGTTTTCTGGCAGCAGGAAGTACAACATGGACTGAATTGAAAGATCCTGCAGTAATCAGAGGTATTGATGAACCTACAGGCTGGCCTTCCATTGCAATAGGAAATGCGCCTTATCCTTATGTGGTTTATACCAAAGCGAATTCAAATAACATAACTACTCCTATTGTCAGAAGATATGTTCCACCTCCTCCGCCAGCGGAACTTACAACTAATAACATCACGAATATCACTACCACCACAGCTGTAAGCGGAGGAAATATTACCTCTGATGGCGGACAAGCCATAACCGAAAGAGGAGTGGTTTACAGTAATTCAAACCCAAATCCTACTACAGCTAATGATAAAGTAGCAGATGTTACCGGAGGCACAGGCGATTTCTCTGTAACTCTTACCGGTCTTACACCCGGAACCTTTTATTATGCCAGAGCTTATGCTATCAATGGCGGAGCTGCTTCTTATGGAAACACTGTCAGATTAAACACCTTACAAGTTCCTGATGTCATAGTTACAGCTCCTAAACAGGTAGAGTTTTTAACAAGAGGTCTTGTAGCAATTCAAAAAACGACTAATTCGGTATTTTTAAGTTGGAGACTACTTGGAGATGACCCAGCTACCATTGCTTTTAATGTCTATAGAAACGGCATAAAAATAAATGCTGCTCCTGTAACCAATGCAACTAATTATACCGATGCGACTGATACTAATAATAACACTTATAGTATTAAAACGGTTATTAATGGTGTAGAAGGAAATGAAACCACTCCAGTAAGTGTATGGGAAAAAAATCAATTAGAAGTTCCTCTTCAAATACCTCCCGGAGGCACATTGCCTGACGGACGTACTTATACCTATACAGCAAATGATGCTTCTGTAGGTGATGTTGATGGTGACGGAGTATATGAAATTATTTTAAAATGGGATCCTACTATTGTTAATGACAATGCAGGCGGTTACAGTGGAAAACAACTTTTTGACTGCTATAGATTAGACGGGACCCGATTATGGCGTATTGATTTAGGAATAAATGTAAATGCAGGTCCGCATTATAATCCCTTTATGGTTTATGATTTTGATGGAGACGGCAAAGCCGAAATTATTTTAAAAACAGCCGATGGTACAATTGACGGTGCAGGTACTGTAATAGGCAATGCTACTGTTGACTATCGTAATACTTCAGGATGGGTGCAACAAGGACCTGAATTCCTAACAGTTTTTAATGGATTAACCGGAGCTGCTATGGCTACCATTACTTATCAGCCTGCCAGAGCAAATACTGCAGACTGGGGTGACAATTATGGAAATCGTCAGGATCGTTTTGTATCGGCCGTTGCTTATCTAGATGGTGCACGTCCAAGTATAATTGTAGGACGCGGCTATTATAATAAACTAATGCGTGCAGCCTATGACTGGCGTAACGGACAATTAACACTACGCTGGATTTTTGACAGTAAAGATCCCGCACATCCGGAATATGATTCTTACTCAGGACAAGGAAATCACCAAATGACAATAGGTGATGTAGATGGAGACGGTAAAGATGAAATCATCAATGGATCCAGTGCCATTAATGATGACGGAAAACCGCTTTGGACTTATGGAATGGGTCACGGTGATGCCTTACATATGACAGACATGGATTTAGACCGTCCGGGACAGGAAATCTGGATTTGTCTGGAATCTCCGGGAAGCTATGACGGAATGGGACTGAGACAATACGATGCTAAAACAGGAGAAACCAATTGGGGAATCCCAACTACGGGAGATGTTGGTCGTGCCATGGCTGCCGACATCGATCCTAATTATAAAGGCTATGAAATGTGGGGGTCATCAGGTGATGGCACATATGATGTTAAAGGAAATCTCATTAGTACCAATAGACCTTCTTACAATTCCGGAATTTGGTGGGATGGCGATTTAGGACGCGAATTATTAGACAGAACTTATATTGACAAATGGAATCCTGCTACTAAAAGTGCAGGCCGTTTATTTACTATTTATCAGGCGGCTCCTATTTCTTCTAATAATAGCACTAAAAGCAATCCTGCTTTACAGGCAGATTTATTTGGTGACTGGCGAGAAGAGGTCATGTACAGAAAAGCAGACAATACGGCACTTGTAATTTTTACGACTAATATTGCCAGTGATTATCGTATTCCAACTTTGATGCATGATCCACAATATCGTACTGCAATTGCCTGGCAAAATTCAGGTTACAACCAGCCGCCTTATACCAGTTATTATATAGGATATGATATGGATGTAAATAATATTCCAACAGCAAAAATTGCGGTTGTAGATGCTGTAGCACCAACAGTGACAGCCATTAACAGACTTACACCTGATTCTGAAAAAAATAATGCTGCAAGTGTTAGCTATCGTGTTACTTTTTCTGAAAATGTAAGTGGAGTTGACACAGCTGATTTTGTACTTTATACCACCGGAAATGTTTCGGGAACTATTGCTACTGTTGTTGCTGTTACCAGTACTTCATTTGATGTAACAGTAAATAACATTACAGGTGACGGAACGCTTCGTTTGGACATTAACCATGCTGATACCGGAATAACTGATGAAGCTAATAATCTTTTATCTGAAGGTTTTACAGATGGCGAAATTTATACTTTTGATCATACAGATCCGGTTATCACTATTCCTGCTGATCTTAACATTAACGCAGATAACGGAAGTTGTGAAGCTACAAATGTAATTTTAGGTACAGCATCAGCAAGCGACACTAACACAGTGGAAATAACGAATGACGCTCCAGAAATTTTTCCTGTTGGAATCACAATGGTTACCTGGACAGCTACAGATGCCGTAGGAAACAGTCAAGCGGCTATTCAAAAAGTAACCGTAACAGACGCACAAAAACCTGAGATTACTCAAGTTGTATCGCAATCATTCTGTTATGATTCAAACGATACTTATGTTGTCCCAATATTAGTTGCTACAGATAATTGTGGTATTGATTCGATTAGTTACATTATAAACGGTGCTACTTCAAGAAATGGTGATGGCAACGATGCCAGTGGTAAATTCAATGCAGGAATTTCTACAATTACATGGATTGTTACAGATATACATAATAATGAGACAACGATTACCAGCACAATTACTGTTAATCCGCCCGTTAGTGTAACAATTAATGATGTTTATGCCATAAACCAGAATACAGACAGCAAAAACACCTTGTATATTGGTTATGGTCCATCATCATTTACAATTACAGCTACAGTAAATAGTGGTAAAGCTCCTTACACTTATAACTGGAGTAATGGAGAAACAACAACATCTGTCAATGTTAATACAGCGGGAACTTATAGTGTAATTATTACTGATGCTAAAGGCTGTACAGCAACTACATCAATAGTTATCAATGTAGTAGATGTTCGCTGCGGCAACAAAAACGATAAGGTAACCATGTGTCATAACGGAAACGCTATTTGTGTAGCTTCATCCGCTGTTCAAAGTCACTTAAATCATGGAGACAAATTAGGAAGTTGCGAAACTTACAGCAAGATAAATGAATCTTCGGTTGCTAATGAATCTGCAATAAAAATTTATCCAAATCATACTTCAGGTGAATTTTCAATAGAAATTAACAGTTTGAAAGCTATTGAATCTACCATCACTATTGCCACTGTAAATGGACAAGTAATAGCGCAACGTGATGTTTTGTTAGCAGTAGGTACTCAATCTTTTTCATTTAATATTTCCGGTAAGGCTTCAGGAATATACCTGATAAAAGTAAGTAGTATTGAAGGTGTAAATACACAAAATTTATTACTAAAAAATTAATTATAACTTCTTTTGTTTGGCGGCTCGTAATTTGAAATTACGAGCCGTTTTTTTATTTCTAAACTAATCCCCGTAAACCTGAACATCATCTACTAAAAAAGCACCATCCAGAGCCAGATTTTTTCCGGAGCCAATATACTTAAAGGCGATATTAATTTTCCCGGTATAACCAGACAAATCAATCATTCCTGAACCGATAAACTCATTCCAGGGCGTAAGCTGAGTTGGAAGATTTGCTGAAACAGGAATCCACGTTGCTGTTTTAACATTTACTCCATCAAAGTTAGTCGACAGATATACTTTTAGGGTATTTAATGGAGAATCTACATCTAAATGATGCTGTGCAGTTCTGAACGAAAGGATTTCATTAGTATGCACATCCATATCAATTTTTGGAGAAATCAGCCATACAATATTCGACGCAACTTTAGTTCCTGTAATTACAAATTCGGCGTAGCCATTCGTTGAAGTAATTCCGCCTTTCCAAACAATAGCACCTGCTTCAATAATATTACTCCATCCTGGCAAACTTAGGTTAGTGCCATCAGCAACAGTCTGAAAATCTTCCACAAAAAAAGGAATATTTCTGGTTCCTTTCATCTGAACATCGGATTCTTTTCTGGCTATCAATTGGTAATCAGTTGCATATTTTGTCAAAACTCCCCGCACTTTCCCACTTCCGCCGGGAACAATATTTTTAGAAAAATCCGCAAAGCTGCTGGTTCTGAAAATTAGCTGATTGCCCTTTTTGTCCACAAGATTCCAGTTGGTAGCACCTCCCACATTATTGGTTTCTTCAAAGTAATGACGTCCAATAGCCGGTTCTGTAAATTGTACCTCAGACAATTCGATAAGTGTATTTAAATAGCTGTCGTTTATTTCACCTAAATCAATTGACCGAACCAGTTGTTCTTCTTTCACATTGGTACAGGAAGCATGCAATACTTTTTTATAATCATTTTGTGAAAGCCGCCCTACTCCGCCCTGATTAAAAGCACTAACATACAAATCCCCAATACGCAAACCGCCATAATAGAAATCAGTATATTGATTTTTTAGTTTTACATATACCTTATTTCCTATTCTGTAATCCACATATACATTTGTCGCATCTACAGGCACACTAAACCCAATTGCAGGTGTTGTGGCTGTAGCCAATGTCTGAAACGAAAGAGTCTTGAAAAAATTACCGTTTTCATCACTGGAAACCACATAGCCTTCTATCACATCATCATATCCATATTGGGCTACAATTTCAGCGGTAACTGACTTAATATCAGCTACAGTTTTGTTAACTTCAAAATCAGGCTGATTACACTTTAACTCCGGAATTTTTACCTCGTCACTGGCACAGGAACCTGCAGCAGTGATCAATAAAACCAATAACAAAAAGCAAATACTATCATTTTTCATACTAATAAAATTTAAATTAAAAACTGAAATTGAGATTTACAAAATACGTTCGGCCATATCCATAAAAATATTTATTACCAAAAGAAGGCGTCCCGCTGGAAACATCCTGATTGAGTTGTCTGAAATTAGCATTCCTGGCCTGTTCATAACCGCCGGTTTTATATTTACTGTCCAGCACATTATTGATACTTGCAAACAATCCCAGATATTTTCCTTTGATTCTCCATGATTTTCCACCAATCAGATTCAGCAGAATCACCGCATCAAATTGTTCCTGTTTCAGTAATTCTGCTGCTCTTTCCGGAGTGGCTTCTGGAAAAGGAAATCCACTGGCAGGATTGGTATAAAAGCGATTGGTTCTCGACACAGGCGAAACATCGATGTAATTCTCTGCCAGATAATTAACATTAGGAGCAATCCACCAATATTTAGGGTCACGATATTCCAATCCCAAACTATATGCCTGTTGCGGCATCCCTGCCTGTTTGTAATTTTTTAGAAATGCTGTACCAAAATCAAAAGACGGATTGGTATTTTCTGTCGTAGCCACCGCATCATTATTGATACTCACATTGGGATTACTGTCAAAAATAAATTGTCCGTAAGCTGCCGAAAAAGTTGTTTTTAAAGTAGCACTCAGCTGGTATTCAAAACTCAGTTCTGCTCCTGTATTTTTTCTGTCTAAATGCGTTAAAGTCTGACTCACAAAAGCATTAGTATTGGTATAACCGGCTTCATTATCAAATATTCCTTCGGCATAAAAAAAGCTGATTTTTGTAGCATCTTTTATCGTCGAATAATAGGCTGTTACTCTCGCTTTTAATTTTGGCGTTCTGAAAACGTAAGTTGCATCAAGACTGTTGAGCGTTTCACTTTCTAAACCGCTGACAATAGTATTATTTAATCGGGCATTTGAGAAACTGTTTCTCAAATTAGGCGCTTTAGTCAAATGAGCGGCATTAAAATTCAATGATTGCTTACCGGAAATTTTAAACAGTATACCGCCTTTAAACCCAAAATTTTCAAAATTCAGTTTTTGGCTTTTGCCAAAGGAAATTGTTTCATAAATTCCGTTTTTATATAAACCTTCCCGTTGATAATTAGTCTTAGAAAAAGATTGAGCCAGATAAAAATCTATTGTATTATAAGAAAACCGGAACTGACTAAAAGCTTCCAGAACCGTTGCTGTGAAATTGTAATTGTATCCGTATCTATCACCTGTTTTCACTTGCCTGTTTGGATTATTTAAATCAGATTGTGCCTGGGTTCCGCTGTAAAAACCGTCAATATCTTCAAAAAACGCACCCCCTAATAAATCCAATAATTTTTGATAGTTATGCGAATTGAAATCCCGAAACGAAATTCCGGCATTCACAATCAGATTTTCGCTAAGCTGTGAATTAAAATTAGAATTTACTGCAATGGTTTTGTCATCATTCCGATCCTCATACCACACATAATGGCTTTGTGCCGGTTCGTAACCAATAATATTTGAACCAGCATCTGTTACAGGATTCTGATTGGCACGATACATCGCTTCCCAGTCTATTTGCTGATTGGCTAAAAATGCAATTCTGTTTTGCTCAGCATTATCATAATCCGGAATAAAATCACCTGAAAACTCTCCTTTATCAGCCCCATAGAGAGCAGTGTAATAACTGGGCATTTTTCTAAAATAAGCCGGATCGGGACTATTGGCATTTTGATAATCGATATTGCTGTTTCCTATTTTTCCAAATTGGTACATTACTGCCGAATTCAGATTTGTATGATCATTAATTTTAAAATAATGATTCAGCATTACAATAGGTTCTTCGATAGTTTTTACTCTGGCATTTCTGATTTTTCCATTTTGATATCCCCAGTAGGAATTATAATTTTTAGAAGTTAAAGTATTGACCTCTTTTGTATTGGGTGAATTCTTACCCCGTTCATTAGGAGTGTAAAATCCGGTGATATTAACGGAATTCCGGTCATTTATTCTTTTTTCGATACTTAAAAAAAGTGAATTGGCATCATAAGTTGTTCCTTCAAAATGACCTTCTTCAGCATAGCGTTTCCCTGCTGAAATCACATAAGCCCAACCAGAATTACTCATTCCGGAAGCATAGGTTCCCATAATACGCCAACTGTAATTGGTATTGGTAGCCGAAACTGTAATCCTGCTCCCTGTACGATATAATGAAGCCCGGGTATTGATTTCCTGAGTGCCCAGAATTCCTCCAAACGTATAATCAGACGGTGTAGTGCCTATTGAAAATTCCTGATTTCTGGTGGCATCATTGAGTCCGCCCCAATTATTCCATTGCGGTCTTCCATCATAAATTTTATTCATGGTTATCCCGTTGATCATCGTATTGGCGTTTTCACTATCGAGACCACGAATTCTAAACCGCGCCTGTCCCCAGTTGAAAGCGGCAGCCTGCTGAAAAGCATCCCTGGAAGACTGTAATAGTCCCGAAGTATTTTCTGAACTGCTGTTATCATCGGTTAAATCATCTTCAAAAAGCTGAATTACGGCAGCTTGTTGCTCAGCCACCTGATCTAATTCCAGCAAAATGGTTCCCAAATCGAATGCTAAGGTATTTTCAACCGTTATGGGAAACAAGGCATCTTTATAACCCTGACTATGAAAAAGTACTAAATAATCTGCTGGCGGAATCGATTCAAAAACAACTGTCCCTTCAGAATTAGTCAGTTGCGTAAAGTTGGTGTTTTGAATTGAAACCACCACAGCAACTATTGGTTTTAGTGTTTTAGCATCTAAAACTTTAGCTGAAATTTGAGTTCCATTTTGTGCCAGTGCACTACCACTAATTCCAATACCAAAAAGTAAAACAAGAAAATATCTCATAAGCCCAACAGAATTAATTGCAAATCCTTTGCAGAAAAAATTTACAGCATCTTACCACTTAAAAATGTGGCTTCAAAGCATCAAAAAACAGTTCCAAAAGGGACTGTTTAAATATCAGTACGGATTGTTATTTCTGGAAATTGGGCATTTTTTCAAATTTCAAAAAACACTGGTATTAAATGACTTACCCAAGTCAATTGTGTTTTTGACAAATTAAAAGTAAGAAAAAAATTATTTGAATTTATTATTTTTTATATTATTTTTCACAAAATAAATATTACAAAAAAATAATCTGAAAAAAATGAGTAAATACGGGCTTTTGATTACAATAAAATTATTGAATTACTTTAATTCGGGGAACAAGAAAAGCAATAATAATTCCGAATATTCCTATAAAAGCAAATGAGAAGCGCAAACCGAGCAATTCTGCTATAAACCCAATTACAGGCGGTCCCATTAAAAAACCCAGAAAGCTCACACTCGAAACAGCGGTAAGTGCCTCACCAGGAGGAATCGTGGGATGTTTTCCTGCTATACTGTAAAGTGTAGGGACAATCGTAGAAACTCCTAATCCAACTAACATAAAACCTATAGTGGACGGAATTAGAAAAGGTAAAAAAACTGCGGTAAAAAGTCCGGAAGATATTAAAATTCCACCCGTTTGGATAACACGCTTTCGACCAAATTTATTAATCATTCCGTCTCCCAGAAAACGTCCGGTAGCCATCATAATCATAAAAGAGGTATAACCTAAAACTATCAGCGGACCCGGTGCCTGAACAATATCTTTAAAATAAATTCCACTCCAGTCAAACATAATTCCTTCGCTTGCCATCGATCCAAAACCTATAATTCCAAGCCAGATTAGAGACATATCGGGTTTTGAAAACAATTTCTTCTTTTCCACAACTTTTCGTTTTTCTTTAGCTTTAACCAAATATTTGTAATTAAAAGCAATAAGAGAAAGCGTAATTATTCCAACAACAATAAAATGATGAAAAGGCGTTAATTTTAAAGCCAGCATTGCTAATCCTACTAATGCACCGGTAAAGCCGGCAAAACTCCATACCCCGTGAAAAGATGCCATGATAGTTCTTTGAAAAAGCTGTTCTGTATATACGCCCTGAGTATTTACGGCAATATTATTCATATTTCCAAAAAGTCCGAAAGCGTACAAACCCAAAGCCAATTGCCAGGCCGTGGTGGCCAAACCTAAATTAGTCAGACAAAAGGCATACATACTCAATGACAAAACCACCAGGCGATGACTTCCATAACGGGTAACTAATTTTCCGGAAAAGGGCATCATCGTAAGCTGTCCCAACGGAAGAGCAAATAAAATAGTTCCTAAATCAGCATCACTAAGCTGGAGTGCTACTCTGATATCCGGAATCCGGCTTGCCCAGGTTGCAAAACACAATCCCATGCCGAAATAAAAAGAAGCAACGGCAATACGCACCCTTTTTAAATAAGAAAGTTTAGCATTTCTAAAACTCTTTTTGATTTTCCCCTGTGCTCTGAAGCTTCCTATAAAATTTAATCGTAACAAAGTCGCTGTGTTTTTAGAAATTGAAACCGCAAAAATACGAAAAGCAATCGGGAGGTGACATTAATTAAGTGTTACATCCATTTATTATATCGTTATCGTTTATAAGTTTAACAGATAGTGTACCCAAATGGAACATGGATGAAACAGATTTTAGTAGAGTAGCACAAATTTGAGTAAAAAAACCGCAGATTCGCAGATTAATTTAAAATCTGCGGATCTGCGGTTAATATTATAAGCAAAAAAAACTACAAATCAATCACTCTTTTTTCGGCACTACTTTGAATAGCGGCTTCAATAATTTGCATAACTCTTGCTCCGTCCTGAGCCGTAACAGGTTCTTCGGCATCATTAATAATTGAGTTATAAACGCCATTAAAAAAAGCATAATAATTCCCCTGAAGTGTCGGGATTTTACCGTGCATCACAGTACCCTCCATTTCAGCATGTAAAAAACCTTCTTTTTCCAGCGCTTCTGTTCCCCAGGAATCTAAATTAGGTTTTTTCATTAATTTTAAATCATCTTCCTGCACATCGCCACGTGGTTTTAAAAATGATCCTTTTTTCCCGTGAATTACATAAGCAGGATTGGGTTCGCGCACAAAGAAACTTGCTTTTAATCTTACCCTGAAATCAGCATAATATAACAAAATATCAACCCAGTCGTCTACGACTGAATTTTCTCTGGTAATTCTGATATCGGCAAAAACTGCTTTTGGAAAACCAAATAAGTACAAAGCCTGATCAATTAAATGCGGGCCTAAATCTTTCAGAATTCCCGAACCTGAATTCACAGTTTCCTTATGTTGTTTTGGACTCAACAGCGGATTATAACGGTCAAAATGGAATTCGGCCTCCACAATTTCGCCCAATACACCATCTGTTAAAACCTGACGTACGGTTTTCAAATCGCTGTCCCATCTTCTGTTTTGGAAAACGGCTAATTTTAATCCTTTTGCTTGGGCTAAAGCTGCTAACTCCTGTGCTTCGGCAACCGTTGTGGTAAATGCTTTCTCTACAATAGCGTGTTTTCCGGCTTCTAAAACGCGTTTTGCATATTCGAAATGAGTATCAATTGGCGTGTTTACAACAACCAAATCGATTTCGTCATTTGATAAAATTTCTTCCAGAGAAGCATAGCTTTTAACCGTCGGATAATCTTCCTGAATTAATTTCTTGCTTCTTTCCCAGGAACCCAAAAGTTCAAAACCCGGATGTAGTTCTAAAAAAGGTGCGTGAAATACTTTGCCTGACATTCCATAAGAAAGTAAGGCTGTTTTTATTTTTTTCATGTTTTTTATATTAGATTTTAGATTTATCAAAAATAGAATGTAGATTTCAGAATTCTAATCTCTAAAATTAGCAATCTAAAATTATTTTGCTCTTTCGTATTGCACAGGCCACGGAACTTCTGTTTCTAATGCTTTTGCAAAATGTAAAGCTAAATTAGGGTCGCGCAAAGATTCTCTGGCAAATAAAACCAAATCGGCTTTTCCGCTAACGATAATTTCTTCTGCCTGATGAGCCTCGGTAATTAATCCGACAGCGGCTGTTAAAATTCCGGTTTCCGTTTTTATTTTTTCAGCAAATGGCACCTGATAGCCCGGTTCTACCGGAATTTTTTGGTGCGAAACCAGTCCGCCCGAAGAAACATCAATCAAATCGACTCCTTTTTCTTTTAGGATTTTAGACAACTGTATGGATTCTTCAATATTCCAACCTCCTTCTGCCCAGTCTGTAGCTGAAATTCGAACAAACAAAGGCAAATCAGCAGGCCATTCGGTTTGCACTGCTTCGAGAACTTCCATCGTAAAACGAATTCGGTTTTCAAAACTGCCTCCGTATTCATCGGTTCTTTCATTCGATAATGGCGATAAAAACTGATGGTTCAAATAGCCGTGAGCCGCATGAATTTCAAGGACTTCGTATCCAGCCTGAACAGCTCTTCGGGTTGCTGTTTTAAAATCGGAAATGAGTTTTTGGATTCCGTTTCTATCCAAAGCTTCAGGAAGAAAAGGTTCCGTATCGTGATATGGTATTGCAGATGGAGCTACGGTTTGCCAGCCTCCATCAGCAGCAGTCAGCTTTTTATTACCATTCCAGGGTGAGGAAACACTGGCTTTTCGTCCGGCATGTGCCAATTGAATTCCCGGAACTGCATTCTGACTTTTGATAAAAGCGGTAATGGTTTTCAGTTTTTCGATATGCCCGTCCTTCCAGATTCCTAAATCTTCGGGTGAAATTCGGCCTTCGGGAGCTACCGCAGTGGCTTCCTGAATAATTAATCCCGCTCCGCCACTGGCACGACTGCCTAAATGTACCAAATGCCAGTCGTTAGCAAATCCATCTATGGATGAATATTGGCACATTGGAGAAATGGCGATTCGGTTTTTAAAGTTAATTTGTTTGATTGATATAGGAGAAAATAATTGGGATGTCATAGATTTTGTTTTTTTGAGAAACGTAAAGTTACGCTTCAAAAAGCAAAATGAAAATTATTAACAAACATTTATTATCCCAGCTAATCCTAAAATCTTTGCAACTAAAACAGAAAATGTTACTTTAGCCGAATATAAAAGAACCGAAAATTAAAAATGGAAATAATTATCAAGCTTTCTCAATTTTTATTGAGCTTATCATTACTGATTATACTACACGAATTAGGGCATTTTATCCCTGCTAAATTATTCAAAACCAGAGTCGAAAAATTCTATTTGTTTTTTGATGTGAAATATTCGCTGCTTAAAAAGAAAATCGGTGAAACCGAATACGGAATTGGGTGGCTGCCACTGGGTGGTTACGTAAAAATTTCAGGGATGATTGACGAAAGTATGGACAAGGAACAAATGGCTTTGCCTCCAAAACCTTGGGAATTTCGTTCTAAACCAGCCTGGCAACGTTTGATTATTATGCTGGGCGGAGTTACAGTCAACTTTATTTTAGCTTTTATTATTTACATTGGGATGGCATTTGCGTATGGCGATACTTATATTGCTATGGACGATTTGAAAGACGGACTTTTAATTGAAAATCCTGTTATGATCAAAGCCGGTTTTAAAACAGGAGATAAAATTCTTGCTGTTGATGGTACCCAAATTGAAAAATTTGACAATGACATTAACATGAAAGTTGCAATGGGTAAAGAAGTTCTTATCGAAAGAAACGGTGTTCAACAAACCATAAAATTACCAAATGATTTAATTAATCAGCTATCTACTAAAACTGAAAAAATACCTATTGTTTCTATCCGAATGCCATTTGTAATTGGTGCTATTGCTGAAGATTCTAAAAATACGGCTTTACAACCCAAAGATGTTTTGCTTTCGTTAAACGGACAAAAAATAAAATATCTGGATGAAGCTAAAACCATCCTAGAAAACAACAAAGGAAAAACAATTCCTGCCACTATATTGCGTGACCAAAAAGAAACGCAAGTTAATGTCACGGTAAACAAAGAAGGATTGTTAGGTGTTAAAATAGGAGGCTTAGGAATGGATTCTTTAGAAAAATTAGGTTATTATAAAGTTAGTACCGAAAAATTCAGTTTCATGGAGTCTATCCCTGTTGGAATCGAAAAAGGAAAAGACCAATTAATAGGTTACGGAAAACAATTGAAAATGATTTTCAATCCGGACACAGGAGCTTATAAACAAGTGGGCGGATTTGCAGCTATTTATAATATTTTTCCTGAAACATGGAGCTGGGAAGTGTTCTGGAATATTACTGCTTTATTATCGATTATGCTTGGCGTAATGAACTTATTGCCTATTCCGGCATTAGATGGTGGTCATGTGATGTTTTTATTATACGAAATAGTTTCCGGTAAAAAACCGAGCGATAAATTCCTAGAGAACGCACAAATGGTTGGTTTTGTTTTACTTATCACATTGTTAGTATTTGCTAATGGAAATGACATTTATAAGGCCATTGTAGGCAGGTAAAAAAAATCGAAATTTTTTTTATTTTTTGTTTGCTACATTGAAAAAAGCTCTTATATTTGCAACCGCTAAGAACAAGATAACACATCTTAAGAACAGCAAACAAAAACGTTCCTTACGCATATTAAATATACAGTTTCCTCCTTAGCTCAGTTGGTTAGAGCATCTGACTGTTAATCAGAGGGTCCTTGGTTCGAGCCCAAGAGGGGGAGCTTTTTTAGAAAGCCATTCAAGAAATTGAGTGGCTTTTTTTGTTTAAAAAATCCACTATATCTATGCACTTTGTTTACATCATTTATTCTGTAGAGAAAGACACTTTCTACATCGGTGAAACTTCAGATATTGAACTTCGATTACAATGGCACAACTCTGGTATATTTGAAAACTCATACACTAAAATAGCCAATGACTGGGTATTATTTCATATTATTGAATGTACCGATATTTTTCAAGCAAGAAAAATAGAGCGACACATAAAAGACATGAAAAGCAAAACATACATTTCTAATCTCAAAAAATATCCTGAAATTTCCGAAAAACTACTACTTAAACATCGTTAATCAGAGAGTCCTTGTTCCGATAGCTATCGGAACGAGCCCAAGAAGGGGAGCTTTTTTAGAAAAATCCAGTTTATTCATTTAA
The DNA here is from genome assembly GCF_046000495.1 of Flavobacterium plantiphilum. Lineage (NCBI taxonomy): Bacteria > Pseudomonadati > Bacteroidota > Flavobacteriia > Flavobacteriales > Flavobacteriaceae > Flavobacterium > Flavobacterium plantiphilum. The sequence goes on from NZ_JBELQA010000002.1 coordinate 263,760, forward strand.
ACTGGATTTTTTGTTTTAGACATATTTCGAACCTGGTTCGAGTCCGCCGCAGTGGAGGAGCTTTAGAAAGTCTTTACAGTGTAGAGACTTTTTTTTGTTTAAAACCTAAGCTTATTCAGATTAGTTCGAGTCCGCCGCTGCGGAGGAGCTTTTAGAAAGCCTTTACAACAATGTAGAGGCTTTTATTTGTTTAAAACCTAAGCTTATTCCGCTAGGTTCGAGGGATCAGGTTCAAAAGTTGGGGATTAAACAAAAAGTAGATAATCTGAATAGAAAAAAAATCAATTTTGGGATCAGGTGCAAAAGTTAGGCATTATGCAAAAAGGCTGTTTTTAGTAACTAAAAACAACCTTTTCTAAAAAAATAAAACAAAAACAAAATGCTACACTAATTAATCAAATATTTATTCTTGATTAATTGTTTTGTAGAAGCATCAATACCAAACTCTTTTAACAGCATATTGTCAACCGAACCGTATTTAGCAGCAACATCATTCCAAGCAGCTTCTAAATAAGAAGCTTTTACTCCCATTAGTAATTTCATCTTTTCTGCCGGAATCCCGTACATTGCCAATTTTTTATCATCTACATATTGAACAGCTTCATTTGATTTTAAATAGTCATTCATAATTTCATCCTTGGGAACATCCAAAATATGCAAGAACATGGAAGCCGCAAAACCAGTTCTGTCTTTTCCGGCTGAACAATGAAATAAAACTACCGATTTATCGTCTTTTAAACTTTCAAAAAAAGGCTTGAAATCGGCAATGTTAGCAACAAAACTTTTATTAGCATCTACCATTAAAGAATCGGCTTGTTGTGCTCCAAAATCGGGTTTTGCCAACGCTTTCATAAAACCCTGCATTGATTTTGATCCAATATCTCCAATAGGAGCATTTTTGACTTCGATATGACTTTCGGCAGGAACATAATCAGGTTCTCTTGTTATTTCAAAATCATTTCTAAAATCTACAATTGTCGTAATGTGTAAATTTTTGAATTGTTTTTTTTCGTCTTCATTAAGATTAGAAAAACTACCTGAGCGATAAATATTCGTTTTGATTTTTTTCCCTTCAGCATTTACAATTTCTGAAAAGTTTCTAAAATTAGGACTGTCCTGGAAAAACACTTTTTGTTGTGCACTTAATTGTAACCCTGAAAACATTGCCAATAACGGTACGTAAAATAAATTCTTTTTCATTTTTTTTTTAATTTTAAGATTTGGAAATAGCGCCCTGAACCGAAATCGATTTGCAGCTGCAGGACGCTTTAATTATTGTTTGTAATTATTAGAAAATTTGATATTTAACCCCTAACTGACCGTTAATAGCTGACCATTCACTGCTGGTAAATCTTTTTTCGTTAGTTCCTAAATACTGTTGAAAAGGAGTATTAGCTAAATTGCGTACTTCCATGAAAACTTTCAGCTTATCACTGATGGAATAATCTGCTGAAAAATCTACGGTGAAATTACTTCTGGCCGAGATATAATAATCAGGGCCTAAATTTTGATTAATCGTTTCTACTGATTTTCCTCTATAGTTTCCGGCAATTTTGAACATAAAACCATATTTTTCATAGAAAATAGAGGAATTAAATAAAAACTTCGATTGATTAGGCAAAGTTGTTTTATCCACTGCAACTAAACCTCCATCAGCATCAAATCGATTTACTTTTAAGCTGGATTTAATGAAAGCTCCATTTAAATCGATACCAAATCCGCCGAAGAAATTATCCCATTCGGTAAACCGTTTGGTAATTCCCATTTCAAAACCATATAAACTGGCATTTTCTACATTTTTGGGTTGTGTAATTAAGTAATCGAAATTGTCTATTTTTTGAACTGATAAATCTTTGAAAATATAATTTGACAAATCTTTGTAGAAAACACCGGCTGTAATCAAACCAATATCGTCCAGAAAATATTCGCCCATCAGATCAAAATTGTTTGCAAATGTTGGCAACAAATCAGCATTTCCTTTCGTAATTTTAACCAAGCCCGGATTTGTTGTATCTACATTTTCTCCAGGATTCAAATCTCCAAAATTAGCTCTGGAAAATGTTCTGGTATAGGCAGCCCTAATATTCATATAATCATTAGCAGCATATTTAATATGCAGCATAGGCAAAAAGGCATTATACGAATTGTTTTCTTCAACAGTAGTAACCGTTTTAGTTTCCACATCATATTTAGCACTCTTAATATTAATCATGGTATATTCATTACGAACACCACCTATAAGTGTTGTTTTGTCAGTCAATTTATAAGTAGTCATCAAATAATTACTAAACACATTCTCATGAGCCACATATTTTGTAGTAGGGTTTGATTTTGAAGAATAGTCTGCAAAACCATTATCAGCTAAATAATCTGGTGTAAATATTCGGAACAATTCGCCTTTAGTAATTGGGTCAACAATAAGAGGAGCAAAAGTCCCTCCTATTTCTTTAAACGAAGTTGACTCATTAGGATAAGCCTCTGTTTTAAATTCGCTCAAAGTCCGTAATGCCGGAGAACCCGGAATCCCTAAAGCTGCACCAGGCAAGAATGCTAAAGGAGTCAATTGACCCTCGTATTTTTTTAACTTCCCCTTAGCACCCATTTTCAAACTCAGCGCAGCGGTTGGATTGTATGTCAAATTAAACTGTGCGATTTTGTCTTTATCTTTTTGGTTGGTTTGATAAATAACCAACTGTGTCAATTGTAAACGTGTTGGATCTAAAAAGTCATTCGGATTAGTCAATTTTGGATCAATATTGAATAAATCAACTCCATTAGCATCCGGAGAATCAAATAAATTATAAACCAATCCATCTGTAGCGCGGTTTCCAAAATCTCCTGATAAATTTTGAGTAAACTGTGCAATAGGCAAACCTCTTTGGTTTTTAGGCATATTAGGCGGTGTATTCAAAATATAATCCATATCATTGCTTGATACTGACCAATCCACTTTTACCTTTGAACCTATCAAATGATTTCCTCCTACCTCAAATGAATTCAAAGCTGTTTCATAAAAAGAATAACGGTAGCTATACACATATCTTTTCTTTGCAAAATCATAAAATGATTCATAAACCGGACGAACATCTTCAAATTTATCAATCAGGAATTTACCAAAGAACTTGTTGCTTTCGTTCAACTCAAAATCTATAGTTCCACTAAAGGCTTTTGTTTTTCTGGATCCAAAATATCGTTTTGCATTCACACTATTGATGGCATAACGTTGACCCTGATTGGCAGCATTGATGTTATAATCAACTACCATTTCATCTGTAGAAAAATTTCTGTCCCAAATAGAAGCTGCTAAAACCACTCCTAATTTTTTATCAAAAAATCTTTTCCCAAAAACAACAGAACCATTATAAGTCGATTTATTTGCACGTTGATTGTAACCTCCGCCCAAACTTACATTCAGCATATCTTTACTTTGAGCAATACGGGAAATAAAATCAACCGACCCCCCAATAGCATCTCCTTCAATGTCGGGAGTGATGGCTTTTGACAATTGAATATATTGAATCATCTCGGTAGGAATCGCATCCAGCAAGGTGTTTCTCGAACCAAAAACGGAAGCACTCGGCAATCTGTTCCCATTGTACAAAGTAGAATTCCAACCAAAAGGAGTCCCTCTAACACTCACCTGATTGGCTTCGCCGTGGTATCTGTTCACACTTACGCCAGGCATTCTTTGTACAGCCTCAGCCGCATTACGGTCTGGTAATTTCCCTACCGCATCGGCAGCTAAAACATCCATAATGGCAAACGATTTCTTTTTAATACTTAAAGCTTTAATTTGTGAAGGAGCGGTAAATCCTTTAATTATAACCTCGCTCAACACGCCTTCTTCCTCATCCATTGTAATTGTTCCCAAATTGTTAACTCCGGGAGCTAAGTTTACTTCTTTTGTAATTTCTTTATAACCTAAATAACTAATAGCCACTTTTATCTTTTCACCAACCAGATTTGTCAGTTGAAAAGAACCGTCTAAATTTGTAGTCACTCCATTTTTTCCTTCAAGTACAACAACATTTACACCAGGCAAATATCCATTCCCATCTGAAATTTTACCCACAATTGAAGAACGATTTTGAGCGTAAAAATTAAGCCCGCACAAAATCATCCCGAATAACAATAATTGCTTTTTCATTTTCTATTATTTTAATTTTCGGCAAATGTATCGGGGAAGTTCAAGCAAGCAGTCTTTTTAAATTTAGACATACAGGATTTAAATTTAACTGTATTAATTTTGATTAAAAACAATTATAAAACACTGAAAAAAAATATATTAAACAATATTAACTTTGTATTAACGAATTGTAAAAAAGAAATTAATGAAAAATTAAATGTATCTAAAAACCATTGAATACTTCATTTAGTAGGATATTATACGAAATTCAAAAGCAGATTTTTTTGATATTCTTTTGGAGTAATTCCGTTAAGGAGTTTGAAGTTTTTATAAAAGGTCGATTTATTTTTAAATCCGCTTTCAATGCTAATATCTATTAAACTTGAGTTCTTAGATTTTTTAATTAATCGTTTGGATTCTTCAATTCTGAAATAATTAAGATAATTGTAAAAATTACTGTCCAATTTAATATTGAGTGCCTGAGTAATTTTTATTTTAGGAATATTGATATTTTGAGACAGTAAATCTAAACTAAAGTCAGGATTAAGATATACTTTTTGAGATTCGAAAGAGTGATTAATTTTATTGATGATGGCATCCATTTCATCCTCATTCAAATCATAATTTTTATACTTTTCTTTTGCTTTTTCAATTACATTACCCTCTTCGTTACTAAGCTGAAATTTATGAGTCAATTTTATTCTGTAATTTAAAGTAGTAATCATTATAACTAACAAAAAACCGTAATAGAAATACCTTAGATTGAGAATACTTTCAAAATGAATGATAGTAAAAAACAACCCCAAAACCGCCAAAAAACCAGAAAATAAAAGCATATAACTCAACAACTGAATCATTTTATTTCTTAAGCCAATAATAGTTTCATCTTTAAAATCGAAGCTAAAAGCTATTTTTTTTAAGCAAAAAAGAGAATACAAAAGCAAAGACGGAACAAAAAGCATCATCGAGAATATATCGTAAATTTCTACCCATTGATCGTTTTCTTCAAAGAAAAACAAATGAATCAGCATTCCTATATTAACCACCGAAGAAAAAAGAAACGGAAGGGTATGAAGAAATACTTTTTTATTTGTCAACTCAATTCCGTAAGCCGAAGCGTAGAAAAAATAAAGCACAGGTCCGTACAATAATGAAAAACTGGCATGAACTTTATTGAACACCAAATCATTAAAAAAATAAGACAAAGCCATTTTAAAAACGATATGCAGAAATACTATTCCAAAAAAAGACATTAAATAGTAATCTTCTTTTTTGTCCTTTTTATTCAGGAACAGCAAAAACACTAATACAAATGACTGAAATGCAACAAAAAAAAGAATATTAAGCATGTAAAAAAGATTTTTACAAAAATACTCTTGGTTGATTATTAAATTATTAACTCAACGTTAAACTTGAATTTACAAATGATAGTGAATAAAAGGGGAGGTTTACAAACAGTAATAAAGTCTTTATCTGAAAAACTATTGAATATACATTGAATTTTTATAAAACATTTTTAAGATCAAAAAAACCTTTACATCACTGCAAAGGTTTTTTTCTATTTTACATTTTCTTAAGAAATTTTAATCCATCAGCAATTGATAAGCAATCACACTATTATGATTAAAAGTAGGGATATATAAAATGTTTTCTTTAGGGTTATATCCTAAGTCAGCGGTGTTCATTTGTCCCTGTACGTCCTGTAATTTATTGATTTCACCATTGGCTTTTACATAATAAATCAAACCGGCCCAGCAGGTAACTATATAATCACCATTTTTAAGCTGTTCGAGTCCGTCACCGGATTTTTCAAAACCTTGCGCAATGACCGTTCTGTTTTTATTTTTATCAATTATTAAAAGTTCTGTATTGGCTAAAACATAGAGGTTTTTATTGATCCATTTTAAACCATTGGCACCATTTACATTTTCCAGATAAAGTTCTGCCTGTCCGTTTTTTATGCGATGAATTTTATTAGTACGGGTGTCAGATACATATACCACTCCTTTATTATCTACTGTTACATCATTCAGGAAAACAGCATTTTCAATTTCCAGTTTATTAATGATTTTTCCAGTTGTAATATCAATGCTCACCAATGCCGTAATATCAGCCACAAAAAGAGTGTTTTTATAACGCGCCAGACCTTTTGGTGCATCTAAACCTTCTACCCATTTTTCATTGCTTACCGAGCCATCGGTATTCAGAATAGCAACTCCGCCCTTTCCGTCTTTTACGTTGCCGGCACCATCAATCAGACTTACATATAGTTTGTTGTCAGTGGAACTATAAAGCACTGATTCAGGTACAGGCAGTTTATTGCTCTCCCATATGTTTTTTGAAAGTTGCTGAGCTTTAGTGGTAAAGCTTAGCAATACAAAAACAGACAGGGATAAAAATTTATATTTCATACTTTTAAATATTTCGTTATACATCATGGTTTATAACAAAAGTAAAATTTATTAACCAATTAGAAAACATCAGGTTTCGTTTATCTGATGCAATATGACTGAAACAGACATAATTTTACTACACTCAATTTTCAGTTCAATTGTGCATCGTCGCTGTAATATTTCAATTGAGAACCGCCTGTAAATAAATTGCCGCATATCACAGCTCACTGTCTTTTCTATTTAGAAAATTAAATTCTTTATTTCTTTAACACATTATTATCCGGTGCATATTTTTGTTGCCAGTCCGGATATTTATCCAGTACTTTTTGAGGACTGGAAGTATACCAGGCATATCCGCTGCGGCGTTCCACACTCACCTCAGCCAGCGAGTATAACAATTCACTGTTGCGATCAGAAAATAAAGGTCTATTGGTACCCAACTCATAATAACGCGTCCAGATAGGTGTCGCAGCAGAATCGGCTACAGCTCTGACATCTCTTTTTACGGTTTTATATTTAGACTCAAATGCATCAATTTCAAAAGACTCAATGCGGGTGTTATAGATTTTAGAGTCCTCAAACCATTTTACAGCACTTTGTACCGAGTGAATAATTCTTTCGTTTGGATTTTTTATTTTCATTAAAAACAGCACCACATCTGTACTTTCGCCATTGCAGATACTTGGCGGTTCAAATTTTCGTGCCCATGCAGGAGCTAAAGTCACCTCATCATGTTGTTGACACCAGGCAGTAAGTCTGCCATTATCTTTAATTTGCATGTTTAAAATGCAATCCAGTCCTTTATTGTAAGACTCTTTCGCCTTTGACCTGAGTGCTTCGTCTAAAAAAGAAAAATTAGGATTGTTATAAACTATTTTGTCTAACAAATTCATAATTCCCATATAAGCACCATCATTGAGAGTAATATGACGGCTGTAATTTTTTTCCAATGGATAATATTGCGGCCATCCACCATTAGCATATTGTGCATCAAGAATAAACTGAATTCCTCTTTGGCATGCTTGTTTATACTTTTCAATTTTAGTGGCTGTATAAACCTGAGCTAAGTAATACACATGAGTATAACTGGTTTCATTGTCAAAAGTAGTATGTAAAACAGCCTTAGTTGAAGCGACTTTTTCGACTTGTTCCGGTGTCAGAATCGCTTTCATATCATAATTTTTAGGCCAGCCACCATTGGCACGCTGAAAAAGAATCATGTTATCGGCAATTTTCGTGTAATCAGATTCGGCATATTTTGGCTGATTGGGTACCGGATTTACTAAATTATTTTCATCTTTAATTCCGTACCAGTGTCTTTCGCTGTCGCCAAAAGGTTTGGTAGTAATAGCATCAGTCTCTTTTTTGGCTTGGGCATTTGTAAAAGTATTCGACAATACAAATAGGATCAGAAATACCAAATAATTTCTTTTTTTTGTGGTCATGGTTGCTGGGATTTTTACGATTGGTTATAGTTAGAGTCTTAAAAACTCATTTGGTTTAAGTGCTCCGGGAGAAATTTGTATTTTATAAATAGCGCCTTTAAACCAGCTGACTTTATTCATTCGCACACCAATAGATGTTTGTCCTTCTTCAATGGGATTAAAAGTATAATCCTGATGTAATTCTTCCTTTCCATTAACATAAGTGGTCAGACTATTGGCTGTAACTACAAAAACCACATGATACCATTTTTCTAAAGGATGCATTAATTCTTCGGTTGCCAAGGCCAATTTCACTCCTTTGGAAGCTACAAAACCATCAAAATACCAATGATTGTTTACAGCACGTATTTCCAGCAGCATTCTGTCTGTTGTAACACCTCCAATATGTAAAATGCGCTGTTCAAAAACGCCATTACTTTCAGGTTTAAAAATCATCTCGACTGTAAAGGATTTCAAACCTTTTAATGGCATTTCTTTTAAAAACAAAGCATCATCAATACCATCAAAAGCAACTGCGTTTCCATAAGGAGACAGAACAATTGTTGGGTTTCCTAAAATTGTGGTTTGCTCTGTTTTATGTTGAAGGAAAGACGTCATCAGCCATTCGGTTTTTTTATTTGCTGCTGCATCCGTATGCTGAGCTTTCAATACAAAAGAAAAAACCGTTAAAAACAGTGCTGCAAATACCAAAGTTATTTTCATCTTTTATTATTTTTAAGAATGAATAAAATTGCTTCCTGAATAAAAAAATCTCCAAAATCAGCTGATTTTGGAGATTCCGGATATTTTAGTCTGTTATTTAAAATTTCACCGCTTTTTTAGGAACTTTTGCTCCTATAAATGTTTTCTTAGACAAATCAGAAGTTGATAAATCAATATTCTCAGAAGCTGCTCCGTTTATCGTAACTGCTTTTGGAGAAGTCGAATTGAATTCCACATTTTTAAGCGACAAATTTTTAGCATTATAAACATCAAATACTGCGGTGTCTTTAAGGTCTATCTCTGCATCAGTAATTTTAATTCCTTTGGCATCAATAATGGTAAAACCTTTATCTGCTTTTACTTTCAAATTCGAAATTTCAATATTTTCCAGATTCATTTCAGGTAATCCCTGTAAAAATACTGCCTGATTAGCTCCGGCTATAGTGATGTTTTTCATCGAAATATTCTTGAATTGTGGTGTTTTCTCATCCACAGGAATCATTTTATTTTCTACCGGTGTTCCTCCTTCTTCAAGAGTTTCAGCAATTGATTTTCCGCCATAATAAAGATTAAAAGAAATGGCCTGAGATGGAATATCAGTCATAAAAATATCCGAAATGAAGATATTTTCAACAACTCCCCCACGTCCGCGATTACTTTTAAAACGCAGTCCTACATCTGTTCCCATAAAAGTACAATTAGAAACATGCATGTTTTTTACCCCGCCGGACATTTCGCTTCCTACCGTTACTCCGCCATGTCCATGATACACAATATTATTTCGGATCACCAGATTTTCACACGGGATTCCTCTGTCACGTCCGTCTTTATCTTTTCCTGATTTGATACAAATGGCATCATCACCCACATCAAAACTGGAATTTTCTACCAATACATTTTTACAGGATTCTACATCAAGACCGTCACCATTTTGAGAAAACCAGGGATTACGAACCGATACATTTCGAACAATCAAATCCTCAATCATTAACGGGTGAATATTCCATGCCGGAGAATTTTGAAACACCGGTCCATCAAACAATACTCTTTTACTGTTTTGAATACTCACTAGAACCGGACGAAGAAAATCATGAATTTTTTCAAAATCTTCTTTGGTTTTTAAGTCCAAACGTACATTCTGGTCTGCACCTTCAGAAGCATTCATAAAAATTTCTGATGGATACCAGCTCGTTTTGGATGCATTCACAACTCCTCCCGAAGCTACAAATTTTTTCCATTGGCTTTCGGTTAGTTTGCTTCTTTTAACCTGTCTCCACACTTCGCCTGAACCATCCCAGACTCCTTTCCCAGTGAAAGCAACATTTTCCAGATTCTTACCGTAAAGAGGCGAAATACAACGCCAGGTATTCAAGCCTTCAAAACTGGTTTCTATAAGTGGATACAAACTTTTATCGGGTGAAAATTTAATTAAAGCTCCTGCCTGCGCATGTAATTCCAGATTACTTTTTAAAATAATAGGTCCTGTTAACCAAATTCCAGGAGGAATAATAACTTTTCCGCCACCTTTTTGGCTCACTGCTTCAATAGCTTTAGCAAAGGCTTCTGAGTTTAAAACATCGCCTCCGCTTACTGCACCAAAATCTTTAATGTTCACGGAATTATTTGGTATAACCGGTTCTTGAACTATCGCCATTTTAAATTCAATTCCTTCATAAGTTGCATTGGAATTGGAAACCTGAGCTACGCTGTTTTGTGACCAGCAGCTCAAGAAAGTAACAACAGCAATAAATAATAAATTTCCTGATTTAATTTTCATTCTGATTTTTTTTTGATTGTTTTTTTGTTATAATAAAAAATGTAATCGATTATCTCACAAATATATTTAAAATTATTTAATTAAAATAGTAATCATGCATCGTTTAAATTAAAAGCGATGTAACAAAAAAACCCCTCTTTTCATTGCTGAAAAAAAGGGGCCAATAATTTTAAAAAAACCGAATCAGGCTACTTTTTTCACCTTGTGTCCAAAAACTCCAAAATAAAGGATAATCAGGAAACACACTAACGGAATCAAATAACCTGATTGAATGTCATCATGATTCATATCAATCAAAGTTCCCATTCCGTATGGCAAAATGGCTCCGCCAATTATAGACATTACCAACCACGAAGAACCGATTTCGGTATTGTTTTTTAATCCTACTAAACCAAGAGAGAAAATCGTTGGGAACATAATAGACATAAAAAATCCAATTCCCCACAATGCATAAATAACATAAACTCCTGTACCATAAATCGCTACAGCACAAAGTATTGTACTCAGAACAGCATAAACAGAAAGCAACACATAATCTTTTACAAACTTCAAAAAGAAAGTTCCTGTAAATCGCCCTATCATAAACAACAATCCGTAAATACCATAATAGTAGGCAGCCATTTTTTCATCTAATCCTGCTTCTTTCTGAGCAATTCTGATAAAGAAACTCGTTACACATACCTGAGCTCCCACATAGAAAAACTGCGCTACTACAGCCCAGCTCAAATGACGGTGTTTCAACACTGAAAAAAATCCGGGCTTTACCTCTACTTCTGTATTCTCAGATTTCATTGATGGTAAATGCATGAAATAAAATAAAACAGCAACTAAAACCAATATAGATCCTAATATGATATAAGGCAATTTTACAGCTGCCGCTTCACCAGTCAGATAAGCTATTCGCTCTGCATCTGGCATTGCAGCCATTTGCTCCGGAGTATGATTAATCCCTGAAAGAATAAAAAAACCTCCCAAAAATCCTGCTACCGACACTGCCAGTCCATTAAAAGATGCAGCCAGATTCAATCGAAAAGAAGAAGATTCCGGCGGACCTAAAATTGCTGCATAAGGATTCGCACTGGTTTCCAGAATAGTCAGTCCGCATCCAATAATAAACAACGCAATTAAAAACAAATCATACGCTCGCGAATTAGCTGCGGGAACAAATAAAAAGGCTCCCGTTGCAAAAACTAACAAACCGGTAATGATACTGTTTTTATATCCAATTTTTTTAATAATCATTCCTGCCGGAATCGCCATTAGAAAATAAGCCAAATAAATTGCCGTATCAATCAATGTGGATTGTCTGTTGTTAAGCTGACAGGCTTTTTTAAGGTGCGGAATTAAAATTCCATCAAGTCCGTGAGCCATTCCCCAAAGGAAAAACAGCGTCGTTATTAAAATAAAAGGCAACAAATATTTTGAACCCTGTCCTTTTTCTGTAGGTACCTCATGGACATCTCCCATTTGATTGGTTATTTTCATAATTGATAATTATTGGTCATTTAATTTTTTCTTTTTACCAGTAACAAATGGTCGCAAACCATCACTACTTCTCCTCGCTGGTTGATAATTTCTACGTGCTCTGTCACCGTTCCCATCTCTGGTCTTTTGGCGTCTCCTTTTTCAGAAATCGTAATCTCTGAATGAATGGTATCCCCAATATGCACCGGTTTTACAAAACGCATCCGGTCATAACCCTTAGAAAAAGCTTCCGGATTAATCTCTGATGCGGTTAGCCCGATTCCAATTGCAAAAACCATTGTCCCATGAGCAATACGCTGACCAAAAGGCTGTGTTTTACACCATTCTTCATCCATGTGATGCGGAAAAAAATCACCGGTATGCCCGGCATGCACTACAAAATCCGTTTCGGTTATGGTTCTTCCCAGCGTCACACGCTTTTCATCTAATTGATACTCTTCAAAAAAAGTTGATTTGAAATACATATTTTTAGTTGTTTAGTACTTAGTCCCTAGTCCTTAGTGACTAGCCAAAATACTAAGGACTAATTGCTAAGGACTGAGGACTTTAATTTATTATTTTTATAACTCCATTTGTGGAACTCCACCTTTTTTATTACTGATATAACAGGCTTCCACGACCTTCATCGTTCCAAGAACGTTTTCAACACTAGCGTGTAATACCGTATCCGAACCTTCTTTGTAACGCATCAGGTTTGCCATTGTTCCCACAAAAGCTTCCGGGAACCACGAGCCTTCCAGCTGTACTTTATTCCATTCGTATTTTCCTTCATCATTGGCAACTGCATATTCAAAAACATCTTCCAGACCTGCCGGATAGTTCATCAGCAAGCCCATTTTAGCCTTGATAGCTCCTTTAGTTCCTTCCCATTTAATGTAGCTTTCTTCATGTTCCGGACCAAAATGATGATCGTGATTCGTATTGATAACCGCACGCATTGTATCGCCATAATCCAGAATAATAGTGGAACGCGAAGACGATAAATCCTTCAACGGATGTTTCCATGTTTTCGCTAAAACCGATTTTGGATCACCTGCAAACGAACGGATACAATCAATGTAATGCACACTGTGAAATAAAATCTCTAATCGCGGATGTACTTTGATTAACGGAAATAATTCCCAGGGTGTATTTACCGTTACTTTAAATTCCATGTCGTACAATTCACCAATGATCCCTTCGTTAATCAAATGACGGGCTGCTGCTACAAAAGGGGCAAAACGCAATTGGAAATTAATCGCACCCACTAATTTCTTTCTTTCGCAAACTTCCAGAATTCCTTTGGCTTCAGCCAGATCATTTCCCATGGGTTTCTGAATCAAAACTGCAGCACCATCAGGCAATTGTTCTAAAATTTCAATGTATTGTTCCGGTAAAACCGTAATATCATAAACGGCATTAGCCGGAGCGTTACGTACAGCATCAGCTACGGTTTCAAAAGCGTGGGGAATCCCAAATTCATTTGCCATTGCCTGAGCCTTGGCAAAAGTTCTGTTCGTAATCCCGAAAACCTCAAATCCTGCAATTTTATAAGCAGGTAAATGCGCATCTTTTACTATTCCGCTGGCACCAATAATTACTATAGGCTGATTGGTTTTTGGCAATTCGGGTTTATAAGGGATATGCATAATTATAGTATTTTTTCAATTTCAATTTGTGTGTTTTTTAATAAATCTGCCGATGGAATGTCTGTTTTTAAAGCAGTCAGCACCATTTGGTCTATCAGTATGGCAATATCCGGCCAAACTGCAATTTGTGGTAAAGTCAGTGCATTTTCATGTAAGCTCTCCAGCTTGTGGTAATACGGAATGGTTTCGTTAATCTCAGCATCTTTCCATGTGGATTTTCTGCAGCCTATTCCACCTTCATTAGTTAATAATTTATCACTTTCAGCAGTAGTAGCAAATCGTAAAAAATCATAGGCCAGCTTTTTATTTTTACTTCCTGTTCCAATTGTATACAACCAATAAACATTCAGTGAAGCTGTTTTTCCGCCTACCGCGAAGGGCAAAGTAGTAACATCAACTTTTCCTTTTACTTTTGATTCGGAAATAACTTCACACATTGAGGCAAAACCAAACCAGTTAATTGTCATAGCGGCTTCTCCGTTGGCGAAAGCCATTCCTGCTTCAACCGAACCAAAATCAGCAGAGCCAGGGTGAACAGCATCGGTGTTTTTAACAATATAACGGTAATAATCTAAGGTATCAATTGCGGCCTGGGTGTTGATATTCATTTTGTTTTCAGCATTTAATAGTGAACCGCCACGGGTCCATAAATGCAGGCAAAAATCAAATACCATATTGTGTCCGTCAGGATAATTAGCAAAAACACAGCCGTATAGATTTTTATCAGGACGATTAAAAAAAGTAGCGATTTGCTCAAATTCCTGCCAGGTTTGAGGCGGAGCTAATTCGTAACCAAACTGCTTTTTAAAATGTTCTTTTTCTATCGAATCTTCGAATAAATCTTTTCTGTAAATCAAACATTCAGGACCATCATGAAAAGGCAATCCATAAATTCCCCCTTCAATTTCCTGCAAATGCAATAAAGAATTATGCCAGCCTTCGGGAAAATTCTGAGGTGCTTCAGTAGCAATAAACGACGTTAAATCCTGAACTGCATTTGCATTAGCCGCATCAAAAATCCAGTCGGTGTTCATATGAGCAATATCCCAGTCTCCTTTTTTCAAACCGCCTTCACTGATAGTCTGTTCATACAAATCATGTAATTCCATTGGAACCATTTCGACCCCGATACTAATATCGTATTTTAAACAAAATGCATCCCAAAGTTGCTGCATGGCCGTTTCAAAAGGCCCAAATTTTCGAACTGCTATTCTAAAGACTGGATTTTCCATTAGCTAAGATTAAATTCGTTTATGATATTTTGATTGTCCTGACCCAATTTTGGCGATCCCTTACCCGAAGTAAATAATTCCCCATCAATTCTAACAGGACATCGGGTAGTTTTATAACTGTAGCCATCCAGCATTTCTACCTGCTGCACAAAGTCTAAAACCTTAAATCCTTCCTGAGCAAAAAGCTGCTCGTAATTTAACACATTGGCACACCAAATATCAGCCGGTTCTAAAATACCCAACCAATATTCCGAATCCTGTGTGCGTAAATGCGCTGCCAAAATTGATTTTATTTCGTCTCTTAATGTAAATTTATTTTCGGGAAATTGTTTTAGTTCTTCACAACTTAACAATTCAGCCAAAACAGGTATTGAACCCATGGCAAGGCTCATGTAACCATTTTTAGTCTGGTAAATTCCGTAAGGTGCACCCAGATAAGCATTCGCATTGTTGGTTTTAGTTCGTACCGGCAATTCGCCACCGTCATTAAAGAAAGTCGTAATGGTTTCAAACTGAAAATCAAATGCCGATTCCAGCATACTCACTTCTACTAAAGCACCTGTATTTTGAGTCACTTTTCGGTACAAAGCCGCTAAGATTCCCTGAGCCAAATGCGCTCCGGCCAGCATATCCACGATAGACAATCCCATAGGAACCGGCCCGTCGCCTTCGTTTCCTGTTAACCAGGTTAAAGCCGTCAAGGATTGCAACAGCAAGTCCTGTCCCGGCAAATCTTTATAAGCACCTTTTGAGCCGTAGCCACTTATCGAAGCATATACCACATTAGGATTTATCTTTTTTACCTCTTCATAACTCAGTCCAATGCGTTCCATAACGCCCGGTCTGAAATTATGCATCACCACATCGGCTTTCGCCAAAAGTTTCTTCAGTTTTGCTAATTCTTGCGGCTGTTTGAAATCAATTGCAAAGGATTCTTTATTTCGATTTATCGTATGAAAAACGGAAGATTCTCCGTTCATAATCAAATCCGAAGTGTATAAAGTTCTGCAAATATCACCTGTTCCCGGTTTCTCAATTTTTATCACGCGGGCTCCTAAATCGGCCAGACGCAAACTTGCCGAAGGTCCTGAAAGAAACTGGCTGAAATCTATTATTAAATAATCTTCTAATGGTTTCATCTTCTAATTGATAATAGTTTCAAGAATTATTTTATTATGTTCTCCTACTTTTGGTGCTGCTTTTCGACTCGTCAGAATTTCGCCATCTAACTGAATCGGACTTCTGGTAGTAACGATTTTTTTATGATCTGAATTTTCGATGGTTTGTTTCATTGGCATACCAAAATCTATTGCATCTAAGTCCTGATAGTTGAGTACTTTTCCGCACCAAACGCCTTTTTCCTGCAACAATTGCAACCAATAATCAGTTGTTTCTTTCGATAATCTATCACTCAACAGCGTTCTGATTTCGTCACGGAATTCAAACCACAAATGTTTTTCCTGGTATTTTTCAAGATTGACTTCCAGCAATTCACTAATGTACATTAAATCGCCCATAGCCAAAGAAAGATAACCATCCTGAGTTTTATAAACACCATAAGGCGCACTTAAAAAAGCATGCGCACTTCCGGCAACATCACCTCTTTCCTGCAATTTCCCACCATCGTTCAAATAGGAGGTAATGGCTTCAAACTGAACATCTAAAATCGATTCGATTAAAGAAACCTCAACCAAAACCCCTTTATTGGTTTTGGCTCTTTTTAATAAAGCTGCCAAAAGTCCTTGTACCAAATGATTGCCGCACATGATATCAGCCACGGATAAACCAAAAGGAACCGGTCCCTGACTTTTTCGACCACTTAACCAGGTTAAACCGGATAAGGATTGCACCAATAAATCCTGCCCCGGCTTTTTAGACCACGGTCCTTCATCCCCATAGCCGGAAACCACACCGTAGATAATTTTGGGATTGATATCCATAGCATCGGCGAAAGCCAGACCTATTTTATCCATTACACCCGGTCTGAAATTATGGGTCATAATATCAGCCTTGGTAATGAGTTTTTTAACCAATTCTAAATCGTCGGGATTTTTAAGGTCGGCGGCAAAAGAATCTTTATTTCGATTAATGGTATGAAATAACAAACTGTTTTCGTCAACAAATAAGTCTTTGATACTCAATTGACGGCAGGCTTCTCCTTTTACAGGTCTTTCAATTTTGATGACTCTGGCACCTAAATCGGCGAGTTTTAATCCTGCTGAAGGTCCTGCCAGAAACTGACAAAATTCTAAAACCACTACACCTTCTAAAGGTCTCATACTGTTGCGGGATTAAGTGATTTTACATACAAAGCATCCATTGCGGCTAAAACCTCTTTTTCATCACCCCCATTCATCAGATAATCACGCACAACATCGCCGGCATGATCCTGAAAATACATGTGACCGGAATATCTTGGACGCAAGAAAGCACGCTCTAAAGCCGGCAGCGTATTTTTAAAATAATCATGGGTGATGCCATTAATTCTTTCATTTTTCCATGCCTGTAAATGTCCGGGTTGTCCCCCATTATCGGCAAAAATATTTTGTTGTACCTGAGAAGAACCTGTAAACTCGGCATATTTTAATGCCTCTGGTAGGTTTTCGCTAAAAGCAGAAACAGCTAATCCTGTTCCGCCAAGCGAACTAATCATAGGCTGATCGTTCAACTTTACTAAATCATAAAAATGTAATAAATGCTTACTGTAACCAATTCTTGAATAATTAGAATATCCGTAAGCAAAGGGACAGTACGCTATTTCATCAGTATTGACCATGGCTTCATAGACCTGAATTGGATTTCGGTTAAAATTAGCAGGATCCATCAATTGCGCTAATTCACGGTGCATTTGTAACGCTTTAATTCCTGTTTCTTCCGAAATCACTTTTTGCTGAGATTGAAAAGGTGCTTCGCCTAAACTACAGCAAAACGAATAAAAACTCATTAATGAATCTACCGGGATTCCGGCAAATGCCACCAATCCTTTTTTGGCCAAAGCCAATAAATCGTCGTAAGTTTCAGGAACTTTTAAACCGTTTTTTTCTAAAATATCCAAACGGGCTGCCGCAACAGGAGTAGCTGCATCGATAGGCAAAGCCCATAGCTTGTTGTCAAAAACATAACTTTCGTATGATTTTCCTACAGTATTGACTTCCTGATCTTTGATATATTCAGCTGAAAAATGATCAGACAAAGGTACAATAGTGTTAGTCGCTGCACCAAAACCAGTCCACGGATGATCAATGACCAATAAATCAAATCTTTTAGCCAGATCTTCAATCGAAGCATCGGCAAATTCCTGTAAACTTCTCTTTTCCCAGCTAATCTCTACATCCGGATACAACTCTGTAAAACGCTGAGCCGTAGCAACCATTGGCAAAAGTCCTCTGGTATGGTTCCATGTAATTCCTTTCAATTTCTTCATCTTGTAACTTTTCATTTTTTTTATTTAGAACACAGATTTGCAAAAATTAAAATTAAGAAAACTAATTAATTCATTTTTATCCGTTATTATCTCTGTTCTGTCTATTTTTTTCATTTTAAAAACAATCCTAAATGTAATTATAAATCGTCAATTTGAGCTTTTTTTTATTTTGCATTTCGCTTTGTATCAATATTTTGCACAATACTTAAACTGATTTAAAAAACAAAAAATGCCTGTTTATTACAGACAGGCATTTTTGTGTCGAAAATGACTCTAATTGCTATATTATGATTGCGTCACTTCGAGTGTTTTTGGCTTCGGAAACTTGAATTCAGAATAAATTTCAAATCAGCCAAAAATGTATCGAGAAGCCTTGTTTCGATAAAAATTCACTCGAACTGACGTACAATAAATGTTTTATTACAACGCTACATCTCCGCAAAAGTGAACCTGAATTCCCAGTTCCTGTAGAGCTGCTGCTTTAATTCGGCACAATTTGTTGGCTTCAGCTTCGTTTTCAGCATACACCACATGAATGTGATTCGCTTTGTGACGACCCATCATCTGGTCACGGCTTACTCCTTTTAAAGTAGCGTTCATAATAGGCCATTGTGGTGTAGTCATATTCCATCTACGGTCTAATTCTTCTTTTGGTAAATCTACCGATTCTCCAATTCCTAAATCACAATGCAGGGCGTCATCCATTACATAAATACGACTCCAGACAATAGATCCCGGTTTACTTACACCTTTTACGCTTCCACCGCCTAATCTAAAGTACATTTCAGGCTGTCTTTCGCTTGAAGTTCCTTCATAACCTCCTACAAAATGTTCCGGTGGTGCTGCTCCACTAATTAAGAATACCCAAACAAATCCGTCGATAGATTCGTTTTTAAAATATTCTCCATAGCGTAAATCGTGCAGGGTATTTTCGCCTTTCAAGCCCATAGAGCGCCATAAATTGTAAGTCAGTAATGCATCGATTCCGGCACATTCATCGACTTCGTTAAAATGTGGCAAAGCTTCTCCGGCAAATAATTCATTACCTTCTTCGTCAAAAACAGGAGGACGGTTTTGATTGTTCAGTAAACCTTCAACCAGATCACTCGCCGGAACTAAATCCTTCAAGCCCTGCTGGTACTGGATTCCGATAGTATCACAACCAAATTCGGCTGCAATGCGTACTGCAGCAATGTACATTTTGCATTGTAACAAAGTTTGGTTTCTGGTTAATTGAGTCCCTTCATCCGTTCCCCAATTGAATTTCATTCCTTTATCCAGCAGCCATTGTAAGACCATTTCTGCCTCTTCGTCTTTCACTGTCTGCATTTTTGCGTAAAGCGAAGACTGCGATAATCTTTCTTTATAAATTCCGGTTGGATGTAACAAATGATCCGGAACAATCGCATTGAACATTCCCATACAACCTTCGTCAAAAACACCCATAATGGCTTTTTCATTTCTGAAAGCTTTTGCAAAAGCAACTCCTTTAGCCAGTTCGTCCGAAGGAATTAATGCTTTGTCAAAAGCTTTTACGTGACTTAAATCTGGTTTTACTGTAGCGGTCTGCATCCAGTTTTTCAAATTATTTTTGAAAAAATCATCACTAAAATCCACACTCCATAACGTGCTGTATGTAACTCCTGCTTTAGTTAAAGAACCATTTAAATTTAACATTCCTACTAGTCCCGGCCATTCTCCGCTCCAGTTGGCCACCGTTAAAATTGGACCTTTGTGTGTAATTAAACCTGCCAGAACGTGGTGTGAATATTGCCAGACACTTTCAGCAACAATAAGCGGAGCGGTAGGATCAATATTTTTAAAAACCTGCATTCCCATTTTCTGGCTGTCAATAAAACCATGTTGTTTTTTCTCATCATAGGCATGAGCTCTTATGATTTTTCCGCCTGCTTCGGCAACTGCTTCTGATAATAATTGTTCCATTTGGGCTTGTGCTTCCCAACATACCTGATTTGCTGACAAACGCAAATCGCCACTGGCTACTAAATAAATGTTCATTTTTTTAAATTATTTATAAGCAATAGAGCACAAAGCAATTTGAATTTTAAACTCAAATTGCTTTGTGACATGCTATTAATGATTATTTGTTATTTCTTAAACTTTCTAAACTAAGAGTCTGATTAATTTTTCTGTCACACTGAGCCTGTCGAAATGTTTTCTATCTAAAAATGAGGTTTTCAACAGGTTCAGACTGACAGTAGAAATCTCTTAAACTTAATCAAACTGACTATAATTTCAAGAATAAAAACCTATTATCAAATATGCTAAAAATCAGCATTTATTCATTGTTAGTTATTTGCATGTATTTATAGGATATTATCATAAAAATATTTGTAATTGTAAAATTTACACTAATTTTGCATCCTAAATCGAAACCAGCTGTTTATGAAGCCTTTATTTCACAAAGTACCCACCAGCATCCAAAGCTCTTTTGAAGTGCGCCACAACAAAGAACCTAATTTTGGGAAGATCTGGCATTACCATCCCGAGCTGGAACTGCATTATGTAATCAAAGGTGAAGGGGTACGTTTTATAGGGGACAACATCAGTAATTTCAGCTCTGGAGAGCTTATTTTGCTGGGTGAAAATTTGCCTCATACCTGGCGTTGTCACGAGGAATATTATCAGAATAAAAAGGATTTGGATGTAGAAGCCATTGTAATTCAGTTTTTACCGGATTGTTTAGGCAAAGATTTTATACATTTACCCGAATCTTTTCTGATTCCGAAACTCTTTGAAAAAGCAAAAAAAGGCATGATTATTCATGGAAAAACCCGTGAAAAAGTGATGGAGCAAATGAAAAAAGCGTCTCATGCCAATCATATCGACAAGCTGATTATTTTATTAAACATCTTAAAATTTCTATCGGAAACGGAAGAATATACCGAAATCACCGCTTCGCATGCGTTTTATCAATCCAATGAATCAGATTCGATCAGACTCAACCGAATATGCAGTTACACCCTTTCGAATTACAAGAGAGAGATTACCTTAAAAGAAATTGCAGCCTTTAGTAACTTAAGTGTGACTTCTTTTTGCCGCTATTTTAAACTGATGACCAAGAAAACCTATTATGATTTTCTAATAGAAATCCGAATCAGTCATGCCTGCAGGCTGCTGATTGAAAACAAAATCCCAACCGAAATGATTTGTTTTGAATGCGGTTTTAATAATGTGTCTAATTTTTACCGCCATTTTAAAAAAGTAACAGGAATTACCCCTATGGAATACAAGAAAAGGTATTTATCGAATTGAAAAAGAAGCAAGAGAAAAGAAGCAAGAGGAAAGATAAAAGAAAACAGACGATACAAGCTAAAGTTGATGTCCCCAAAAAAACTGCGGTAATTTAAAAATTTTCGCAAAGATTTTAAAAGAAATTAGTGCATTCGTGGCAACAGTAAACGACAAGCGATTCAAAAATTATTAAACCATCTGTTCGAAAAATTTCCATTGGAAATTGTATTCAGAACAAAAATTATGGTCAAAAAAAGTTCTTACATTTCTATACAATGACCTAATTGGGAGGAACGGTCAATACACAAAAACAATCGAACAGACGACTTAATAATCACTAAAAACTAACACTAACCATACACTAACCAAAATGTATTTCTTTTTATAAACTAGAATGACAATTCATTCTGGAGCATATCATATTCTGTTTGCAGCTGATCTACTGCATATTTTACAATAGGAGAAAAATCCCCTACTTCTCTGCGGGTGAAATTTGAAATAGGCAAACCTCTTTTTTGTAAAGCATATTTAGCCACAATAGGATACACATCATGCATAACCCCCATATTAGACTCTAAAAATTGTTGTACTGCTGCTAATTCCTCTTTCTTAGAAGTATCATTATAATTGTCGCAAATCCAGACAATTAATTCCGGGAAAAAGTTCCCCTGAATACAGGACAATCCTGCCGAACCTGCTTTTAACGATTCGATAGCATGTACCATATACGCATCATACAAACCAAATTCAGGATTTTTTACTACACTCAGTTTTGCCTTAATCTGATTGATATCTAAGCTGGTGTCTTTATGGTAAATTACTCTTCCTGTATTGACAAAATCTTCTAGCTGAGCCGCTGTCAGTACTCTTTTATAAGGAACCGGACATTCATAAAAACCCGTTGGAATTCCCGGTGTTAAATCCAGCAGCTGGTGTACATTATCCACAAACACAGCATCTGAATCTGTTTCTTTAGCCAGTAAACCGGATATTAAAATCACAGCATCGATTCCCGTACCGTATATTTTTTTAGTAAAATCGGCCTGTTCACTAATCGTTCCTTCAAAAGTCCCGGTAGCTACAATTGGCACCTGACCTGCCACGACATCAACCACGTGTTTGGTTACCTGAAGACGTTCTGCTTCGGATAATTCAAACATTTCACTTGACAAACAATTGGCAAATAAACCCGTAACTCCAGACTTTAAATACAATTCTGTAAGAGCTGTTAAAGTTTTGTAATCAATGCTGCCATCATTATTAAATGGCGTTAACATTACCGGAATAAATCCTTTTTTTGAATTGTTCATCGTTTTTTATTTAATAATTAGTGATTAGTGATGGTAATCAGTCAAAAACCACTGCTTTAATCTTTATTCTTCCTTCTTTTTCTTTTTTAAACACAAAGCGCACTAAGATTTTTTTCTTTGATGTCCTTTATAAAAACACAAACCTCACAAAGCCACTCTCTGCTTTCTTTCCTCTTGCTTCTTTCCTCTTCCCTCTAACTTCTTGCTTCCTAAATACTGCTTTCCAGTTTCTTCCCTCTGATTCTCGTAATAATAATTCCTGTCAAAAAGATACTTAACGTTCCTATTACAATAATCATATTAGTATCAAAAGGGCTTTTTAAAACCGGATAACTGGCCGCAATTTTATCTGAGAGTGACATCCATAAAATCACCACTAACCCAATGGCCGTTGCAATCATCGCTTCTAAATTTTTAGACTGTCTGCTCAGAATTCCTAATAAAAACAGTCCCAGCATTCCACCTGAGAATATTCCGCTCAGTTCCCACCAGATATCTAATACACTCTTAGTTCCTATCAGCATAATTCCAACACCCATTCCGGCGATTCCAAAAACAGCCGTAGCAATATAAAGCAGTCTTAAAAATTGTGTTTCTCCTAAATTAGGATTGAAATATCTTTTATAAATATCAATACAAAAAACTGTTGCCGTAGCATTCATCCCGGAACTGATGGTACTCATCGCCGCCGACATAATAGCCGAAATAATCAGTCCTACTAGTCCGGACGGAATTTCTTTTACCATAAACATTGGCATCACTTTATCGCCATAATCTGATGGTTTCAGTGTTTGCGCTGCAGCCTTAATCTGTTCGGCAGTGCTTCGTAAAGGAAGTCCTTCGGCAGCTGCTTTTAATTTAACTCCTTCAATTAATTCAGGATTAATATGGTAATAAGCATACAGACAGGAACCAATAATAAAAAACAGCAATGAAATAGGCACGTACATCAAAACACAAATCCATAAGGATTTAGCCGCTTCTTTTTTAGTTGTTGCCGCATGGTATCTTTGTACATAATTCTGGTCGATACCAAAGTTGTTCAGGTTGATAAAGAAACCATACAATAAGATCACCCAGAAAGTAGGCGAACTAAAATCCAGAGAAAAAGAACCCAGACTGAATTTATCATCGGCATTTCCTATTTCGATAATCTCACTTACGCCACCCGGTACTTTGTTGATGATAGTAAACAAAATCAATAAGGCTCCAAAAGTCAGCAAAACCGCCTGAATTACCTCAGTCCAAATTACTGCTTCAATTCCGCCCGAAACCGTATAAATTACAATACAAATACCCACAACCAGCATGATTGACTGCATATCATAACCCGTAAGCGCCTGTAAACTCAATGCAATTCCAAAGAATATCGAACCCATTCTGGCCAGTTGTGTAAAAATAAAACACACCACCGCATAGGTTCTGGCCCATAATCCAAAACGTTTTTCCAAATGCGAATAAGCCGAAACTTCCTGTACACTTCTGTAAAACGGAATGAATAATTTGTACGCAATAATGGCCGCAAAAGGCATCGACAAACTAAACACAAAAGCACTCCAGTTACTCCCAAAAGCTTTTCCCGGAACCCCTAAAAAAGTATTACTGCTCAGGAAAGTAGCATACAATGACAGACCTATTGCCCAGCCCGGAATGGCTCCCGAAGCCTTAGTATACTGCTCTGAACTCTTGTTTTTTCTGGAGAAATAAATTCCCACGCCAATCATAATCATCAGGTAAATGATAATAATAGCGATATCTAATAATGGTAAATTTTTCATTTATTAAAGATGGGATTTTATATTCAGTTTCTCGCCATCAATACACATATCCTACAATGTATTGATGATTTTACAAAAATATCCCAAAACTACAACGATTTCCTATGAGATTTTTTCAAAAGATTATAGGATGTTATCACAATGCTTCTCGATACATTTTTGGCTTGTCAAGTTGCTGTTCAAAACAAATTCCTTCAAGCCAAAAACACTCGAAGTGACGTAACAGTAGTCAGTTCGAGTGAATTTTCGGAAAATGCGAATAGCTTTTTCCGAAAATTTGTATCGAGAACTATTTTTATAAGAAGCTATTTCCTGCCCTTCGCTCCACTCTTATTTATAGTCTTGTTTTTTTCTAAGCACCAAAAAGGAGCTTCCTGCAGTCGCTCTTTTGGCACAAGAAAAAAATACAAGCCTACTGCATCAGGAGTTCCACTGCGGTCAGGGCTAGGGGAATACTAAATAAAAATATTCAACTTTAAAATACAATTAAATAGTTAAACATTTTCTTATTAAAGAAATTCTATTTGTTAGATTTGCATAATAAAAGTAAACGTCAACCAAAAAAATTATTTAGAAAGTATAAAAATAGGTTACTTATACATTCCTATAATTTTGAAAAACTAGCAAAATTATTTAGTTAGTTTACATATTATCATTTTTCAGTTTTTAAATTAATCTAGTAAAACATGAATTTCACAAAAGATCTTTTATTACAGGCAATAGAAAAAATTAATTTAAATCCTAATCTACGGGAAAACAGAAATTCTTCTACTTATGATTTAATTTATAATGATGTTAAATATCCTCCTATTTTAGTTTTATCAGAAGCAAATAAAATAAATGGTGGTAAAGAATTGCTTTTATCTGATTTCAAAAATAAAATTGATATTCCTTTTAAAATATTACGAGATAATGGATTTAAAATATCTAAAAAAAATAATGAAGTAAAATATTGGATAGAAAAAACTATTACCAAAAAAAGGATTGATAGATTAGAAGGCGAAAGAGCTTTAGGAAAAGCATTGTGGTCACCACAAAAAGATAAGAGAGGTGCAGATATATATAACAACATGACAAAAGTGAATGATGGTGATTATATATTACACCTAATTGATAATTCATACATCTCCGGCATTTCTATTGTTAAAAATAAAGCTATAGAGACTAATGGTGTACAAGGCACAGAATGGAATGGACCTGCCTATTTAATTTCACTAGAAAACTACACTCCTTTTAAAACTCCTTTAAGCAGAACTGAAATTTTAAAACCAAGTAATAAAAAAAAACTAGACGAAATTGCTAATATAAGTGAAGTGTTTTATAATAAGAAACTAGATTTAAGACAAGGAGCATACCTTACTCCCTGTCCTATAGAATTATTAGAATTAATAAATCATGAATATTACAATCAAAACACTGAAAATTTACCTTTAATAAATGTACCTTTCCAAAATGATGAAGATATATTTATGAATAATTTTAATTACAAATTTTTTCATCAAAAAACAGAAGAAGCAAGCTTATTATTCTCAGAAAAAATGGTTTCTCGATTTATAGCTTCTTTAACTGCAAAACCATTTGTAATCCTTAGCGGCTTATCCGGTTCTGGAAAAACCAAAATTGCTCAGAGCTTTGTGCAATGGATTTGTGAAAATGATTTTCAATATAAAATTGTGCCAGTTGGTGCTGATTGGACCAATCGCGAACCTTTGGTGGGCTATCCTAATGGTTTAAACCCTAATGAATACATAACTCCAGATAGTGGTGTGTTAAATTTATTAATTGATGCTGAAAAAGATGAAAGCAGACCATACTTTCTGATTTTAGATGAAATGAACCTTAGTCATGTAGAACGTTATTTCGCAGACTTTTTAAGCATAATGGAATCTAACGATACCATAAAATTATATACGGGTAATACAAGAAAAAGTTTATATGGTTTGTCTATACCTTTAGAAATAGGTTGGCCGAAAAATGTATTTATTATTGGAACGGTTAATATTGATGAAACAACGTATATGTTTAGTCCAAAAGTGCTTGATAGAGCAAACGTAATTGAATTCAGAATTACAGAAGATGAAATCAATGGCTTTTTAGCAAATCCAGGTGTTCCAGATTTATCGAAACTAAAAGGACAAGGAATTGCAATGGCAGAAAGTTTTTTATTAATTGCAGAAAATCTAGAAATAGACAAAAATGAAGCATTAGCAAAAGAGTTGGTTTATTTCTTTAACGAGCTTAAAAAAGTAGGTGCTGAATTTGGCTATCGTTCTGCGGCTGAAATTATGCAATTGGTAACTAAACTGAAAATACTAGAACCTTCAACTACAGATGATGATTGTTTAGATATTGCGATTATGCAAAAATTATTACCTAAATTACATGGTTCTAGAAGTAAGTTGGTGAAAATATTAATTGCCTTAGCGGGATTATGCATTGATGGCATGAAAAAAGAAGATTTCGAAAAGAATTTTGAAGATCTTTGCAAAAAAGACTTTGAAGAAATTAAAATTAAGTATCCTATTTCATTCGAAAAACTAATAAGAATGTACAAAAATGTATTGGCTAATGGTTTTACTAGTTATGCCGAAGCATAGAAAAATATGGAGGAATTCAAACAACATATTCAAATACCATTAACCTTCTTCAACAATATTGACTTTTTAGAAATTTATCCTGAAAATAAGGCGAGGCTTTTTGAAATTACAGAAAATGAAGCAAATGAAAATGGAGAAAGTACCTTTCAAATTTTGGAAGGAAACTGCTATGAATATGCCTTTACCAATAAAAAATATCGCTTACATTGTAGTATTGATGGCGTGGTTTCCACATCTAAACGTGAACCATCTACAGGTAGACTTGTTCCAAATATCTATGTAGGAACGTTAACATTATTTGTTACCGATATAACTCAAGAGAATAAAGAATTTTCTATTACTTTAGAAGTCTTAGCCACAAAGTTCGATACTGAACTCGATAAAAGTTACCGCGAAAACTATCGTTTCATGTTAAAAGACATAACCGATAAGTGTACAGAACTTTTAATGCAAATCAATTCTCCTGTAGAACAAAATTTTGAAACCGACTTTTCGAGAAACAATGAAACGATTTACCAACGATTTAGTTTTATAAATGCCATCATCCAAAACAAAGATTTTGAAGAGGCAGTTCTAAAAATAATAGCTTCCCCTAAAACCAATTGGGATACTGAGGAAGAAGTAGTTGACATTCGTAGAATAAAAAGATTCAACAATGCAGCAAGTAAGCAAATTACATCGGGTTCAATTAGAATTCCATTACAGTCAAAACATCCATTATTTAAAATAGGTATTACATCAATACCTAATAAAATAAATAGTCACAAAAAAATCGAGCACGCAGATACATCTGAGAATAGATTTATAAAGCATGCCTTAGAAGTTTTTTTAAGATTTGCTGAAGATTGCCAAAAGTACTTCAAAGATAAAGGATATGCCAGACCATCTGCTGAAGCCTCTAATTTGGTTACAAAATTGGAAGGCTTTTTAAGTCAATCATTTTTCAAAGATATATCTAGACCAACATCATTAAAATTAAATAGCCCTGTTTTACAAAGAAAAAGTGGTTATCGAGAAGTTTTAAGTACATGGTTACAATTCGATTTAGCTTCCAAATTAGTTTGGAAAGGCGGAGATGATGTTTATAAAGCGGGTAAAAGAGATATTGCAACTTTATATGAGTATTGGTTGTTTTTTACTTTGTACGACCTATTCAAAGCTAAGTTTAAAATAAAAGATATAGAGCACGAAGAACAACCTTATAATCATTTAATAGAACCTACCATAGATGGTTTAAATGTAATGGTAAAACAAGGTAAACACACCGCTTTGTATGGTGATTTTATCACAGAAAATAGAACATTAAAAGTTAAATTCTCTTTCAATCGTTCTTTTAAAGGCGGTACAAAATATACTGATGATCAAGCGGGTAGTTATACAACCACACTTCGCCCCGATTATACTTTATCAGTTTGGCCAGCAATATTAAAAGAAAAAGAAGCTGAAAAACAAGAACTTATTGTACATATTCATTTCGATGCAAAATATAAAGTCACACAATTTCAAATTCAAACTTCGACAGATAGCGATTTGATAGAACAAGAGGAGAATAATGAGCGTAAGGGTATTTATAAAAATGCTGATTTATTAAAAATGCACGCTTACAAGGATGCAATCAGAAGATCGGGAGGAGCTTATGTATTATATCCAGGTACAGAGAAAAAGGAAATAAGAGGTTTCCATGAAATCATCCCGGGCTTAGGAGCTTTTGCTATCAATCCAACAAACAACAACAATGATATATCTGAATTATCAAAATTTATAGATTTAGTAATTGACCACTTGTTAGATAGAGCATCACAAAGAGAAAATATAAGTCACAAAATCCATCAAATTTACCAAATTGATAAAGAAGATGATAATATCCTTCACGCACCAATTCCAGAATATTTAAATGGAAAAAAACTAATCCCAGACGATACTTTTGTGTTAGTTGGATATGCGACTACTAATGAACGTTTTAACTGGTATGAAGAAAATGGAAAATACATTTTCCGCATGGATGAAGAAATGGGTTCATTAGAACTGAATAATGAAGTAGTAAATGCAAAATATTTATTATTGAGACGTAGTGGTGAATCTACTGCTTCAAATATTTATGAAATTAAAAGTAGAGGACCAAAAGTTTTTTCAACAATTCATTTAGATAAACTAAAATATCCACCATCAAAAAAACCAAAGGATTATTATTTAGCCATCGAAATACAAAAGATAACAACCTCTGAATTTCAAAATGTAAGTTGGGATTTTAAAGAATTGGAAGAATACAAAGAAACACAAGAAATCATAAAAAATCCATATTCAAAAGTAGGTATGCCTTTTACAGTGTCATTAACTAAATTGATGAAAACAAAGCAAAAGAAATTGCTTTAAGAAGCTCATAATCTTAAATCACCCGTATCAAACTTTTTATTATCTTTAAAACCACTTTTTATTTCCCAAATCATGCGATCATTAGCGATATTCCTTTTTTCTTTTATCATTTTCAGCTGTCACGCACAGTTAAAGACTAACGATGCGGTTCCGCTACAGGAAGAAGTGAAAAATTATACTTTAGAAACCGTAGTCGATGGCATTAACAATCCGTGGGGAATGGCATTCTTACCCGATGGTTCGATGTTGATAACCGAAAAATCAGGAATTTTATACCATTTTAAAAACGGTTCAAAAACCGAAGTCAAAAATCTTCCTGCGGTTTACAACCGCGGTCAGGGTGGTTTGATGGATGTGGTACTGCATCCTAATTATGCTCAAAACGGCTGGATTTACATTACGTATGCTTCCACAGAAGGCGAAGGCACAGGCGGAAACACCAAATTAATCCGGGCTAAACTGGAAAATGAAGCATTAACACAAATAGAATCTTTATACAAATGCGAACCCAATACGACTAAAGGGCAGCATTTTGGTTCCCGAATTGTTTTTGACAACGAAGGACATTTGTATTTTTCGGCCGGAGAACGCGGCAATCATTTTGTAAATCCTCAGGATATCACCCGTGACAACGGTAAAATTTACCGCCTGAATGACGATGGCAGTATCCCAAAAGACAATCCGTTTGTAGGAAAGGAAAATGCCAAAGAAGCTATTTATTCTTATGGACACCGTAATCCGCAGGGCATGGCCGTACATCCTGAAACGGGTGTTCTGTGGGAACACGAGCACGGTCCTCAGGGCGGTGACGAAATCAATATTATCAAAAAAGCGGCAAATTACGGCTGGCCGGTGGTCACTTACGGGATTGATTATGACAATTCGGTTATCAGTAACGAACAAACCAAATCCGGAATTGAAAATCCTGTTTATTACTGGGCGCCCTCTATCGCTCCAAGCGGAATGGCATTTGTAACCAGCGATAAATATCCCCACTGGAAAGGACATTTATTGGTCGGTTCGCTAAAATTTCAATACTTGGAGCTGGTAAAACTGGACGGCGAAAAAATCATTGGCAGACAAAAAATTGCGGCTGATAGCGGTCGTTTGCGTAATGTAGTACAAGGTCCCGATGGCTTTATTTACATGGGTGTAGAAGGTAAAGGAATTGTAAAAATTATACCCAACTAAACTACCGCAGATTCGCATATTTTTTATAATAATGTGCGGTAAAAAAACTGAAACAGTGCTTCAATAAATTAAACCTAATTAGATTAACATGCTATTTACCAAAATAAATATTGGCGTAAGCTTATTGGTTCTGGGTGGTTTGTATCTTTCAAACCCAAACACTTTTACCAGCTCAGAAAAGGAGTATTTCTCTATCACACAACAACAAACGCCTTTGCAAACAAGTATCGCCCGCGGCAAAGAAGTCTATACTGATTTTTGTATGCAGTGTCATCTGGCAACAGGAAAAGGAAACGGAACCAGCTTTCCTCCTCTGGACGGTTCCGACTGGCTAAAAAAGAAAAGAACCGAAAGCATTCATGCCGTGAAATACGGTCAAAAAGGCGAAATCACGGTCAACCAGAAGAAATTCAATACCATGATGCCGCCCATGGGCTTAAGCAATGAGGAAATAGCAGATGTGATGAACTACATCATGAATTCCTGGAGCAACAAAAACCCAAAAATGGTTACGGTTCAGGAAGTTGCTTCCATAAAACCATAAAGACGGTAAATTTTAATTTTAAGACAGAAACCGACGGTATTAAATACACTATCTTTGGTATTTAATACCATTTCTTTTTATGAAAAAACATGCTTTGGCAATCTTCACTCCTGTTTTATTTTTACTTTTTACCAATTGCAAACAAAGCGAAAACCACACAGAAGAAACTCCCCAAAAAGACACTATAGCCGTAAAAACGGATTCAGTTCCTAAAAAGGTTACTACTATTGATACTGTAGATTTCAACCGTCGCATGCTGGCATTAAGCAATCAGGACACCACCGGAAGATGGCCGGTAAAAGCGCCGTATCCTTTACCCGGAGCCTTATTGCCGTACCATAGAATTATTGCTTTTTACGGCAATTTATACTCCAAAAGAATGGGCGTTTTAGGCGAATATCCTAAAGATGAAATGCTGGCAAAACTTCAGGAAGAAGTTACGAAATGGCAGGCTGCCGATTCTACCGTAATTACTATCCCGGCATTGCATTACATTGCTGTTTCGGCTCAGGCGGCTCCGGGAAAAGCAAACCGTCATAATATGCGAATGCCTTTTAAACAAATTGATACGGTTTTAAGCTGGGCAAAACCTATTAATGCTTTAGTTTTTTTAGACATTCAGGTGGGACACAGTACGGTGAAAGAAGAAGTAAGCCAACTGGAAGAATATCTGGCTTTACCCAATGTTCATTTAGGAATTGATCCGGAATTCTCGATGAAAAACGGCGAGATTCCGGGTACAAAAATCGGAACTTTCTCAGCAGATGACATCAATGACGCAATTGATATTCTGGCAAAAATTGTTCGTGAAAAAAAATTAGCTCCAAAAGTATTGGTTGTTCATCGTTTCACTCAGGGAATGGTCACTAATTATAAAACCATTAAAACCGTTCCTGAAGTGCAGATTGTGATGGATATGGACGGATTTGGCAGTCAGGTTTTAAAACGTTCTACCTATTTAAGATACATTTACAGAGAACCGGTTCAGTTCACCGGTTTCAAATTATTTTATAAAAATGACAACTGGAACGACTGGAAAATGTATACTCCGGAACAATTATTACAGTTTACTCCCAAACCAAGTTACATTCAGTTTCAATAATTTTAGCAATGAAAAAAGCAATAAGTAGCGCAATTGTAACGCTTTTTTTGATATCCGGCTGTCAGCAGAGGAAAAATACTGTTGCTGAAAAAGAAGTTAGTATTACAGAAAACTCAACTCCTGCCAAACAAGAACCACGTCTGGTGGCTAATAATGCTGCAGCAATACTGGCTAAAAAAGAAGTGCCTGTTTTGTGTTATCATAATATCAGAGATTTTTCAGAATCTGCCGGCGAAATGACTAAAACTTACACCGTAAAACCTGCCAACTTTGCTGAACAGATGAAAGCCTTGGCCGATGCAGGTTATCATAGTATTTTGCCCGATCAGTTGTATGATTATCTGGTTTATAACAAAGCGTTACCTGAAAAACCGGTGATGATACTTTTGACGATACCCGAGCAGAACAATACAGTATTGGCACAGCCGAAATGAAAAAACATAATTTTAAAGGAGTTTTCTTTGTGATGACGGTTTCCATTAACCGGCCAAACTATCTGAGCTCAGCGGAAATTAAGGACTTATCTGATTCCGGACACGGTATTGCAGCCCACACCTGGGACCATCATATGGTTACCAAATACAGTGGGGAAGACTGGAACATTCAATTGGTTAAACCAAAAACCAGACTCGAAGCAATCATCGGAAAACCCGTCACTGATTTTGCTTATCCTTTTGGCTTATGGAACAAAGAGGCTATTCCTGAAATTAAAAACAATGGATACAAGATGGCATTTATTCTTTCTGCCAAAAGAGATTCGACTGCTCCATTATATACCATCCGACGGATGATTGTTTCCGGAAACTGGAGTACAGACAGAATGATCAAAGCAATGGAAACTACTTTTAAAAATGCGAAATAAGCAAAAGATAAAAAAAGCCCATATTCCGGAGTCAGCAAGTCTTTAACTCCATCTAAAAATATTTTCTTAAAATCTTTGGAAATCAGCCACATCCTTTTATTACTGTTTTAGATTGTTGAGAAATTTGAAAAAAAATTTAGTTTTAAAACACTAATTATCAAAAAACATATCTTCAAAAAAAGAATGCTGTATTAATTACAGTATTCATAACAAATTTAAATTTACATATCTTAAAATTTAGTAAATTAGCCTAAATACTGATATTTTATTAATCAAATTTAGTTTTTATTAATTTTTCAATAATTGTTAGGATGGTAAATTTAACACCAAAATTAGGTCCGAAAGGATGGGATGAAATGTTTTCTAATGACGGGGTAAGGGATTCTTACAAACAGGTTCTGCAAACATTAGAGAGTTTAAATATTGACAAGCTCAATCTGAAACAGAAACAGGCTTCGGATATTTTCATGAACCAGGGAATCACATTTACGGTTTACAGCGATGATAATCAGGGCATCGAAAGAATTTTTCCTTTTGATATTATTCCCAGAATAATTACTAAAAACGAATGGCTGGAAGTTGAAACCGGAATTGCACAACGGTTAAAAGCGCTAAATCTGTTTCTGGAAGACATTTATAACGAACAGCTGATTGTAAAAGATGGCATCATGCCTGCTTCGATAATTGCTTCCTGCCCTCATTATATTCCCGAAGTACATGGTATTAAGGTACCGCATGACATTCATGTTCATATTGCGGGCATCGATTTAATAAGAGGGGAAAAGGGAGAATTTTATGTACTGGAAGACAATTTAAGATGTCCCAGCGGGGTGAGTTATATGCTGGAAAACCGGGAAATTACCAAACGCATTTTTCCGGAAATGTTTCGTGCCAATAATGTGAGCATGGTGGCTAACTACCCGATGATTTTCCATAACATTTTAATTTCGCTTTCGCCAAGAAGCATCTCTAATCCTAATGTGGTTTTGCTGACTCCGGGCGTTTATAACTCGGCATATTATGAGCATACTTTTTTAGCCAGACAAATGGGAATTCCGCTGGTAGAAGGACGTGACCTTGTGGTAAACAATCACAAAGTGTATATGAAAACCACCTCAGGTCTGCAACAGGTAGATGTTATTTACAGACGTCTGGACGACGAATATCTTGATCCGCTGGTTTTTAAACCCGACAGTGCTTTAGGCGTTCCGGGCTTAATAAGTGCTTATAAAATGGGAAATGTAGCCTTAGTAAATGCTGTGGGAAATGGTGTTGCCGATGATAAAGCCATTTATGCTTTTGTGCCGCAAATGATTAAATACTACCTGAATGAAGAGCCTATCCTGAAAAATGTTCCAACGTATCAGATGGAAAACACAGAAGAACGTGAATTTGTATTTGCCAACATGGAAAATATGGTCATTAAAGAAACCAACCAGAGCGGCGGATACGGAATGGTTATGGGAAACAAGGCTTCCGAAGAAGAACTCGAAGCTGCTAAAGTGGCTATTTTAAACAATCCCCGCAATTTTATTGCGCAGCCTATCATTCAGTTAAGCACCGTTCCCTGTTACATTGACGGCGAACTAAAACTGCGTCATGTGGATTTAAGACCTTATGCGCTTTGTGGTCCTAACGGAGTACAAATAGTTCCCGGTGGACTCACCCGTGTGGCACTTACGGAAGGTTCACTGGTAGTAAATTCCTCTCAGGGCGGCGGAAGCAAGGATACCTGGATTATGAAATAATGAAATCGAAATTGTTTTTTTAAACTTTAAAAAAAATAACTATGGAAGTAAATATGCTCAGTCGTGTAGCCGACGGAATGTTCTGGCTCAACCGATACATGGAAAGAACCGATGGAATGCTGCTTACCCTCAACACCCTTTACATCATGTCTTTTGATCAGGAAACGAATGATTATCAGGGATACAAACCATTGTTAAAATATTACACTGATTTATCTCCGGAATACATTGCCGAATTTCAGCATGACACTAATTTTGTGTTGAAATATGTCATTTGTGATAATAAAAACCTTAATTCCGTTCGGAATTTAATTACCAAAGCCCGGGAAAATGCAAGAGGTTCGCAGGATAAAATTACCAAAGAACTTTGGGAACACATCAATTCGATGTACCATTATATCAATGCCGCCGACTTGCCTAAAAGACTGGAAACCCCCGAAGCCATTAGTATTTTGGCCAAATTGAACAAAGATTTTTTGTTATACAATGGGATATTTCATGTTACCATGCCCAGAGGTTTGGGCTGGTGTTTTTCGAGCATTGGCAAACATATCGAACGATGTCTGCAAACTATTTCGATGACACAATCCTATTATGCACCTATTGAATACAATCTGGAAGGAAAAGAAGATTTATTGTATTGGAGAAAATTATTGTTATCGCTGTCGGGTTACGAATTGTATCTGAAAAGCTATAGTAATATACCGCACAATCGAAAAGTAATCCAACATGTCATTTTCAACCCTGATTTTGCACATTCGGTAATATTTACGCTGGGTTTGATAGAAACCTATCTGGAATGTGTGTTTAGAAACAACAACCTGATGGAAGCACGTACGATGCGCAATCAATTTGGCCGACTTAAAAGCTACATAGAATACACTGATTACCATCACCTTAGCAATTATCAGTTAGAACAAGTATTAAAAAACACTAAAGATCAGCTGAATGATTTTTCGATGGATTTTTCAAAATTATTCTTTTCATATACCTAAACCACAATGGCAGTTTTTAACATCATCCATATTACCAAATACAAATACAACTTCGCTATCAAAGAGAGCATTAATGAAATACGCTTGTTTCCGCATCACTTTGAAAACCAGGATGTGTTGCAATACCAGCTTTTGATTACTCACAATCCCGATGTGGCTTATACAAATGATTATCATGGAAACAGGGTGGGCAACTTTAATATTTTAGAAGCCCATACCGAAATGACTATTGAATCCCGGATGCTGGTGCGTGTAAATCATTCGCTTAGAATTCCTGAAACTGAGGATACCAAAGCAGCCGATCTGGATTTTCACAATGATATTTATCTTTTACGTCTCTGCTATCCGGAAACCATCAGCAAGCAGCAGGAAATCATGGCTATTTTAAAAGAAATTGATTATGAAAACAAATCGATTGTTGACATTGCTTTTGACTGTAGCCAATACATTTACAACAATTTTACCTATACCAAAGGCATTACCAATATTGAAACAACAACAGATGAAATTTTAGGTCACCGCAAAGGTGTCTGTCAGGATTTTGCTCATGTGCTGTTACAGCTTTTAAGAACTGCCGGTATTCCGTCAAGATACGTCAGCGGTTATATTTGCCCTAACGAAAGCGGACTCAGAGGAGAAGGGGCTACGCATGCCTGGGTTGAAATTTATACCCCAAAACAAGGCTGGCTGGGTATTGATCCGACCAACAATATCTGGACTATGGACAATCATGTCAAACTCTCGGTTGGAAACAATTTTACCGATTGTACTCCTGTAAAAGGAACTTTCAAAGGGGTTTCTAAACAAACACTTTCGGTTTTTGTTTCTGTTGGTTATGAAGATGGACGCCACTTTGAAGAAATCAATGATGTGGAATTACAAAAAAATTCCATTGAATTTCAGCAACAATTACTGTATGCCGAACAACAGCAGCAATAAACTGTATTATTTTCAGACCTAAAAAAAAGCGAATCAGAAAAATATCCGATCCGCTTTTTATTTTTATGTCAGCATCTACTAATTAGCCAGCCAGCCCTGTGGATTCATATAGGTTGTATTTTGAGATAAAATAAACTTAAGCACCGTTTTTCCGGTATCTCCACTGGTACGGATTCTGCCTAAATTTTGTTTGATACTTACTTTCTCTCCTGCAGATACATTCACAGAACTCAGGTTTTGATACACCGTAAAATAATCCCCATGCTGAATCATTACTGCTTTATTTACAGGAGTAATTAACCAGATACGGGATACTTCTCCTGCAAAAACAGCTCTGGCATTTGCTCCTTCATTAGTAGTGATTTCCAAACCACTATTGTGTACCACTAAGGTATTGTAAATAGGATGCGGCTGATCACCGTAGCCTAATGATATAAATCCTTTTTCTACCGGCCATGGTAATTTTCCACGATTGGCTTTAAAATTATCGGCAATTATTTTGTCCTCAGGGGTCATCTCAATCCTTGAAGAAGAAACTGAGCCTCTGGAAACTGTTGCTTTTCCTGTGTCTGATTTTGATTTATCACCGCTGGCAGCAGCCTTAGCGCGTTCGGCAGCAGCTTTTCTGTTAGCCTCAGCAATAGCTTCCCGAATCAAACGGTTAATTTGACCATCAATAGTTTTAGATTCTCTTTGTTTTTTTCGAATATCAGAAACAATCCTGTTCTTATCTTTTTTAATTGAATTGACCAGTTTTTCCTGTTCTTGCTTTTCTTCTACCAGAGCTAAACGTTCCTTTTTATTTTCTTCCAGAAGTTTTTGTTTGGCAATTTTCTGAAGCTTTAATTTTTCATTAATACTAAGTAATTCTTTGGATTTCTTATTGATTTCTACTCCCTGTGATTTTCTAAAACTGGTATATTGTTTTAAATACTGCGCTCTTTTATAAGCCTGCAGGAAATTTTCCGAAGAAAGGATAAACATAGCACGGCTTTGCTCTGAACGGCTTTTGTATGAATTTACAATTTTCTTAGCGTAATCTTCTTTTAAAACTTTTAATTCCCGGTTGAGCTTGTTTATCTTAAGTTGGTTGCGATACATATCATCCGCTAAAAGCCGGGTTTGTTTTTCGGTGGTATTAATCAGATTCTCTTTCAGTCTGATTTTGTTTTTCTGAATCAAAAAAACATTCATCGCCGATTTTTCCTTTGACTTGACGTTTTGTAACATCTTTTCGTTATCTCTGATTTCTCTCTGAATCTGAGCTTTTCGTTGTTCTAACTTTTCTTGCTGCGACTGGCTCCACATGGTAGCAGTCAGGCATACAAATAACAGACTAAGGAAATATTTTGGCATCTTAAGAAATATTTTTTTGCAAATTTACTTAATTATTATTCTTTTGTAACCATCCGGAACGCTATATGGGAAAGAAAGTTCTTCATTAAATGAAACAGAATTGTAATTTAAGTTAATTTCCGTTTTCCCTTTAGGCTGTTCTGTTTTAATTTCAACACTAGCCGGCAAATTTGCTTCTTTATAAGCCACTCTCTCCGGATAACTAATCTGAATGCTTCTGTTTTTATCCGTCTGGCTTACCTGTTGTTTGTTTACCGTAAAATCATTTGGATTAAAATAGTAGCTTTTTTGTGTATTTCCGTTAGCAGCATCATCCAGACGGTATAAATTATCGAGTAAAATTTTAGTGTATTTCCCTTTATTCAAATCGTCCAGAGCTTCTCCGGTTAGCATATTCTGAATTTTGTTATAATCCAAATCTGTTCCTAACCACTGGCTTAATGCGGTAAAATCACCTTCAAAATAAGTGCCTTTTATTTTTTCATAATAACTCACCGAAGTGGGAGTTATAGAAGCTTTAGCCATTGTTATTCCTAAAAAACGTATGCTGACCAGAATTTGCCGGTCTTTGTTTATTTTAATTTCTGCGGTTACATTCTGTGACTGTTTTTCATCCGTATAACGGGCACTGGCTTTAACGTATAATGTAGAAAAATCACTTTTATTGCTATAGTGATTGTCTATTATCCTTGCTGTCTTCATATCATCAACAGGTTCTGTAACCGTTGTGGAGATAACCGTGGCTTTAGGTTTACAGGAAACCATACCTATAACTACTAATAATACTATTATTCTTTTCATCTTACTTTTGTTTTTTTAATAATTCATTAGCCTTAGAAAAATAAAACTCTTTTTTAGAGGTATCCCCCAAACCATTATAGGATTCTCCTAACTGAATATAATAATTTATTTCTAATGTCGGGTTTTCTACTACATAATCCATGCCTGTTTCTAACATTTCTTTTGCTTTTTTAAATTCTTTCATTTGGTTATAAGCTAATCCGGCATAATAATAAAATTGTGGCTGTGTCGGATATAAATCTACCATATCAGAAGCAAACAGAGCTGTTTTTTGATATTCCCCGGATTGTAAATATACATCCAGCAAAAGTAAAGCTGTTTCAACATCAGCAGGGCTATTTTGTTTAAGCGCTAACTGATAGTATTTTATTGCCTTATCCCATTGTTTTTTATTATGATAATATTTACCTACTTCCTGACTTACATTCACATTTTTATCCTCATCAAAATACCCAATCGCTTTATCTAAATCAGCTGTAAATTGCGGGTTGCTATTGAGATAAATCAGAAATTCATTGAAAATACGGTGTTTTATTTTACTATCTATTTTAGAACTTGCCAGAACAATATTCATTGCTTTAATGGCTTTCTCGCTTTCATTTCGAACCAGATAACTTTTAAACAAACTCACTTGTGCCCATTCTGAATCCGGAATTTCCGTTTCTAACTGATGTGCTGTTGCCAGTACTTTTTCTAAATCATCCTTCTTAGAATAATAGTAAATAAGCGAAATATAATTTTCCTCTTCCTTTGGATACTTTTTAATTTGTTCCAGCAAGTTACTGATTTCCGCATCCTGATATTTCTCCTGCGATAAAATCTGCATTTTATAATTCTCTCTCCGTTCTGATTTACCAACGGTTTCATTTAATTCATTGATAAGAATCAGGGCTTTGTCAAATTCGCCCGTATTCATATAAAGCGATGTCAGATCTTCTTTGAATTTTTCATCCAGAGGAATCAGTCTGTTGATTATTTTAACCCCATCTTCATAATTTTTAGTGGCATAATCAACATCATACATCCCGATTAAAAACCACTTATTGGTTGGGTCTAATGTACTGGCTTTTTCAAAAGAAGAATAGGCATTTTTATAATCTTTTAAAGCCAGATAATTTTTACCTAATTCATGATAAATTGTTGCATTATCAGGTTCTAATTTCAGGCAACGTTCCAATGAAACAATAGCTTTGTCATAATTTTCGATAGCCTTTTGCTTTAAAGCTTCAAAAAAATAATCTTTAAATTTATTGTCTTCCAGCTTAATTTCTTCGGGTTCTGTTTGAGCCCATGACGCAGCCGGATTGCTGAGCAAAACGAACATTATCATTAAAGAAACAGCCTTTTTCATGATAAAAAATTAGACGATTTTATATCTCAAAATTATTCTAACACGGAATAATCCCCAATACTGATGCTTGTAAAATTACCATCGAAACTAGCGTGATTACCAATCATAGCATTGTCTAAATCAGCATTTTTAATATGAGCATGTGTTTGCACCAAACTATTTTTAATACTACTGTCAATCACATGACAACCATTTCCTAAAGATACATTAGGACCTACCGTGGCATTAATCAACACCACATTTTCTCCAATAAAACAAGGTTCGATGATGGTTGAATTTTCTGTTTTTATATTTTTAGAAACCAGGTTTTCTTTGTCTTCTGCAAGAAAAGCCAGCATTCTGGAATTGGTTTCCACCGTAACATTTTTGTTGCCACAATCCATCCAGGCACTTACTTCTCCGGTTTTAAAGATTTTACCGTTAGCCATCATGTTTTTAATACCATCATTAATCTGGTATTCACCACCGTTTTGGATATTATTGTCTAAAACGTTTTGTAATTCCTGTTTTAAAACAGCAATATCTTTAAAGTAATAAATTCCAATAACCGCCAGATCACTTACAAACTCCTGTGGCTTTTCCACTAATTCGATGATTTCATTTTTATCATTTAATTTAACAACACCAAAAGCTTCCGGATTGTCAATTTGTTTGACCCATATTACTGCATCAGCAGTTGGATCCAATTCAAAATCAGCTCGGATTAAGGTATCTGCATAAGCAATTACTGCCGGACCCGACAGCGAATCTTTGGCACACATAATCGCATGACCTGTTCCCAAAGCTTCATTTTGGTAATAAATAGTTCCTTTTGCTCCTAATTTTTCGGCAATAGCAATTAAATCCTGCTCGACTTTTTCGCCAAAACTCTCGTGAATAATAAAAGCAACTTCTTCAATTTCCTGATTTAAAACACCGGCGATATCTTCTACTAAACGGTGTACAATAGGTTTTCCGGCAACCGGAATTAATGGTTTAGGAATAGTCAATGTATGTGGTCTAAGTCTGGAACCTCTTCCAGCCATTGGAACAATTATTTTCATATTTTATTTATTGAAAGATTAAAAAATTGAAAAATTGAAAGATTAAAAAATCTTTCAATCATTGAATCTTTAAATTATTAAATTTTATTTTACTCCGGTACTTCCAAATCCGCCGGCTCCTCTTGAAGTTTCTGATAATTCTTCTACTTCAGTCCATTCGGCGCGCTCGTGTTTGGCAACGATTAACTGTGCTATACGTTCTCCGTTTTGAATCTCAAAAGCCTGATTGGATAAATTCACTAAAATCACGCCTATTTCGCCACGATAATCGGCATCAACTGTTCCGGGACTGTTTAACACTGTAATTCCGTTTTTAAACGCGAGTCCGCTTCTTGGTCGAACCTGAGCTTCGTAACCTATCGGCAATTCGATAAAAAGACCTGTTTTAACAATGGTTCTTTCTAATGGCTGTAAAGTTATCGATTCCGTTAAATTAGCTCTTAAATCCATTCCTGCCGAAGCTATAGTTTCATAGTTAGGCAAAGCATGCTGTGATTTATTGATGATATTAATTTTCATTCTTTTATTTTTATTAACGAACAAGTAAGCACTTATTCTACAGATTGTTTTTACGTTTAAGAATATTCAATAAAGTGGTTTTCTCATTATAATAAATAAAATAGAGAAACGAGAGTAACAGGGCAATTCCAACAAAATAATTTTGTCTGAAATAATAAAATGAAATTACCGAAAACAGAACAGACAATCCCAGATAACCACCTATTTTTTTAAAATCATAAGGAATAGGATAATATTTATTGCCCAGATAATAGGAAATCAACATCATACTTCCATAAGCAGCCAGTGTTGCAATTGCCGAACCCAAATAACTATGAGACGGAATCAATAAAAAGTTAAGTACTAATGTGATAATTGCTCCTACAATAGAAATATAAGCTCCAATATATGTCTTATCAATCAATTTGTACCAAACAGAAAGATTCGTATAAATTCCAAGACAGAAATTGGCCAGAATAATTAACGGAACTACTTTCATCGCCACCCAATAGGATTCGTCACGGATCATCAGCAATTTGAATAAATCAGCAAAAACGATAACGCTTAACATAATAAACGATCCAAAAATGACAAAATATTTTGTGACCATGGCATACGTCTGAGGCGCATTTTTATCCGAAGCATGACTAAAAAAGAAAGGTTCGATACCAAGGGTATATGCTGTGCGGTACAATACCATAAACAAACCTAATTTATAACAGGCGGAATATTCACCTACTGCATCTTCTGCAATATTTTTAGGTAATAATCGGTCGAGAAGAATTTTATCAAATTGTTCATTGATGGCAAAAGCGATTCCGGCAACCAAAATAGGCAACCCATAAACCATCATTTTTTTCCATAAACCAAAATCAAATTTCCATTTCAGAAACACATAATCAGGCGATAAAACCACAAAAGTCAACAAACTGGCAATAATATTTGCCAGAAAAATATAACCAATCTGAAAATTTTCTATATAAAAAGAACTGATTAAACCGGTAGGATTTACTGCAGATAACTTAGGCAGATAAATCAAAAATAAAACGCTCAACAGCAGGTTTACCAATACATTTCCAATTTTAATAATGGCATAAGTCATTGATTTTTGAAGCGCTCTTAACTTGGAAAACGGTATAATAACTAAGGCGTCTAATGCTAAAATCCAGATAGCATAACTAATGTACTGTGAATCAATTCCTGACCAGTCAGCTAAGCTCGTCCGGAATAAAAGTGCCGCAAATAAGAATACTAATGTGGTCCAGAAAATAGATACCATCGAAGTCTCAATCACTGTTTTCTTATTTTCTTCTTTATTATAAAATCTAAAAAAAGCCGTTTCCATTCCGTAAGCCAGAATCACATTGAAAAAAATCATCCAGGCAAATATGATAGTCACTTTTCCATACTCTGCTTTTGGAAGCAAATCGGTATAAAGCGGTACTAATAAGAAACTAAACATCCTGGGCAAAACCGTAGCTAGTCCGTA
Source organism: Flavobacterium plantiphilum (assembly GCF_046000495.1). Lineage (NCBI taxonomy): Bacteria > Pseudomonadati > Bacteroidota > Flavobacteriia > Flavobacteriales > Flavobacteriaceae > Flavobacterium > Flavobacterium plantiphilum. The sequence continues at coordinate 307,204 of NZ_JBELQA010000002.1, forward strand.
AATGGCTGTTTGTTTGAAAAGATTTTTATATAAACCCAAAATGATATGTCTTAATACTATTTAAAAAACAAAAATAACTAAATCTTTGGTTTAATTAACGCAGCTATGGAATCATTTGTTGCTCTTTTAAACAAGTTATTTTACAATAGTAACAAAACTTATTTTTTAGTTTGATACACACTATTTATAGTACTGAAACATCTGATGCAAATAATAAAAACAGGGTAATCTTTACAGATTTTGAAATTAAAATTATAAAAAAAACCTTTTGGATTTACTGTTCTTTACAAATGAAAAAAGTCCCGCAAATACGGGACTTTAAAATAATATTCTGAATAAATAACTATCCGTTTAAAGCTTCTGCTCCACCCACGATCTCTAAGATTTCGCTGGTAATTGCAGCCTGACGTGCTTTGTTGTATGTCAGTTTTAATTGATTTCTCAATGCAGTTGCGTTATCTGTAGCTTTGTGCATTGCCGTCATACGCGCACCATGTTCAGAAGCAAAAGAATCACGGATTCCTTTATACAATTGCATTTTTAATGATTTAGGAATCAAAGTCAAAACAATTTCTTCTTTTGATGGTTCGAAGATATAATCTCCGGCGGTAACATTTAAGTCTGATTTTACAGGCGCTAATGGTAAAAATTGTTCTGTCTGAACGATCTGAGTAGCGGCATTTTTAAACTGATTGTAAATCAATTCAATTCTGTCGTACTCTCCGCTAACAAATTTTTGCGTCAGTGTATCAGCAATAGCAGAAACATTATCAAAAGTCAAATTATCAAAAACCGTACTTTGGTTTTCAATAACTGTATTTGTTTTGCTTAAAATATCATTTCCTTTTTTACCTATAGCAAAAATATCCACTTGTTTTCCTGCATAATAGGCTGCACGGTTTTTAGCTTCTTTGATTGCATTTGTATTAAATGCACCTGCTAAACCTCTGTTAGAAGTTACCACTACAAGCAATACTCTGTTAATTTCACGTTGCGTAGTAAACTCTTCTCCAATTCCTCCCTCAAGAGTTGCAGAAAGGCTTTGTAATAATTCCGTTAATTTTTCGGCATAAGGGCGCATGGCTGTAATTGCATCTTGAGCTTTTTTAAGCTTGGCTGCAGATACCATTTTCATCGCCGATGTGATTTGCATCGTAGATGAAACGGAAGTAATTCTATTACGGATTTCCTTTAAATTTGCCATTTTTTATTAAGTAAATAGTAATAAGTGAATAGTGAATAGTCTAATTACTACTCCCTATTCACTATTCACTAGATTAGTTATATTTTGCTGAAACTTCTTTCGCTACAGTTTCGATTACATCTGTAATTTCGTCTGTTAATTTACCTGCTTTTAAAGCGTCAAGAGTTGGTCTGTGTTTTGCGTTTAGGAATTCTAAGAAATCTTTCTCGAATTCTTTTACTTTGTTCACAGGAACATTTCTCAATAAGTTTTTAGATCCGGCATAGATAATTGCAACCTGATCTTCAACAGTATAAGGATCGTTCAAACCTTGTTTCAGGATCTCAACGTTTCTTTTTCCTTTTTCAATTACGTTTAATGTAACTGCATCAAGGTCAGAACCAAACTTAGCAAATGCTTCCAATTCACGGAATTGTGCCTGGTCTAATTTTAAAGTACCTGATACTTTTTTCATTGATTTAATCTGAGCATTACCTCCTACACGAGATACAGAAATACCTACGTTAATTGCAGGACGAACCCCAGAGTTAAACAAATCCCCATCAAGGAAAATTTGTCCGTCAGTAATCGAGATTACGTTTGTTGGGATATATGCAGAAACGTCACCAGCCTGAGTTTCGATAATTGGTAAAGCTGTTAATGAACCTCCACCTTTAACGATTCCTTTGATAGACTCTGGTAAATCGTTCATGTTTTTAGCAATTCCGTCATCAGCGATAACTTTACAGGCCCGCTCTAACAAACGGGAGTGTAAGTAGAAAACGTCTCCAGGATAAGCCTCACGTCCCGGTGGTCTTCTTAATAAAAGAGAAACCTCACGGTAAGCCACAGCTTGTTTAGATAAATCATCGTAAACAATCAAAGCCGGACGACCTGAATCTCTGAAATATTCTCCAATTGCAGCACCTGCGAAAGGAGCATAAACTTGCATTGGAGCCGGGTCAGAAGCATTAGCAGCAACGATAACTGTGTAAGCCATTGCGCCTTTTTCTTCTAACATTTTTGCAATTCCTGCTACTGTTGAAGCTTTTTGTCCAATAGCAACATAGATACAAAATACTGGTTTACCAGCATCATAAAATTCTTTTTGATTTAAGATAGTATCGATACAAACAGTTGATTTACCTGTTTGACGGTCACCAATAACCAACTCACGTTGTCCACGTCCAACAGGGATCATAGCATCTACCGCTTTAACACCTGTTTGTAATGGTTCAGTTACCGGTTGACGGAAAACTACTCCAGGAGCTTTTCTTTCTAATGGCATTTCGTATAATTCTCCACCGATTGGTCCTTTACCATCAATTGGCTGACCTAAAGTGTTTACTACACGCCCTACCATTTGTTCTCCTACTTTAAGAGAAGCAATACGTTGTGTTCTTTTAGCAGTAGAACCTTCTTTAATACCAGTTGATGGTCCTAAAAGTACCACCCCTACGTTATCTTCTTCTAAGTTCAATACAATAGCCTCAAGACCATTTTCAAATTCTACTAACTCTCCATATTGTACATTCGAAAGCCCGTAAATACGAGCAATACCATCTCCAACTTGAAGTACCGTTCCTACTTCCTCCAGCGTAGCGCCAGATTCAAAACCTTCTACTTGCTTTCTTAATATTGCTGAAATTTCAGCAGGTTTGATTTCCGCCATCTTAATTTATAATTTAGACACTTAATGTGCAATAAAACTAGTTACTTAATTCTTTTCTTAATACTTGTAATCGGTTAGCGATAGAAGCATTATACTGCTTATCACCTATAGTTAAAATAAATCCTCCAATGATTGCAGGATCTACTATATTTTTAATAGTCACTTTTTTATCTGACAAAGATGAAATTTTAGCTAAAACTTTAGCTTCTAAATCAGCATCCATCGGGATAGCAGTAGTTACCTTAGCTACTTCAATTCCATTGGCTTCATCAAATAAATTAGAATAGGCTACTGTAATAGCTTCCAGAATTTCAAATCTTTTATTTTCAAATAATAAATGAAATAATCCTTTGGTTACGCCATTGATTGTAGCAAAAACTTCTAATAATGCTTTTTCTTTTACGTCAACACTTATTGTAGGACTCTGAATAAAAGTATTTAACTCAGCGTTTCCTTTGATTGTTGAAGCAATTGAAATCATATCGTTATTTACCTCTTTAGCCACTCCTATCGAATCGGCCATATTAAGGATTGCTTTTGCGTAACGAATTGCTGCTCTTGTACCTGCCATAATATTAGTTTAGCTTTACGTCACCTAACATTTTCTCAACTAACTTAGTCTGAGCTTCAGTATTAGATAATTCTTCTTTCAATAATTTCTCTGCAATGCTTAATGATAATGAAGAAACCTGCAATTTCAATTCAGCCATAGCTGCATTTTTCTCGCTTTCAATTGCTGCTTTAGCCTGCTCGATCATTTTTGCTCCTTGAGCTTGTGCTTCAGTTTTAGCATCAGCAACCATTTTCTCTTTCATTTCACGGGCTTCTTTTAACATCGTATCACGCTCTGCTCTTGCCTCGTTTAATATTCTTTGGTTATCAGCCTGAAGTTCCTGCATTTCTTTTCTGGCATTTTCAGCAGATTCTAATGCATTCTTAATTCCTTCTTCTCTTTCATTAACGGCATCAAGAATAGGTTTCCAAGCAAATTTTTTCAATAAAAATATTAATCCAACAAATATTAATACTTGCCAAAAAAACAAACCAAACTCAAACTGATTTATTAACTTTTCCATTATATATAATTCTAAGTTTTATATTCTAAATTTAATCTTATTGCAATGCTGCAATGTAATGTTTTAATTTTAAAAACAATAGTTACAACCAACCGTTGCAACTATTGCTTTTTTTAGTTTTAATTAAGCTGCGAATAAAGCCGCGAAACCAATACCTTCAATAAGTGCAGCAGCGATAAGCATAGCTGTCTGGATTTTTCCTGAAGCTTCTGGCTGACGTGCAATAGCGTCCATAGCAGAGCTACCAATTTTACCAATACCTAAACCTGCTCCGATAACGATTAATCCTGCTCCAATGATTTGTGGAATTTCCATGATATATATATTAAAAATTAAACATTCAATTTGATATTAGATTTTTGAACTTCTGATTTTAGATTTGCATTCTGAAATCTAATTTTCTGAAATCTGAAATCTTTTTTTAGTGATGCCCTTCTTCGTGGTGGTGTTCTTCAACAGCTGCACCAAAATAAAGCGCTGATAACATTGTAAAAATATAGGCTTGTAAAAATGCTACCAATATTTCAAGAATAGAAAGCACAAATGCTAATCCAAAAGACAAACTGCTTCCAATCCAGCTTTTAAAAATAAACATCAGACCTAAAATACTCATCAATACAATGTGTCCTGCAAAAATGTTCGCATACAAACGAATCATTAAAGAGAATGGTTTGATAAACACCCCTAACAATTCAATTGGAGCTAAAATAATACGCATTGGTTTTGGCACACCCGGCATCCAGAAAATGTGTCCCCAATAGTTTTTATTAGCTGTTAAATTAGTGATTAGGAAAGTTAAAAGAGCCAAAGAGAACGTTACTGTGAAATTTCCTGTAGCGTTAATTCCCAGTGGAGTTAAACCAAAGATATTTAAGAACAATACAAAGAAAAAGATAGTCAGTAAATAACTCATGTATCTTTTATAATGTTTTACACCAATGTTTGGGATTGCAATTTCATCACGAACATACAAAACTAATGGTTCAAAAATACGTCCGGCACCTTTAGCAATTCCTCCATTTTTAGCATATGATTTAGCTAAACTGGTAAAAAGGAAAAACATTAAAATTGCTGCTACTATAATTGATAATACGGTTTTAGTGATAGAAAAATCAATAGGACGGAAATTTTCAGGGTGTCCAGTTTCTTCATTCTCAGTAATTGTTCCTGAAGCATCTGTTTTGTAAATTTTACCATCATGGTGATTGATAGCATAATAGTTACCATTAGATTCGGCAACTTCTTTTCCGTGGTGGAATTTTGCAGAAGAAAATACCTGCAAACCATTATCCCATAAAATAACCGGTAATGGGAATCCCCAGGACTCTCCCGTTTCATCATCCTGAGTTAATGAAAAGTCATGAGAATCTAACACGTGGTGATTTATAAACGCTTTTATTTTAGATTTTACATCTGTTGGTTCAGCGTGAGCTCCTTCATGGTGGCTTTCAGCTACTGCTTCGTGAGTATCTGCTTCTTTACCATGTTCAGCATCAACTTCTTGATTTGCAAAACTAATCAATGGAAGACACGCTAAAAATGCTACTAAAATCAATCTAAGTGGTCTCTTTAAAATCACCATAATTACAAAATATGTTATATTTACGTTTCTAAAATTTGGCGCAAAGGTACATTATTATTTAATATCTAAAAGGATATAAAAACATATTTTTTTTTAACCCTCAATAAAGCCTTGTTTTTATTGCTTTTCGCTTAATATTCTTATGGTTACAATGGTTTCTAATGTCAAAAAAAGAATAAATAACGCAAAAAAACTCATTTTCTCCGTTGCAATATCGTATTGTTTCGTATTCAAAATTGGCCTCAAAAGCAAATAATAAACTCCTAATTTGATACTGGTTAACAATAAAAACGACATGCCTACCTGATCAAAATTACGTTCTTTTATTTTTAATAAAATCAAAATAATTCCCAATGAAAGAATAAAAAAGACAGCATACAATTTTTCCAATGTATAATAAAACACCTCCTGATTGATTTCGAAAATATAAAAAACCAGTTTGTGTATTATATAAGACAGCAATACTGCAACTGTTAAAAACAGAAATGACTTATAATTTTTTAAAATCATGCTTTCCTTTTTGACAACAAAAATACTTTCTGAAAAATTAATCTTTGTCTTTATTTATCTCATTCACCTGTCTTATCACGTTGTATAATGCTAAGAACACACCTACCATCACTAAAACCTTATTATAATATATTTTTGGATGGGGGTGATTTTCATCCAGCCAATTTCCTAAATAAGAGAACAGAAAAATAATTACTCCCATCTGGATGGGAATATTTATCAATGCGAGCCACTTAGCGGATTTTTTATTATTGGGTTTCTTTTCCATCAGTTAACAGCTTTACATTTTCTTTCATACTGCAGGAAGCACTAAAATCAGCTCCGGGTTCCACTGCCAGTTTGCCTACTGTCACCTCACCATAAATACTGGCTTTAGATTTTACATTTAATAATTCTGTAACCTGAATTACACCGTTAAATTTTCCTTCAATATCGGCATTATTACAACTTATATCTCCTGTAACACTTCCGGTGGGACCAATAACGAGTTTGCCCGCAGATTGAAAATTACCTATTAATTCGCCATCTAATCTAAAATCAGCTTTAGAAATAATATCTCCTTTTATCACAGTTCCTTCGACTATTCTGTTGGTTTTGCCTAAAAGTTCGGTATAGGGTTTCTCTTTTTTATTAAACATTGTTATTCTTTTTTTGCTTCTAAATACGAATTTAGATTTTTCTTGATTTGGATTATTTTATAATTTTCGTTCGAAATAATGATAGCCGGAGTGGCTATTTTATAAGCCGGATCTTCTTTTAAAAGCTGTGCTACGCTCACCGCATATTCCTGTGTTGTAATTCCCTGAATAATTACAAAACCTTCTTTAGTATCATAAGAATTGAAAGCTAAACTCAGTTTCTGAGCATTCTCAGCATTCATAAACTTAGTGATTTTTTCTTCAATGGCTTTTTTGTCATCCACAGCATCTAAAGCTAATGGATACACTATTTTCCAATGAGCTGATGTTTTAAAATCAAAATCCATTTTTTCTAATAACGGAATCTGTTCTGCTAAAATAGTATTCGCTTTTTTCCCTTCGTCAGAATTAGGATAATTATCAGCTACAAACTCTAATGCCTTTTTATAAGCACTTAATCCCTGTACTTTCCCGATAGCATTTGCTTTTAAAAGCTCTAATTTAGGCAGCACTTCTTCTCCCGAAAACTGATTAATTAAACCATCTATCTTCTCTAAAACAGCACCAAATTCCTCATTCGCATATTGCTGATATAATTTTTGATAAACTACATCAGGACTGCCTTCCTCGACAATTATATTTTCGTTTCCTAAAATTTTTGCGTAACGCGAATCGGGATATTGAGTTATAATTTTGTTTTTAAAAGATTCGGCTCTGTCTGCATCTGTAATCTGATAAATTTTATACAAATTATATAAAGCAGGGAGTACTATTTTTTCTTCAGGATGGTATCCTAACAACTGCTCTAATTTACTGGCAGCTAAATCATATTCTTTAAACTTTTCTTTATAAATCACACCTAACTGATAATAGGAATCATTACGTTCTTTCGCAATACTGTCAATTGCCGTTTTTGAAGTGGGAAGCTGTCCTAAATAAAAATCAGTCTGGTATCTTGGATTTACTTCTTTTTCCTTTATTGAATCCCGAGAAATTTCTTTTTGTGCGATTATTGAAGTATCTTTTGCAAAAGCATCATTAGTATTGATATTAGACGGAGAAGATAGTCTCCAATAACCGGAAGCTGTACGCTTTCCCCAGTTTTTCTTAAACGCCACTTTCCCAAAAGATACGGTAGTAGGATTGTAAAAATAAAAAGTATTATCCGCCTGAAGTGCGGTCATCGATGGTGGCGTAAATGCGGGTTTAGGCATTGCATTTCCATTGCCCGAAACAGCTACATCGGCAGTTGTAGCCAGACTGTTTCTCTCTATATTTTTTTGTTTCTCGGCTTCTTTTTCTTCTAAAATTCTTTGCGCTTCATCTTGTTGCTTTATTTTTTCAATATAAGCGTCAAAATAAGCCACTTTTTCGGATTCCGGCAATCCAACTACATGAAGAATACTATCATTTCTAACCGCTATAGCTTCATACAAAATAACTTCATCCAGATTTTTACGTACTTTTTCGATTTTTATAAATTCTCTGGTTTTTGGGTTCAGTTTTACTAATGTGCTGTCATAGTATTTTGCAGCTATGGGATAACTGGCTTTTTTAAAATACATGTCTCCAATATTTCTGTAATTGGAAGCCATTAAATAAGTATCTGTTTTAGCATGATCCAAAGAAGCATTGTAATATTCTAAGGCTCGTTCATCCCTGCCTTGTTTATCATAAAAAATGCCCATTTGGTGGTTTAAAACATCCAGAAAAGGACGATTTTCACGATTTTCCAAAAGTTTATGGTACTTTTCATCAAAAGCAAATTTATCGCCATTTTGATAATCAAACAGCTGTGCCAGTCTCACGTGAGATTGCATCATGTATTTCCTGTCTGCTTTTCGGTTCATCTTAATCACGGATTCATAATAAGCACCTGCCTGATCATTCTCTCCTTTTTCCTGATACAATTGTCCTAATATAAAACGGTATCTGGCTTTTTCATTATTATGTTTGCTGAAATTCACCGCTTTTTGCAGTTTGACAATGGCGCTGTCTTTTTCTTCTAAATTTAAAAATGCCGAAGCCAGAAGCGCATTGGCATCAGCCATAACCTGTTTTTCGAGTTGGTGCTCATTGAGCATCTTACTAATATTCTTTACAACTAAGGCATCATTACCCAGACGCATATTGGTTTTTTCCCGCCATATTTTAGCTTCATAAATTCTGCTGCTGTTAGGATATTTATATAAAATATAATTAAAAGCGTCCAGCGCAGGAATAAACCGTTTATCATAATAACGGGATTTTCCTAAAAGTAAATAAGCTTCGTCTATTTGCGAATTGCGTTCTCTTCCTCCAATATTCATCGAATGTTTCTGAATGGCTTTGGTAGCTTTTTCTTCGGCTTTAGCAAAATCAGCATTTTTAGTAGTATCAGCCACAACATCTTCATCAATGTTCATGGCTTCGACAGGAAGAGTTTCCCAAAAATCATCCTGATTACCGGCTTCAATTCCTTTGATTCCTTTGTCTAATGCTATTTGCCCGTTGTATAAAATATTATATTTTGTACTTAAAGCATGTGAATTTCGAGCCAAAAAAGTATTATTTCTGGTAGAACAAGCTACCAAAATACACAAACACCCTAATGGAATTGAATATTTAAATCTGTTGGTTTTCAATGATTCGCAGTTTTTATCATTAAACTTTTAAAAAGTTTTTTTAGTATAATGACTGGTAAAAATACTCTTTTTTTAAAATATAAAAACTTATACAGCAAAAAACGCTTCCAGTTCCTGTAATGTTTCTTTTGAAGTCTGAATGTCTTTTACAATTTCTCCTTTGTGCAACGCTACAATCCGGTCACAAACTTCAACTGTATGCTGTAAATCATGACTGGAAACTAATATTGTAACATCAGGATTATCAGCTAATTTTTTGATAATTTTTTTTAAGCGGCTTACTGTAGTCGGATCTAAATTAGCAAAAGGCTCGTCTAAAATAATTACATCAGGATTGCCAATAAGAGCGGCAATTATCCCCACTTTCTTCTGATTTCCTTTAGAAAGGTCACGCAGGTACTTTTTATTATTTAAAATTTCTCCGTTAAAAAAATCTTCGTGTTCATTAAGCAGTGCATCTACATCCGCTTTATTCTGATGACGTAAATCGCCTATAAAGTAGAAATATTCTTCCGGAGTTAAATAACCAATAAGAAAACTTTCGTCTAAAAAAGAAGCGGTAAACGATTTCCAGTCTTCACTTGTATTTACCTGAATGCTATTATTTTTAATATTTCCTGTTGATGGCTGAATCAAATCCAGTAACAAACTGAAAAAAGTGGTTTTTCCCGCGCCATTGTTTCCTACTAATCCAAAACTCTGACCTTTAGGAATTTCCAGATTACTGATATTCAAAACGGTAGTTCCGTTGTATTTTTTTGAGAGTTGATTTACTGCTATCATGATAATTTTTCAGATTATATTGTTATTAGAGGGAGAGACCGTAGGTAAAGTCACTAATTAATTTTTTTGTTTGTAAGCATTAATGGTACTGTATTTCTCAATTATATATCTCTTTTCAATAATTGAAAATACTTTATTTCTAAAAACAAATCCAAGAATTCCCGCTCCTGCAACTAAGGCTAATGCTATAGTTTTATTGCCAAAATGAAATCCTGCCCAATACAATAATAAAGGCAATAAAAGTTTGGGTAACGTTAACAGCATGGTATGGATATTGAAGGCTTTTTTATCACCAAAAGCACCGCTGTTACTGGTTAGGTCAATTGGTGTTTTTATGAATGCACCTCCTAGAAGCACAACATGCGAGTTGACCCCGATATTGTAGATTGCCCCCACAACAATGGTCAGGTAAGTTTCCAGTCCGTACAAAAGATAGAAGGAAGCCAGAATGGTTGAAATAAATGTAGCAATAACTATCAGCCACCATTTTGAAGTAATATAGCCGCGATAGGGAATATTTTGTGTCATCATTAATTGGTAATAGGAGCTATCCCAACTGGGTACAAATTGTCCAAAAACAAATAAGAATCCGCCCGAAACAAAAATACCTGCAAAAATATGCATGAAGTACGGCTGATGTGCCTTTCCGAAAAACAGCAATCCGTAAAATAAAAAAAGAACACTCATTAAAATAGTGGTTTTGGATCTTTTATTTCTCCTGATTAATTTGATATCATTTTTAAGAAATGTTCCTAAAACACCAAACTGATTCAGCCAGGTAAGATTTTCGGTCGTGGCAACAGTTTCTTTCTTAGCCAGTCCTGCATCTAAATATAAATTGTTACTAAAATATTTAAAGGTCAGATTATATAACACTATTAGTATTATGACCGGAATCAAAAACATCCATTTTGTTTCATAGATTCCTTGAAAAAACGGAGTTGTAAAAGTAGTAATATCAAATAAAGCGTAATACTGAGCCACAGCTAAACCCACAATCAGTGTGCTGAAAACAATACATAATTTATCGATATTACTCAGAATGATATTAACAAAATTATTGATGTACACCAAACTCAGGCAAGCCAGAAACCATAACACAATCCCAGTTATATCATATCCTTCTATCACAAGAACAATTGAAAAAGGCAGAAAAAAAAGAAAATGGATCCAATTAAAGAAAGACAAAGCCGTTTTCCCTAAAGAAAAATGAATAATTGTTGGTTTTTTGAAAGGTAAAATCAAAAGCGGTTTTATATTCAGAACCGGAATTTTCTGCATGAATAAACGCATTATCAAATCCAACAAAAAATAATAAATCAAAAATTTATTGATAGTCGCCAGAGGTTCAAGATTACTCTTTTTTAATATATAAAAAGCCCCAACTCCAATTGCGACAAAAAGGACTGAAAAATAAGCTACCAGAAAACCTATTATAATTTTCATCACTAAATTAGTACCAAATGAGGCTGACCTTATAAAAGCCTTCCATTCGAGATAAATAAATTTTTTAATCATGGTTATTTGATTTTTTGGTTGCGTACAAAATCAAATGTAAGAAGATATTTTAGTGAAAAGTTAAAAAAAATAATTTAGTGTCTTTCTTTTAACCGTCGTTTGCTACTTTTGCATAAAATATTAATAACATGCCTTCATTTTTAAAACTCCTTATAAAAGAAGTTAGAAGAGAAACTGCCGCTGCCGTTTCAATACTTTTTAATGTCCCTGCGGAATTAAAAGACGATTATAAATTTATTGCAGGACAATATGTAAACATTCGTCTAACACTGGACGGAGAAGAAATTCGTCGTGCCTATTCTATATGTTCTTCACCGGAAAGCGGCGAATTACGCATTGCTGTAAAAGCGGTTAAAGATGGTAAATTTTCTCAATTTGCCCGCACAAAATTAAAAGCAGGTGATGTTCTTGAAGTAGGCAAGCCAGAAGGTAAATTTACTTTTGAACCCGACGCTAACAGACAAAAAAACTATGTTGCTTTTGTTTCCGGAAGCGGAATCACACCTGTTTTATCTATTTTAAAATCGGTTTTAAAAAGCGAACCTAAGAGTTCTTTTGTACTGGTTTACGGAAATAAATCTCCGGAAGAAACTATTTTTCATCAGGAATTACATGATTTGCATTTGCAGTATGTAAACCGATTATTTGTTCATTATGTTTACAGTCAGGTTAAAGCTGATGAAGCTTTGTTTGGAAGAATAGACAAATCGGTGGTGAATTATGTTCTGAATAACAAACACGCTGCACTTGAGTTTGAAAAATTCTATTTGTGTGGTCCTGAGCAGATGATTGAAACTGTATCAGGGATTCTGAAAGAGAAAAATGTAAAAGAATCAGCTATTAAATTTGAGCTTTTTACTTCTTCAGTTCATGAAAATGAAATTAAAGAATTATCCGGTCATACAAAAATTACTGTTATGGTGGATGATGAAGAAACCTCTTTTGAAATGTCACAAAAGCAAACCATTCTGGATGCAGCATTAAAACAAGGAATTGATGCGCCTTATTCCTGTCAGGGCGGAATTTGCAGCAGCTGTCTTTGCCGCGTAACCGAAGGTAGCGCAGAAATGAAGAAAAACTCTATCCTAACCGATAAAGAAATTGCAGATGGATTAATCCTGAGCTGTCAGGCACATCCAACATCTGATACGATTTATGTAGATTTTGATGATGTATAATACAATTTCAGATTTTAGAATGTAGATTTTAGATTCATCCTAATGATAACGAAAACTTCTCTGAAAAGGGAAGTTTTTTTGTTTTAAGAAAGGTTGTCATTTTTCTTATATTAGCAACCAAATGATTTAAACATATCTAGTAAATGAAATTTAGTTTCTTAAAACCTACTTTGATTTCATGTGGAATAGGGATTTTTATTCCTGGCTTTACTGCAATCTTATTTTTCTTATTTCAACTTTTGACAGACAAACTTAATATTGAATGCGAAATATATTGGAAATCACTGTGGGTATTGACAACTCTAACAGCAGTAGCTACACCAATTATTTTTATAAAGAATATTGAAAAAACTAAAAATCCTACACTTACAAAATTGACAATTTTTAATTTCGTCGAATATATTTCTTTACAAGCTTCTTTAGCGCAATTTTTCACAAATGTAAATACAATTTGTTACGGATCAGGTGGGCAAAATGGAATAGAATTAGTTTTTACTGCATGGCTGGCTTTACCTATTTTAATTTGTTTTAGTTTTTTATTTAAATTTAAGTTTGGAAAATTCGATACTAAATCATTTAAATCTATATAAAATGAAATCCATTCGGGAAATATTCAGGAACAATCCTTCGCTTCTGGACGAACCTGAAGTACAGCAGCTTATAAACTATTGCGAAGAATTGCAGGACGAAATTGTGGAGTTCAAATTTCAAAAAACAGGCAATAAAGAACTCGTCATGCTCGATATGCTTAAAGAAGTTATTAAAGGCTGTAATACTTTTGAAAAGGAGCAAATGGAGCATGAACGTTTTGGTTATCCGGCACCCGATTATCAGGAAACTATTTCGAATCTAAAAAATTACATTTATAGTAGATGTAGAGACGAGAAAATATATTTATAAAAAATCCCAACTTCATAAAAATTGGGATTTGGAATTTATTAAAGGAAAGCATTCCACAAGAACATATTCTTTTGTCTTTGAATTTCTTCTTTCTGATCACCATCGCTGTACCAATTTTTTAATTTATCTTCAAAAATGGCTTTTAACTCTTTAAAATCATAGGTTTTTTTAGCAGTGATGGGTTTTATTTCCGCTGCGTTGGCAAAAGATACATCTACTTTTGTCGCAATATAGGAAGTATATAGTCGCGGTACAGTAAGTCCCAAAATCATTCCCGGTAAACCATTGATAGAACAGGGACCACCTGAAATGGTAATATCATCGGTATAAAAAGCAAAAACATACACGTCATCCATTATTTTACCTACAGCTTTCCGGCAATTATATCCAGCAATTTCTCTGTTTTCGTTAGTAATCTTCCACTCAATTTTACTGATACTGTCAACTATAACAAAATTAGTTCCTACTATTTGTTTTTGCATATTCATCATCCCGTCATTAAAATCAAAATACCAGCTGTTTTCTTCATCTGCATCTTTCAGATATTTTGGAATTCTTGTTTTAGGACTCCATCTGTCAAATTTAAAAATGCTTTTATTATCGGCAAAAGTATAATTGAAATACGAAATTTTAAGATCCGAAAGGTTGTCTTTCATCATTTCGTCCCAGCTGTCATTGCTCATCGTTTTTTTGAGATTCGTACTTACTTCGTATTCAATAACAGCTTTATTTACAAATTGCTGCGCATTTGATGTTATTGTAAAAAAAAGCACCGTAATAAAAAAAAGTATTGTTTTCATATGACTATTTTGTTTTTTCATTTCAAAAACCGACATTATTTTATTTGTTTTTTGCTCCGCCTCCATTTTTAAAATTCCAGGTAAAACCTATCATCGCATAGCGTTTAAGTCTGTCATTTTGTTCCTGACTAATGGTGTTTTGATATATATTTCTTTGTATACCAATATTCTGATTTAAGATGTCGCGTACCAAAAAATAAGCGGTAAACTCATCGTTTTTAAAGGTGCGTTGCAATCTGGCATTCCACAATTGATTGGTTAAATTGTCCTGAAAATCAACCGTTTTTTGCCGGGTATTCAGGTTATAATCAGTAGATACTTTCCAATTTTTGGCAAAATAAACTCCTATGTCTAAATTTAAGTTATTAGTATTAAAGGATTTAACTTCATCATTTTGAGAAGTGCTGTTTCTGTTAAATGAAAACCGGTTACTTAAACTAATATAATATTGCTTTTGTTTGGATTTATTTAAATAAACTGAAAATCCGGTGTTTAAATTCTTAGCACTTCCCATTTTATCATTAATACTAAGGACTGATTTATTATAGCTAAATGACGGACTAAAATCAGCTCTCATATCTAATTTTTTGATTTTTAATCCATATCCTAAATAAAAACTTCCTGAAAAATTCCCATTGGTATTGATAGGTCTGGAAACTGTTTTGGCTGTTTCAGGATCAATCACCCTGCTGTAAATAATAGCATTGCTTGTCGTACTGAAATTTAATCCCTGATAAATTTGGGTTTCAGTCAGCATGTCATAACTGCTCTGGCTGATGTTGATCGTATTAGTAAAAGATTGCTTTAAATCCGGATTTCCTACCGTTTGGTTAAAAAAGTCCTGATTGTTTCTTAAAGGTTGTAATTGGTCCAGTGTAGGCTGTCTGGTTGATCCCTGATAATTAAAGCGTAAACTACTATTGCTTTTATACTTATAGGAAAAATTTGCCGAAGGGAAAAAATTAGTATAACTACGCTTGTATTCTTTATTCATAGTTTTATCCAGCAAATCAAAAGAAGTAAATCCAAAACCGCTTCCAATACTATAATTAATTTTTTTAGCATTATAACTCAGTTTTAAATTAGGTCTGTGTGTAATCAGTGTTTGTTCAAACTCATTGGACAATGAAGCCACTAATTGATCATATTTTCCGGTATCTTCAGAAAAATCATAAGTTAATTGATTGTTCTTCCCTGTATCATAAGCGATTTGGTAGGCAAACTGAAGTGACAACTGCTTAGCAATAGGTTCAGAATAACTAAAACTTGCTGAAAGATTTTGAGTGGTTCTGTCTCCTATTTTATTCTGGTTAATACTATCTTTTGTAGCAAGAATTCCTTCTACATAACTTTCATTCGAAGATCTTAAAAAATTATTAGAACTAGTATTCAACCTACTCCAGCTACCATTAACCGAAAAAGTACGACGTGCTTTGGCAAACTTATGTTTGAATAAAAAACCTGCTGACAAAGCCGATTTATCTGAATCTGTAATCGCTAATCGTTGTTGTTTATTTTTTAATATTTCGTCATTTCCTGTTGTGGTTCCGTCGGTAAACTCATCACTGTCTGTATTATAAAAATTAGTTCTGGCGGAGAATTTTATCGAATTTACCGAATCTAATTTTACATCATAGACCGCATTAAGTTTAAAATTACTCCTGTCAACATTGTTCACTGTAGAGCGGTTTTCATTTAATTGCGTTTCTCCTATCTGTGTTTGGGAAATTCTGCTGCTGTTATTGGTGTAAATCTGATTATTGAATTTTGGCGAAACATTCAGGTTTTGTTTGTCATTCCACTTGTTAGTATATTGCAATCCTGCATTAGTATTTTTCGTAAATCCGTTTTGAGTATTGATACGGGGTTCTCCGTCATTATTATCTCCCACCCATTCATAACTTACATTTCCATCATCATCCATGTTCATACTGATGTTACTGTCACGGGCTCCAAATTTCTCGCTGTCTTCCCAACCCAGTCCGTCCTGACCGGTATTTCCATTTAATAAAAAAGCAGATAATTTTCTTTTCCCTTTAAAACTGCTAAACATCAAATTAGTATTATATCTCGAATCGGCATCAGAAAATGGTTCGTTAGCTCCGTCTATTTTTCCAAAATATCCCTTTTTCTTATCTTCTTTTAATTTCAGGTTAATTGTTTTTTGAGTTTTCCCGTCATCTATTCCTGTAAATTCAGCCAGTTCACTTTTCTTATCAAATACCTGAACTTCTTTTACTGCATCTGCTCTTAAATTTTTGACCGCCATACCAGGATCATCACCAAAAAACTCTTCACCATCTACCAATACTTTTTGGACCGTTTCTCCCATAGCTTTTATGGCTCCGTTTTTATCTACTTGTATTCCCGGTAATTTTTTAAGTAATTCTTCCACATTTGCATTGGCATCTACTAGAAAATCACTGGCTCTGTAACTGGTAGTATCGCCTTTAATTCTTATGGATCCTGTTTTAATGACTACTTCTCTTAAAAGTTCTATTTTACTCATCAAAGGAATTGTTCCTAACTTTTTGTCGTTTTCATCCATAGTGATTACGTCTACATAATCTGCATACTGATTGTGTGAAGTCATCAGAATATAATCTCCTGCTTTCACATTTTTCAGATTAAATTTCCCATCCTTTCCAGATCGGGTAAATTGATATAAAATAGAATCTACAGGTGTTAACAAAGCTACAACTGAATTGTAAATCGGTGTGTTTTCATTAGCATTAGTAATAATACCGGAAATAGTAGCTTTTTGAGAAAAGACTGAAAATGAAAATAAAAAGAAAATAGTAACTAATCCTAAAGTTTTTTTCATAACTAACTATGCTGTAAAGTATAACGTTTTAAGATTTAAAGCCACTCGGGAAAGTTTCTCTATTTCTAATTATAATTTCTGACCGTAAAAGTAAACTTACGGCGAGCCAAAGTAGTATTTTTAACACTAATTATTTAAAAGGGATTAGTTAAAAAATTGGTAAAATTATTCTTTCAATAAAAAAATCAGGAAATATAAGGGTTTGCGACAGATGTAAACTAATTAACTTATTTACAAATATTTAAAATTTTAACAATGGAGTCGGGTGTGATAGTTCTCATGGCTTGCTGATAACCTTCAACTTCCTTACTTCCATAAACTGAAGTGGGTAATAATGGAAATTTTTCTCTATCGGATACCAAGGCATTTTCAACAGGCTGATTAAATGGTGAAAAACCGGCAAAAGGATGTGTTGCTCCCCAAAGCGTAACGACTTTCACACCAAGCATTGCGGCTATATGTGCATTTCCGGAATCCATAGAAAGCATCACATCAAGATTACTAATCAATTGAAGCTCTTGTTGGAATTTAATTTTTCCAGCCATATTAATGACATTTTCACAGGATTTAGAAATAGAATCTAAAATTTCAATTTCTTTTTTTCCTCCACCAAAAAGTAATATTTTGTTTTGTGGATTTGCTGCTAATTGCGAAATAACTTCCTGCATTAAATCCAAAGGATACACCTTAGAATCGTATTGTGCAAAAGGGGCTATTCCGATTAATTTTTGATGATTTTCGCCAATGATCGAAATAATTTCAGAACTTAAAATCGCTTTTTCAGGAAATTGTGGATTAGATAAATCAACCGCAAAACCAAGTTCTTCAAACACTTTTACATGTCTTTCAAACATAGTGGGTAGTTGTACGAAAACTTTATTTTCAGCACGTGTCAGTGCTTTTTTCTCTTTACGTCCCTTATCTACAGCGGCTACTTTTTTTCCGCTCAAGGCAAAAAGTGTTCTCACAACTTTAGAACGCAATACATTGTGCAAATCGGCAAAAGCATCAATTTTTAACTTTCGTAAATCCTTAAACAACCGAATCAGACCAAGAAAGCCTTTATGCCTTTCCTTTTCGTCAAAAGCAAAAAAAGCAACATTGGGTGTCGTATCAAAAAAAGGCTTGAAAAACGGACGCGAAACCACCGTTATTTGAATATTAGGATGCTGTTCTACAAAAGCACGTAAAACAGGAACCGTCATGGCGACATCCCCCATTGCGGAGAGTCTCATGACGGCGATATGCTTTATTTTGGAAGTCAAATTTTAAATATTAATAATTGAAAATGTGGCAAAAAGTTGTAGAAAGTGGTCCTTTTTTGGCCGTTAAAATAAATTTAAAAAAGCTGAAAATCAGGCGTATACATACGCCTTTTATTCACAATAAGGGCTAGTTATTAACATTTACTCGCCTTTT
Organism: Flavobacterium plantiphilum; assembly: GCF_046000495.1. Lineage (NCBI taxonomy): Bacteria > Pseudomonadati > Bacteroidota > Flavobacteriia > Flavobacteriales > Flavobacteriaceae > Flavobacterium > Flavobacterium plantiphilum. The sequence goes on from NZ_JBELQA010000002.1 coordinate 325,911, forward strand.
TTTGGCCTTTTTTTGGTCGTTTCGTTTCTTTTACCATTTTGTTTTTCCAAAGCTTTAATCCCTAAACTTAACACTTCAGAGAATACTTCAATATCATTTATAAATTTTTCCCCTATTTCATAAATAGATGAAGAACCTTCTCCTAATTGCTTTAACTGTTTATTATTTACTAATTTATCAACCCTTAAACGAACTTGTTTTCTAGATAATTTATCTTCAAAAAGACCAACAAAATCTTTCATCTTTGCTTTTTTCTCTTTAGATAAATATTGCAAAATAATAGTAAAAACCTGATTATCGTCTATTTCTTGTAGATTATAATATTGTACTTTTTCATCTGTGAAATCATAATAGTCTTTCGAAAGTATATAATACACAGCATTAGTCATACCTCTTTTTTCAATCAACTTTTTCTCCAAAAGTTGATTTACTTGTTCAAAATCTAAATCCTTTTTTGGTGTTTTATTTTTTATCTTATTTAAAGTAAAAATTTCTAACACTGAGAGCTTTTCATCGAAAGGAAGTTCATTTTGAATAGAATCAATAAATAATGCAAAAGCTCTGTCTTCAATTATTGCCGATAATTTTAAATAAACATTAAAATAATCTGATTTTGAATAATCAGGTTCTGCCTTTCCCTCTGAAAGAGTATTAAAAAATATTTTATCAACTCCTTGACCTGAACGCTCAACAATACCTGTTTTTTGCAAAATTTCAGCTAATAATCGATTTCTTGGAGTACTTGGGGTCTTAATTAAATTTTCTATGGTTACACCACTGGGAAACCCTCCCGCATTTATTATATCCAATCTTAGTGGAAACTGTTTAATAACAATTTCAGAACTTCTTCTATAATCTCTGTGTGAAATAGCATTATTAATAGACTCCCTTATTACTTCTTCATTAAAATAAGGTATATTAAATATATAAGCTCCCTCTTGTATTGGAAAACTACCATTTCTTAAGTTTATGGTATTCCAAAGTTCATCAATTAATATAAAAAAAGGTTCATCAAATTCAATTCTATTATCAAATGGTATTTGATTTTCAGAGTTCCTATATTCCAACATAACAGCAGCTTGTGGAAGTCTTTCATTTAAAACTTCTTTTTTAGCAAGTAAAATGAGTGCTGCGTTGGTAAGTTTACCTTTTTTTAAGAGCTCTAAATCAGATAATAATTGTTCATCGGATAGAGTCTTAAAGTTTGGATTATTCTGTTTTATTGAATATTTATCCTTTAAAATTGCTATTGCTCCACTATCTAAATCAGAGATTTGCAATCCATCACAAATTTGTTGAGAAAAATCAGGTTCTTGTTCATTGATAATTTTCAAATAAACTTCATCCGACATTGGTTTTAATTCCTCACCAACTCTCATTAGTGGAACATCTTCAAATTTAAAAACCTTTCCTGATGGGCGACAAGGGACTTCTATTACTAAAACTCTTTTTAAATCTTCATAAAGCTCATATATCAATGGACGAATTCCAGTATCAGTATAAATTTTAGATTCTAATTCTCCTGTTGAATCTAGATTTTGTTTTGTACCAATTACTTCATGAGGATAATTATCACTCATTCCAATAACTAAATATCCTCCTCCTTCATTGCACAAAGCAGTAACATATCCTAAAATACATCTTCTCCTATCACTCGGTTTTAGTTTCAATCCACCATCGTAAGATATATTACCGCCTTCGCCTTTTTTAAATTCAACTTTATCCTCAGATTCTTTGAGTTTTTTTAATTTTTCAATAGTAATCATAAATAAAGTTTATTTTAAAAATTATTTTTTACCCTGATACAAAACAGGATTCAACTCATCATCGTTGTACATTTTCATTTGCTTGTACACTTTCATAAATTTATCACCGTTTTCAATATCTGTAAGCAGATCATCAATAGCTGTTGATAAATCTGTTCTTTGTTCTAAAAGTACATTTAATTTTTCCTGACATTTATCTCTGTGCTCCTGCGAAGCTTCTGAACGGATAGCTTCTTCAGTCATGTGATAAATTTTCAAAGCTAAAATAGACAACCTATCAAAAGCCCAAGCAGGACTTTCGGAGTTGATTTTTGCATTCTCTTTTACAACTACTTTGCTGTATTTTTGCAAAAAATAACTGTCAATATATTCCACCATATCAGTACGTTCCTGATTAGAAGCATCAATCCTTCTCTTTAAAGTTAAAGCAGCTACGGGATCAATTTGCGGATCACGGATAATATCTTCAAAATGCCATTGTACCGTATCAATCCAATTTTTCAGATACAATAAATGTTCAAACTTATCCTTGGGATAAGGATTATTAATCGGTTGATCTACATTATCAAATTGATGATAATCTTTTATACTTTGCTCAAAAACGGAATAAGCTAATTTTGAAAACATATATATCTTTTTATTTAGACAAAGATACTTTTTATACTTTTATAAAAAAATTACATTTCAAGTTTCTGCTCTCCATTAAAAATTAATAATTCCCGGTATGCAAATTCATTATTTATCAGAAAAAAACAGCATTTTAAATCATTTTTTAGGAGAAATAAGAGCTGTAAATGTTCATAAAGATGCTATGAGATTCAGACGTAATATAGAACGGATTGGTGAGATTATGTCCTATGAACTGAGTCAGCAATTAAAATATGAATCTATCGAAATTCAGACACCGCTGGGAATTAAGGAAACAACAAAAATTGCCGACAAAATTGTGATTTGTTCCATTTTAAGAGCCGGACTGGCAATGCATCTGGGTTTTCTTAATTATTTTGACCAGGCCGAAAACGGATTTATTTCGGCATACAGACACCATCCTGTTAATGATGATAATTTTGAAATCAGAGTCGAATATCAGGCTATTGCCGATATTAACAATAAATGTTTACTATTAGTGGATCCTATGCTGGCAACAGGCCAATCTATTGTCGCAGTTTATAATAAATTAATGGAACACGGAAATCCTGAAACCATACATATTGCTGTAATAATTGCCGCTCCTGAAGGTATTGCTTATCTTGAAAAACAGTTGCCTGAAAATTGTCATTTGTGGATAGGCGCCTTAGACGAAAAACTAAATGAGCACAGTTATATTATTCCCGGTCTGGGAGATGCAGGCGATTTAGCTTACGGAATCAAATTATAACTGACAAAAAAAAGCAAACAAACTACACAAAATCAATATTCCCAGAGCCAGTTCCTGATTCAGTTTAGACTGAGGCATTTCAATATGTGCAGTGGTCATTACTGCCAGAGGCATAATTGTAAAAATTAACAGATCATTACTTTTATTCGGGGAAATTATAAAAATTGCTACTCCAATAAAAAAGGCAATTACAATTTTCTTCAAAGAAGCATGTAACAACTGGGATCGGGAAGACAGAGTCATTAGCATCGAAATAACAAAAAATAAAGCTACTGTGGCATAAACTGACAGTGCAGCATTTTGATAATTATTAGTAAAATAATCAATGCTGAAATCCGTTTCAATTCCACTGGTAATATACCCTAGTGCATCTCCGTTAAATAATAAAGAATACAATGCAAAAATTATCGATGCTGCAAAAAAAGCTATAAAAGGCAAAAGCCAGTTCCTGTAATCGCCGGCAACATGCGAAATAATAGAAATAAATACCAACACCAGATATAAAATACTCCAAAAATGAAACAAAGCGGCTACAATAATCCATAAAGAAGCATCAAATATTTTCTCCTTGGATGATTTTTGTGACTGCAATGAAATCAGTCTCCGAATCGCTAACAAAACGAAAAAATTAGCAAAAACAAGATTAATGTTTTCAAAAAGTGAAGGAAAAAAAAGCAGAAGTAAAAGAAAAAATAAAATGCTGTATGCACTGTCTTTACTGAGATTATTTTTTTTTGCAACAAAATTAGTAATCAGTGCCGAACCTAAAATAACCAATCCAATCCCTATTGTTTTAAAAACCAAAACCGTCGAATGAGACCAAGCTAAATCCTGAATTTGATAAACAAAATCAAAAAATAATATCAAAAATACTACTAAAGAAAAATTTAATGGTGTAGATTTTTTAAAAACACTTGTAATCATAAGGATATTTTATACTTTTGTGACTGTAAATATAATACTTGTTTAAAAAGGAAACGAGATATAGCAAAATTTTATTAGACTAATAAAATTTTAAATTATTTACCATTGATCACATCGCTTAATAAAATTTAAATTCTATATCATGAAAGCATTTTTCGAAGGAATACAATCACTTTTTGTTGATTTTCTTTTCTTACCATTAGATGGATTACGTTCTTTAGAATTAAGAACCTGGTTTGGTGCAAACTTTATCAACTGGATTTTTATGATTATTTGTGCTGTTGCAATTGTTTACTGGATTAAACAATTACGTATTTTTGACGAGGCAGGAACTGAAAATCAGGATACTACAGCACATTCTTTCTTAAAATAAGAACAGCATTTAAAAATTTAAATAAAAAACGAATTGCATTTTTAAAGTGCAATTCGTTTTTTTATGTTTGAAAGGTTTTGATTTAAACTAAATCGAATCCAATATCTTTTCTGAAATAAACATTTTCCCAGCTTATTTCAGCAACGTTTTTATACGATTGTGCCAAAGCTTCCTGAAAAGAATCTCCATAAGAAGTAATGGCCATTACTCGACCACCATTTGTCACTACATTTCCGTTATCTAACTTCGTTCCGGCGTGGAAAACAATTGAGTTTTCAACCTTTTCCAAGCCCGAAATTACTTTTCCTTTTTCAAAATCTTCAGGATAACCTCCAGAAACTAACATTACTGTAGTAGCACTTCTTGGATCAATTTTTAGTTCAAATTCGTCCAGTTTTTCATTGGCTACAGCCAAGAACAACTCTACTAAATCCGATTCTAATCTTGGAATCACAACTTCTGTTTCCGGATCCCCCATCCTCACATTGTATTCAATAACCAAAGGCTCATTGTTTACATTAATTAATCCAATGAAAACAAATCCTTTGTATGGAATTCCGTCTTTTTGTAAACCATCAATTGTTGGTTTTACAATACGGGTTTCAATTTTTTCCATCAACACCGCATCAACATAAGGAACCGGAGAAACAGCTCCCATTCCGCCTGTATTCAAGCCGGTATCGCCTTCACCAATACGTTTGTAATCTTTGGCTGTTGGTAAAATTTTATAGCTTTTTCCATCTGTTAAAACGAAACAGCTCAACTCGATACCGTCCAAAAACTCTTCAATAACCACTTTTGCACTCGCAGCACCAAATTTCTGACCCACTAACATGTTTCTTAATTCAGCTTTAGCTTCTTCTAAATCCTGAATAATCAAAACTCCTTTTCCTGCTGCTAAACCATCTGCTTTCAATACATAAGGAGGTTGCAAAGTTGCTAAGAAATCGCATCCTTTTTCTACCGTTTCTGCCGTAAAACTATCATAAGCTGCTGTTGGGATATTGTGTTTTACCAAAAATTCTTTGGCAAATTCTTTACTTCCTTCTAAGGTTGCTCCAATTTTTGATGGACCAATCACAGGAATATTCTTCAAATTTTCATCGTTCAAGAAAAAGTCATAAATACCTTTTACTAACGGATCTTCAGGACCTACCACAACCATTTCGATATTTTCTTTGATAACCAAAGCTTTAATTGCATCAAAATCGGTTACAGCAATCGCAACATTCGTAGCAATTTCGGCTGTTCCGGCATTTCCAGGTGCCATAAAAAGAGTGTCACAAAGCGGACTTTGAACCATTTTCCAAGCAAATGCATGCTCTCTTCCTCCTGAACCTAATAGTAATATATTCATGTCTTTAAATTTTAATTGAAAACTCATTTTTAGAGTGCTGCAAAAATAATTGCTTTTGGACGTAAAAAATAATTATTTATTAAAAAGTTGTCGATTCTACATCTTTAGTTCTAACCAGAATAGTATTTTTGAAGAAATAAGCACTCACATGTTTTCTATTTTTGATTTTTCGCTACGAATAAATGGTTTCCCCATCCGGAAAGCCAAATCCGATTTGGACAAAATAGTTGGACTTTCCGCCGACGAAAAAAAGCAATTTATTGAAAATCAGAAACAGGCTATTGTTGATTTTCATTTAGAAAACAATTCTTTTTATCAAAAATTAGTGGGTTCTAAAAACTATAAAAACTGGAAAGATTTACCTATTTTAAACAAAAGCAATCTCCAAATTCCTCTCGAATCCAGACTATCTAAAGGTTTTTCGACAAAAACCTGCTACATCAACAAAACTTCAGGTTCCAGCGGCGAACCCTTTGTTTTTGCTAAAGATAAATATAGTCATGCATTGACCTGGGCTTCGAATATGTATCGTTTTGGCTGGTTTGGAATCGATTTTAACCGTTCACTTCAGGCTCGTTTTTATGGGATTCCGTTGGATTTTATGGGCTACAAAAAAGAACGATTCAAGGACTTTTTAAGTAAACGTTTCCGATTTCCGGTTTTTGATTTATCCTATACTGCTTTAGAAAAAGTGCTAAAAAAATTCCAAACAACAAAATTCGAATACCTCAACGGTTATACGAGTTCAATTGTGTTGTTTGCCAAATTTTTGCGAAAGCAAAACCTCATCTTAAAAGATATCTGTCCTACTTTGAAAGTGTGTATGGTCACTTCCGAAATGCTTTTTGAAGATGATAAAATCCTTTTAGAAACACAATTCGGAATTCCAATTATCAATGAATACGGGGCTTCGGAACTGGATTTAATTGCTTTTCAAAATCCAAATGAAGAATGGCTAATCAATTCCGAAACATTGTTTGTAGAAATTTTAGATGAAAATAATAATGCTGTTCCAAATGGAACTGAAGGTAAAATTGTGATTACTTCGCTCTTCAACAAAGCGCATCCTTTTATTCGTTATGAAATTGGCGATATTGGAATTTTGGACAAAAAAAGCACATTAGAAAAACCAATTTTGAAACAACTTATTGGTCGTACCAATGATATCGCAATTCTCCCAAGTGGAAAAAAATCGCCCGGACTGACGTTTTATTATGTTACCAAATCCATTATTGAAGACGACGGAAACGTAAAGGAATTTGTCATCAAACAACGTGAAATAGATCAATTTGAAATCGAATATGTCAGCGAAACCGAATTAGATTTGGTACAAATTCAAAAAATAGAACAAGCTATTGCTTTGTATTTAGAACCCAATTTGCACTTTGCATTTATTAGAAAAAACACTTTAGAAAGAACCGCAAGAGGAAAATTGAAACAGTTTACTTCTTTCTTATGATGTAAATAAAATCGTATATTAGTATTTTTAAAATATGAAGCGATGGATTCCAAACTTATTCTTTCAGAAGAAACAATTTCTAATACCATTTACTACATTAGAAATCAAAAAGTGATGCTGGATAGGGATTTAGCAACACTTTACGGAATTGAAACAAGAGTTTTAAAACAAGCCGTAAGACGAAATATATCCCGATTTCCTGAAGATTTTATGTTTGAATTGTCTAAAGAAGAGTTTCAAAATTGGAGATCACAAATTGTGACCTCCAATTCAGATAAAATGGGCTTGCGTTACGCTCCAATGGCCTTCACAGAACATGGTATCCTAATGCTTTCAAGCGTTTTGAATAGCGAAAAAGCCATTCAGACCAACATTCAAATTATGCGGATTTTTACCAAAGTAAGACAAATGCTTCTGGACACCACCGAAATGAAATTAGATATTGTTCAAATTCAAAAAAAATTAGAAAATCAAGGTAAAAATATTGAATTGGTTTTCTCTTATTTAGATGAATTAACAGAGAAAAAAGAAGACGAAAAACCAAGAACCAAAATTGGCTACAAAAAATAATTAAATCTTCTTAGAATAAAGCGGTTTTATAAGCAATTGGGTAAACAAGAATCCAATCATACAAAACACGGAAACTATCCAATTAAAACCGTGAAATTGCCTGTAAACCGCAAAATTATATTGAATTAAAGCGGTTTTAGAAGTAGAAAGCGAATTTTTCCGGATTCTATAGATGGCTAAACTTTCGGGAACTGGTTTTGCTGTTTTAATCTTTTTCAGAAGAGTCAACCAATGCATCCAATCCTGTCTTTTTCGAATAGATGAAATACTGATTTTTCCAAAATATTCTACATCATAAATCCCCGTGAGGTTACCTACATAATTACAGAAAAACAGCTGTGTATAAGATAAATTACGAGGTGCTTCTACTCTTCTGTTTAATGAATTTCCCTGCTCATCAATACAATCATAAAAAGAAAAAGTAAATGGTAATTTTTGCTTTTGCATGAAATTGATTTGTTTTTCCAATTTCTCCGGTTTCCACAAATCATCGGCATCCAGAAACGAAATATATTTTCCTGAGGCCTTAGAAACTGCCAGATTTCGTGCTATACCTGTTCCTGAATTTTTTTCTAACGAATAAAATTTGATTCTTTTATCCGTTAGAAAAGGAGTAATTATCGTTTGGGTTTCATCAGTTGAAGCATCGTCGAATATTATGACTTCCCAATTTTGATAACTTTGATTTTGAACAGATTGAATAGTATCCGAAATGTATTTCTCAGAATTGAATGTGGGAATAATTACAGATACTAAAGGCTCTTCCATTTTTACTTGATATAATCTGAGAAATCCTTATGTTCTTCTTTAGAAAGTTCTTCCGGAGACAAAGATTTGAAATACTCATAGGTAATTTTCATTCCTTCAGCACGACCTACTTTAGCTTCCCAACCTAAAATTTCCTTCGCTTTGGCAGTATCTGGCTGACGTTGTAAAGGATCGTTAACCGGCAATGGATGATATACCACTTTTTGGGTAGTTCCGGTTAATTTAATGATTTCTTCGGCAAAATCTTTAATGGTAATTTCGTCCGGATTACCAATGTTCACCGGATACACATAATCAGAATGCAGCAAACGGAAAATACCTTCTACCTGATCATCTACATAACAAAACGAACGGGTTTGCATGCCATCACCAAAAATGGTTAAATCTTCGCCACGAATGGCCTGCCCTATAAAAGCCGGAATTACACGACCGTCGTTCAGACGCATTCTGGGACCATAAGTGTTAAAAATTCGCACGATACGGGTTTCTACACCATGAAAAGTATGATAAGCCATCGTTATGGATTCCTGAAAACGTTTGGCTTCGTCATAAACGCCTCTTGGGCCTATTGTATTTACATTACCGTAGTATTCTTCTGTTTGCGGATGCACTAATGGATCACCATAAACTTCGGAAGTCGAAGCAATCAAAATTCTGGCTTTTTTTACTCTGGCCAGACCTAATAAATTGTGTGTTCCAAGTGAACCCACTTTCAAAGTCTGAATTGGGATTTTTAAATAATCTATTGGGCTTGCCGGTGAAGCAAAATGCAAAATATAATCTAATTCACCCGGAACATGAACAAACTTGGTAATATCATGATGATAAAATTCAAAATTTTCCAATTTGAATAAATGCTCAATATTTTTTAAATCACCTGTAATGAGATTGTCCATTCCAATAACGAAATAACCTTCTTTGATAAAACGATCGCATAAATGGGAGCCTAAAAATCCCGCTGCACCTGTAATCAATATTCTTTTCATAGCTGTCTATTTATCAATTGTTTTATAATTAATATTAAAAATTTGTTCTAGTATTTTAATGGTTATCAAATAAGTAGGTTTTACACCGGTAGTCCCTAATCCTCCTGAAGCCAGAGTACTTCCTGTTTCCAGTGGATTATCCGACGCATAATAAGCATAACGTACTTTAACATCTTTTGGAATACTTTTTCTGATTTTAGAAGCCGATTGTATCGCTTTCTGATAGTGCGAACCTTCCATTTCCAATCCAATAACACCCCAGGTAGATTCGTGGAAAAACTTTAATAATTCTCTGTTTTGCAATGACGTTCCCAGAACAGTAACCATCGAACCTCCAAAAACAGCAATATCATTGCCCTCAAACATCTCCGGAGTTAATTCGTTTTCAAAATAATAATTATCGGCAGTTCCTTCATTGATGTGCGCATTAGGAATCATAATATCTCCTTTTCCTCCTTCGAGAATTCCGGCTTTTCCCATTATTGAAACCGACTGCACATTGAGAAAAGTATTCTTTTTATACGGTTTTAACAGCTCGTCAACCGTTTCATATGCCTGTTCACCAAAAGCATAATCCATTACAATCAACACCGGTTTCTGAACTCCAAAACTGACTTCGGGAAATGAAGTACTTGCCCAGTCAATCTTAGCCGTATCAAAAATCTGAACATCAATGTTTGTTCCTACACTTTCTGGTAAAAAAATCATTCCGTTTTGAAAAGCAACATCTTTTACAATATTCCTGATTTCACTTGCTGAAGCTTTACTTAACTCTTCAAAAATATCAAAGTCTAACTTACCTTTTAAAGTGTTTTTTAATGCATTTTTAGCAAAAATAGAATTCATTACCGAGTGCATATTAGCACTTATAATATGAATTGGACGGTCTAAAAGCTGGTTGATCTTTAAAACCTCTTTAATATTGTTTGCCCAGATTTCGCCATGAATATGATGCCCTAAGCGTTCTCTGAGAATGGGACTAAAAGTAATCGTACGCTTCGTATTGCTTACTACTTCTTCCATGGCTAGTTTCCCCAGCCAAAATATGATGTGTAAAAAACGGTCCGGTGCTTCCTCTGAACCAAAATCGTCATAAATATCCAATACATCTTCAAAAGTTCTTGCTAAGATGTTTGCTGCATGAGAAATGGCAATTTCTTTTTCAACCAAAGTTAAAGGATCTTTTTTTAAAACCGCCTGTTCTAATTTCACCCAGTCACGCGACACTTCACCTCCTTCATCAATTAAAACCCTGTCTTTAATTTTATGCGATTCTATAAAAATAAAAGTAAGATGTGTCAGAATATCATAAATATCCGAACGTCCTCGTGTGATTTCGACATTCATCTGCTCGGCATCAATCCGGTAACAATTCCGTTTCCTTTTTGGAGGAACTATAGCTTCAAAATGGGATTTAGAATATCCCTCATCCGAAGTCAGATTAATAAAACGACATTCCTCAATCCCTAATGGTAATCGTTCAATAACGTACAAAAGTCCTTTTAACTCTACTTTTTCATCTGCAATATTTCCATAAATTTCCGGTCGCAATGTCATTAATGCTTCTCGCAGAGTATCACCCGAAATGCCCATGGGTTTATAAAATCCTCTATTGAATAAATGCCGCATGGTAATGTACATTTTTTCAATAGCAGCAGATGATTCCTGAGCTCTGGTTCTTAATATATTTTTAGATTCTTTCATAAATTTTCAGATAAAAAGTCAGCAATTTTTCTGTCATTGGAAAGTCTTGGAATTTTATTTTGTCCTCCTAATTTTCCAATGGATTTCATGTATTCCTGAAAACCATTTTTAGGAACTTTAGTAATAACCACCTTTCGCAAAATGTTCCCAACAATCAAATCATCATAATAAATATTTTGTTTACGCATCGCGTTATCAATGGCTTCCGCAAAGGCATCCATGTCATCAGGTTCCCCCGAAGCTTCGGAATCAAATTCAATAAACCATTCGTGATACGGCAAACCGCTTGAAGGTGTAATTTTGGGGGCAACGGTAAATTCATTCACCCGAATGTTTGTTCCTTCTACAGCTTCCTGCAATGCGCTTTCTACTTCTTTACCAATAACATGTTCACCAAAAGCCGAAATATAATGCTTAATTCTACCCGAAACAATCACACGATATGGCATTAAAGAAGTGAACTGAACCGTATCACCAATATTATACCGCCAAAGTCCGGCATTGGTAGAAATAATCATCACGTAGTTCACTCCCAACTCTACTTCACCAATGGTATATGATTTAGGATTATCTGAAAAAAAGGCTTCTGACTTTATAAATTCATAAAAAATTCCGGAATTCAGTAACAACAGCATTCCTTTCTCTTTTTGCGAATCCTGATAGGCAAAAAATCCTTCAGAAGCCGGAAACAATTCGATACTGTCTACTTTTCGACCAATTAAATTTTCAAACTTAGCTCTGTACGGTTCATAATTCACACCGCCATAAATGAACAAATTGAAATTCTTAAAAATATCTCCTACAGGTTTTCCTGCCTTTTGCTTCAAGCGTTCAAAATACATTTGCACCCAGGATGGAATACCCGAAATTACTGTCATATTCTGCTGAAAAGTCTCTTCGACAATGGCATCAATTTTAGCTTCCCAGTCTTCGATACAGTTGGTTTTCCAGGAAGGCATTCGGTTTTTTTGTAAATATTTAGGAACAAAATGGGCTACAATTCCTGAAAGTCTCCCAAACTGGATTCCGTATTTTTCTTCTAAAATAGGACTACCCTGCAGGAAAATCATTTTGCCATCTACAAAATCGGCATTTCCAGTTTCATGAATATAATGCAAAATGGCATTTCGGGCTGCTTCAATATGATACGGCATGGATTCCTTAGTTAACGGAATATATTTTGCTCCTGATGTTGTTCCCGAAGTTTTTGCAAAATACAATGGCTTGCCTTTCCACAGCACATTTTTTTCGCCTTTCACTACTTTTTCAACATAGGGTTTTAAATCTTCGTAATCCCGAATGGGAACCTGTATGGCAAAATCTTCTGTAGTTTTAATCCGGTCGAAATGATGGTCTTTCCCAAATTGTGTATGTTGCGCTTCCTGAATTAAACTTTCAAAAACGGCTTGTTGAGTTGCCACAGGCTTATTGGTCCAAAGCTGCGTTTTTTTATAAATATTTCTAGCAAATAGTTTTGCCGCTATTGATTTTATTGACATTTTGTTTTGCTGATTATAATTTACTGAAGAAAATTTTCAGAATTATTTCTTTTTTTTAACAGCCGTTTGCTGTGTTTTTTTCTCTTCATTTTCTACCTCGGATCTCAATTCTAATTCTTCTTTGGAAGGCGATAAATCGACTTTTTGAATTGTGTCTGCCGATGCCGCTAAAATAGAATCTTTATTGAATTTAGCATAATCTAATTGTCCGGTCAATACTTTTTGGATGGAGGAGATATAAGCCTGATTTTTCTTTAAAATACTGGTCAAAGAATCAGATTTTAATGCGAGTTCAGTAGCATCTTTTTTTAATTTCGTAGAAGAATAACCCGGAATAAATTCGCGTAAAGGAGTAAAAGCAATAATAAAAGTAGTTACTGCAATTAAGAAAATTGCGCCTAAAGATGCAACCACAAACACATTCATAAGAGTCAGTTTTAAAGAGAATGTTTCCTCAAAAGTATCCTCGTTTAATATAACCAAACGGTTTTTTGTAAACAGTTTTTTATGAAGTTTCTTTCTTTTTAATCTTTTGGCTGACATGATTTTTCTTTATTTCACAAATATAATAATTAATGTCAATCAATGTATTGAGTTGACATTAGCTTATCATTATAAATGATTAAAAAAAAATTAAATAATTTTTAACGTTATATAAATTAAATAATTGGCAGAAATTGAATCCTCATTAAGTTATTCTAATTATCTTTGTAGCCAGTTTTTAATACAAATTTGCTTCGGCATAAATTATTCGATCATGGGAAGATTTGGAGTTACAGAAATCCTGGTTATTTTAGCAGTTGTTTTATTACTTTTTGGAGGTAAAAAAATTCCGGAATTAATGAAAGGTTTGGGTAGTGGAATAAAAGAATTCAAAAACGCTGCTAAAGACGATCAACAACCGGCTGATAAAAAAGAAGACGAAACGAAATAAGAAAGTTATTTTTTTATTAAAAATCCCAAAATCCATTAGTACATTAATTGGATTTTGGGATTTTTTGTTTTTTGAATAAATACTATTTTTTTATAAGTTTTTACTTAATACATTTACTCCGTAAATTTTAACTTATAAAAAAATGAAAAAAACACTACTCTCATTAATGACACTTATAACTTTTGGGTTGTCAAATGCGCAAGTAAAAGAAAAAGGAGTAATTGAAATTACGCCTAAAATTGGAGCTTCTGCTTTCTTCGAAAATAATGAAGATGATTTCACTGATTCTAATTCCGGAGTGGAATTTGGAGCAACAGTAGATTACTATTTTAATGATCGATGGAGCTTGCGTTCTGGATTAATTTTTGATAAAATGGGAGGTAAATATGATGTTGGTGATACATTTTTATGGGAAGATAAATTGAATTATTTAACTATCCCGATAAATGCGAACTGGCATTTTGGTAGTACCAGAAAATGGAATCTAAATTTTGGATTAGCTCCTTCCTTTTTACTGGATGCTAAAGTGAATGATATGGAAATTCCTTCTAGTGATATAGAATCCTTTCAATTAGGATTTAACTTCGGAATAGGTTATAAAATCGAAGTTACTAGAAGGTTTGGTATATTATTAGACTTTCAATATTTCAATGGCTTAACTAATATCAGTAAATCCACTAATAACGTAGATATAACGAATGTTGGTACTAGTTTTAATGTTGGCGGAGTTTTTCATCTTTAAAAAAGCACAAACAAACCATAATGAGGTTTGATTTTATTAAACCTCATTATTTAGAATTAAACAACCATCGTCAGCTGAATTCGAATTTCAATTCAATTACCTTCGCCTTACATTTAAATATTTTATACGGCATACTAATTTTTATTACATTAGTAAAAATTTTACTACCGTTAACTGGTGTACTATTCAAAATATATTTATCATTTTAAATGACTACAAATACTTATTCACCGGGTTTGCACAAATTAGTAACCCTTGAAGTCCAAAAAACTGAAAAACTCTTTTATAGTGAGGGTTTTATCTCTTTTTCTGAAGATTTAATTTCAAAATACAACTTAGAAAAAGTAGGCATTAGTCAACATGATTTTGATAACAATAGTTTTACCATTGCTATTTGTTTGAAAGAATCTCACATCTGTATTCATACCTGGCCTGAATTCAAACAATTAACTTTAGATGTATATTTGTGTAATTATCTTCAGGATAATACCGAAAAAGTTAAAGCAATTACCAATGCTTACATAAATTATTTTGAGGCAATAATTTTAAAAGATTTCGAAATTAACCGATAGAATATGACCGTTTCTTGTTTCAATTGCAACACAACAACCTCACTGGACGTTAATTTTGAAGTAACAACTTTTGCTTGTCCTAACTGTAATTATGTATATAAAAACAGTAACGATGTAGGTCTCAAATTTCATAATAAATGTAATCCATACTCTTTTGATGAAAAATTAGAATTAGGCCAAACAGCAGCTTTTGATAATAAAGAATATAAAATTACTGGAATTCTTGTTAAAGAAAATAGAGGCTTTGAATGGACTGAATATATTTTAGAATCACAACAAAATGATTTTTTATATTTATCTGAGGCAGCTGGACACTGGATTATTTTAAATGAAATTAAATTTGATAAAAAAGTAGGCAATCACCCTTTGACTGTAGAATATCAAGACAATATTTATAATCGATTCGATTATTTCTATCCAAAATTAACTGCTGCACAGGGATTTTTTGATTTCGACATTTTTGATAAAATTGAGCTAATTGAATACATCAACCCGCCTTTGATACTTTCTTTTGAAAAATTAGGACATGAACAAACGGCATTTTTAGGTAAACATATTTCAAAAGGCGAGATAAAAAAAGCTTTTGGAGTCTCCAATTTACCCACCAAAAAAGGCATTGGACAAGTACAGCCTTTTATATTTAATATTAGGAATTTAGCGTTAACTTTTTGCGTTGTTGGCTTATTAATTCTGCTTACCAATTGGTTTCTTAATAAAGACCAAGTTGAAAAAAATGTACTCAATACCGAAATTTATTTTGATCGATTTAGCAATAAAGATTTTGTAACGCCTTCTTTTAATTTAAAGGGAAGCGCTGCTCCATTGTCTGTAAGAGCGCATTCTAATGTTGATAATTCCTGGGCCAATATACAAGTAGCTTTGATAAATGAAACTACTGGTGAAGAAATTTATGCCAACAAAGACATCGAATATTATCATGGCTATACAGATGGAGAAAACTGGACTGAAGGAAATCCAACTGTAGAATTTAATATCTGCGCAGTTTCAGCCGGTAAATACCATTTGGCAATTACACCAATGAAAGCTATAGAAGATATTCAAAACCAATCCATTCAATTACAGGTTAATTGGTCGAGCCCTTCTATGCGAAATGTATGGATGGTCTATATATTTATGACCGTTTTTGTTATTGGAGTATATTATCTGGAGAAAAATTTTGAAGAAAGAAGATGGAATGAATAACAACAATTGAAATGGAAAAAATTATATCTTTTATTAAAAACAATTATCTGATTATTTTAATTGGCGGAATTTTCTATTGCGTTTTTATTTACTATAACATCACGGGAAACCGAATTTGCGATTGCGAATCGACCGAAAACTATAAACCTTCTACGAACAGAAGTAGTATCAACCATTTTTACCACAAATAATAAAACCAAAATACTATGGATATTTTAACTATGAGACCCGTTTTAGCTTCAATTGTTTTTTCTCTTTTAGGAATTATCATTCTATTGATTGCTTATTTTATCATCGAAAAAATGACTCCTGAAAACACTTGGGATCAAATCTCAAAAAACAATAATGTGGCTTTAGCAATTGTTTTTGCAGCCTTTATCATTGGAATTTCAATGATTATTAGTGCCGCAATTCATGGGTAAAAAGTTTTTAAAATTTGAATACTTATTACTTTTTGCCGTATTTACTATTGCTACCTGTGGACTAGTTTACGAACTGGTTGCGGGTACATTAGCTAGTTATTTATTAGGTGATTCAGTAAAACAATTTTCTTTCATCATTGGAGTCTATCTATTTTCTATGGGTATAGGCTCCTATTTTTCAAAATTTTTGACCAAAAACCTGCTCAATACTTTTATTGAAATTGAAATCTTAGTGGGTTTAATAGGAGGACTGAGTTCGGTTATTTTATTTCTAATGTTTGAAAGTATCAATTCCTTTCAATTTATACTTTATTTCCTTGTTTTTGTAACAGGATGTTTAGTAGGATTAGAAATTCCGCTTTTAATGAATATCCTAAAAAATAAAGTTGAGTTTAGAGACTTAGTATCTAATGTTTTTACTTTTGATTATATCGGAGCATTATTAGCTTCTATCCTTTTCCCCTTGGTTTTAGTGCCTAAATTAGGTATTATGGGTACTTCCTTGTTTTTCGGATTGATAAATGTATCAATAGCCATTGCTTTGTGTTATATGCTTAAAAAGGAAATCAAAAAAATAAACCTATTAAGAAGCAAAGCAATTTTATCCTTTTTAATCTTACTCATCGTTTTCATTTTTTCCGATAAAATTTTATCTTTTTCAGAAGGAAAACTGTATGGGGAAAACATTATTTACACGAACACAACTCCTTACCAAAGAATTGTTTTAACCCACAACAAAAGCGATTACAGATTGTATCTCAACAACAATCTGCAATTTAGTTCCGCGGATGAATACCGTTATCATGAAGCTTTAGTTCATCCTGCTTTATCGATGGCAAAAAACGTATCTAACGTTTTAGTTTTAGGCGGTGGTGATGGACTGGCTGTTAGAGAAATTTTAAAATACAAACAGGTTAAAAAAATAACCTTGGTAGATTTAGACGAAGGCATGACCAAAATGTTTAAAACCAATACCATATTGACTGGTTTTAATAAAAATTCGCTTAATAATTCAAAAGTTAGTGTTTATAACAAAGATGCCTATGTTTGGGCAAAAAACTGTCAAGGAAAATTTGATGTCGTAATCATTGATTTTCCTGATCCTTCCAATTATAGTTTAGGTAAATTATATTCTCTTAATTTTTATGCTACTATTCAAAAATTATTAAAAACAGATGCTGTAGTAGTAATACAAACTACCTCTCCTTATTTTGCACCCAAATCATTTTGGTGCATCAATAAAACAGTTATGCAGGTTTTTCCTCAGGTAGATGCTTATCACGCTTATGTTCCTTCGTTTGGAGAATGGGGCTATACTATTGCTATCAATGGATTTGGAACCACTTTTAATACCGTAAACCGAAAATTGAATAACTTACGTTTTTACAATTATCAATTTGATCAATTCAATTATTTTTCACAGGATATGATTTCAAAAGATATTGAAATCAATCGATTAGATAACCAAATTTTAGTACGCTATTTCGATGATGAATGGGGAAAATTACAATAATTCAAGAAGAAACTTCTTCAAAATAGTTGCCGCTTCTTTACTCGCTATCCCTTTTTTAGATAGTTGTAAAGAAAAAGCAATTAGCCTCTTGATTCGATTGTCAGGAACCAATCATATTTTGGGACACCAATTGCGTGTTCAAAATTTCCCAAAACCATCTCAGGAAATTTCAGTTCCCTACTTAATTGTTGGCGGTGGGATTTCGGGTTTAAGTGCCGCAAGACAATTAACTAAAAAAGGAATCACTAATTTTCTAATGGTTGAGTTAGAAGATCATTTGGGAGGTAATTCATCTAATGGAGAAAATAAATATTCTAAATATCCATTAGGAGCCCATTATTTACCCTTACCCAATATGGAAGACAAAGCATTATTGGAATTTTTAGAAGAAGAAAAAATCATCTTAGGCTATGACACTCAAGGTTTTCCTAAATTTGATGAAACCCAACTTACCATTGCGCCAGACGAGCGTTTATTTTACAAAAATAATTGGCAAGAAGGTGTGGTGCCAAAAGAAGGAAATACATCTCTTGAGGATGAAGAATTAGTCCGTTTCTTTAAATTAATGGATTATTTTAGGATCAAAAAAGACGAAAAGGGGAAATATTGGTTTATGATTCCGCTATCCGAATCTTCCAGGGATGAAACGCTAAAAGAATTAGATGCTATCACAATGAAACAATGGTTTGAAAACAATCACTTTTCGTCGATCCCTTTATATAATTATATTGATTATTGTTGCAAAGATGATTTTGGTTTAGGGATAGAATATGTTTCTGCTTATGCTGGTATTCACTATTTTGCAGGAAGAAAACAAAATACTTCACAAAACAAGCAAGATACTGTACTTACTTGGCCTGAAGGAAATGCCAAATTAGCCCATCATTTGCAAAAATATGTAAAGGACAAATCGTTAAAAAACCATTTGGTTTATAACATTGAAACCAAGAATAATAAAGCTATTGCAAAAATTTTTAACAATAATACAAAAAGTTCCATCGCTATTACAGCCGATAAAATTTTGCTTGCCACACCTCAATTTGTCAATCAATATCTCTTAAAAAACAGAAAAGATTTTACTTCAAAATTTCACTATACACCATGGTTACTGGCTACATTAGTAGTTTCAGAGTTAAGCGATAACGGCAGTTATCCCCTATGTTGGGACAATGTAATTTACGGGGCTAAAGGTTTAGGATATGTATATGACCAACAACAATCTTTACAGCAACTTCAGGATAAGAAAGTAATTACATATTACTACAGCTTTTCATCTTCTGATTTAAAAAGAACTCGAAGAGCATTGTATAAAAAATCCAAAGAATATTGGAAACAAATGGTATTTGATGATTTAAAAATAGCTCATCCAACTATAGAAATAGCCACTGAAAGTATTGAAATCCATCTGTTAGGTCATGGAATGATTAGCCCTACCCCCGGTTTTATTTATGGTCAAGCCAAAAAAGAAGCAGCGCAAAACATTGAAAATAAAATTTATTTTGCACATAGTGATCTATCTGGTATATCCATTTTTGAAGAAGCCTTTCATCAGGGAATTAACGCAATAAACACAATGATTGATGGAACAACCCTGGATTCATAAAGCAAAAACGGATAGTTTATTTATATTGTTACCTTCCTTTTTGGTAGTCACAATAGTATTTTTATTCCAACAACAACTTCAGGAAATAGAAGATAAATATTCCTTTTATACCTGGCTTTTTCTAATTGTTTTTATTGATGTAGCTCATGTTTACGCCACCTTATTTAAGACTTATTTTGTAGCAAGTGAATTTCAAAAAAGAAAAAAACTATTAATTGGATTACCTGTTTTATGTTTTCTGATTGGAATATTTTTGTTTTCTTTTGGAAGTGGTATTTTTTGGTCTGTATTGGCTTATATAGCCGTTTTTCATTTCATTAGACAGCAATACGGTTTTATGCGCTTATATGCCCGAAATGAATCAAAAAAATGGGCTTGGATCGATAATTTAATTATTTACAACGCAACCATCTATCCCATGCTGTATTGGTTTTTATCGGCTCCCAGAAAATTTAACTGGTTTGTTGAAAATGAATTTATACATTTTCATGAGCCTTACTTAATTTCAATCTTGACGTGGATATATGCTTCTATTCTTGTTTTTTACATAATTAGAACAATCTATTTATCCCTTAAAACTAAATATTTTAATATTCCAAAAAATGCCATAATTGTTGGTACTATTTTATCCTGGTACTTTGGCATTGTATATTTTAATAACTATTTAATATTTACATTGCTAAATGTAGTTTCTCATGGAATTCCCTATATCGCCTTAATTTATCTCAATGAAATAGATAAAAAACCAGTATCAGAATTAAACTGGCTATTCTATTTTAAACAATTCAAAGGACTTTTACTATTTCTAATCGTGTTACTTTTTATTGCTTTCTCTGAAGAATACCTATGGGAAATTCTGGTTTGGAACGAACAATTTTCAGGCACAACAAAAGATTTTTCTAATTGGTATTTTTTAATTGTACCCTTGTTAACAGTACCTCAATTTACCCATTATCTCTTGGATGGTTTTATTTGGAAATCGAAAAAGGGTTAAAAAAAAAATCCCAAATTCCAGTAATGTTGGATTTTGGGATTTTTTGTTTTAAATTTTAAATAACCATCGTCAGCTGAATACGTTTCCTATCTTCATCTACTTCAGTTACTTTTACCTGTACTTGTTGGTGTAGCTTCACTACTTCATTTACATCGCTTACGAAGCCTGCTTTAAGCTGAGAGATATGAACCAAACCGCTTTCTTTGATTCCTAAATCAACAAAACAGCCAAAATTGGTAATGTTATTCACAATTCCGGGTAAAATCATTCCTGATTTTAAATCTTTAATCGTTTTTACCGTTGGATCAAATTCAAAAACTTTAGCGACTTTTCTTGGATCTAAACCTGGTTTTTCTAATTCTTTGATAATGTCCTTAATCCCTAAAATCCCAATCGTTTCATTGGTATAATTTTCTGCTTTTATCAAAGCTGTTTTTTCTTTGTTGGCAATCAAATCATTTACCGAAAGTTTTAAATCTTTGGCCATTTTTTCCACAATAGGATAAGCTTCCGGATGTACTGCCGAATTGTCTAATGGATTTTTTCCTTCTTTTATTCGAATAAAAGCCACACCTTGCTGATACGCTTTTTCACCTAATCGAGGCACTTTTTTCAATTGTTTTCTATCTTGAAAAGGACCATTTTCAGAACGGTATTGCACAATATTTTCGGCCAGCTTCTCTCCTATTCCACTCACATAACTCAACAAATGCTTGCTCGCCGTGTTGATATTAATACCCACCGAATTCACACAACGAATTACAGTGGAATCCAGTTCTTCTTTCAACTTATTTTGATCCACATCATGCTGGTATTGGCCTACGCCAATGGCTTTCGGGTCAATTTTTACCAATTCAGCCAAAGGATCACTCAGCCTACGACCGATAGAAACCGAACCACGAACCGTTACATCATAATTAGGAAATTCTTCTCGAGCAATTTTCGAAGCCGAATAGACCGATGCTCCAGCCTCAGAAACCACAAAAACCTGTACTTCTCGGTCAAAAGCAATTTTTTTGATAAAGAATTCTGTTTCTCTCGAAGCTGTTCCGTTACCAATGGAAATAGCATCAATGTTATACGCATTAACCATCGAACGGATTTTTTTCATTGCCATGGCCGATTCATTTTGAGGAGCATGCGGATAAATGGTTTCGTTATATAACAAATCGCCTTTTTCATCCAGGCAAACTACTTTACAGCCACTTCTAAAACCGGGATCAATGGCTAAAATTCGTTTTTCTCCTAAAGGCGGAGCCAATAACAACTGCCCTAGATTATTGGCAAAAACCTGAATCGAATTGGCATCGGCCTTTGCTTTAGCCTCCTGTAAAGTTTCATTTGCAATAGCGGGTTGCAACAAACGTTTGTAACTATCTTCAATGGCTAATTGCACATGAGGCGTAGTGGCATTTTGTCCTTTTAAAACCAATTCGTCTATAATATCATAAGCTTCATCAACATCCACTTCGACTTTAAACTTGATAAAACCTTCATTCTCGGCACGCAACATCGCCAATAATCGGTGCGATGGTGCTTTAGAAACAGGTTCTGACCAATCAAAATACTGACTGAATTTTTGGGCTCCCTCCTCTTCCTTTTTACTTTTAACCACTTTGGTTGTAATGGTCGCTTTTCGTTGGTACAATCGTCTTAATTGTTTACGAACAAAAATATTTTCGTTAATCCATTCGGCAATGATATCTCTTGCTCCTTGCAGAGCGGAATCTTCGTTTACCACATTTTCATTCAAATATTTAGAAGCTATAAAATCAACATCATCATTGTTTTGAGCCATGATAATTTTTGCCAAAGGTTCTAATCCGTTTTCGCGGGCTACATCGGCCTTTGTTTTTTTCTTCTTTTTGTATGGCAAATAAAAATCTTCCAGTTCTTGCAAATCAAAACTTTGCTGTATTTTTTTCTCTAATTCCGGCGTCAACGCTTTTTGCTCTTCTATAGATTTAAGAATGGCTTCTTTTCTTTTTACGATGCTCTCGTATTCTTTGTTTAATTTGGCAATCTGCTCAATTTGAACTTCATCCAGATTCCCTGTAGTATCTTTACGATAACGGGAAATAAACGGAATGGTGCAATCTTCTTCTAATAATTGAACGGTTTTTTGAATATTTATGGCTGCTGTTTGAACAGACTTAGCGATGAATTGTATGTTAGTCATTTTTTGAATTTTCTAACCGCAAAGAAGCGAAGTTTTCTCAAAGTTCGCAAAGTATTTTTAGTTTATTAGAGTATAATTATTTCAAAAATTTTATTGGGTTTGGATAATAATTCTTTATCTGATTACTTTTTATTTTTATAGCTACATAAATTGAATAACAAATGTTTAAAAAGGTAAAGCTATAATAAGCAAGGAAAATAGATACTATTCCTAATCCCAAATGCATTATTTTACCTAAAACCGCAATAATTAAGATTAGATTTGAAATTATTGAAAAGAGAATTTGAAAATTTAAAATATTTTTTCCTTGGTTGTTAACTTCAATTATACTATCTCTTTTATTTAACCATAAAATAAGCGGTAAAATGATATTTCCCAGAGGTATTATGATATTGGAAATTATTGATAAATGAAGAAAAATTAAATAACTATTATCTTCTTTTTTTCCAAAATCAAGTATTTCTTCAATGTTGATTTCTAAAACTTCACAAATCTGTTTTAACGTATTTCCTCGGGGTTCATTTTCATCTTTTTCAATTCTTTGTAATGTTCTTAAATTGATTTTTGACAAGTCAGCAAGTTCTTCTTGAGACATTCCTTTTTGCTTTCTAATTTTTGAAATTTTTGTTCCAATAGTTTCCATAATATAGCTTTTAAAAATTTCCTCAAAATTAGATTGCTTAACCTATTTTATCTTGCGGTTTGTTTACGACATGTTTACGACATTCCTGTCCAGAAGCTGGTTTTATTAGATTTACTGTATAAAATCTAAATAATTCTGCTTGTTAATCACTTCAAAACTGGCTTCCGGATAAGCTTTGGCGAAAGCCGTAGGAATCTTGGCTTTTCGGTTTTCATTCCATTTGAATTCGAAACCGTGTAAATTACCGTTCTCTTCTTCTACCCAGTCTAATTCTTGTTGGTCATAAGTGCGCCAAAAATAATTAGTAACCGTTTTTTGAGTATAATTTTGGTATTTAATTCGTTCGGAAGCGAGATAATTTTCCCATAATGCACCAACATCCGTTCTGGAATCCAAACGACTAAAATTGGCTATAATCGCATTTCGGATACCATTATCATAAAAATACCATCGGTTTGATTTTGTAATTTCCTTACGTAAATTTCTACTGAAACCTGGTACTTTATAAATAACAAAAACTTTAGAAAGTAAGTCTAAATAACTTTCGACCGTGTTTTTAGAAATACCCAATTGTCGGGCTAATTCCTGTAGCGACACTTCTTGCCCAACTTGAAAAGCTATTAATTTTAACAAATCCAGAATTTTATTCGATTGTTTAATACCTTCATAAACCAAAATATCCTTCAATAAATACGAATTGACTATCTCCTTTAAATAATTGATTTTCTCATTCCAATCCAGGTATTGTTCCAATTCCGGATACGATCCAAAAAGTAATCGTTCTTCTAATTTTTGAGTAGTTTCTTTGAAATTTTCATATTTAGCAAACTCCATTTGAGCCAATGGAAATAAATAAATAGTGTTTTTTCTGCCTACTAAAGGTTCGCCCAGCTTATTCGATAAATCAAAAACCGAAGATCCTGTAGCAATGACTTTTATATCTTCAATAGTATCTACAATCAATTTCAAAATCAATCCTATTTCAGGAATATTTTGGGCTTCGTCAATAACTAACAATTTTACATTCGCTAAAAGACGTTTGTAATTAACAACTGATCGTTCTTTCAATAAATCGGCATCTTGAATATCTTCCCCATTTAATTGTAAATAATCTTCTTTAGGAATCGTAGAAAGATAATTTTTGATGAAAGCCGTTTTACCCACACGTCTTGCTCCCAATAAAATCAAAACTTTATTAGGTAAAACTTTTTTGGAAAATACTGTATCTATTCCTCTTTCTAAAAAATTCATGACTTTGAATTTTTAACTATTTAGATACAAATATAATCAAAAAACGTTAATTCAGTCAGTACGTTGACTGAATTAACATTAATTCAGTCAGTATGTTGACTGAATTTACATTAATTTAGTCAATAGAAAACAAAAAAAGCCCGGTGAAATACCGAGCTTTTATTAATTTTTGGTGCGCAGCACCGCGAATTTTTATTTACAAGCAATTTTGTCCACTCTGTTTTGGTGTCTTCCACCCTCAAAAGCAGTTTCTAAAAAGGTTTCTACAATTTCAATAGCTTGCTGAATTGAAGTATATCGCGCCGGAATACTTACAATATTAGCATCATTATGCAAACGTGTTAAATAAGCAATTTCTTTAGTCCAGCACAAACCTGCTCTCACTCCTGCGTGTTTATTAACCGTCATTGCAATTCCGTTTCCGCTTCCGCAAATAACAATACCAAAATCTGCTTTTCCTTCTTCAACATCTGTTGCAACCGGGTGACCAAAATCAGGGTAATCAACAGAAGCATCTGTATCCGTTCCATAATTAGTTACTTCATATCCTTTAGCTTCTAACCATTTTACTATAGCTATTTTATATTCCGGACCTGCGTGATCATTTCCTATTGAAATTTTCATTATATATCTTTTTAATTTTTTGCAAATTTACCAAAACTATTTGTCTTTTAACAGATTTTAAAAAGGAAAACTATGATAGCTATAATTATCAGATTATTAGCAGCATAGGAGCTTATTAACATTTTTTAATAATGTATAAAATACTGGTAATCAATTCATAAAATAGATTTAATCTGTTAAAATTTTGCATTGTTAATAGTGAATTCTAATTCGTTGATTTTCAGTTAACTTTAATTTAACATGAATTGTTAATAAGTTAAGAAAGAAAATCAGAAGTTTTTTTTGTCTGTATCGAAAAAAAATCTAATCCAAAATTGGAATTTATAAACCTAAAAAAGTTTGAACGATTTTTAGAAAAGTTATAAACACAAAAAACAAGTTTATCAATATAATTTCAAAAATTACTTATTTACATTTTAAAATGATTTTTGGTTATCAACCATTGTTAACTAAAAATCAAAAACACTTTAAAATTAAATATTTAGCTTCATGTAACTATGTTAATAACTCATAATAACAAACTAAAACTTCATTTTTAAACTATTTCTAAAAAAATTATTGCAGCTATTAACACGCTATAATAACAAACAATAATTTAATTAATTTAAAATTTTCTTTTTTATAATATTAATATATGTTGACAACTTTGAAAAGATTAAACAATTTTTAGATTGTTATCGTTTCTCATTTCTTCAAGAATTGTTTTTACAGTTTCAAAATCGTTAGGATGAATTTTAAGTTTGATTCCTCCTAAAGCTGTGGAATACATAGGAGCGAAAGAAGACATGATTTCATTTTGAAAATAATATTGCAGACCTTCATGATTCAATCGGTGTTTTAGAATTTCGATTTCATGGATGTAATCAAAAGTGGCAATGGTTATAAAAGCTTCCATATCGAATTGTTTAATGTTGAAACAACTGCTAATCCGTTATATTTTATTTAAAACTGGCTTCATATCTCTTTTAAGTGTTAACTATTTTGTAATTTTCGACTTTTAAGAAAAGACGTATGGGAAAAAGATTAAGAAAGCCTGTTAAGAAAGAGAAAAGTTTCTCAGATAAAATTATAAAAATATTATCGAATAGTGCTAATAAAGCTTTCAATTATAAGCAAATAGCAGCAAAATTAGAAGTAGATGATACACAAAGCAGAAATCAGATTATAAAAGACTTAAAGATTCTTGCTGCGGAAAAGAAAATCACAGAATCTGAACCCGGAAAATATTTAATCAAGGCGGTGAGTCAGGATTATTATGAAGGAACAATTGATATGACGAGTCGTAAAACGGCTTATTTTATTTGTGATGAATTTGAAGAGGATATTTTCATTCCAACAAATAATTTAAATCGTGCTTTAGACAAAGATAAAGTAAGCGTTTATGTTTATAACAGAAGAAAGGGCAGAAGAGCTGAAGGAGAGGTAATTAAAGTTTTAGAAAGACATAAAACGGACTTTGTTGGAGTAATTGATATTCAAAAGAACTTTGCTTTTGTATCGACTGCAAATCCAAAAATGTATACTGATATTTTTATTCCAAAAGACAATTTAGGCGAAGCTGAAAATGGTGATGTGGTATTAGTTCACATCGAAGACTGGCCTAAAAGAGCTGATAGTCCGTTTGGGAAAGTGGTGAAAGTTTTAGGAAAACCCGGAGAACACGATACGGAGATTCATGCTATTTTGGCGGAATACGGTTTGCCTTCTGAATTTCCAATTGAAGTAGAAACTTACGCTCAAAAAATTGATACTTCAATAACAGAAGCTGAAATTGCGAAGCGTCGTGACATGCGGGATACGCTGACTTTTACGATAGATCCAAAAGATGCTAAGGATTTTGATGATGCACTTTCTTTTAAAAAATTAGAAAATGGTAATTACGAAATTGGTATTCACATTGCCGATGTTTCGCATTATTTAGAAGAAGGAACTATCCTTGATGATGAAGCGTATCAAAGAGCAACTTCGGTTTATTTAGTAGATAGAGTAGTGCCAATGCTTCCTGAAGTGTTGTCTAATTTTGCTTGTTCATTGCGTCCGCAGGAGGAGAAATATACTTTTTCGGCTGTATTTGAAATTACTGAAAAATGTCAGGTGGTCAATCAGTGGTTTGGCAGAACCGTAATTTATTCAGACCAACGATTTGCTTACGAAGAAGCACAATACATCATAGAAACCAAAGACGATACTATTCCGGAAGAAATTTCACTTACTGGTAGTTCTTATCAGGTTTCAGAAGAAATTGTCTCAGCAACGCTTAAATTAGATGAATTAGCTAAAATTTTCCGTAGAAAGAGAATGAATGACGGAGCCATTTCATTTGATAAAGTAGAAGTAAAATTTAATCTGGATGCCGAAGGAGAACCGGAAGGTGTTTATTTTAAAGTTTCAAAAGATGCCAATCATCTGATTGAAGAATTCATGCTTTTAGCTAATAAAAAAGTAGCGGAATACATTGGAAAACAAAAGAAAACTTTTGTTTACAGAATACACGACGAACCCAATGAAGATAAATTAATTGCGATGCAGAATGTAATTGCAAAATTTGGTTATAAAATTGATTTCCGTAATCCTGACGATATTTCCAAATCATTGAATCAGTTAATGGCTGATGTAAATGGAAAAAAGGAACAGAATTTAATTGATACACTGGCTATCAGAAGTATGAGTAAAGCCAAATATTCTACAGATAATATTGGTCATTACGGATTAGCTTTTG
This sequence comes from Flavobacterium plantiphilum, assembly GCF_046000495.1. Lineage (NCBI taxonomy): Bacteria > Pseudomonadati > Bacteroidota > Flavobacteriia > Flavobacteriales > Flavobacteriaceae > Flavobacterium > Flavobacterium plantiphilum. The sequence goes on from NZ_JBELQA010000002.1 coordinate 354,094, forward strand.
ATTATTATTCGCATTTTACCTCGCCTATTCGTCGTTATCCGGATGTTATGGTACACCGTTTGTTACAGTATTATCTGGATGGAGGAAAATCAGCCGATGAGGAATTGTATGAAACCAAATGTCTGCATTGTTCTACGATGGAAGGTTTAGCTACTAATGCCGAAAGAGATTCGATTAAATACATGCAGGTAAAATACATGCAGGATCATCAGGATCAGGAATTTTTAGGTGTTATTTCTGGTGTTACCGAATGGGGAATTTATGTTGAAATTGTCGAAAATAAATGCGAAGGGATGGTTCGGATAAGAGACATAAAAGAAGACTATTATACCTTTGATGAAAAACAATATGCCTTAGTTGGCGCTACTTCAGACAAATTATTACAATTAGGAGATGAAATTTACGTTAAAGTAAAAAATGCCGATTTAGTCAAAAAACAATTGGATTTTAATTTTATAAGAAGAGCAGAATAAACAATTAAATTAATGAAAATGAGAAAATTATTTATAGCAGCATTAGTAATCCTGTCACAAGCAGGTTTTGCACAGTTAACAAAAACATTAGGTGATTTTAGCAGCTTAAAAGTGTATGATAAACTAACAGTAAAATTAATAGCTTCTACTGAAAACAAGGTGGTTATTAGTGGAAACAGAGAAAAAGAAGTAGAAGTGGTTAATAATAATGGGGAATTAAAGTTAAGAATGCCTTTCCCTAAATTGTTATCTGGGGATGATATTTCTATCAAATTGTATTATAAAAATATTGATGATATAACGGCTAATGAAGGATCGTCGGTATCCGGTGATGCTGTTTTTAAGCAAACTATTTTTAATTTAAATGCTAAAGAAGGTGCTTCTATTAACATAAAAGTAGATGCTCAGAAAGTCAATGTAAAAGCTGTAACGGGAGGAATTATAGAATTGAGTGGCGGAGCAATCAATCAGGATGTAATTATTATGTCTGGCGGGGTGTTAAAATCTAAAAATTTAGCTACTTCACAATCCACAGTAAGTGTTTCTGCAGGTGGAACTGCTGAGATTAATGCAAGTACTTTAGTCGATGCAAAAGTGAAAGCAGGAGGTAATATTTTTATCTACGGTAAACCGAAACAAATTAATCAGCAAACAGTTTTAGGAGGAAAAATTGAAGAAAAAGAATAAAAAAAATGTATTTTTATTCTAAAATAAATTCTGAAATTAATGATTAACGATATTTTATCAGGTATTCCCTGGGGAATTTTCCTGAGTTTTATGATTGGTCCTGTTTTTTTTATTTTACTGGAAACCAGTATTTTAAAAGGATTCAGAGCCGCTCTTGTTTTTGATTTAGGAGTAGTTTTAGGTGATATAATTTTTATTTCAATTGCTTATTTAGGTAGTTTCAGATTAATACAGAGTTTAAAAGATAAGCCGGCTCTTTTTATTTTCGGAGGTATTTTAATGTTTGCTTATGGTATAATATCATTAATAAGTTTAAGAAAAGAGAAGAGAATTAATACCAAAGAAATTGACAGGGAAATACTTAAAAAGGATTATTTCAGTTTGTTTATAAAAGGACTTTTTTTAAATGTTATTAATATTGGAGTTTTAGGATTCTGGCTGGCAGTAATTATTTCAGTTGGACCTAAATTAGATATGCAAACTTCCAGAATGATGACTTTTTTTACTACCGTAATTATTACTTATCTGTTAGTAGATTGCATTAAAATTTTGTTAGCTAAACAACTAAAATCTAAAATGACTCCTGGGAATATCCTCAGAATTAAGAAAGGAATCAGTGTTGTTTTAATGGTTTTTGGGATTGTTTTAATGATTCAGGGTTGGTTCCCTAAAGAAAAAGAAATGGTTACTAAAGCCTTTCAACATATTGAAGAACAAAAATAAAATGAATTATTAAACCGCTTATAATGAGCGGTTTTTTTATAGACTTAATATTTTTGAATATGAAAAATATCTCTGTATGTACTTTAATTATTAGTTTATTCTTTATTAGCTGTAATAATACTGATAAGTTTGAAAATCAATGGTTTTCCTTGAATAGTAAATTAAAAATTAATAACGATAAAACTTTGAATTTGAACGTTTTAATTCCATTTCTTCTTCTATTTCCAAAGGTAAATGGGAAGTTGTTAATGATACTTTGATTTTAAATAGTTTTCAAACTAATCAATGCTATTTTTATGAAAATTTCAAACTAAAACCTTTAAGAAAGAATGATAAATATATTCTTGTAAAGACTAATAAAGATTGTCATCCAAATCAAGGTTATGTAAATTTTAAAAATGAAAAATTTTATTTAAAAGATTCTATTTTAATTTATAAAACTGAAATAAATAATGACAATCCTAAGTTGAATACTATTTATAATTTTACTAGAAAAAGTAGATATATGTAGAATGAAATACCTCTAAATTACTTTGTAGGTTCTTGATTTATCGTTAGGATTCGAACCTAACTTTACTTAATTTTTCTCAAAAATTAGACATAAAAAAAACTCCAAATTACTTTGAATATTTTTGAGGTATCGTCCGGATTCGAATCTATCTTTATTTAATTTTTTCTAAAAATTAATCATAAAAAAAAGAGACACATTTCTGTGTCTCTTTTTGAGGCATCGTCCGGATTCGAACCGGAGTAGGAGCTTTTGCAGAGCCCAGCCTAGCCGCTCGGCCACGACGCCATTGTTTTTATGGACTGCAAAAGTAATTAAAAACTTTAAAGTTTAAAACTTTTACTCTAAAACTTTTAATTTTTAATTTCTGGTTTCTTCTAAAATTATGGTAACTGATTCAACATCACCACCAATAGGAGGATTGATTTTTGAGACTTCCACAATGGTTTTCATTACCATAGGAATTTCAGCCAATACTCTTGTATTAATTCTTTTAGCTACATGTTCTAATAATTTAGACCGAATAGCCATTTCTTCAACAACAATACGATTTAAATGCACGTAATCTACTGTATCTGCTAATTCGTCTGATTGTGTAGATTGTTGTAAATCGGCCTTAATTTCTAAGTTAACAGCATAATCAGAACCTATTTTTCCTTCTTCAACTAAACATCCGTGGTATGAAAAAGTTCGGATATTTTTTAATTTAATAGTTTCCATATTATTCTTGTTGTTATTAGTTGTTTTTTAATTCGGCACTAAAGTACAAAATATTTGAAATTTTTAGCTTTAAAGTAAATATGCAATTCTTCAAGTCCTTATTTAATCAACAATTTTGATAACTTTGTGTTTTTAAAACTTAGACATGTCAACTGAAGAAAAATCACTGCATTTTATAGAACAAATTATCGAAGAAAACTTAACTAATGGTTTTCCTCAAAATAAATTAAGATTCCGTTTCCCACCTGAACCTAATGGTTATTTACATATTGGACATGCTAAATCCATTTGTTTGAATTTTGGTTTAGGATTAAAATACAATGCTCCGGTAAATTTACGTTTTGATGATACCAATCCGGCTAAAGAAGAGCAGGAGTATGTGGATGCCATTAAAGAAGATTTGCAATGGTTAGGGTTCCAATGGGATAAGGAATTGTATGCTTCTGATTATTTCCAACAGTTGTATGACTGGGCTATTATTTTAATTAATAAAGGCAAAGCTTATGTAGACAGTCAATCTTCTGAAGCAATGGCAGAACAAAAAGGAACACCTTCTCAAGCAGGGGTTGACAGTCCGTATAGAAATCGTTCTGTAGAAGAGAATTTAGCTTTATTTGAAGGAATGAAAAACGGTGATTTTCAAGAAGGAACTCATGTTTTGCGTGCTAAAATTGATATGGCTTCTTCTAATATGTTAATGCGTGATCCTATCATGTACCGCGTTTTACATAAAGAACATCATAGAACCGGAAACGATTGGTGCATTTATCCAATGTATGATTATACACATGGAGAAAGTGATTATTTAGAGCAAATTTCACACTCTATTTGTACTTTAGAATTTGTCATGCACCGTGAATTATACGATTGGTTTTTAGACCAAATTTATGATGAATCTAAGGTTAGACCACATCAATATGAATTTGCTCGTTTGAACCTGAATTATACGGTAATGAGTAAAAGAAAGTTGTTACAATTAGTACAGGAAAACTTTGTTTCTGGATGGGACGATCCCAGAATGCCTACGATTTCCGGATTAAGAAGAAGAGGATATACAGCAGCTTCTATTAGAAAATTCTGTGATATTATTGGTGTTGCTAAACGGGAGAATATCATTGATTATTCGTTATTAGAATTCTGTTTGCGTGATGATTTGAATAAAACTGCACCTCGTGTAATGGCTGTTTTAGATCCGGTAAAAGTGGTAATTACTAATTATCCTGAAGGAAAAGAGGAGTGGTTGGATGCCGAAAATAATCAGGAAGATGAAAGTGCAGGTTTTAGAAAAGTACCTTTTTCTAAAGAATTTTATATTGAAAGAGAAGACTTTTTAGAAGTAGCTCCGGCTAAGTTTTTCCGCTTAAGTATTGGTAATGAAGTACGTCTTAAAAATGCTTATATCATTAAAGGAGAAAGTGTTGTAAAAGATGCTGATGGAACAATTACTGAAATTCATGTTACCTATGATGAAGACAGTAGAAGTGGAAGTGGAAGTGAAGCTTCTAAACGTAAAGTAGCTGGAACCTTGCATTGGGTTTCAATTCAACACGCTGTTGAAGCCGAAGTACGTTTATATGACAGATTGTTTATAGATGAAGCTCCGGACAGTCATAAAGAGAAAAATTTCCTTGATTTTATAAATCCAAATTCATTATCTATAGTAAAAGGATTCGTAGAACCAAGTTTAGAAACAGCAGTTTTAGGAGATAAATTCCAATTCCAACGTTTGGGTTATTTCAATGTGGATAAAGATTCAACGGCTTCTAAATTAGTGTTTAACAAGACTGTAGGACTAAAAGATGCCTGGGAAGAAAAAGGTAAAAAAGAAACTAATAGTATTAATAATGCTTTAAAAGATATCAACAAATATTTTAAAGTTAGTACCAGAGAAGAGCGTAATGCAATACGAAATGCAATAGGAGAGACCCTGGCCGGAATTTCGAATTATAGTTTATTGCAAAATTCATTTAAGAAAAATATCAACAATAATAAAAGTTCGTTGTTGTTTGCTAATTTGATTTTGAAATATGCTCCTTTAAAAGCATCTGATTACGATAGAGAAGATTTGCAAAAATTATTTACAATGTCCCTTAGAAGTGAATCGACTTTTGTTCGTTCGAGAACTGTTTTAAATTTGTATCATTTAGAATATGATTCAGAATTTAAAAATTCTTTCAGAGATGAAATTTTAAAGTTAGAATCGAATCCTCCAAAAAATTCCTCCGAAAGAGAAAAAGAATTTATAGAACAATTTTTAAATAAATTATAACTATTGAAAAGCGCTAATTAAGCGCTTTTTTTTATTATTATAAAATCCTATTTATATTTTTAAAACTATAATTTTTATAGATTAAAAAAGGCTTTCATATTTTAATTTTAAGCGATTTTTTAAAAGAATCCGATACAGAATATATTTTTATTTTTTGAATCGATTTAAAGGTTTAATTTGGGTTTTTAGTGTTCGTTTTTTGATAATTTAACTATTCCTGACCAGAGTTTCATATTTCGACTTTTTTTATAACCATTCCTTAAGAAAAGATTCGAAAATTAATTAGTATCTTTAAGGAAACTTAAAAAAATAAATAATTATGGCAACTAATACTGGAAACACAATAATAGCTCTTGTAAGTGGTGCAGCCATTGGAGCCGCACTGGGAATTTTATTTGCACCTGATAAAGGGGATAAAACAAGAAAAAAAATTAAAGACGGGTATAAGGATCTTGAAAAAGATTTAAAATCGAAATTAAATAATGCTAAAATAGATTTAGAAGAAACTTATGGAGAATTAGTTTCTAATATGAGCCATAAAACAGAAGATGTCATTTCGTTTTTAGAAATAAAATTAGCTGAACTTAAAGAGCAAAATGCTAAACTTCAAAAATAATTTTATAAAAATTGAAATAAAACAATATGGCTTTTGATGATTTAAAAGAGCATTCAGAAAACATTCAGGAACAAGCTAAAGATTATATCTATAAGAATTTATCTTATTATAAATTGGTAGCGTTCAAGATGGCTATGAAATCTACTACAATGGTTTTTAAGTTTACCTTGATTTTGCTGTGTTTTTGTATGGTTTTATTGTTTTGTTCCATCGGATTAGCTTTTGCTATTTCGAGTTATTTAGGAAGTTATACTTTAGGATTTTTAACTGTCGGTTTCATTTATTTGCTTTGTACCGGATTATTGTTTTTGGTAAAAGACAAAATTGTTGAAGGACCTATTTTAGAGAAATTTTCAGAAATCTTTTTTAATGATTAATTATGCAAACCAAAAAATATTCTTCTTATGCACAAATTGATAACGAATTAGAAATTCTGAAAATTGAAAAAGAAATCAGTTATCAGAAAATGGTTTTGAGTGTTCAGAAAACAAAAGAAAGTTTTACTTTTCTAAATGTAGCATCAAATGTAGCAGATGCTGTAAAAAGCACTTTTTTTAGCTCCTCTGGGACGATATTAAGTTTGATGATACCAATTATTATAAAATGGTTTACAAATAAAAAAAGAGGCAATTAAGCCTCTTTTTTGTGTTTAAGTATTTATTCTTCATCATTTTCATCATCGTTATCTGATGAATAATCTTCAGGTTCTTCTAATTTTGTTTGTTCTTTTTTAGGTAAAACTTTTCTGTTTTTCTTCATCATTTCACCTACCTGATTGGATGCCGAGAATGAAGCTACCATGTTATTCAGCATCTCGCTTCCTGCTTGTGGAGAATTAGGTAATAAAATTAAATTAGAATTGGTATCAGCTCCAATAGCTTGCAAAGTATCATAATGCTGTGTAACTACAATTAAGGCAGAGGCTTCCTGAGAATTGATTCCTACGCGGTTCAATACATCCACACTTTCTACTAATCCACGGGCAATTTCGCGTCTTTGATCTGCAATACCCTGTCCTTGTAATCTTTTGCTTTCGGCCTCAGCTTTTGCTTTAGCTACAATTCTAATTCTGGATGCTTCTGCTTCAAATTCAGCTACTGTCTTTTCTCTGTCGGCAGCATTAATTCTGTTCATCGCATTTTTTACCTGAATATCCGGATCAATATCAGTTACCAGAGTGTTGATAATGGTATACCCATAAGTAGTCATCGCTTCATTTAATTCTCTTTTTACAGCAATGGCAATATCATCTTTTCTTTCAAAAACATCATCTAATTTTAATTTAGGAACTTCGGCACGAACTACGTCAAATACATAAGATGTAATTTGATCATGCGGATATTCTAATTTGTAAAAGGCATCATAAACGGTTTCTTTAACTACCATAAACTGAACGGAAACTTTTAGTTTAACAAACACATTGTCTTTAGTTTTCGTTTCAATAATAACGTCTAATTGCTGAATCTTAAGATTTACACGACCTGCAATTTTGTCAATTATAGGAATTTTTAATTGCAGTCCGGAATGTCTGATACTTAGAAATTTTCCAAAACGTTCCACAATCACCGCTGTTTGCTGTTTGACCGTAAAGAAAGAAGAGAGGAAAATAAAGAGCGCAATAAATAATAGAAAAATCATTGGAATATTCATGATATATAATTTAGTTAAAATTTCCCTGTTAAATTACAAAAAAACTTTAGGTTTGTGTCTGTTTAAAACACTTATTATGAAAAAGCTTACGTTATCTTTTTGTTTTCTATTGATTTCCTTAGGTAGTTTTGCTCAATATGGTTATCGCGATTCTAACAGAATTGGGATTACTGCTGGAATCAATCAGTTTACCTTAAATACCAATAATTTTGATACCAAACCCCAAACGGGATGGAATGCAGGTTTATCTATGAGAGGAAATTTTCATGATAACTGGGATATGGTGTATGGCATTCAGTTTTCTGAAAACAATTTTTCTGTGGCTACTGACCAATTGGTTTTAGGAAAAGAAGATGTGAATTATAAATTACCATCCGCACAAATTTCGTTACAACTCAGTTATATTTTAATTGAAAATCATTTATCATTTGAGTTTGGTCCTTTGGTTCAGATAAACGGAAAATACAAAGTAGAGTCAGGCAAAGAAAACAATATAATTTCAGGGACTACTTTACAAGCTAAAGACATTGTGGATATTTCTAAATTTAATTTTTATCCCACGGTTGGAATTACAGCAGGAGTGAAGCATTTTAGATTAAATGTTTCCTACCAATATGGAATTTCAAATATGCTGGGTAATTTGAATTCTAAAAATCTGGGATATAAGTTCAAAGGAAACCCAGGAGTTCTAAACGGAAATGTTATTCTTTATTTATAAAAAAAGTCCCGACAATTAATCGGGACTTTTTTAGTTTTATATGTTTTCAATTGCTTTTTGAATTCTTGAAATGGTTTCTTCTTTTCCAATGACTTCCACAATATCAAATAGGTGAGGGCCTTTTAAGGCTCCAACCAAACTCAAACGGAAAGGCTGCATTACTTTACCCATTCCAATTTCGTTTTTAGTTAACCAGTCTTTTACAACTGTTTCAATAGTTACAGAAGTAAAATCGGTGATTTCTTCTAGAACAGAAACTAATTCCTGCATTAAAGCTGGTGTTTCTGCTTTCCAGTTTTTCTTTGCTTTTTCATCATATGAAGTTGGAGCTACAAAAAAGAAATCACTTAATTCCCAAAATTCAAATACAAAGTTTGCTCTTTCTTTGATTAACGATACAATTTTTGTAATCACTTCAAGTGAAGTATCGAAGCCTTTTTCTTTTAAAATAACATCAAAATCTTCTGCTAATTTTAAATCTTCTGCCTGAATCAAATATTGGTGATTGAACCATTTGTTTTTTTCCGGATCAAATTTAGCTCCCGCTTTATGAACTCGATTCAAATCAAAAGCTTCCACTAATTCTTCTAATGAAAATAATTCTTTATCTGTTCCGTCATTCCAACCTAATAAAGCTAAGAAATTAACCACAGCTTCCGGGAAGAATCCGTTTTCTCTGTAACCGGATGAAATTCCCTCTTGTGTTTTCCATTCTAAAGGAAATACTGGAAAGCCTAATTTATCTCCATCACGTTTGGATAGTTTTCCGTTTCCAACAGGTTTTAAAATCAAAGGTAAATGTGCGAATTCTGGAGCAGGCCATCCAAAAGCGTGATACAGTAAGACGTGCAATGGCATAGAAGGCAACCATTCCTCACCACGAATTACATGGGTAGTTTCCATTAAATGATCATCAACGATATTGGCTAAATGATAGGTTGGCATTCCGTCACTTTTAAACAAAACTTTATCGTCTAAAAGATTACTTTCAAATTTTACATGTCCTCGAATGATGTCTTTTAAATGTAAAATTTCATCTACCGGAGTTTTAAAACGAATCACATAATGTTCTCCGTTAGCAATTCTTTTAGCTGTTTCATCTGCAGAAATAACTAAAGAAGTATCTAACTTTTCTCTGTTGGTATGATTGTAAATAAAAGTTTTTCCTTGTTCTTCTTCAGATTTTCTATAAGCATCCAAAGCTTCTGGAGTATCAAAAGCATAGTAAGCCCAACCGGAATTAATCAATTGGTCAGCATATTGCTTGTATAAATCTTTTCTTTCGCTTTGACGGTAGGGACCAAATTTTTCATTTTTTCCAATAGTTTCATCCGGAGCAATTCCTAACCATTCTAATGCTTCCATGATGTATTCTTCCGCTCCTGGTACAAAACGGTTTTGGTCAGTATCTTCAATTCTTAGAAAGAAGGTTCCACCGTTTTTTTTGGCAAACAGATAATTAAACAGGGCAGTACGAACTCCGCCAATATGTAAAGGTCCCGTTGGACTAGGTGCAAAACGCACACGAATTGGGTTTGACATTTGATATATATTTTATACAAAGATACAATTTTAGTCAAAAGTCATTAGTCGAAAGTCGTAAAGCTTTTAATTCAAAATCATAACTTTTGACTTTAGACTTTTGTCTTTCAAACTTATGTTTATAATTATTACTTTTATGGGTTATTAAAAAGCAAAATAAATTTGAACAGTTCCAATTTCATATATCAAAAATTAGAGGCTTTTATTAGAAAGTATTATCTGAACGAATTGATACGAGGCATAGTTTTCTTTATCGGTTTGGGTTTACTGTATTTTCTATTTACGCTTTTTATAGAATATTTTCTTTGGTTAAAACCTACTGCAAGAACTATTTTGTTTTGGACTTTCGTTGGAGTAGAAGTGATTTTATTGTTCCGTTATATTGTATTTCCCCTTTTTAAATTGTTCAAATTCAAAAAGGGAATAGATTATAAGGAAGCTTCAGCTATTATAGGAAATCATTTTTCAGATGTAAAAGATAAGTTACTCAATTTTATTCAATTGTCAGATTCTGATATTCATCAGAATAAATCAGAATTGCTTCTGGCTTCTATTGAACAAAAAGCAAATGCTTTGCAACCAATTCCATTTAGTAAAGCAGTAAATTTCAACTCCAATAAAAAATATTTACCCTTAGCTATTGTACCTGTTTTATTGTTAGCTTCTTTTTATTTTTCAGGAAATAAAGGAGTCATTACTCAAAGTCTAAATAGAATAGTTCATTTTAATGCTACTTTTTTACCACCAGCTCCTTTTGAATTTGTGCTTTTGAATTCTAATTTACAAACGGAACAGAACAAAGATTTTACTGTTAAGCTTAAAACCGTTGGGAAAATCGTTCCAGAAAATGCAATGATTTTCATAAACGACGAAAGTTATTTTATGGAAAGTACTAAAGCAGGCGAATTTGAATTCAAAATAGAAAAACCTACTCAGGACATTTCTTTTCATGTTGAAGGAAATGCTGTTTCTTCTCAGGAATATCAATTGAAAGTTATTGCTGTTCCTTCTATTTTAAATTTCGAAATGCAGTTAAACTTTCCTGCTCATCTCAATAGAAAAGCTGAAATTATCAAAGGAACCGGAAATGCTATTATTCCCGAAGGAACTAAAGTTACCTGGAAAATTAATACTCAATCTACTCAAAAAGTAGTTTTTTCGAACGCTAATTCAGTTTCTGAATTCAATAAATCTGAAAATAACTTCATTTTAGCTAAAAATATTAATGAAAATACAGATTATCAAATCATTAGCTCTAATAATGCTGTAGTTGACTATGAAAAACTGAATTATCAGTTAACAGTTATCAAAGATCAGTTTCCAACCATTACCGTTAACCAGGCACCAGACAGTTTAAAGCTGGCTACGAATTATCTTTTAGGAAAAATTTCAGATGATTATGGCTTACGCCAATTACAGATTGTGTATTATGAATCGAATAAACCAACAACTGCCAAACGTGGAACAATTGCAATTAAGTCAGGAGTTTTTGATCAGTTTGTATTTGCTTTTCCTGCTAATCTTCCTGTTCAGGAAGGAGTCAATTATGATTATTATTTTGAAGTTTTTGACAATGATGTGTTGCATCATTTTAAAAGTTCTAAGTCAGCTGTGTTTTCTAATCGAATACGTACTGCACAAGAAATACAAGATTTGGTTTTACAACAACAATCAGATAATATTCAAGGTTTACAAAAATCTTTAAAGAGCCAGGATAAGCAATTTTCTCAATTGGATAAGATTCAAAAATCCGGAAAGGAAAAAGAAAATTTTGAATTTAATGATCAACAAAAGATAAAGGATTTTATCCAACAGCAAAAAAAGCAAGATGAATTGATGCGTAATTTTATGGATAAAATGAAAAATAATTTAGATGATTCTAAAACTAAAAAGGAGGATGAGTTTAAAAAAGAATTAGAAAAGCGTTTAGAATCTAATAACGAAGAAATAGAAAAAAACAAGAAACTGTTAGATGAGTTAAAAGCTTTAAATGAGAAGATGAAGAACGAAGATTTACTTGATAAGTTGGATCAGTTCAAACAAAAAAGTAAAAATCAAGTTAAGAATTTGCAACAACTTGTTGAGCTTACTAAGAAGTATTATGTTCAGAAAAAGGCAGAACAAATTGCTGATAAATTAGATAAACTTTCAGATAAACAGGATAAGCTTTCGGAAAATGAAAAAGAAAATACACTTTCAAAACAAGAAGAAATTAATAAAGAGTTTGATAAAATTCAGAAGGATTTAAATGATTTAAAAAAGGATAATAAAGAGTTAAAAGCTCCTTTGGATTTACCTCAAGATAATAATACAGAAAAATCTATTGATACCGATCTGAATAAAGCATCCGAAGAATTAAAGAATAAAAATTCTTCTAAAGCTAAACCGAATCAAAAAAATGCTGCTAAGAAAATGAAATCCATGTCTATGAAAATGGAACAAGGTATGGAAGGAGCAGAGATGGATCAAATGGAAGAAGATGTAAAAATGTTACGCCAGATTTTAGATAATCTATTAGCTTTTTCTCTTTCTGAAGAAGCCGTCATGTTGCGTTTTAAATCATTGAATACTGCTTCACCAGCTTTCAATAAGAACATAAAATTACAACAGGATTTACGTTTACAATTCAAGCATGTTGATGATAGTTTGTTTGCTATGTCTTTGCGTAATCCTAAATTAACGGAAGACATTACTCGAGAAGTTGGTAATGTACAGTATAATGTAGATAAAGCTTTAGAAACCTTATCCGATTCTCAAGTTTCAAAAGGAGTTTCTCATCAGCAATATGCAGTCGCTTCTGCTAATAAATTGGGTGATTTTTTAAGCGAAGTTTTGAATAATATGCAAATGTCTTTGTCTTCTATGGGACAAGGAAAACCAAAACCGGGTCAGGGTGAAGGGATGCAATTGCCGGATATTATTGCTAAACAACAATCTTTGGGTGACAAGATGAAGCAAGGGATGAAACCTGGTGAAGGTAAAGAAGGCAAAGGCAAAGATAAAAATGGAAAGGATGCCGGAGAAGGCGAAGACGGGGAAGGAGATGCTAAAGCTATAATGGAGATTTACAAACAGCAAAAGGAGTTGAGAGATGCTCTGGAAAGTGAATTGAAAAAGCAAGGTTTGGGTAATGCTGGACAAAATGCTTTGGACCAAATGAAGCAACTTGAAAAACAATTATTAAATAAAGGTTTTAAAAATGAAACGCTTCAGAAAGTAACGAATATTAAACAAGAATTATTGAAATTAAACAATGCTATTCAACAACAGGGAGAAGAAAATAAAAGACAATCTCAAACAAATAATAAAGAGTTTAATAATCAATCAAGGGCACTACCTAACAGCTTGTTAGAATATTTGAATAGTATAGAAATTTTAAATAGACAATCATTACCTTTGCGCTCCAATTTCAACCGTAAGGTTCAAGAATATTTTAAAACAAAATGATAAATTTTAACTACGAGAATGACTTTAATCTGGATAATGAAGAAGCAATTGCTTCATGGTTATCTGCTGTAATTGTATCTGAAAAAAAGAAAGAAGGTGAAATTAATTATATTTTTTGTGATGATGATTATCTGCATAAAATCAATCTTGAATACTTAAATCATGATACGTTGACAGATATTATTAGTTTCGATTATACGGTTGGTAATGAATTAAACGGAGATATATTTATTTCTGTAGAACGTGTTCAGGACAACGCTTCTGATTTTAATGTTTCTTTTGAAGAAGAATTAAAACGTGTATTGGTTCATGGTGTTTTACACTACTGTGGTTATAAAGATAAAGATGAAGAAAGTGAACGGTTGATGCGTTCAAAGGAAGATGAAAAAATTGCTATGTTCCACGTGGAACAATAAAGCTCTTTTTTGTCTTTCGATATAAAATGTTTCACGTGGAACATTTTAAAATTGAATATTGAAATGTCTCGTTTTCGAGACGGAATTTAAACTCGGGTTTTGATTTCAAAAATGTTTTTGAGATTAAAATTGCATCCCTGATTTCAGGGCAAATAATAAAAAGAATGTTTCTAGAAGAGTATGATGTAATTGTTGTTGGTGCTGGTCACGCAGGTTCAGAAGCTGCTGCCGCTGCCGCAAATTTGGGTTCGAAAACCTTATTGGTTACAATGAGTTTGCAAAACATTGCCCAAATGTCTTGTAATCCTGCTATGGGTGGAATTGCAAAAGGTCAAATTGTTCGTGAGATTGATGCGCTTGGTGGTTATTCAGGAATCGTTTCTGATAGAACAGCAATTCAATTTAAGATGTTGAACAAGTCTAAAGGACCTGCAATGTGGTCTCCTCGTGTTCAAAGTGACCGTATGCGTTTTGCCGAAGAATGGAGAATGATGTTAGAAGGAACTCCAAATCTTGATTTTTATCAGGAGATGGTTAAAGGTTTGATTATTGAAAATGGAAAAATAAAAGGAATCACTACTTCTTTGGGAGTTGAAATTAGATCCAAATCGGTGGTGTTAACCAATGGTACTTTTCTAAATGGATTGATTCATATTGGCGAAAAGCAATTTGGTGGAGGTAGAGCAGGAGAGAGTGCTGCTCATGGAATTACCGAAGATTTGATCAAAGCAGGTTTTGAAGCAGGAAGAATGAAAACGGGGACTCCTCCCCGAGTGGATGGTCGTTCTCTGGATTATTCAAAAATGAATGAAGAAAAAGGAGATGCAAAACCTTCTAAGTTTTCGTATTCAGATTTGACTTCGCCATTAACGCATCAGCGTTCTTGTTATATGACTTATACTTCACTTGACGTACATGATATTTTGCGTGAAGGTTTTGATCGTTCGCCAATGTTCAACGGACGAATTAAAAGTTTAGGGCCTAGATATTGTCCTTCTATCGAAGATAAAATTAATCGTTTTGCTGATAAAGAACGCCACCAATTATTTGTAGAACCGGAAGGTTGGAATACTTGTGAGGTTTATGTGAACGGATTTTCAACTTCACTTCCAGAGGATATTCAATTTAAAGCATTGAGTTCTGTTGCTGGTTTTGAAAAAGTAAAATTCTTTCGTCCAGGTTATGCTATCGAATATGATTATTTTCCTCCGACACAGTTAAAGCATACTTTAGAAACTAAATTAGTAGAAGGTTTGTATTTTGCCGGACAAATTAACGGAACTACAGGTTATGAAGAAGCAGCTTCTCAAGGATTGATGGCGGGAATTAATGCGCATTTAAAAGTGCATGAAAAAGCGCCGTTAATTTTAAAAAGAGATGAAGCTTATATTGGTGTTTTAATTGATGATTTAATTACAAAAGGAACTGAAGAGCCATACAGAATGTTTACTTCCCGTGCAGAATACAGAACCTTATTGCGTCAGGATAATGCCGATTTTAGATTAACACCAATGTCGTATGAAATAGGTTTGGCTTCTGAAGCCCGTTTGCGTAGAATGGAGCGTAAGCTAAATGAATCGGAAAAGATGGTTGCTTTCTTTAGAGAGACTTCCGTTTCAGTTGCTGAAACAAATCCTATCCTAGAAGAAAAAGGAACTGCTCCAATTTCTCAAGGGGATAAGATGTTTAAAATATTTTCTCGTCCGCAAATTGATTTAGAAGATATGATTAAGTTTGATAAAGTTCAGGCTTACGTTGCTGAGAATGATTTAGACGAAGAAATTTTAGAACAGGCAGAAATCCAAGTCAAATATTCAGGTTATATTGAAAAGGAAAGAAACAACGCTGATAAATTGACGCGTTTAGAAGATGTGAAAATTCCAGCTGATTTTGATTATAATAAAATCAAATCGATGTCTATAGAAGCCAAACAAAAATTAAACAAGATTCGTCCTGTAACTATTTCACAAGCTTCAAGAATTAGCGGGGTTTCTCCTAGCGATATTTCAGTCTTGTTGATTTATATGGGTAGATAAAAAAGTAGTCAGTGTTCAGTAAGTTTTTTTTACTTTAAGTTGAACACTGATTTCTGATTACTAAAGTTATGTTCCACGTGAAACTACGGCCGTAAGCCTTGATATCACTGGAAAGTTCCGATTCAAAAAAAAATAAAAGGAGTAATAGATATTTTGATTTATTACTCCTTTTAAAAATTACAATAAATTTTAATGTATAATTTCGTCCTCGATTTAACTGAATACTAAAAAGACCACTAACCGCTAAAAAATGGATATTTCAAATAAAACACATTTCCTTACTGTAAAAGATCATTCTGTTTCTAAGGAAATTTTCGAATTGTATTATGATAAAGATTTGGATATGCTAATTACACATCCACAACCCAGTCTTGAAAATTTAGGTAAATATTACGAGAGTGAGGATTACATTTCGCATACCGATAATAAACGTTCTTTATTTGAAAAAGCATATCATTTTGTAAAAAGCATTGCTTTAAAAAACAAATTGAATTTAATCAATTCGCAACAAACTGCAAAAGGTCGAATTTTAGATATAGGTGCAGGAACAGGTGACTTTTTAACGGTTGCTAAAAATGACGGTTGGCAAACTGTCGGAATTGAACCGAGCGATAGAGCAAAAGGAATTGCAATTAACAAAGGAATTTCATTTGTTGAAAATACAACTGTATTAGAAAATAATTCGTTTGATGTCATTACGATGTGGCATGTTTTAGAACATATTCCAGATTTAGATTTTCAAATCAAAGAATTAAAACGTTTGCTAAAACCGGATGGAACTTTGATTGTTGCGGTTCCTAATTTTAAATCTTTTGATGCAAACCATTACAAAGAATTTTGGGCAGCTTTTGATGTGCCTATTCATTTTTGGCATTTTTCAAAAAAAGCAATCCAGATGCTTTTTGAAAAAGAGAATATGAATTTGAAAAAAGTACTTCCCATGAAATTTGATTCTTTTTATGTGAGTCTGCTTTCCGAAAAGTATAAAAATGGAAAAATGAATTTTGTTAAAGCTTTTTTTATAGGATTACAGTCTAATTGGAAAGCAAAACAAAATTTAGAGTATTCTTCATTGATTTACGTCTTAAAAAACAACTAAAACGCGTTTTAAAGCTTTTTTACGGGTTTTTTTGGCATTGAACGTGAATTATATTTACCTTTTTTTATTTTTGCTTTATTTCAAATGTATTTACTTCGTTTTTAATAAATTTAAATTATTGCTTTTGTTCAAAGCATAGTAAATGATAATAGTTTAAATTTTTGCCATTTTTTCAGTGTTTTTTAGGATGCTGTCTATTTTTTTATATTTTTGCTCACACACACATTTTTTAATTACAATTTAGTTCAAAATGAAATCAATGATTCACGAATACCAAAAAGGAAATATTTTTAATATGAATAAAAGAATATTATTAATCATCGCAATTTCTATTTCAGTTATTGCTTGTAATAAAACTACAGAAGAAGTTAAAGAAGTTAAAACAGCTTATGTAGATACTTCTGAATTGATGAAAGAATATACAGAAGCAAAAGATCTGGAAGCAAAATACAAAGCGCAATCAGAAGAAAAAGGAAGACAGTTAGACGCAGAGATAAAACGTTTTAAGCAAGATGCTGCTAATTTTCAAAATCAAGCGCAAGCTAATGGTCAGGAATGGGCTCAAAAAAGAGCAGCAGAATTGCAAAAAAGAGAGCAGCAATTAGGTTATGCGCAACAAGCTTTAGCACAACAATTACAACAGGAAAGCGGTGCTGAGATGGATACCTTAATTTCAGGTATTAAAAAATTCATTAAAGATTACGGTAAGAAAAACGGTTATGCTTATATTTACGGTACTGGTGATGCAGCTTCTATCTTATATGCTGAAGACAAATACGATATCACTAAAGAAATTATTACAGCATTAAATGATAAATACAAATCTTCATCTAAATCAGAAGAAAAAGTTGAAGAAAAAGCTGAAGATAAAAAAGAAGAAAAAAAATAATCTGCTTTAAAAGTCAAAAAAGCCTTCAATTCTAATTTGGATTGAAGGCTTTTTTATTTAATTTAGTTTTTAAATCAATTTTTAAGAAAAAACCTATACTAGTTATCTAATGCAAACCTTATCCGAAGCCGCAAAATATACTTTACAGTTTATCAATCAAACCCAACGTTCGGTTTTTTTGACAGGTAAAGCAGGTACGGGTAAGACTACTTTGCTGCGCGAAATTATTGAAACCACGCATAAAAATACTGTTGTTGTAGCACCTACAGGAATTGCGGCTTTAAATGCCGGCGGCGTAACGATTCATTCGATGTTTCAATTGCCATTTAGCGGTTTTATTCCTTCGCATACTGCTGAATCACAGTTTTCAGAAACGATAAAATTTGAAACAAAGGAAAGTTTGCGCAGGCATTTTAAAATGAATGGTTTGAAGAAATCAGTCATTCGGAATATGGAATTGCTCATTATTGACGAAGTAAGTATGCTTCGTGCCGATTTGCTGGATGCAATGGATTATATGATGCAAACGGTTCGGAAAAAAGCTGCTCCCTTTGGCGGGGTTCAGGTACTGTTTATTGGAGATTTATTGCAATTACCACCCGTAATTCGTGATGAAGAATGGCGTACTTTACGCAATTATTACCGTGGAAAATTCTTTTTTCATTCGCATGTTATTCAGCAATATCCGCCTTTGTATATTGAATTGTCTAAAATTTTTAGGCAAACAGATTCTAGTTTTATTTCGGTTTTAAATAATTTAAGAAACAACCAAATCACGCCCGAAGATATTCAGGTTTTAAATCAGTATGTCAAACCTGATTTTGATTTAAAGGCCAACAAAGGTTATATCACTTTAACGACTCACAATGCTAAAGCCGATGCGATGAATGCACAGGCTTTGGAAGATTTGAAAGGGGAATTAATTACCTATACACCAGAAATTATAGGCGATTTTCCCGAGAAAATTTATCCCGTAGAATATAATTTGCAGTTGAAAGTAGGTGCCCAAATTATGTTTGTCAAAAACGATTTGGCTTTCGAAAAAAATTATTTCAATGGCAAAATGGGAATAATTAAATCACTTTCCAGCCAGGAAATTCTGGTTCATTTCCCTGAAGAAAATAAAACCATCGAAGTGGAACGCTATGAATGGCAAAACATCCGATACAAAGTCGATCCTTTGACTAAAGAGGTCGAGGAGGAGGTATTGGGAACTTTTGTGCATTATCCTATCAAATTAGCCTGGGCCATTACAGTGCATAAAAGTCAGGGATTGACTTTTGATAAAGCTGCAATCGATGTTTCGCAGGTTTTTATGCCCGGACAAGCTTATGTGGCTTTGTCGCGTTTACGTTCGTTAGAAGGCTTGGTTTTGCTTTCTCCGTTGCGTATGAATGGGATTTCTAACGACCAGGATGTGATGGATTATGCGCAAAATAAAGCTTCGGAAGAAGTTTTGAAAAATTCGTTGCATTTTGAAACTAAAAATTTCATTCATAATTATTTGATTAACAGCTTTGATTGGCAGGATTTGGCACAAGAATGGCGCAATCATAAGTTCAGTTATTCGGATAAAACGGAAAGTTCTGCCAAATCTAAGAATGCACTTTGGGCAGCCAAACAATTGGAGAATATCGAAGCGTATTTGGATCCATCCAAAAAATTCATCCTACAACTGAATAAAATATTTGCTAATGAAACGGTCGATTTAATTTATGTTTCCGAAAGAATTCAGGCAGCAATCACTTATTTTTTCAAACCCATGGACGAATTGGTTTTTGAAATTTTATGGAAAATTGAAGAAGTGAAACGACTCAAGAAAGCCAAAGCTTATTTTGAAGAATTATCCGAATTGGAAGAATTACAATCCAAAGCCGTTTTGCGCTTGATGAAAGCCAAATTGTTAATGGAAACCGTGATTGCAAACGAGGCGATTTCGAAAGAAAAATTAACTTCTGAAGAAATCAAAAAATATCTTTCGAGAAAAAAAGAAGCTATTCAAAATCAATTTAAAGAAACGCATGTGACTTTGATTGAAGATGAAGAAGATTTAAATCGATACACTTCGAAGAAAAAAGATAAAAAAGCACCCAAAAAATCGACTGTTGAAGAAACTTTTGATTTGTGGATAGCCAAAAATTCGATTCAGGATATTGCTGCTATTCGAAAATTAACAGTTAGCACTATTCAAAGTCATTTGGTCAAATTAATTCAGGACAAAAGAATTTCGATTAGCGAAGTTTTACCTCAGGATAAAATTGATGAATTGGCGGAAGCTTTTAAATATTACAAAGAAGAATCACTTACTCCAATGAAAGAACAATTTGGTGAGAAATACTCTTGGGAAGAACTGCGTATGTTTAAAGCGAGTTTGAATTAAAAATCATTACGAGTTCCGATAGCTATCGGAACGAAGCAATCTCACTAAATGTTATACAGTGTTTGATTTTTGAAATGAGATTTCTTTGTGAATTTTTGCGTAATCACTAAATCATTTATTTTTTATACTTTTGCAAAAAATATTCTCACTTAAACTGTTTATAGCATGCAACTGTACAACACCTTAAGCGCAGAAGAAAGAGCTGAACTCATTGATCAAGCGGGTAAACAACGTCTTACGTTGTCTTTCTATGCGTATGCCAAAATTGAAGATCCCAAAAAATTTCGCGACGATTTATTTCTTGCCTGGAATGCACTCGATGCACTGGGTCGCATTTACGTTGCTCACGAAGGTATTAACGCTCAAATGAACGTTCCTGCCGAAAATTTTGAAGCTTTCAGAGAAACACTGGAAGTTTATGATTTCATGAAAGGCATTCGTTTGAACGTAGCTGTTGAGCAAGACGATCACGCTTTTTTAAAATTAACCATCAAAGTGCGCCACAAGATTGTTGCTGACGGACTAAACGATGATACTTTTGATGTAACAAACAAAGGCGTACACTTAAAAGCCAAAGAATTCAATGAAATTCTGGAAGACCCAAACACCATTGTGGTAGATTTTAGAAATCATTACGAAAGTGAAGTCGGTCACTTTAAAGGCGCTATCACTCCGGATGTAGAAACTTTTAGAGAAAGTTTACCTATTATCAATGAACAATTACAGGATTTTAAAGAAGATAAAAAGCTGGTAATGTATTGCACCGGAGGAATTCGTTGTGAAAAAGCCAGTGCTTATTTCAAGCATCAGGGTTTTAAAAATGTGTTTCAATTAGAAGGCGGAATTATTAATTATGCCAAGCAAATTGAAGAAGAAGGTTTAGAAAGTAAATTTATTGGAAAAAACTTTGTTTTTGATAATCGTCTGGGCGAAAGAATAACAGATGATATTGTTTCGCAATGCCATCAATGTGGAAAACCATGTGACAATCATACCAATTGTGCTAACGATGGTTGTCATTTATTGTTTATCCAATGTGATGATTGTAAGGCAGCTATGGAAAATTGTTGTTCCAGTGAATGTCAGGAAATTATTCATCTTCCTTTAGAAGAACAATTAAAATTAAGAAAAGGAAAACAAGTTGGTAATAAAGTTTTTAGAAAAGGAAAATCAGAAAGTTTGAAGTTTAAACATTCCGGAGACTTAACTAATAAAGCATTAGCAACTGCGCAAAAAACGACTGATATTCGTCAAAAAATAAAAGTAAAAAAGACTTTAGTAGGTAAAGCAGAGCATTATTATGTGAAAGCTCAAATTGGACTTTTTACTATTGAAAATCAGGAATTGAATCTGGGAGATAAAATTATAATCTCAGGACCTACAACAGGAAATCAGGAATTGGTTTTAGACAAAATGTTTGTAAACGGATACGAAGGAACTCAGGCAAAAGCGGGAGATAAATTAACTTTTGCAGTACCATTTAGAATTCGTTTATCGGATAAATTATACAAGATTTTAGACTAAAACATTCTTCAACATACTTTAAAGCCTGTTTCAAATTTGTTTGTAACAGGCTTTTTTTATAAAAATTTTAATCTTTTAGGAAATTCTTAATTTTGCAACTTAAGATTAAAAAATACTATCTTTACAGATTAAACGTTTTAAGAACTTAAGTTGTGCCGGTCACAACACTACATATAAAATTATGGCATGTGCAAGTTGTTCAACTTCTGATGGTGGCGCACCTAAGGGTTGTAAAAATAATGGGACTTGCGGCACCGATAGCTGCAACAAATTAACGGTTTTTGATTGGCTTTCAAATATGAGTTTACCGGGAGGTGAAGCTCCATTTGATTGTGTTGAAGTTCGTTTTAAAAACGGAAGAAAAGAATTTTACCGTAATACCGAAAAGTTAACTTTGAGCATGGGAGACATTGTAGCCACAGTGGCTTCTCCAGGGCATGATATCGGTATTGTTACTTTGACTGGTGAATTAGTCCGTATCCAGATGAAGAAAAAAGGAGTAGATCCTAATAGCAACGAAGTTCCAAAAGTGTACCGCAAAGCTTCTCAAAAAGACATTGATATCTGGTCAGCGGCCAGAAACAGAGAAGAGCCGATGAAAGTGCGTGCCAGAGAATTGGCTATTCAGCATAAATTAGAAATGAAAATTTCAGATATCGAATTTCAGGGTGACGGATCCAAAGCAACTTTCTATTACACCGCAAATGATCGTGTTGATTTCAGATTATTAATAAAGGATTTTGCTAAGGAATTCAGTACCAGAGTCGAGATGAAACAAGTAGGTTTTCGTCAGGAAGCGGCCCGTTTGGGAGGAATTGGTTCCTGTGGACGCGAATTATGTTGTTCTACCTGGTTAACTGATTTCAGAAGTGTGAATACCTCGGCGGCACGTTACCAGCAATTGTCTTTGAATCCTCAAAAATTAGCCGGACAATGCGGGAAACTGAAGTGTTGTTTAAACTATGAATTAGACACTTATATGGATGCCCTGAAAGGATTTCCGGAATTTGAAACCAAATTAGTAACCGAAAAAGGAGATGCTGTTTGTCAAAAACAAGATATTTTCAAAGGCTTAATGTGGTTTGCTTATACCAACAATTATGCTAACTGGCATGTTTTAAAAATTGAGAAGGTTAAAGAAATTATCGCCGAAAACAAGTTAAAAAAGAAAGTTTCTGCATTAGAAGATTTTGCTATTGAAGTGACACAAGAAGTTGAAAAAGACTTTAATAACGCCATGGGGCAGGAAAGTTTAACTCGTTTTGATCAGCCTAAAAAGAATAAAAGACACAATAAAAAACCAAAAAAAGCAGTTGAAAATGCTGCGGGTGGTCCCAACAATAAAAAACAAACGAACAAACAAGGTAATAAACCGGCTCAAGGCAATCAGGCTCCTCAAGCCCAACAAAAACCCGCTGGTGAAAAAAAGCCTAAAGGACCCAGAAAACCTATAATTATTAAAAAGAATGAAACTAAAAAATAGCATTTTACTACTTTTAGTTAGCCTGATTTTTTTTTCATGTGATGAAAAAAGAGTTTTTGATGAATATAAATCCGTGGGAAGTGCCTGGCATAAAGACAGTATTGTTTCTTTTAGTTTACCTGAATTAGATTCAACAAAGCGATACGATCTTTTTATAAACATCAGAGATAATAATAATTATCCGTTTAACAATCTTTTTTTGATTGTAACTTTAGAAAAACCAAATGGTTATACTAAAGTGGATACCTTAGAATATCAAATGGCTGCTCCTGACGGAACTCTTTTAGGAAACGGATTTACAGATATAAAAGAAAGCAAATTGTATTTTAAAGAAAATGTAAAGTTCAGGGGAAAATATAAACTTAATATAAAACAGGCGGTAAGAGAAGGAGGTAAAGTTCCCGGAGTTACCCAATTAGAAGGAATTACCGAAGTAGGTTTACGAATTGAAAAAAAAGAATAAATAGTTATGGCAACTAATAAAAAAACAAATACAACTCGCGATTTTAAGTATTACAATAAAAAATTCTGGACACTTTTTATTTATGGAATGGGAGCTATTGTACTTTTTTTCCTGTTTGCTTCCTGGGGGCTTTTTGGTTCCATGCCTTCATTTGAAGACTTAGAAAATCCGGATTCTAATCTGGCTACCGAAATTATCTCTTCAGACGGAGTGGTTATTGGAAAATATTTTCAAACCAATCGTTCGCAGTTAAAATACTCTGATTTGCCTAAAAACCTGGTAGACGCCTTAGTAGCTACCGAAGATGAGCGTTTTTATGAACATTCGGGTATTGACGGTCGTGGTACACTAAGAGCTATTTTTACTTTAGGAACTAATGGTGGTGCGAGTACTTTAACTCAACAATTAGCTAAGCAACTTTTTCATGGTGAAGGGTCAAAATTTTTACCATTTCGTATTATTCAGAAAGCTAAAGAATGGATTATTGCTATTCGTTTAGAAAGACAATACACTAAAAATGAAATTCTTGCGATGTATTGTAATGTATACGATTTTGGTAATTATGCTGTAGGAGTGAGTTCAGCTGCACATACTTATTTTTCAAAATCCCCAAAAGAATTAACTGTTGATGAATCAGCAATTTTGGTTGGAATGTTTAAGAATTCAGGTTTGTATAATCCGGTAAGAAATCCTGTAGGTGTAAAAAACCGAAGAAACGTGGTGCTTGCGCAAATGGAAAAAGCCAATATGATTTCTAAATCTGAAAAAGAAAGATTGCAGGCTTTACCTATTACGCTGCATTTTAAATTAGAGAGTCACAGAGAAGGAACTGCAACCTATTTTAGAGAATATTTACGTGATTACATGAAAAAATGGGCCGAAACGAATAAAAAAGCAGACGGTACAGATTATGATATTTACAAAGACGGATTAAAAATATATACCACCATTGATTCCAGAATGCAACAGCATGCAGAAGAAGCTGTAAAAGCACACATGGCAAATCTTCAGGAGCAGTTTTTTATTGACCAGAAGAATAATAAAAATGCACCATTCGTTAATATTTCTGAAAAAGAGACCAATCGTATCTTAAAACAGGCAATGAAAGCGTCAAATCGATGGTATGTGATGAAATCAATGGATAAGTCTGAAGATGAAATTATAGAGTCTTTCAGTAAAAAAACAAAAATGACTGTTTTTACATGGAAAGGAGAGAAGGATACCATTATGACACCTTTAGATTCCATTCGTTATTACAAACATTTTTTACAGAGCGGATTGATGGCTATGGAACCGCAAACAGGTAACATAAAAGCATGGGTTGGTGGAATTGATTATAAATATTTCCAGTACGATCACGTAGCACAAGGAGCAAGACAGGTAGGTTCTACTTTTAAACCATTTGTATATGCTACCGCTATTGAACAACTGAATATGTCTCCTTGCGATTCCATTATTGATGCGCCATTTACAATTCCTGTAGGACGTCATCATGTCACCGCAACCTGGACTCCAAGAAAC
Organism: Flavobacterium plantiphilum; assembly: GCF_046000495.1. NCBI lineage: Bacteria > Pseudomonadati > Bacteroidota > Flavobacteriia > Flavobacteriales > Flavobacteriaceae > Flavobacterium > Flavobacterium plantiphilum. The sequence goes on from NZ_JBELQA010000002.1 coordinate 379,258, forward strand.
TCTAATAACACTTATCTGGGAATGGTAACTTTGAAAAAAGCACTGGCCAATTCGATTAATACTGTTTCGGCTAAATTAATTGACAAAGTAGGACCGGAAGCAGTTATTAAATTAACCCATAAGCTGGGTGTTAAAACCAGCATCCCTGCACAGCCTTCTATTGCACTTGGAGCAGTAGATATTACAGTGGAAGAAATGGTAGCAGCTTACAGTACGTTTGCAAATCAGGGAGTATATAATAAACCTCAGTTTTTATCCAGAATTGAAGATAAAAGCGGAGTAGTTATCTATGAACCTATTCCGGAATCGCATGATGTGCTGAATAAAGACATTGCCTTTGCCGTTATCAAATTACTGGAAGGCGTTACCGAAGGGGGCTCCGGGTCAAGACTGAGAACACAGTACGGAGGAAACGGAGATAAACGCTGGACGGGTTATCCGTATATGTTTACTAATCCTATTGCAGGTAAAACAGGTACTACACAAAACCAGTCTGATGGATGGTTTATGGGAATGGTTCCTAATCTTGTAACAGGAGTATGGGTTGGATGCGAAGATCGTTCGGCACGTTTTAAAAGTATAACTTATGGACAGGGTGCTACTGCAGCATTACCTGTATGGGGATATTTTATGAAGTTATGTTATCAGGATCCCGATTTAAAAATTTCGAAAAAACCATTTGACCGCCCTGCAAATCTTTCAATAAAAGTAGACTGTTATCAGGCACCAAAAGTAAAGGATACCACAGCTGTGATTCAGGATACTGATGAATTTGAATTTTAAAATAAACAAAAAAATAGCTTCTCAACAGGAAGCTATTTTTTTGTTTATCAACGAATGCGAATATTGTTTTTTCTTTTGGAAATAAAGCCTTATTTTTAGAATGGAAAAGAAATCAATTCGTTATGATTAATAAAAAAGTAAAATCCGTTCAGGAAGCACTTCAAGGAATTGAAGATGGAATGACTTTAATGTTAGGAGGTTTTGGACTATGTGGTATTCCAGAGAATTCTATTGCCGAATTAGTCCAAAAAGAAACTAAAAACCTGACCTGTATTTCTAATAACGCAGGTGTAGATGATTTTGGTTTGGGATTGCTTTTGCAAAAAAAACAAATCAAAAAAATGATTTCTTCTTATGTGGGAGAAAATGCCGAATTTGAACGCCAAATGCTTTCTGGCGAGCTCGAAGTAGAGTTGATTCCACAAGGAACTTTAGCCGAACGTTGTCGTGCTGCTCAGGCAGGAATTCCCGCTTTTTATACTCCGGCAGGTTATGGAACCGAAGTTGCCATTGGCAAAGAAACCAGAGAATTTAACGGAAAAATGCATGTAATGGAATTGGCTTTCAGTGCCGATTTTGCCATTGTAAAAGCCTGGAAAGGCGATACAGCCGGAAATTTAATTTTTAAAGGAACTGCCAGAAATTTTAATCCTGCTATGGCGGGTGCTGCTAAAATTACCATTGCTGAAGTCGAAGAATTGGTCGAAGCAGGAACTTTAGATCCCAATCAAATTCATATTCCGGGCATTATGGTGCAGCGTATTTTTCAGGGAGAGAAGTATGAAAAAAGGATTGAGAAACGTACTGTTCGAAAAAGAGAATAGAATAAAGAAACTAGAGAAAAGAAACTAGAGAAAAGAAATAGTGTTCAGTTTGAATAAAACTTAAATGACTTTTATGTTTCAAAAATATAATTATGGCTTTAACAAAAGAAGATATCGCAAAACGAATTGCTCAGGAACTCCAAGACGGCTTTTACGTTAATCTGGGAATAGGAATACCTACGCTCGTGGCAAATTATATATCGGAAGGAATAAACGTTGAAATACAAAGCGAAAATGGCGTTTTAGGCATGGGTCCGTTTCCTTTTGAAGGCGAAGAAGACGCTGATTTAATTAATGCCGGAAAACAAACCATCACAACACTTCCCGGGGCAAGCTTTTTTGATTCGGCGATGAGTTTTGGAATGATTCGTGGTCAACACGTTGATTTAACGATTCTGGGCGCTATGGAAGTGGCTGAAAACGGTGATATTGCCAACTGGAAAATTCCCGGAAAAATGGTTAAAGGAATGGGAGGGGCGATGGATTTAGTGGCTTCGGCCGAGAATATCATCGTAGCAATGATGCACGTCAATAAAGCAGGCGAAAGTAAAATTTTAAAAAAATGTTCGTTACCCTTAACAGGCGTTGGATGCGTAAAAAAAATAGTAACTGAATTAGCGGTTATGGAAATCACGCCAAAAGGAATTAAATTGCTCGAAAGAGCCCCAGGCGTTTCGGTAGAATATATTATCGCTTCTACTGAAGCCAATTTAATCATTGAAGGAGAAATTCCGGAGATGGTAATTGATTAAAAATATAAACCGCAGATTCACAGATTTTTAAAAATTAATCTGCGAATCTGCGGTAACTTTTTTTTTAGTATTAAAATCTAAGTGACTTAGCAACTTAGAGTCTCACATTATAAATTCTCAAAGAAATCATTTCCTTTATCGTCCGTAATAATAAAAGCAGGGAAATCTTTTACAGTGATTTTACGAACGGCTTCCATACCTAATTCTTCAAAATCAACTACTTCTACTTTCAAAATATTATCCTGAGCTAAAATCGCCGCTGGTCCTCCGATAGATCCCAAATAGAATCCGCCGTAAGTTTTACAGGCATTCATCACATCTTTAGTACGGTTTCCTTTAGCAAGCATTACCATGCTTCCACCATTTTTCTGGAATTCTTCTACATACACATCCATACGTCCGGCGGTCGTAGGACCAAAACTTCCTGAAGGCATTCCGTCCGGAGTTTTAGCCGGTCCAGCATAATATACGGGGTGATTTTTAAAGTATTCCGGCATTGGTTTACCAGCATCCAATAATTCTTTGATTTTAGCGTGTGCAATATCACGGGCAACAATCAAAGTTCCGTTTAGTTTCAAACGCGTTTTAATTGGGTATTGCGATAATTTTTTAAGGATATCAGCCATTGGCTGGTTCAAATCAATTTCAACCGCTTCCTCCAAATGTGGTGGTGTTTCAGGCAATAATCGTTTTGGATTTACTTCTAATTGTTCTACGAAGATTCCGTCTTTGGTAATTTTACCTTTGATGTTTCTGTCTGCTGAACAAGAAACTCCTAATCCTACCGGACAGGAAGCAGCATGACGTGGCAAACGAATCACACGAACATCATGTGTAAAATATTTTCCTCCAAATTGTGCTCCAATGGCACTTTCCTGGCAAATTTGCTGTACTCTTTTTTCCCATTCCAAATCACGGAACGCCTGACCTGCCATGTTTCCAGTAGTTGGTAAATTATCAAAATAACCTGCAGATGCTTTTTTAACTGCGGCTAAATTTGCTTCGGCAGAAGTCCCTCCAATTACTAAAGCCAGGTGATAAGGTGGACAAGCTGAAGTTCCTAAATCCATGATTTTAGCACGAATAAAAGCATCCATAGATTTTTCATTCAATAAGGACTTCGTTTGTTGGTACAAATAGGTTTTGTTAGCCGAACCGCCACCTTTTGCTAAAAACAAAAATTCATAAGAAGCGCCTTTTTTAGCATAAATATCAATCTGTGCCGGAAGATTAGAACCTGAATTCTTTTCTTCAAACATGCTGATAGGCACAATCTGTGAATAACGAAGGTTTCTTTCCTGATAGGTGTTAAAAATCCCTTTAGAAAGCCATTCGGCATCATCAACACCTGTATATACATTTTCTCCTTTTTTAGCCATTACAATCGCTGTTCCGGTGTCCTGACACGAAGGTAGTTCACCATCTACTGCTACGGCTGCATTTTGTAAAAGATTATAAGCTACAAAACGATCATTGTCCGTTGCTTCAGGATCGTCCAGAATAGCTCTTAATTTTTCCAAATGCGAAGTCCGCAACATAAAAGAAACATCTTTCATGGCTTCCTGTGAAAGCAATTCCAAACCTTTTGGGTCAACGGTCAGTATTTCTCTGTCACCTAGTTTTTCTACTTTTACGTAATCAGAAGTAATTTTTCGGTATTGAGTATCGTCTTTTAAAATTGGATAAGGATCCTGATATATAAAGTCCATGGGTATTTTATTTTTTTGGCAAAGATAAAAATTATTTAACGTAGGCACAGTCTTTTAATAGCTGCTATTCTTTCGTAAAATCAGACATTTTGTTATAAAATCAAACAAAAAGAGATGATATTTATCAAATACCACCTCTTAGTTTGTATAATTAATCTTTTGAAAACTAGGCTAATAAGCTCGTTACTAAAAAAAGAATAAGCAATCCTATCGCGATGTATTTGGTGTATTTTGACATTTTGTTAGTTGGTTTAATGATTAATAAATGTTTTTTTTCAAGAAATCAAAAGAATGAAAAATTGATTGAAAATCCTAAAATTATTTTCAGATAAATCCGTTGAGATAATCAAATCTATTTAGATGAGAGTCGTAGGCTCGGTATATTAAATTTAAAAAAACCAACTCGCCACAAAAATCGCCGTAATCACACAAATTAAATCCACTAATAGCATAATAGGCAAGGCATATCGGGTATTTTTGATGTTTACAGAACCAAAGTAAACCGCAATAACATAGAACGTACTTTCGGCACTACATTGAAAAATACTACTCAGTCTTCCGGTTAGAGAATCCGCACCAAAGGTGTTCATTGAATCAATCAAAAATCCTCTGGATCCTGCTGAACTGAATGGTCTTAACATCGCTACAGGCAAAGCATCTGTAATTTGTTTATTGACACCCATATTCGAAAAAACAAAAGCAATTCCATTGCTGATGATTTCAAATAAGCCACTGTTTCTGAATAACGAAATAGCGACTAACATCCCTAAAACATAAGGAAAAATAACCACTCCGGTTTTCACACCATTATTCGCTCCCACAACAAAAGCATCAAAAACGGTCGTGCCGGATTCGGCAAATTTCCTCTCTTTAAAAAAGGAAAAGATTAAAGTAAAAACGATGATGGCTACCAATATTAATGCTGAAAGATTAGAAGTAAAATAGTTTTTACCTATTAAATCCAAATGATTCACATACATTAAAAGGCCGATGATGGCTGCAATTAAAGTGATTAAAGCCAATACCAGAGAAGCACTTTTGAAATTGATTTTTTGTTTGACCCCAACAATTAAAAAAGCTGCAATAGTACCAATAAAAGAAGTAATGATACAAGGTAACATCACATCAGCAGGATTTGCCGCACCAGCTGCTGCGCGATATCCAATAATCGAAGTTGCAATTAAAGTCAGTCCCGAAGCATGCAAACACATGAACATAATTTGGGCGTCACTGGCTCTGTCTTTTTCAGGATTGAGTTCCTGCAAACTTTCCATGGCTTTAAGTCCAAAAGGCGTTGCAGCCGAATCCAATCCCAGGAAATTAGCAGCAAAATTTAAAGTCATATACGATATTGACGGATGATTTTTAGGAATAGTTGGAAATACTTTTACAAATACGGGACTCAAAACAACAGCCAGTTTCCCGGATGCTCCTGAGATGATTAAAAGCTCCATCAAGCCACAGAAAAAAGCCAGATAAGCAATCAACGGTAAAATCAAATCAACTAAAGTACTTTTACAGGTAGGTAATAATCCATCCGATTTTTGAACACCGCTGTAAATTTTTACCGTTTTTGCAGAATAAACATAAGTAGTATCCGGATTTGAAGTAATATTGTTAATGACCATCGTTTTATCGGGAGCATTTTCGATGCTGTCTTTTATAAAAACAGGCAATTGATCGATGTATTTTTCAGAAATTAAAATAGGTTCATCTTTCTTACCATTTAGTACATGATCAATCGTGTAACTGTTTCCAGTAAATAAACTCACCACAATAAAAACAATTGATGAAATAAAGATCACCAACCAAAATCTGCTTAATACCATAATTTATAATTTTTGTAAATGTAAATATTTAACCGCAAAGTTCACAAAGGGTTTTCGCAAAGAGCGCTAAGAAATAATTTGTTGTTTTTTATTTCGGTTTAAATAATATTTAATTACGAAGACAAGCATAGTTAATTGTTGAAATAATAGTATATACGCTCCATAAACTAACATTTCTGGGGCATTTATGAATACAATTGCAAAATAACCAATAGTAAGTATATTCAATGAAATAATAACTAGGTGTTTTTTGTAGAAATAAATTATGGGAGTAAATAGAATTGAAATAAATATTATTGATAACCAGATGCTATCAATAATAGAAAGTAATTCTAATTTAAAAAGTTTTATATTATCATAAAAATCTTGATATAAATATCTCGATTCATATGTTATAGTACTTGTTTCGAATCCACAGCCTATTACTGAATTTTCATAAAAAGGAAACGTTAATCCAATAACTCCCAATATATATAAAGCATATAATATTTTCTTTTCCATAATGGTTGATTACACATGAATAATCTCCTCCTCAATCAATAAATCTTCTCTTCTTAATCGAAGGAAAATTTGTGCTACGGCAATAGTGTCTTTTTCACAATAGGTTACAATTCGGTCAATGTCTTTGTCTACATAAAAAACATGACCTACCTGACTGCCATCGATATCGCCTTTGGGAGAAGGAATCCCCAGAACTTTACACATCAGTTTTAAAGAAGTGTAATGTTTGTAATCGCCAAATTTCCATAATTCTAAAGTATCTAAATGTGGAATTTCCCAAGGTTTTTTTCCAAATAAATTCAGTTTGTCCGGAATTGCAATTTGATTGATAATCATTCGGCGCGCCAGAAACGGAATGTCAAATTCCTTAGCATTATGTCCGCACAAGACATGTTGCGGTCCGTTGAAATGATTGTTTAATAAATTGCTGAAGTCTTTGAGGATTTTCTTTTCTTCTCCAAAAAAAGAAGTCACCCTAAAGTTCCGAATGTCATTTTTATTGGCAAAAAAGCCAACAGAGATACAGACAATTTTACCAAACTCAGCCCAAATTCCGGCACGGTCATAAAATTCTTCAGCTGAAAAATCATCCTTACGCTGGTATTGCGTTTTTTGCTCATACAAGGTTTTCATTTCATCATCTAATGAATTGAAATCAGCTGTTTCAGGAACCGTTTCTATATCCAGAAAAAGGATGTTGTTGAGGTTGATTTTTTCTATCATGTGTTATTTTTTGGTTTGTTGAAGCATTTTATAGGTTTCTTCTAAATAAATATAGAAATCATCGCTGTGCGGCGAACCGTTTGTACTGTGCTTACTCTGATGTCCCAGTCTTACAATAATTAATTGATCCTCAGGAATAATAATGACATATTGCCCTAAATGGCCCCGCATATAAAATACTTTTTTGTTATGAAAATTACTTAACCACCAGCCATAACCATATTCCGGAGAAATCGCAAATCGAGGGTTTACTGATTGGGCAACAAAAGCGCTATCCAGAATTTGTTTTCCATTCCATTTCCCATGCTGCAAATACAGTTTCCCAAAACGGGCAAAATCTCTGGCGTTACTGGCAATGCAGCAATAGGCTTTTACCATTCCGTTTTCACTATCCGTTTGCCAGAGCGCATCACTTTCGGCTCCCATAGGTTTCCAGAAGGATTCAGAAACATAATCCGCCAGACTTTTCGCTGTCGCTTTTTCAATACACATAGCTAAAAGTTGGGTATTTCCACTCAGGTATTTGAATGATTTTCCGGGTGCTTCGATGCCTTTTAAACCCAGAATAACTCCTTTTAGATTATCATCAAAATAGGCACGGGTGGTTATTGAAAACGGACTGTAGTAAGACTCATCCCAGTCTAATCCCGAAGCCATGGATGCTAAATCACCTACGGTCATAGTTGCGGATTTTCCTTTTTTAAATTCCGGGAAAAAATCAGAAACTTGCTGGTCTAAGCTTTTAATTTTTCCTTCCATTATGGCTTTTCCTAAGCAAGCTGTTACAATACTTTTGGCCATAGAAAAAGAATTGGATTTAGAATCTTTAGAGTAATTATTATAATAACTTTCGTGCCGGATGCTATCGTTTTTGATTATTAAAAATGCAACTGTACCAATGTCTTTATGCAGTTTTTCAAGCTTTTCGGTCGCTTTAATCTGGTTGTAGTTTTTAGCAATTTTCCAAGGTTGTGCTACGCTACTGTTGGCAATTGTTCTGTTATCAAAGTATTTATAATCGTCTAAAAATGCTGTTTTATGTCCGTTTAAATAAGTTACCCGAACGGCTTTAAATAAATAATCAATGTTGAAAACATAGAAAACAATTTCTACAAGGAGTATCAAAGCAATCAATCCGATTAAGAGTCTTTTTAGCCATTTCATGATGTAATGCTTTAGGATTCAGTACGAATTTACATAAATTAAGCCTTTCTTTTGGAATCGTTTTTTATTTTCTTAGAACAAACTTTGTTGGCTAGTTGGATTCTCATGTTCCAATAACCATTTTTTTCGCCATAAACCACCAGCGTATCCTGTTAAAGAACCATCAGTTCCAATAACTCTGTGGCAGGGAACCACAATCCAAAGCGGATTTTTCCCATTGGCGGAAGCCACAGCCCTAATGGCTTTGACATCACCCAGTTTTTTGGATAAATCTAAGTAACTCATCGTTTTTCCAAAAGGAATTTCCAGCAAAGCCTGCCATACTTTTTGTTGAAATTCGGTTCCCGAAGGATTCAGTTTAAAAGTGAAATCAGTTCTTTTTGCTTCGAAATAGTCTCGAAATTGTGTAACGGCTTCTTGTAAAACAGCCGGAATTTCGGAACTAATTTCGCCTTCATCAGTAATCGAAATTATTGAAATTCCATTTTCATCACCTGTAATTTCAGCAATTCCTAAAGGGGTTTGGATATAGGCAGTTGATTTTTCGTTAGTACTCATCTTTCAGGTTTTGTTTTGTTAGAAATTGTATGGCTAATTTCGAAATTTCCGATGGATTTCCTTTTGGTGTAACCAATAAAATATCGGTAAAATGATGTGCTTTTTTAAGTTCTAAAAATTCCAATTCCGGATAATTATGACTTTTCATTATTGCCGTTGGCACAATTGAAATTCCCAGTCCGTTTTTGACTAATTGAATTATCGATGAAATGTTATTTGATTCGTGAACTACTTTGGGTTTAAAACCATATTGGGCACAAATTTCTAATAAAGAATCATAGAAATAAGGCGCATATTGTTTGTTAAAAAACACAAAAGTTTCCTCTTTCAAATGTACCAAATCTTCTTCGGATGTGATATTATATTTATTTCGATTAAAGACCAATGAAAAACTATCTTTATACCACAATCGGGAGTCAATTTTTGGTGAATGCAAGGGCGCACGGATGATTCCGAAATCGATTTTTCCTTCTTCTAAAGCAGCAATTTGTTTGACTGTGGGTACTTCGTACAATCTGAAATTGACAAATGGATATTGAGCTGACAAAAACTGAATTAATGCCGATATATCTCCCGAAAAAGTCGAACTTACATAAGCAATTCGGAATTCGCCGCTTTGATTCTCACTGATTTTTTTGGTGGTAGCATTGATTCGCTCCAGGTTTTGAATTAATTCCAAAATTTCCTTTTGGTAATATTTTCCGGCATCGGTTAGGATGACGCGTTTGTTATTCCGCTCAAAAAGTGTCGCTCCCAGTTCTGTTTCTAATTCTTTAATTTGCCGGCTCAAGGGCGGTTGCGAAATAAATAGCTTATCAGCAGCGCGAACAAAGCTGAGTTCCTCAGCTAATTTCAGGAAATATTTTAAGTGGCGTAATTCCATAAATACTTTTTAGGTATTAATAATTGACAAAATAAGCATTTTTACGACATATATAAAAATGATAGGTTTGTAAAAAAACCAAGAATTATGAAAAAATCAACAGTAACAGAAATCAGAGAACGTTTTGACAATGAGGTAGAACGTTTCTCGAATTTAGAAACCGGTCAGGTAGCTACAATGGATGCTAAAATTGCATTAGAATTGATTACCTGCACGGCAAGAGCTATAAAACCGGAAGCAAAAACCATCTTAGATTTAGGTTGTGGAGCGGGAAATTATACATTGAAAATGTTGTCTAAAGTACCCGATTTAGAGTGTACTTTAATCGATTTGAGTCAGAATATGTTAGACAAAGCATTTGAACGTGTTTCTGAGGCAACAACTGCCAAAGTGGAGACGATACAAGATGATATTCGGAATGTCGAATTGCCTGACAACAAATATGATATTATTTTGGCAGGAGCCGTTTTGCATCATTTACGTGATGATTCCGATTGGGAATTGGTATTTCAAAAATTGTATGACAGCTTAACACCGGGAGGTTGTTTCTTCATTTCAGACTTGGTAACTCAGGATCATCAAGCGGTAAATCAATTGACCTGGAAAATGTATGGAGATTATTTAAAGCAACACGGAGGTTCAGAATACCAACAAAAAGTATTTGATTATATCGAAAAAGAAGATACACCAAGATCGATGACCTATCAATTGGATTTAATGAAAAAAGTGGGTTTTTCAAGTACTGAAATTTTGCATAAAAATGCCTGTTTTGGAGCTTTTGGAGGGATAAAGTAGTTGCTTTAAAGGGCAAAAATATGTTGTTTATAAATGTAAAAACCATTCGATGTTCCGAATGGTTTTTGTGTATGTAGCCCTGATGGCAGCGGCAGCCTTTTATGGAGGCGTTCGCCATAAAAGCTATAGCGTACAGCAGGAATAGCTTCTTATTTTAAATTTGAATAAATATAGGCTTCCAGACTTTGTAATTCTTTATCCGTGAAAGTTTTGGTAAGCGTTATATTCGCCTGCATTACTGGAAATTGTGAAGGATCGACAATAGCATCGCTTTCTCCTTTTAGAAAAGCCACCATATTCCCATTTTTTTCTTTATATACTTTAGCAATTTCCTGAACACTTGGACCTATTGTTTTGCTGTCTGTCTGATGGCAGGAAGTACAGTTTCCTTTGCCTTCAAAAATCACTTTTCCAATTTCTTCTGCAGTTAATTCTTTGTCTTCAGTGGCGACAGCAGTTTGTTCATTATTCCCAAAAGATTCTTCGGATTTATTTTTACAGGAAAAAGTAACAATTGCAATACTAAGAAGGATTAATTTTTTCATTTTTAAGTAATTTAATCTCAAATGTATATCATTTCCGTGCTTCCGGAAATGATATATGTCATATGTCAGTTTATTGATTTAAAAGTATAGCAGCTTCTTTAGCAAAATATGTTGAAATCAAACTAGCTCCGGCACGTTTAATACACATTAATTGCTCCATCATGATTTTGTCGTTGTCTAACCAGCCTCTTTCGGCAGCGGCTTTAATCATCGCATATTCGCCCGAAACGTGATAAACAGTTACTGGTACGTTTACGGCGTTTTTAACCTCTCTAACGATGTCTAAATACGCAATTCCGGGTTTTACCATAACCATATCGGCACCTTCTTCAACATCCCAAAGGGCTTCCTTGACGGCTTCAATGCGATTGGCATAATCCATTTGGTAGGTTTTTTTGTCTTTTGGTACCACAACATCAGCTTCTTTTGGAGCGGAGTCCAAAGCATCTCGGAAAGGTCCGTAAAATGCCGAAGCATATTTAGCCGAATAACTCATGATTCCCACATTATGGAAACCGGCAGCATCTAATCCCTGACGTAATCTTAAAACTCTTCCGTCCATCATATCTGATGGGGCAACAAAATCGGCTCCGGCTTCGGCATGAGAAACTGCCATTTTTACCAAAGCATCGTTAGTTGAATCGTTTTCCACATCGCCATTTGCAATAATTCCGTCATGACCATAAATAGAGTAGGGATCTAAAGCCACATCGGGCATTACAATCATTTCAGGACAAGCTGCTTTGATAGCACGAATGGCATTTTGCATTAAACCGTTGGGATTCCAGGCTTCTGTTCCGGCATTGTCTTTAAGTTTTTCGTCTACTTTTACATAGATGTTTACCGCTCGGATGCCTAAAGTGTAAAGTTCTTTGACTTCTTCAACGGTTAAATCAACCGAACGACGAAAAATACCCGGCATCGATGGAATTTCTACTTTTACGTTTTCGCCTTCGGCAATAAACATTGGAAACATAAAATCACTTGGACTTAAGGTTGTTTCTCTAACTAAACTTCTAATTGATTCGTTTACTCTTAAACGGCGGCCTCGTTGTAATGGGAACATATATTTTAGCTTTTAGCTGACAGCTTTCAGCAATTAGCTTTTAGCCGTTAGCAATTATAATTTAATTACTTATTTAATTTAGATATTAAACTATTGAGCATTTTTTTGATTTCTTCGACTTGAAATAAAAGCTTTTGACCATTTTCAAATTCAATGAATTTTAAATCAATGCTTAGTAATAGTTGGTACTCTAATTCATTTGCAGAACCAAATGCAATATATAAAAAACGACAAAAATCTTTATCTGAATTTCTACCGCAACCTTCAGCAATATTTGTAGGTATTGAACTTGAAGATCTCTTCATTTGACTGATTAATCCAAATATTTCATCTTTAGGAAAAGCAATGGTAATTCTATATACATCAAGTGTAAGTTGATGTGATTTTTCCCAAACCGAAAATTTCTTATAATCTCTCATTTTCTTGGCTAATATCAATTTATGATTTTTTACATAGCTCAAAAGCTAACTGCTAAAAGCTGATAGCTAAATTATCCAATCAACAGGATTTTCCAACACTTTCAATAACTTTTCTTCTTCGCTTTCTGCTTTTGGATGATGGTCGTAAACCCATTGAACATGAGGTGGTAAAGACATCAAGATAGATTCAATTCTCCCGTTGGTTTTTAAGCCAAATAAAGTGCCTTTATCATGAACCAAATTGAATTCTACATAACGACCTCTACGGATTTCCTGCCAGTTTTTTTGCTCTGCTGTATAAGGCAAATCTTTTCTTCGCTCAACTATTGGAACATAAGCCTGAAGGAAACTATTTCCGACTTCAGTAACAAAATTGTACCAGTTTTCCATTGACATCTGCTCTGTTTCTTTGCAATAATCAAAGAATAAACCGCCAATACCACGGGCTTCGTTGCGGTGCGCATTCCAGAAATACCCATCACATTGTTTTTTATATTTTGGATAAAACTCCGGATTGTGTTTGTCGCAAGCGGTTTTACAAGTCTGATGAAAATGAACCGCATCTTCTTCAAACAAATAATAAGGTGTTAAATCTTGTCCGCCGCCAAACCATTGCTGGATTACGTTTCCATTGTCATCATACATTTCGAAATAACGCCAGTTGGCATGAACCGTAGGTACCAGTGGGCTTTTAGGATGAATAACTAAACTCAGTCCGCAAGCAAAAAAATCAGCTTCGCCTACGTTAAATAGTTTTTGCATGGAATCGGGTAATTTTCCATGAACAGCAGAGATGTTCACTCCGCCTTTCTCGAAAACGGCACCGTTTTCAATTACACGGGTTCTTCCACCACCGCCTTCCGGACGTTTCCAAAGATCTTCTTTAAACTTAGCCTGACCGTCAACGGCTTCTAGTCCTGTTACTATTTGATCCTGAAGTGTTTGTATGTATTGGTAAAATTTGTCTTTCATATTCCTCACCCCCAACCCCTCTCCGAAGGAGAGGGGAGCAGAGGACTTATTTTATTAATAATTATTTTTTAAAACAGCAATTTTATTAAAAATATCAAATGAAAAAGTCTTGCTTGACGCTTGGATATAATTGTAAATCGCAATCGCTTTTTCTAAAAAATGGAATTGATTTTTCTGAGGCATTTCTACTAGAATATCTGCGAAATGTTCCTGATGATTCCAGTCCAGATGACAACGTTGAAGGAGTTCAATCAGTTCGTCTTCAGAAATTTCGTTTATTCTTTCTAAGTCTAAACCAAAATTTTTTAACTGCTCATCAATAGCTTTAAAATCATCATTATCATTCCATTTTGGTACAAAAACCAACGAATGCAAGGTTTTAAGAATATTGTCTATTCTTATTTTTTCCTTATCTCTTAAGCTTTTGTTGAGCATTTCTTTTTAGTTATTGGTTGATTGTTGTTAGTTGATAGTCGTTAAGTATTTTCTAACAACTATCAACTAAAAACCGTCAACTATTTATTTCCGTACTCTTTCACCGCATCAATGAACGCTTTGGCGTGATCCACAGGAATGTTTGGTAAAATTCCGTGACCCAGATTTACGATGTATTTGTCTTTTCCGAATTCGTCAATCATTTCGTGTACCATTTTTTTGATGGTTGGAATTGGCGAAAGCAATCTTGAAGGATCGAAATTCCCTTGTAAAGTTACGTTTCCTCCTGATAAATAACGGGCATTTCTGGCCGAACAAGTCCAGTCTACACCAAGAGCTGAAGCCTTACTTTTCCCCATGTCGTTCAAAGCAAACCAACATCCTTTTCCGAAAACAATTACCGGAGTTACTTCAGCAAGAGCTTCAACGATTTGGTTGATGTATTTCCATGAGAATTCCTGATAATCAACCGGAGAAAGCATTCCTCCCCAGGAATCAAAAATCTGAACGGCATTCACGCCTGATTTTACTTTTTCTTTTAAGTATAAAATGGTAGTATCGGTGATTTTTTGTAATAAAGTGTGAGCAGCTACCGGATTTGAGAAACAAAATCCTTTAGCAGTATCAAAGCTTTTCGAACCTTTTCCTTCCACAGCATAGCAGAAAATTGTCCAAGGTGAACCTGCGAAACCAATTAACGGAACTTCGTCATTCAGCATTTCTTTGGTCAATTTCACGGCGTCAAAAACATAACCTAAAGTTTCATTCACATCCGGAACATAAACCTGATTTACCTGTTCCATGGTGCGAATTGGATTCGGGATAATAGGTCCCAAATTATCTTTCAATTCCACGTGAATTCCCATAGCTCTTGGAACAACTAAAATATCCGAAAATAAGATAGCGGCATCCGGAGCAATACGACGAATAGGTTGTACTGTGATTTCGGCAGCCAGTTCCGGAGTTTCACAACGGGTAAAAAAATCATATTTATCACGTAAAGCTCTAAATTCTGGTAAATATCTTCCTGCCTGACGCATCATCCAAACCGGTGGACGTTGTACAGTTTCTCCTTTTAGTGCTTTTAAAAACAAGTCATTTTTTAACATAATTCTATCTTTTTTTATTCCTCAACGGGGTTTTTGGATTTTTTTATTGTCAGCTAGACACTTTCAGATTTATAATACTCTATAACTTCAACAATAACATCTTCAATTGTTGGTGTTTCCGGAATTATAATTTTTTTGATTTTATTTGCTTCTAATGTTTTTGCGGTGGTATTACCGATGCAAAAGCAAATTTCTTTTTTGATTTTATTATTTGTTAAATAGCTTTCAACAGCTGAAGGGCTAAAAAACAAAATTCCATCAAATTTTTCCTCTTTGGATATTTTAAAAGGAGCTAATGCAGTTTGATACACTTCAATTTCATTGAATGTGATGCCTGCATTTTTTAATGCTTGGGGTAAAGTTTCTTTGCGTAGGTTTCCGCTGAAAAAAGTATAGCTTTCTTTGTTGTAAATTAACGTAATAATTTCGGCTAATTCCGAGGCATAGTCCATATATACATCTACTGTAAAACCGTTAAGCTCCAGTAATTCTTTAGTTTTTATGCCCACACAGAAAACACTTTTGGTTTGCAGTTTTTCCCAGCCGTTTTGTTCCATTAAACTTAAAACGGCATTTTGACTGCTGAAAATCAGATTTGTATTGAGGTCTTTTAATTCGAAATTACTGTTTTTAATTTCGATAAAATCTTGTTCTAAAAGATCAAAACCAGCATCAAGAAATGCTTGTCTTTGTTCGGGGGATAAGGTTTTGGTAGACAGAATACTTATTTGACTCATTATTTTTTCAAATTAGTTTTAATTGCTGCCATCAGTTCAGCTCCGCCATTTTCCAGAATTTCTTTTGCCATATAAAATCCTAATTTCTTCCATTCGGATATATCCACGATTTTATGGACTTCGATTTTTTCTTTTCCGTCTAATGAAAACAAAACGCCATCAAAATGTATGGTGTCTTCCTCTTCATTGTATTTTACCAAAGCACCAATAGGAGCGGTACAACCACCTTCTAAAGTTCTTAAAAACTGGCGTTCTATATGCGTGCAAATTTGGGTTTCAACATGATTTAAATTAGAAAGAGCATCCAGTGTATAATTGTCATTCCCCATAGCAACCACTAGCATAGCGCCTTGAGCCGGTGCCGGAATCATCCAGTCTAAATCGATGTAATCGCTTGGTTTTAAATTGATTCTTTCCAGTCCTGCTGCTGCAAAAACAGCTCCGTTCCAGTCGTTGTCCTGTAGTTTTTGCATTCTGGTATTTACATTTCCACGCAAATCGACTACGGTATGATTTGGGTATTTGTTCAGCCATTGTGCCTGACGTCGTAAACTTCCGGTGGCAATAGTTCCGTTGCCTTCCAAAAAGTCTAAGTTTCCTTTATGCACTAAAATATCTAAGGTATTGGCTCTTTCTAAAACAGCAGCCTGAACAATTCCAACAGGAAGAGCCGTTGGAACATCTTTCATCGAATGTACGGCAATATCGACATCACCGTTAATCATGGCAATATCCAGAGTTTTGGTAAAAATTCCGGTAATTCCTAATTCGTAAAGGGGTTTGTCAAGAATAATGTCGCCTTGGGATTTTACGGCTACAATTTGAGTTTTATAACCTAAATCATTTAGTTTATTTTGAACAGTGTGGGCTTGCCATAATGCGAGTTCGCTATCTCTTGTACCTATACGTATTGTTTTTTCTGCCATTTTTATATTTTATTCCAAAAATAGGATATAAATTAATATCCATTAAGGAATTGAGGTTCTTTCTTTTTTTCTGGTTTATTTACTTACCAGTGCTTCAATTTTAAACACTTTTTCAATCCATTCAATGCTTTCATCTACCATGGTATTCTCATCTTTGAGGTGATTGGCAAAATGAGTCGTGATTTTCTGAATGATTCTGTTGCTGATGATTTCGGCTTGTTCTTCGTTAAAATCAGCCATTTTTTTACTTTGAAAATCCAATTCTGAATTTTTAATATCGTTCAGTTTGGCTTTTAAGGCGTTGATAGTTGGAGCAAATTTTCTTCCTTTTGTCCAGCTTCTGAATTCGTCTTTTATTTCTTCTATAATAGCTTCGGCAGCAGGAATATGTTTTTTTCTGTTTTCTAAAGTTTCATCGGTCATTTGCGCTAAATGATCCATATGGATGAGTGTAACACCTTCAATTTCGGTAACATTTTCATTCACATTTTTAGGAATCGATAAATCTAAAATCAACAATGGTTTCTTGAGATTTAGAATTGCTTTATCCACAGTCGGATTCTGAGCTCCGGTTGCCACTACTAAGACATCAGCTTTTTGTAATTCCAGTTGCAGATCAGCATAATCTTTAACTACTACATCCAGTTTCTCAGCCAGTCTCTCGGCTTTATCTTTGGTTCTGTTAATTAAAGTAATTTGTTCGTGTTTGGTATGTTTTACAAGGTTTTCACAGGTGTTCCTGCCAATTTTTCCCGTTCCGAAAAGTAAGATATTTTTATTCGAAATATCTGCTACATTCTTGATAATATATTGAACCGATGCAAAAGACACTGAGGTTGCACCGGAAGAAATTTCAGTATCTGTTTTGATTTTTTTACTAGCCTGAATCACAGAATTTACTAAACGCTCCAAAAAGTTGTTTACTAAACCATAGGATTTACTTTGGTTAAAAGCATTTTTTATCTGGCTGATGATTTCAAAATCTCCTAAAATCTGACTGTCTAATCCTGTTCCTACACGAAACATGTGATTAATTGCATCCTGATTTTTATAAATATAAGCGACTTCCTGAAATTCCTGAACCGAACCTTTACTATTTTCGCAAAGTAATTTGATTAATTCATAAGGATGATTGGCAAAACCGTAAATTTCAGTTCTGTTGCAGGTAGAAGTAACTATTAATGATTCGATTCCTTCGGCTTCAGCCTGCATTAATAAAATAGATTGAGCCTTGGCGTCTAAGCTGAATTTTCCTCTAATCGTTGCATCTGCTTTCTTGTAACTTAGACCTAAAGCGTAAAAAGTGCTGTTTCTGGACATGTTAAAATTTTCCATAATTATACTTTCCTTAAAAAGTTCAACAAAATTATTATTAACTATTTTATAAAAACAACGCTGTAAGTTCTTTTTGTATCGCTTCATGACAAATTGATTCAAAATAGTGTTTACAAAATCGATTATATTTAAAAATAGAGTAAAATCAGGTGTTCTTTTGCTATTTATGTAGATTTGTTCTAAATAACAAAACGATTAGACTTTAGTTTGGGTTACGAAAAAATATCGCTTAGAGTTCTTTTAAATGTTATTAAAATACAATTCATGTTTTCATTTACTAGAAAATATAACAATTCCAGTTGTCTGATTAAATTGTATTTTGATAAAAAAATGCTGCCTGACATTTGAAGGCAGCATTTTTTATTTTAATAGAATTATTTTTGAACAATTGGTGCTCTCAATGATTCTAGTACAGCAACGATATCAGCGTATAGTTCTGTATTTGCCTCAACTTTATTAGCAACTGCAGCAGCACCTACGTAACCCACAAATTTTGTGTAATCGGCATTAGAAGATTTTGTTCCCATACGAGGGTTTTTAGCCGGATCATGAGCATCAACCATGTTTAAACCTGAATAGGTGTTTACCGGATTTGTTCCTCCTGTAGCAGAAGAGAAAAAATCAGTCAGATTATCAACTAGAACTGCTAATTTAGTAGTGTTACCAGCTCCAACTTCTGCTAAAAGTGGTGCAAAATGAGCTCCTAGATTTCCGGATGCATTATTTTCTACGTCAGCAACAATAAGTCCTACGGTAGAGTTTACCACTTTACGGTAAGATAATCTTCCTGCTTCAATCATTTTACTTGAATCATCAGGGTCAGTAACCATTTTTGTTCCGCCTAAACGAGTGTAAATTGACTCTTCTACCGGATCTGGTTTTGGATCATCATCGTCACTGCAGGAAGTAAATGCTGCTGACGCAATTAGTAATACACTTAGTGTAATCTTAGAAAAATTTCTCATAATAATTGAATTTAAGGATTAATTAAAAAATTGATTTATTGTTTTTGATGCTTTGTATGCGAAACTGTTCTGATCCACCGGGCAAACTTCTTTATTTTCCATATTGGCAGGTAGTAAAAAGCGTTTCGCTTCATAAGGTCTTTTAGTCATTAATTCGTTATAAACTTTTTCTGAATTAGTGATTTTATTGTTGTGGAAATACACGACAACATTTTTTTTTACAATAATGGAATCAGATGTTAAGCCTTTGATGGTTCTTAAATCGGCACAAATTTGCTTGGCCTGAACCGAATCAATATTGGCTTTAAAATCAATACGACTGACTTGTAAATTTGGGCTATCATAAACGGCTGGTTTTGCTGTAATAATGTGAAAAAGCAAAATAGCTATGAACAGCACTGCAATTCCCGAGATTACGTAGAGTAATTTTTTGACTGTTTTATTCATTTTAATAATTTTTTAGGTTTTCAAAATTATTTACGAATGTTTTTTTGCTGTGGTTTTAGAATTTATGAGAAAAAGATTAATTTAGAATTGTTTTAAATACCGATTTGTTTTGAAGTAGGGTAAAAAAGGCGGTTTTTCTAAAATACTCTTAACAAATTAAAACCAAAAAATACATCTCCTTTGGTCCAGTCTCCGGTAGTCTGACCTAAATACCCTGCTTCATGAATCCCCTGAGAACTGGTAAAATGCATTTGAAAAACATGTCCACCCGTCTCTAAATCAAAACCTACTGAAAGTGGATTTTTGTAAACAGAATTGGAAGCTCTGTTTAGATGTGCGGCATAATCAATATTAAGCGACCAGCGTTTGGATAATTTATAGCGACCGCCAATACCAATGGCATATTGTGTATTATCCTGTTGTGCATTGTCTACAAAATTTTCGTGAAAAATGGTTGGTGCTAATTCCAGAGATAATTTTTCAGAGTATTTTCTGGAAATCAATACTTGCTGTACATACGTAAACCGATCATCGAATTGTAGTTTAGGGTACAAACTTTCTTTGAGTGTATTGTTAATGGCTAAACTTGAAAAACCCGCAATAGTTATTGGGAAACCATCTGTAATCTGGCTCATCAAAGTATATTTTGCAGAAAAATCATAGGCTAGTTCGCTTCTGGCACCACTGATTGTTAACCAGTCGGTTAACCCGTAAACAAATTTCAGTTGTGTGTTTGCATTATCCAAGCCAAAAAAACCTTCAAAACCATCTTTTACGGAGCCAAACCGGTGCGCAACAATAAAATACAAGTCGCCTTTTGCAGCCAGTTTAGTCGATTCCAGATTGACAATTTTTAAACCTTTGAATGCTGAGGATACTTTTTCTTTTCCGGAAATTGTATCGATCCCTTTTAATAAATCTTCTTGCGAAAAAGAGATTAGCGGGAATAATAATAAGAGTAGGAGGAACTTTTTCATAAAATATAATTTTGGATTGTTAGTTAATTGGTTTGCTATCTAATAACAGAACTCTGGTCAAGTTTAAATTCTTCTAATAAGTCGTCATAGCCCAGAAATCGCCCTTTAATTATGATAGTTTTTCCCGGAAGAATGTTTTCTGGCAAGCTTTCATTGAACGTGGCAAATACTTTATTGTCCAGAATAATTGCTTTGTTTTCAATGTCAACTGCCGTTATTTGTGCCTTCAGTTCGATAGTCTGATCCTGATATTTTAATAATGCCAGACTATCATTAGTCGTAAATTCTTTTTCTAATTCGGGAATGCTTATACTATAAGTTGCTGCTTCAGTACTAATGTCACGGTGACTTTGGTAGATGTAGCCATAAAAAACAATGACAATAACAGCTGAGATAAGAATTCCGATGAGGATTTTTTTCTTCATGGCGGTGGTTTTAAGGTGTAATTTCATCTACGTTAAAACAGAAAGATTGGTTTTTTTAAAATAAAAAGTGTGGGACAAAACTGGATAAGCATTTTCAACGTACATGAGTTATCTAAGAGATGCAATCCTTTTTTTAATCTAAAACCAATTGTTATGAAACCAAAAAATCTTTTTCCGCTGCTGTTGTCAGCCAGTTTTTTAATGTCCTGTTCGAATGATAATCCGGATACTCTGATGGAGGATGTACCTAATGATACTGCCGTAACATATCAGCAAAATGTAAAATCTATTATCGATAATAATTGTATTTCCTGTCATGCGGCAACGCCCAGAAATGGCGCTCCAATGGCATTAGTGACCTATGATCAGGTAAAAAATGCCATTCAGAACAGGGGTTTACTCAATAGAATTTCATTAAATAACGGAAATAGTTTATTAATGCCCCAAGGCGGACCCCGCTTGCCTCAGGCTACTATTGATATTGTAGCACAATGGCAACAAGATGGTTTGTTACAACAATAATTTAAAAAAATACGATGAAAAACTACTTGATAATAGCAATGATACTGGTTTCAGGATGGACAATTGCTCAGGATAAAATGATTTGTAAAACGGGGAATATTACTTTTGAAGCTTCGGTACCTTCTTTTGAAGAGGTTAAAGCCACTAATACAAATGTAACGGTAGTTTTAAACCCTAAAACAGCAGAGATAGCCAGTTTAGCTTTGGTGAAAGGTTTCCGGTTTAAAGTGGCATTAATGGAAGAGCATTTCAATGAAAATTACATGGAAAGCGACCGCTATCCAAAAGCGCTTTTTAAAGGGAAAATAGAAAATTTTAATGTCGATAGTCTAAATGAAACCCCTAAAAACTTTACAATCAACGGGAAATTAGAACTTCATGGTAAAACGGTTGCGGTAAAAACCATTGCCCAAATGAGCCAATCCGGTTCCGGTATTACTTTAGTGTCTGATTTTTCAGTGAATGCCAGTGATTTTGATATTTCTATTCCGGCTGTGGTTAAGAAAAAGGTTTCCAATAAAATCAATATTCATGTCGATGCGCTGTTGAAATAAGCGGTCTAAACAATAAAGATTTTATAAAATTAGAAGGAAGTAAACAATAAATCCTCAAAAAGATTTAATTTTGAAAGACCAAAAAGAGTCGTTTGACTAAAAACGACAATAGTAAGTTGAATTAAGTAAATCAAAAAAATGGAGGAAGAAATAAAAATTGACGATGATTTTATTTTAATTCGTTTTCAAAACAATACTGATGAGGTACTCACTTTTCAACGTCCGGTACAATTAGGGCTGATACAATTTCATTTTGGTTTGAAAGGAAGCGCTAATTACATTTTTAATCAGGGCAATTATGTACTGAATTTAAAAGAAGAAAAAGCCTTATTGTTTTATAATACCGAAAAAGAATTGCCGCTTAATGTAGAAATTGCACCAAAAACCTGGTTGATTTCCATATTTGTTTCCATTAAAAAATTCCATGGATTATTTACCAGTGATGCCGAGCATATTCCGTTTTTAAGCAAAGAAAATCAGGAAAAAAAGTATTATAACGAAAGCGAAATTAGTCCGTCGATGGCTATTGTTTTAAACCAGATGTTTCATTATAACCTTAATCCATCCATAAAAAACTTGTATTACAAAGGAAAAGGATACGAGTTATTAAGTCTTTTTTTTAATCGAAATGAAGACCCAGATGCCGAACAATGTCCGTTTCTGGTTGATGAGGAAAATGTATTGAAAATTAAGAAAGCCAAAGAAATTATAATTGCTAATATGTCTGAACCACCGGGATTACAGGAATTAGCCGATCAGGTAGGATTAAATTTGAAAAAACTCAAAATGGGTTTCAAACAAATTTACGGCGACACTGTTTATGGTTTTTTATTTGATTACAAAATGGATTTTGCCCGAAAACTACTCGACAGTGGTTCTTATAATGTAAACGAAGTAGGTTTAAAAATTGGTTACAGTACCGGAAGTCATTTTATTGCTGCCTTCAAAAAGAAATTTGGAACCACTCCTAAAAAATATTTAATGTCCATTTAAACAGCAATCTCAGGCACAGTATTGATTTTGAATATTAAAATATAAATAAAAAATAACATTTATCATATTTCTCAAAAGCAGCTCGCAGTACTTTTGAAAAAAATTAAAAAACTACCTATGAAAGGCGTATTACTAGTAAATTTAGGATCTCCGGAGAGTCCGACTCCCAAAGATGTAAAACCGTATTTAGACGAATTTTTGATGGACAAATACGTTATTGATGTTCCGTTTTTGTTACGCGCTTTACTGGTTCGTGGAATTATTTTAAGAAAACGTCCGGAAGAATCCGCCCATGCTTATGAGAAAATTTGGTGGGAAGAAGGTTCGCCATTAATCGTTCTTTCAGAAAGAATGCATAAAAAAGTCAAAAAATTAGTAGATACGCCTGTTGCATTAGCGATGCGATATGGTACTATGACTATTGAAAAAGGACTTCAGGAATTGCACGATCAGGGTGTTACTGAGGTGTTGCTTTTTCCGTTGTATCCGCAATACGCTATGGCTTCCACATTAACCATTTTAGTAAAAGCCGAGGAAATCAGAAAAAAGAAATTTCCCCATATGACTTTTACCGATGTTCCGGCATTTTACAATAAACCCGATTATATTGAGAACGTGGCTAATGTGATGAAAAAACATCTGGAAGGATTTGATTATGACCAGCTGGTCTTCTCGTATCACGGAATTCCGGAGCGTCACATTCGAAAAACCGATGTCACTAAATCACATTGTAAAATAGATGGTTCTTGTTGCAACACGCCATCGCCGGCACATGATTTTTGTTATCGCCATCAATGTTATGAAACCACCCGACAAATTGTAAAATTACTTGGAATTCCTGAGGATAAATATTGCCTTACTTTTCAATCCAGACTCGCAGGTGATAAATGGTTAGAGCCTTATACCGATGTAGAAATTAATAAAATGCCGGCCAGAGGAATTAAGAAAATTGCAGTGGTTACCCCTGCATTTGTTACAGATTGTTTAGAAACATTAGAAGAAATTGCGATGCGTGCCAAAGAAGAATTTGAGGAAAATGGCGGACAAGAGTTTCTGGCAATTCCATGTCTGAACGATGATGATTCCTGGTGTGAGACCGTAAGTAACTGGATTAAGGAATGGGCTGTTTCTGCACAAAAAATGGCATAAATGGCAGTATCCGCGGAAGAATTAGGCTCTCAAAGTATTAAAAAACTCCTTGTAAAACAGGCTGTTCCTGCTTCAGTTGGGATTTTATTTCTTTCGTTAAATATTTTAATTGATACCATATTTGTTGGGCAATGGATTGGTTCACTGGCAATTGCTGCTGTGACCGTCGTATTGCCCATCACTTTTTTAATTTCTTCTCTGGGAATGGCAATTGGAGTAGGAGGAGGCTCGGTTCTTTCCAGAGCTCTGGGTGCCCAGAATAAAGAAAAAGCCGAACATACTTTTGGAAATCAGATTATGATGACCTTGGCTTTATCATTGTTTTTTATGTTCTTATGTCTGTTTTTCAGTAGAGATATCTTATTTATTTTTGGTGCTAAAGGTTCCATCATGGAACTGGCAACGGCATTTTTTGCTCCGCTTATTTTTTCGGTTCCTTTTCTGGCTTTGTGCATGATGGGCAATAACATCATCAGAGCCGAAGGTAAGGCCAAGTTTGCGATGGTGGCTATGATTATTCCCGCATTTGTTAATATTGCTCTGGATATTCTTTTTATAAAAATATTAGGATTAGGAATGTTTGGTGCTGCAATGGCGACCACTATTTCTTATGTGATGTGTTTTCTGTTTGTGCTTTGGTTTTTTGTTTTTAAAAGCGAATTGACGTTGAAACCTCACCATTTTAAATGGAATCTCCCTATTGTAAAAGAAATTACTGGATTAAGTTTTGTTACTTTTGCCCGGCAGAGTGTTATTAGTATTCTTGCTATTATTGTCAATCATACTCTATATTCTTACGGAGGTGAAAGTGCTATTACGGTTTACGGAATTGTAAGCAGAATGCTGATGTTTGCTTTATTTCCCATTTTAGGTATCACTCAGGGATTTATTCCTATTGCCGGATATAATTATGGCGCTGATAATTTTAAAAGAGTTAATGAGAGTATTCGGGTTTCCATTCAATATGCGGCTTTATTAGCTACGGTTATATATCTTTTTATTTTGTTTTTTGCCTCTGAAATAGTAAGTGTTTTTACGCATGATATTCAGGTAAATGCGGATACTACGGTTGCCTTAAGATGGGTTTTTGCAGCTTCTCCGGTTATTGCCATTCAGTTGATTGGTGCGGCTTATTTTCAGGCGGCAGGAAAAGCCAGAAAAGCGTTGCTGCTAACCTTGAGCAAACAGGGTTTTTTCCTGATTCCATTAGTTATTATTCTACCAAATTTTTTCGGTATTTTTGGAGTCTGGGTTGCTTTTCCAATAGCAGATGTTTGTTCGACTTTATTGACAGCCTATTTTCTTAAAAAAGAAATGAATACCAAATTGATTCAGACTAATGATGGAATACTATAATTATTTAAAATCACTGCATTTAATTTTTGTAATTACCTGGTTTGCAGGATTGTTTTATATTGTGCGTTTGTTTGTATACCAGATTGAAGCTGCAGATAAACCTTCTCCGGAAAAAGAAATTTTGCAAAAACAATTTAAAATCATGAGTTACAGACTGTGGTATATTATCACCTGGCCATCGGCTGTTCTGGCCAGTTTTTTTGCTTTTTGGATGTTGTTTTTTACAGAACTTGGAAATTCCTGGTTGCAAATGTCGTGGATGCATGTTAAACTTGGCTTTGTTTTTGCATTGTATTTGTACCATTTAAAATGCCATCAGATATTTAAACAATTGCAAAATAACGAGGTAAAATACACGACTAACTTTATGCGTTTGTGGAATGAAGGAGCCACCATTATTCTTTTTGCGGTTGTTTTTTTAGTAGTTTTAAAAAATGCCGTTAACTGGATTTATGGGGTAATCGGAATTGTTTTGTTTTCGGTTTTAATTATGCTGGGGTTTAAATTTTATAAAAGAATAAGAGAAAAGCAGTAATTAGTAACTGGTGAGGAGTAATTAGCATTTACTAATCACTAATTACAATTCACGAATCACTAAATTATGCCAAAAAGCTTTAAATTATCCATGCTTTCGTTGCGAATCCGAATTTTTCTTTCGATGATCGTAGTGATAATTGTTGCTTCAATTTTATTGGCTTCTATTTCGATAATCCAATTTAAAAATGAGGCTAAAGAATACCATAAAGAACGTTTAGAGCGCAAGGAAAATGCCGTTCGGGAACATATTAATTATGTGCTTTCTACCACTACTTATCCGCTGACGACCGAAAACTTAGATTTAATTTTTAAGGACAGAATTCACGAAATTGCACATATTCACAATAGTGAAATTAATATTTATGACCTAAATGGAAAGTTATTAAAGTCCTCAAAGGAATCTTTTTCAGTAGATAAAGTCGCACCGCCTATTCCTAAATATATTTTAAAACTGGTGCGTTCTTCGATTGAAAAACGCTATGTAGATATAAAAACCATTAACGGAATTAAAAACCGCTCCTCTTTTACACAAATTAAGGATGATAAATTCAAACCGCTGGGAGTTTTAAATTTGCCTTATCAGGAAGACGATGGTTTTTATCAAAAAGAACTCAATAATTTTCTTATCCGTTTAGGGCAGGTTTATTCTTTTATGCTGATAGTGGCTTTTGCTTTGGCCTATTTTCTTTCTTCGTATATAACGAAATCTTTAAAAACCATTTCTGATAAGTTAAATGAAACCCGACTGAATCAGAAAAACGAAAAAATCCTTCTTTCGGCCAGCAGTAAAGAAATCAATTTACTAATTCGCGGTTACAATCAAATGGTTGATGAATTAGAAAAAAGTGCTATTAAACTGGCGCAAAGCGAAAGGGAAGAAGCCTGGCGCGAGATGGCCAAACAAGTGGCGCACGAGATTAAAAATCCATTAACGCCCATGCGATTAACGGTGCAAAGTTTTCAAAGAAGATTTAATCCGGATGATCCGGATATCAAACAGAAAATGCATGATTATTCAGAAACATTAATTCAGCAAATTGATACGATGAATTCAGTAGCTTCGGCATTTTCTAATTTTGCTTCCATGCCGGCACAGCAAAATGAAACTTTAAATGTGGTAGAAGTAGTCGAATTAGCCTTAGATATCTTTAATGAAAATCATATTGTTTTTGAAAGTGATGCTCCCGAAATAATTTCGAAGATAGACAGGACGCAATTGATACGAATTATTACTAACTTAGTAAAAAATGCCATTCAGTCCATTCCGGAGCAACAAGAACATAAAACGGTATCTGTTTCAGTAAAAAAAGAAGAAGAAAATGTCCTGATTATTGTTCAGGATAATGGAATAGGAATTAAAACTGAAGATGTCAATCGTATATTTGAACCTAAGTTTACCACTAAAAGCAGTGGAATGGGACTGGGATTAGGAATTATAAAGAATATTATCGAAAATTATAAAGGCAGCATCAGCTTTGATACTGAATACGGAAACGGAACCCGTTTTACCGTTTCACTTCCCATTATTAACTCTTAAAATCAATACAATGAGCTACAAAAATATTTTGATTACAAAAGAGCAGACTATTGCAACGGTTACTATTAATCGTCCGCAAAAATTAAATGCCTTAAATAAAAGTACCATTCAGGAACTGCATCAGGCTTTTTCTGCTTTGGAACAAAATCCTGATATAAAGGCTGTGATTTTAACAGGTAGTGGAGAAAAAGCCTTTGTTGCCGGAGCAGATATTGCTGAATTTGCTGATTTTTCAATCGAGGAAGGCATACAATTATCGGCTCAGGGTCAGGATATCTTATTCAATTTCGTTGAAAATTTACGAGTACCGGTAATTGCAGCTCTTAATGGTTTTGCCCTTGGCGGCGGATTAGAACTGGCGATGGCCTGCCATATTCGCGTAGCCGCTGATACTGCTAAAATGGGACTTCCGGAAGTTTCGTTAGGCGTAATTCCAGGTTATGGAGGAACACAGCGTTTGCCACAATTAATAGGCAAAGGACGCGCCATGGAAATGATTCTTACCGCAGCTATGATTTCAGCAGAGGAAGCTTACAGAATGGGTTTAGTGAATCATGTAGTTGCACAGCAGGAATTATTAGCATATTGTCATGAGATTGCTCAAAAGATTATTAAAAACTCCCCATCGGCAATTAGTATGGCGATGACTGCTATAAATGCCAGTTACAAAGAAGGAGAAAATGGTTTTGAAACCGAAATAAAATCCTTTGGACGGTGTTTTGGAACCGTCGATTTTAAAGAAGGTACTCAGGCCTTTATTGAAAAAAGAAAAGCCGTTTTTACGGGAGAATAAAAAAGTATTCAGCATTCAGTATTCAATCCCAAAGTTTCAGTCTTAGTCTGTAGTTGTCTGCCAACTTGAATTTTATTTGAATATTATATTATTATATTTTTTTGACATTCTAATATCAAAATATTATATTTTTTTGATATTCTAATATCAAAATATTATATTTGTATTCTAATATTAATGCGAAAGATGATAATCAGAAGCCCGCAAACTGAAATTGACAGTTATCTTTTTAAAGGAAAAGCGATATTGGTATTTGGCGCAAGACAAGTAGGTAAGACCTCTTTGATAAAAAAGACAATCAAAGGACAATCGTTTTTGTGGTTTAATGGAGACGAACCCGACGTCCAGATTTTGTTAGAAAATATTACTACCGACAGATTGAAAGCCTTAATTGGCGAAAAAAAAATCATAGTAATTGACGAAGCTCAGATGATTCACAATATTGGTTTACTTATCAAGCGAATGGTAGATAATTATCCTGAAATACAAGTCATTGCCTCTGGAAGCAGTGCTTTTGAATTGGCTGACAGAACTAAGGAATCGATGGTGGGAAGAAAAGAAGAATTGCAACTTTTTCC
The DNA here is from genome assembly GCF_046000495.1 of Flavobacterium plantiphilum. Classification (NCBI taxonomy): domain Bacteria; kingdom Pseudomonadati; phylum Bacteroidota; class Flavobacteriia; order Flavobacteriales; family Flavobacteriaceae; genus Flavobacterium; species Flavobacterium plantiphilum. The sequence continues at coordinate 408,156 of NZ_JBELQA010000002.1, forward strand.
TTTGAGTTATGGCGAAATGGTTAAGCATTCTAATTTTGTTGAGGAAACACGCTTAGTTCCGCACCGTTTAGTCTTTGGTTATTATCCTGAAGTGGTTACCAGTGTTGGTAAAGAAGAAAAAATTCTGAATGATCTGGTTGAAGGTTTTCTTTATAAAGATATTCTGAACCTGGAGGGTATAAAAAAATCGGCAACTTTACAAAGATTAGTTCAGATGTTAGCCTATCGCATTGGTAGCGAAGTCAATTCGAATGCACTTTCTAATGATTTGGGGGTAAATCGATTAACTGTTGAGAAATACATTGATATTCTGGAGAAAAATTTTATAGTTTTTAGTTTAACTGCTTTTAGTAGAAATCAGGATAATGAACTTAAAAAAGGTAGAAAAGTATATTTTTGGGATAACGGTTTGCGTAATCGAATTATCAAAAATTTTAATCCTATAGAACTTCGTGATGATGTTGGTGCGTTATGGGAAAACTTTGTTATTAGCGAGAGGAAGAAAAAATTGGCTTATGAAAATCAATTTAAAGACACTTATTTCTGGAGAAATACACAACAGGCAGAAATCGATTATTTAGAAGTAAAAAATACTGAAATTGAAGCTTTTGAAATCAAATACAACCCCAATCAAAAAGTGCGATTTACAAAGTCATTTACAGAAAAGTACCATCCCAAAACTACTCAGGTAATTCACAAAGAAAATTTTTGGGATTATTTATTGTAAACTAAAAGCATATTTAACTTAGAACTTTATTTTAAACAAAAGATAAAACATGTCATACGAGCCTATATTTGCCCTTTTTTGGGAAAGAGTGAAACAAAGTATTCAGGATAAAACTTTTGCCAAATTAACCCTTGCAAAAACTATTGGAGATACCGAATTAAAAAACATCTATGTTCGTCCTGTTCTACTGGAGAATGATGTGTTTAGTCTTTCCGTTATTGCCCGATACAAAACCGAAGAAATAGAAAGTTTCCACAGTTTAGACGAAGCTTATCCAATATTGGTCTCTTACATGAATAAACCCTTTTTAACTGCTCTTTTGTTCACTACTGAAAATGATGTAAATTTTAAGTTGAATAAAAAAAGAGTAGGTACGATCACTGAGCAAGCCCCAACTTTTAAAAGTGCTTCGGATGTGATTCTGGAAATGAAAGAAAAAGGGATTTGAGTTTAATTATAAAATAGCAAAGCCACTCAGAAAATGAGAGGCTTTGCTGCTTATCATGGATGGTTAAAGACTATTAAACTTTAACCTAAAGGAATTAGTTCCACCCACCACCTAATGATTTGTACATATTAACCTTGGCGGTTAATTGCTCTTTTTTGGTTTCAACCAATTGTAATTTGGATTCTAAAGCATCTCTTTGCGTTAATAAAACTTCCATATAATCAGCTCTGGCCGCACTGAAAAGTTTATTGGTGATTTCGATAGAATTAGTCAAAGCTTCCACCTGATGCTCTTTTTGTTCGTAGCTTTTCTTTAAATTTTCAATTTTAGATAAACCATTTAGTACTTCGATATGTGCATTCAAAATGGTTTTTTCATAATCAAAAACGGCTTGTAATTGCTTGTCGTTAGCATTATAATAAGCTGCTTTGATAGCATTTCTGTTAATTAAAGGCGCTACCATATCTCCGGCTAAACCATACAATAAAGATTCAGGAGTTGTTGTAATATATTTTGTTTTGAAAGATTCTAAACCTACACCAGCTCTTAACGTAAAAGACGGATAAAAATTTGCTTTAGCAACCTGTGTATCCAGTTTGGCTGCTTGCAATTCATATTCTGCCTGTCTGATATCAGGACGATTAGTTAAGAGCTGTGAAGGTATACCTACGTACATGGTATCTATTTTTTGATCAATAAAAGTATCAGAATCACGGTTGATATGTTGGGGTGAACGCCCTGTTAAGAAATTCAATTTATTCTCCGTTTCAACAATATCTTGTTTTACATTGTACAATTCACTGGTGTTTTTATACACTTCAGCTTCCAGTCTTTGTACTCCAAGTGCTGTTGCTTTAGCTGCCTGCATTTGTAAACGAATGGTTTTTAAACCGTGATTTTGCAATTCTAAATTTTGGGAAAGAATGGTCAGTTTATTGTCTAATGCCTGTAATTCATAATACGAATCAGCAATTTCAGCAATTAAATTAGTGACCATGAAATTTTTGCCTTCTACAGTAGAAAGGTATTCCATTGCTGCCGCTTTTTTAGAATTGCGGAGTTTTTTCCACACATCCAGTTCCCAGGTGGCATAGGCACCTACCTTATAATTTTGTAAAGGTTCCGGAAACTCTTCTCCGGGTTTAATATCCGTATTAGCATCATTAGCACCCTGACTGGTATAACGTCCCACTTTTTCTACTTCTGCAGCTGCCTGAATCCCTAAAAAGGGTAAGTATTCTCCTTTTCTGGCCTGTATTTCGTTTTTAGCCATATCTACCTGTTGCAGCATAATATTCAACTCCTGATTGTTCACTAAAGCGGTATCAATCAATGCTGTTAAATTAGGGTCATTAAAGAACTCCTTCCATTTCATTTGAGCTGAATTGGTCGTATCATTTGAAACCGTGTTTTGAAATTGCTCCGGCAAATCCTTTTTTTCGTTACGAACAGTTTTTGTTGGCACACAGCTTTGAAAAACGAGGGTGGATAAGGTCAGTGTTAGTACTGACCTTATATTTATGTATTTGAAAATTTGTTTATTCATTTTCTTCATCTCTTTTCATTAGTTTTTTCAATTGTTTGTTCATTGCTTTAAGCTTCAATTTGAGACCGCTTTCGTTTTCACTGGCTCTCATGAGCTCTTCTGATACGGGTTCGAAAGTTTCGTCTTGTATCAGACTGCGACCGTCACTCATTTTAGCAAATGTGTAATACAATCCCGGAATAATAAATACGCCAAAGAGCGTTCCGATGATCATTCCTCCCATGGCAGAACCACCAATAGTGCGGTTACCAATAGCTCCGGCACCAGTAGCAATAACTAATGGAATTAGTCCCGCAATAAAGGCAAAGGATGTCATCAGAATAGGTCTGAAACGTAATTTAGCTCCTTCCATAGCGGCATCTACAACACTCATGCCTTGTGCCCGCTTCTGGACGGCAACTTCTACAATCAGTACGGCATTTTTACCCAGAAGTCCAATAAGCATGATGACACCAATTTGAGCATAAACATCATTAGATAATCCCATTAGCTGCAATAATGCAAAAGATCCAAAGAAACCAACAGGTAACGATAGTAATACGGCCAAAGGCAATACAAAACTTTCGTATTGAGCGGCTAAAACGAGGTAAACGAATATTAATACAATTCCGAATACGTACAAAGCATCATTTCCTCTGTTGGCCTCATCATAAGACAATCCTTCCCAGGCAATATCATAACCGCGTGGAAGCTTGTATTGTGCCACTTCTTTAATCGCATTAATCGCATCAGCACTGGTGTAACCTTTAGCAGGTAATCCACGAATTGCTGCCGAATTGTACAGGTTGTAGCGTGTTATTTCATTAGGGCCTAAGTGCTTTTCCACTTTCATAAAAGCAGAATAAGGAACCATTTCGCCCGCTTCATTTTTTACATATAATTTCTCTAAATCAGAAGGGATTTTTCGATATTCAGGAGAAGCTTGTGTATATACTTTAAAGAACTGACCAAATTTGATAAATCCTTGTTCGTAAGTACTTCCGATAAGGATATTCAGGTTGTCCATAGCTTTACCTATAGATACGCCTTTTTGCATCGCTGCTTTATTGTCAATATTTAATTTAAGCTGCGGATAATTGGCAGAATAAAAAGTAAATACTCCTGTTAGCTCTTTTCGTTTTTCTAATTCAGCCAGGAAATCGTTGTTTACTCTTTGGAATTCCTGATAATCGGTTCCGTTTGTTTTGTCCAGTAACCGCAAAGAGAAACCTCCTGAAGAACCAAATCCAGGTACTGCCGGTGGCTCAAAATATTCGATAACAGCTCCTAGATCTTTGGATTTTTCTTCTAATTCTTCCATGATTTCATGTACGGAATGTTCTCTTTCCTCCCAGGGTTTCAGGTTGATTAAACAGGTTCCGGCATTCGATCCACGACCTTCAGTCATAATTTCGTAACCTGCTAAAGAAGATACAGATGATACGCCATCAATTTTTTCACAAATGCCTTGCAGTTTTTTTGCAACATCATTAGTGCGTTCTAATGTTGTGCCTGGCGGTGTCTGAATGATAGCATATATCATTCCCTGATCTTCACTGGGAATAAAACCGGCAGGAAGTGCCTGATTAGTAAAATAGGTAGCAAAGCAAAATCCAATTAGAATCCCGAAAGTAATGACTCTTCGGTTAACAATATGTTTTAAAACACCCACATAATGTCCTGTCAATTTTTCAAATCCTTTGTTAAACCAGTCGATAAAACGATCGATAGGAGATTTTTTCTTAGCATGCCCATGATTGTGCTTAAGCAACATCGCACAAAGAACAGGAGTCAATGTCAGTGCAACTACAGCTGAAATAATAATCGAACCCGCCATAGTGATAGAAAACTGACGGTAGAATACTCCTACCGGTCCTGTCATAAAGGAGATAGGAATAAATACAGAAACCATTACTAACGTGATTGCAATAATAGCTCCTCCAATTTCACCTAATACTGCCTTCGAAGCTTTGAATGGTGTGAGATGTTCTTCCTCCATTTTTACATGGACTGCTTCTACCACTACAATCGCATCATCGACAACAATACCAATGGCCAGTACCAAGGCAAATAAAGTAATCAGGTTGATGGATAAACCAAATAGTTGCATCACAAAAAAAGCTCCGATTAAGGATACAGGTACTGCGATTACCGGAATAAGTGTGGAGCGCCAGTCACCTAAAAACAAAAAGACAACAATAGACACTAAAACAAAAGCATCCCTCAGTGTATCTATTACCTGTTCAATAGAAGCATCTAAGAAACTTGATACGTCATAACTGATTTTATAACCCACTCCGGGAGGAAGGTCTTTCTCTAATTCTTTTAATTTGCTTTTTACGTCTCTGATTACATCGCTACCATTGGTTCCAAGTGTTTGTTTTAATACAATCGAAGCCGATGGTTTACCATCCAGATTGTCGTAAATATCATAAAATTCGCTTCCTAATTCTACATTAGCAATATCACCTAGTTTTATTTCTTCACCATTCGCATTTGCCCGTATTATTACGTCTTTATATTCCTGAGGCTCACTAAATCGGTCTCTGTAAGTTAATACATATTCAAGCGATTGTGATTTTACTCCTGAACTTTGTCCTATTCTTCCTGGTCTTGCTAAGATGCTTTGTTCCTGCATTGCTTCCATTACTTCTTCTGCAGAGATATTATAAGCACGCATTCTGTCTGGCTTTAACCAAATACGCATTGCATATTTACGGCTGCCCAGAATTTGTGCACTCGCAATTCCGTTGATGCGTTGTATTTCACGAAGCATGTTTGTATAAGCATAATTGTATAGGAATTTTTCATCCACATCATGTCCTTTTTTACTATACAAATCAACATACATCAACATACTTGGTTGTACTGGGGTAATAATAACACCCTCACGTTGTACTAAATCAGGTAACAAAGGCATTACCTGATCGACTCTGGTTTTTACCCTGATTACCGCGACGTTGGGATCGGTTCCTGGTTCAAAAATTACACGAATGGTTCCTTCTCCGGCACTGGTTGCATCGGAAGCAATATAGCGCATTCCGGGTACACCATTAATGGCTGTTTCCAGTGGGATTAAAGTTGATTTTACCAATACATCTGAACTTGAGCCCGGATAAGCTATAAAAATATTAACGGTAGTTGGAGCAATTTCAGGAAACTGTGAAATGGGTAATTGTTTGATAGCAAGCAACCCCATAAATACAATAATAACCGAAATAACAATTGCTAAAACGGGTCTTTGAATAAATTTTTTAAACATTTTGTTGTTTTTTAAGGGGGTTTTTACTCGGCGTAAACATCAAGGTTTGCTAGTACCTTTTTAGGATTTTCAATGTTAAATTTGACTTTTTCATTATTTTTAACCAATCGTAAACCATCCAGTAAAATATGGTCATTTACATTAAGTCCTTTCTTCACTACAAACAAATTTTCTAAAGTGGCGCCAATAGTAATTTCTCTTTGTCGGACTACACCATTTTTATCAATTACAAAAACATAGCGTTTGTCTAATACTTCAAAAGTTGTTTTTTGCGGAATGATAAGTACCTTTTTTAAAGGAACAGTCATCAGTATCGTTCCTGTTTCTCCGTGTCTTAAAATACTTTGCGGATTAGGAAATGCAGCTCTGAAAGCAATATTACCCGTTTCATTATTGAATTCTCCTTCAATGGTTTCTACAATACCGGATTGATTGAATTGCATGTTATTAGCCATGCGTAAATTCACTTTTTCTTTCTTGTTTTTATCAGCACTTACAATATAATTCAGGTATTCTGCTTCAGGAACGTTAAAGTAAACCCACATTTTACTGTTGTCAGAAAGAGTAGTAAGCAATTCTCCTTCATCGAGCATACTTCCTTCTCTTACATGAAAATGATCAATGACTCCGTCAAAAGGAGCTTTAATGGTGGTAAATCCCAGATGCGTCTGAGCAAGAGCGATTTCAGCATTGGCTCTGTCAAATTTAGCTTTGGAAAGTGCTAATTCATTAGGAGACACCACTTTGCTGTCAGCCAGAAGTTTGGTGTTTTTATATTCAATTGAAGCAGCATTTCCTTCTGCTTTTGCTTTTTGCAGTTCGGCCTGATAAATGTTTGGCATGATTTGGAACATGAGTTGCCCTTTTCTAACTTTTTGTCCCTCATCAATATTTATTTTTTGAAGGTAACCTTTTTCCATAGCACGAAGTTCGATATGACGAATAGAATGTATCTGACAAACATATTCTTTAACAATCGAAGTGTCCATTGCCACCGGATTAGTTACTGTAAATGTCCTTTCTTCTTTCTTTTCTTCTTTATGTGAATTACAGCCAATAGTGCACAAAGCGGCCATTAGACCAATGAAAATTGCGTTTTTTTTCATGATGATTCTTTAACTTTTTAAAACAATAAGGTATGTTGATTTGTATAAGCTGTAAAATGAGCCACAGCATAGTTTCCCAGACTTACTAGCATAAGAAAAGGATGTGTTCGCACAGTAGTGTGCTTAAAAAGTTAAATTATCATATTCGAAAAACTTCGAATATAATGTAAAGAGGATTACGTAAAGGAAAGTAAAACAGATTTTTAGGAAAATCTGAAGCTTTTTTTAAATAGGATACAGTAGATTCTGCAATTTGTTGTCTGAAAAAAGAAGAACAGGAGACCGATTTGTTTAATAGTTTTTTATAACTAATAATTTCAGAATCTTCTTCTTCATTGTCTACAACAATTTCTTTCTTGCTGTAAAGGTCTTTTACCGGATTAGCCAGATTGAACTGATTTCCAAACAGATGTTCTGATGCTATTCTTGTGGGTTTATCTAAAGGAATTTTTTTAATTACAGAAGTCGCAAGAAGGGGAGCTGTCAGTGTTTGAGCAAACAAAGGACTGTTGCCGGATAACAGCAGTATACATAGAAGGATAATATGTCTTATTGCCTTTTTCATGAATGCTGCAAAGCTATATTTTGTAATGTATACTGGCAAGTAGTTGTTTATAAATATTTGTTAATTAAAGGTAAAAGCAATAAAAAAACCGATTAAATGCAATTTATTAGTGGATAAATGCAATGTTTTTCTCAAAAGAATGAGAAAAATAGTAAAGCTTATTTTTCTCCATCCCATTCTGCATAAAATTGAGCCAGAAAGCTTTCCATAAAGCGATGCCTTTCTTTTGCGATTTTTTTGCCTGTTGAGGTATTCATTTTATCTTTTAGCAGCAATAATTTTTCATAAAAATGATTGAGTGTTGGCGCCTGACTTTTTTTATATTCTTCAATAGTCATATTAGTATTGGGTACAATTTCAGGATTATAGAGTGCCCTGTTTTTAAAACCACCATAATTGAAGGCTCTGGCAATTCCAATGGCTCCAATCGCATCTAAACGATCTGCATCCTGAACGATATCCAATTCAATTGATTTGAATTTTTTTTCAAAATTCCCGCCTTTAAATGAAATATTGCTAATAATTTCTATTACATGAATAATGACATCTTCGGTAACATTTTGAGATTCTAAAAAAGTTCGGGCCACTTTAGGACCAACAGATTCATCGCCGCCGTGAAATTTACTGTCAGCAATATCATGAAGCAAAGCACTTAATTGTACTACTTGCAGGTTACAAACTTCTTCTTTAGCAATTAAAAGTGCATTTTTATAGACTCTTTCAATATGAAACCAGTCATGCCCGCCTTCGGCATTTTCTAATTGTTTTTTTACAAATGCAATTGTTTTGCTAATAATATCTGTGTTGTTCATGATTATTGTTTAAAAAAAATGTTGATTCTCAAAGCTTTTAAACTTCAAAAATCAACATTTTAAATTAACTAATTGTATTTTTTATTCAATTTCAATTTCTAAAAATCGGCATTCTAACATCTGAAATCTATCATCTATAATCTCGCCGGTTCTACCCATTTGAAAATATGTGATTCTTTAGGGATTACTATTCTTTCCGAAATTCGGGCCATTCTGGCAGGTAATTTCATCAGGTAATCACGGGCTTTTTCAGCTTCGTCTGTTAAGCCTGCAATTTTATCAATTTCCCATTTATCGATTAATTTTTGCATAATTTCAACATAATCATTAGCTGTATACACCCCAATACGTTGCGCTGAATCAGAAAATAATTCAAATGCAGAACTTATTTTTTGTCCTGATTCTCTAAGGAAATGGGCTGGCATCACAATTTTTGCCTTCATCATGTATTGAAAAGCAAGCATCATCTCGCTTGGATCTACTTTGAAAATTTCGCTTACAAAATGACTGTAGGCATGATGATGGCGCATTTCATCTCCGGCAATCATTTTACACATTTTAGACAATTTCTTGTCGCCATAGCTTTTTGCTAGTTGTGAAACTCTGTTGTGCGAAACATAGGTAGCTAACTCCTGAAAACTTGTGTAAACAAAGTTTTTATAAGGATCTCTTCCGGTACCAATATCAAATCCGTCATTGATAAGGTGCTGGGTTGTCATTTCGATTTCACGCATGTTTACACGACCTGATAAATACAGGTATTTGTTCAGTAAATCCCCATGACGATTTTCTTCACCTGTCCATTGGCGTACCCAGGCTGACCAGCCGTTTCTTTCTTCATTATCAACTCCTTCTACTTCCATCAGCCAATTCTCATAGGTAGGAAGTGCTTCTTCGGTAATCATATCACCTACCATAGCTACCCAGAAATCATAAGGTAAATCTTTAGAGATTTCGCGTAACTCTTTTACTTCTTCTAAGAAATTATCTCCTTCAGAATTAGGTAAAAAATCCGATGGCTGCCATATTTGCTCTACCGGAATCAGATACTGATCCATATAGCCAGTCACGTTTTTTTCCAAAAACTGCATAACTTCTAATCGAATGTTTTTTATAGACATTTTTTATATTTTATTAAATTTTATTCCTTTTACTACTGCACTTTCAGTCTTCTCCATCAATTCAGGAAAATTATATTCACTCACCTTTAAAGGTTTATGAACTACAAAGGTAAGATGATTTCCTAAACCTACAGGGAAAAAACCATATTTTACCATTTTCCATGAGTTATTAATACTTACGGGAACAATATAAGCGGAAGGTGCACTTTTACATAATATTTTTAAACCTGTTTGTGCAAATTCCTTTGGTTTTCCGGTTTTGCTTCGGGTTCCTTCCGGAAAAATTACCGCTGAACGTTTGTTTTTCTCAATGTACTCCGATAATTTTTTAATTTCCGGAATGGCCTGTTTTGGGTCTTTTCTATCTATTAAGGCTCCTCCGCCATGTCTTAAATTATAAGAAACACTGGGAATTCCTTTACCTAATTCTTTCTTACTTACAAATTTACAATGAAACCGTCGCAAGTACCAAATCATGGCTACAATATCATACATACTCTGATGATTAGCAACAAAAATCAATGGCACTCCTTGCGGAATAAGTTCCCTGTTTTCAAATTTATACGTCGTTCCTACTAAGTTAGTACATTTTAATAAAAAAAAGTTCAAATAGTCCACACTTTTTTTATGAGCCTGATAACCAAAAACGTTTAAACAAACCCACTGAATGGGATGAAAAATGACTAATGTAAGTCCAAAACACAAATAATAAATTACGGATATGGGATACGAAATAAGTTTTTGCATTCTTGAAAAAATTAGCTGCAAAAGTATGAAATAATTTTTTAGCGGTATTTAATTCTTAAACATTAATAGGTTTAGTGTTAAATTGTACCTTTGTCGTTTAAAAAAATGTATTTTCCCAGTAAAAAAATGAGTTTTAACTATCCAAAAAACGAAAAATTAAAAAGTAAAATCAGCATTGGATTGTTGTTCTCTGAAGGCAAATCAGTTTCTAAATATCCGTTGCGATTGGTTTATCATTCGGGTTCTTTAAGCGGGAATGAAAAAATAAAAATGGGCGTTTCGGTTTCTAAAAAATATTTTAAAAAAGCCGTTGACAGAAACCGTTTCAAGCGTATTCTTCGCGAAACCTATCGTCTTAACAAACATATTCTTCTGGATAATTTAGACAAACCTTATGTTTTTATGTTTTTTTACCAAACCAAAGAGCGTTTGTCTTACGACGAAATTAATAACAAGACCATTCAGTTGTTTGAAAAGTTTGTAGCTCAGGTTTTGAAAAAAGAATCTTCCGACATTGAAGATACTCTAAATAAATAATTAAGTTTTTCGTGTAAATCTCTCATTTTATTATTAGTGATTTATTGCTACTTTAGTAATCTGTAATTTAAAGTACTATGAACTTCTCTTTTAAGAAAAAATACATTATTCCCTTAGTCGCTTCGGCCTTTTTATTTATTGGTTCCAGTTTTAAAGATGATTTTTTTGAAATTGCCAAGCAATTAGAAATTTTCACGACACTTTTTAAAGAATTGAATACCAATTATGTGGATGAAACGAATCCTGGTGAACTGATGGATAGTGCTATCAAAGGCATGTTGGCGAGTTTAGATCCTTACACGGTATATTTTAACGAGCAGGATGTATTGAAATTTAAGATCAATAATACGGGTGAATACACAGGAATAGGTGCTTTAATCACCCAAAGATCAGGGAAATTAATATTGCGGGAAGTTTATAAAAATTTTCCGGCTGATAAAGCTGGATTTAAGCCCGGTGATGAAATTATCCAGATAGGTGATGTGGCTATTGCCGATTTTAAGGATGATGCTTCCCAATTGTTAAAAGGAGCAAAGAACACTAAAATTGATATAAAATACATTCGACAGGGAAAAACAAACACAACCCAGATTTTACTCGATGAGGTCGAAATTAAATCGGTTCCTTTTTACTCCAAAATTGATGATAAAACGGGTTATATTGTGTTGAGCCGTTTTAATAAAAAAGCTTCTAATGAAACAAAAGAAGCTTTATTGGAACTTAAAAAACAAGGTGCTACACAAATCGTTTTAGATTTAAGAAACAATCCCGGCGGGCTTTTAGGCGAAGCTATCAATATTTGTAACTTATTTGTTCCAAAAAACGAAATCATTGTAACCACAAAATCTATTAATGAAAAGCATAACAATATTTATAAAACAGCTGCTGATCCGGTAGATTTAGAAATTCCGTTAGTGATTATTGTAAATGATAAAAGTGCTTCGGCGTCCGAAATTGTTTCAGGAGCCTTGCAGGATTTAGATCGTGCTGTGATTATAGGAGGCAGAAGTTTTGGAAAAGGATTGGTTCAAAAACCGGTTGATTTAACCTATAATACTCAATTAAAAGTTACGATCTCCAGATATTTCACTCCTTCAGGAAGATGTATTCAGGCATTAGATTATGCTCATAAAGACAAAAACGGACTGGCAACCCGTACACAGGCGACTAATTATAATTTGTTCAAAACCAGAAAAGGAAGAACGGTTTATGATGGTGGCGGGATTTTACCTGATGTGCCCATGGATGAATCAAAAACCAGCGTGATTGCGAATGCTTTGCTTAAAAACGATGGGATTTTTAATTATGCTACTGCTTATTATTATAAAAATCCAAATTTAGGAAATCAAATTCCAAATTTCACCAATACTGATTTTCAGGATTTCAAACAGTTTTTAAAAAATCAGAAAATTTCATTTGATACGGAAACTGAAGAAGCATTAAAAAATACTTTGGCAATAGCCAAAAAAGAAGCTATTGATGGTGCAATTATAAATGAGTACAATCAATTATTAGCTGCAGTACAAAAAATTGAAGCAAATCAGCTGGACAATAATCAGGAAGAAATTAAGAATTTGATTCTGGAAGAAATCATCAAGCGCTATCAATATCAGGAGGGTTTTTATCAGTATTACATGAAATCGAATTCTGTAATTAAAAAAGCAGTTACTATTTTAGACAATCCCGTGACTTATAAAACAATTTTAAAAAGCTGATGTTAAAATCAATTCTGATATTTTCTTTTTTTACTTGGAGTACAATATGTGCTCAGGAGAAAAAAATAGGAACTGTTTATTTTGAATTTGATAAGTATGCTGTTGACGCCGTTCAGGAACAGAATGTAGTAGCCTTTGTTCATGATTTAGATACCACTGAGGTAGAATCGATTCAGATTTATGGGTATTGTGATGATCGGGGCAATAATGATTATAATTTGAAATTATCTGAAAACAGAGTCAATGCTGTAAAAAGTGTTTTGGTTGCCAATGGTTTTAATAAGAACAAAATTGTTATTGTTGAAGGTAAAGGCCGTATCCTTATTGATGATTTTTCAGGCGGAAGTTTAGCGGATATTCGTTCTAAAAACAGAAGAGTTGATTTGTTAATTGTTAAGAAAAACAGTTTTGGAAAAGGAATCTATACTTCTTTTCAGGACAGGCATGAAATAGGAGACCGTATTTATCTGGAAAATATCTTTTTTGAGCTAGGGAGCAGTACCCTTACATTAGCTTCCAGAAAAGAACTTGACAGAATAGCTGTGATTCTGCAGGAAAGAAAGAGTATAGAATTTGAAATTCGGGGTCATGTGTGTTGTACTCCTGATTATTATAAAGATGCAATAGACAGGGCAACAAAGGAAAGAAAACTCTCCTTGAACCGTGCCAAAAGTGTTTTTAAATATTTGATTTCTAAAAATGTGAGCAGTTTAAGGATGGTTTACAAAGGTTTGGGAAATCAGTTTCCTTTAGGAAAAGGAGATGAATTTGACCGTAGGGTCGAGTTTTATATTACGAAGATTTAGTTTTTACTTAGAAAACATAGCCATGATTTTGGATGCTTCAGAAACCGGTTTTTTATTGATTTCTACAGATTTTATTATAGCTTCTAGTTCCAGCATCAAATCTCTTTTTTCTTTTGAAGGAGAGTAACAAAAACCTTCTAAAACCAGTATGCGATTATTCTCTTTATCTACAATGGCATAATTAATAAAGGGGCCTGACATGAAATCGTTTTTTAATTCCCAGGTTCCTTTAGTTTCATAAGCTTTAGTATGGTTGAGTACAATATTTGAAAAATAAGGAGCATAAGCTTCTTCTGTAATCATATTCGTGTTTTGTTCTCTGCCATGAATGTACAATTTTCCAATAGAATCCCGCATTGTGATAATTTGGGAAACCTTATCTCTTTTGGTTTCAATACTGCTTATAGGAACCTGATAAAGTAAAATGCTGGTGTTGCCACTGATAATTTCTTTTTTAAACCACATGAAATTCTTTTTTTTCAGCATCAATTGATAGCTGGATGGCATTTCAAAGTGAATATTGAAACTGTCTTTGAAAAATTTTGGGCTTAATAATGATTTTCGGTTGATACGCTGACACTCTTCAATCTCTGTCTGGTGGATGATTTTAATGATTTCAGGGGTGTTTTTTTGAATCAGACACAGGATATCATCTGCTACTTTCCCTGAGATATAAAATATGTTCTGAGGTGTGGCAATTTTGTTTTTTTCTGCTTTAAAATATTCTTTAGCATCTTTTTTAATAACAATAATATTGCGGCTGTCCGTCATAAATCCTTCCATTAATTTTACAGGATACTGATTGATGGTAAAAAGAGGTTCTTCCTGAGGTAAACCAATAACGGGAGATGCAAATTTATTTCTGATGCTGTCGCCAATTTCAGCATTCCACAACAAATCGTCTATAATCACAGAAATGCTGTTGATTTTTCCATTAGTTTCTTTAGTACTTTCATTTTGCTGATTGCAGGAAATGAAAAAAACGGAAACAAAAAACACTATACAATGGATTTTATTCATTTTGTTTACTATAATGGAATTCAGATTTATAATTGGATCGTTTTTAATACTATACTTTACTCCGCTAATATCGTTCCATTTTTTCAAAATAGAAATAAAACCATATAATTTTATAGTCTATAGTGTAAAAAAAGGGCTTTATTTGAATGTCAAATAAAGCCCTTTGTTATGTCTTTTTGAGTTGTTTTTATTCAACTATTCTTAAACGCATTCCCGGTTTGATGTCTTCATTGTGAATACCATTCCATTTTTTAATGTCTGAGACAGTAACTCCTGCATATTTTTTGGCAATACTAAATAAAGAATCTCCTTTTTTTACAAGATAGTCATGTTGTAATTCGCTGTTGTTCTTTTTAAATGATGCTGCGGTAGCTTTATCAGTATTGATAGCAATTTCGTTTTTAGCCACGATTAAGGTCTTACCTAATGTGATATTATTGTCAGATAAGTGATTCCATTCCTTTAAATCAGCAATTGCGGTGCCAAATTTTTTAGAAATGTTACCCAGATTGTCTCCTTTCTGAACTGTATATTCGATATTTTTTAGTTCCGGAGTCACTGCGGCAATGGCTGTTTCTTTAGCTTCAGCTTCTTTTTCAGCAATTTGTAAAGTTGTTCCGGCTTTGATTGTATTACCTGCAAGTTTGTTCCATTCTTTAAGCTGAGTTACAGTTACGTTATTTTGTTCAGCAATATCACTTAGATTATCTCCTTTTTGAACAATATAATTAGTCTTGTTTCCTGCAATTAAAGTATCAGCTTTAACTTCTTTTTTTGTTTTTTCAGTTTTACTGATTTTAGTATTAGCAGAAGCAATTGCAGTATTATTTTTGGTAGTTATAATAGTAAGTACTTTTCCGTAAGAAATAGCATTACTGCTTAATTTATTCCATTTTTTTAAATCAGTAATGCTTACATCATATTCATCGGCAATGGTGCTTAGATTGTCACCCTGTTTTATTTTGTAATATTGTGTTGTACTTCCAATAGGGTAAGTAGGCATTTCTGTACTGGCGACTGCAGTGGCAGAGTTTTTTTTGTAAGGATTGTTGTTTTTCTGATCGGCTTCGTGTTCAATATAGGCATAAATCTTATCCTCATTAGACACAAAAACACCGATTTTGTCTTTTGGTAATCTCAAATAATGATTCTGATCATTGTAATAAGGGATTACATTGAGTTTGTACGAAGGATTCAGCAATTGTAATTGTGGTACGGATACGTCCAGTAAATCGGCTATTTGCTGGAAAGACATCTGTTTTTTAATCATTACAGTGTCTGTTTCAAAATGTTGAATTAAAGCTTTGTTAGGTTTGATTCCATGTTCATTATGGTATTCATACAAATACATGGTCGCTAAAAATGCAGGTACATATCCCTGAGTTTCTTTTGGAAGATGATTTTTAATGCTCCAGAAATTTTGTTGTCCGCCTGATCTTCTGATGGCTTTAGCTACATTTCCCGGACCTGAATTGTAAGAAGCTAAAACCAGTTCCCAGTCACCAAAAATCGCAAACATGTTAGACATGTATTGTGCAGCTGCCTGAGTGGCTTTTAATGGGTCACTGCGTTCATCAATATAAGAATCTATTTTTAAATTATATTGTTTACCGGTGTGATACATAAATTGCCAGAGTCCTGTAGCTCCCATTCTGGATACTGCTTTCGGATTTAATGCTGATTCTACTATGGCTAAATATTTAATTTCCAGCGGAACGTTTTCCTTTGCAAAGGTTTCTTCAAACATTGGAAAATAATAGTCTGAAATAGCCATGAGACGTTCAAAAGATTTTTTTCTGTTCTTTAAGAACGATTTAATGATGTTTTCTAATCCCTGATTGTATTGAATGTTAAACGGGGATTTAGCATTCATTGCGGCCAATCGTGATTTTAGTAATTCGGTAGGTAGTTCATAATCAACTTTTTCGTCCGTATTTATACTTTCGATGTCTTTGTTCAGATCCTTGTAGATATCTAAGTCAGTTAATTCTTTAGTCCATAAACTGTCAACGCAACTGGCCATGTCGTCATTAACAAAACTAAGTTTTATAGAATCCAGATAAGAAAGCTTCGTTTCTATAACAGCAATTCCCTTGCTTTCGGCAGTTTCCTGTGAAAACAAGGGAATTGATAGTAATAGAAAAAATGATAAGGTGATTTTTTTTATATTCATGCTTTTGTTGTCAACGTGCTTAATTTTAAACGATTACAAAATCGTAATGCAAACTTAATAGGTTAGAACTAAAAAAATCAATAAATATTGTTAAAATTGTTATATTTAATCTAGAATAGCTGCTATTCCAGGTAAAGTTCTTCCTTCAAGCATTTCTAACATAGCACCTCCACCTGTAGAAACATAGCTCATTTTGTCTTCAAAACCGAATTGTTTTACTGCTGCAACTGAATCTCCGCCACCTACAAGTGAGAAAGTTCCATTAGCTGTAGCTGCTGCAATATAGTTTCCTAAAGCAATAGTTCCTTTGGCAAAAGTTTCCATTTCAAAAACACCTAATGGACCATTCCATAGAATTGTTTTTGAATTCATAATTACTTTTTCGAAAGCTTCTAATGATTTTGGACCGGCATCCATACCTTCCCAACCATCAGGAATATTAGTTACATCAACCACTTGTGTATTTGCATTGTTAGAAAAATCATCTCCCGCAACAACATCAACAGGAATGTGAATCTGAACTCCTTTTTCTTTTGCTAATCTTAAAATTTCAAGTGCTAATTCTTGTTTGTCATCTTCACAAATAGAATTTCCAATTTTTCCTCCCTGAGCCTTAATGAATGTAAAAGTCATTCCACCACCAATAATCATGTGGTCTACTTTGTCCAGGATATTTTCGATAACTGTAATTTTAGAAGATACTTTAGAACCACCAAGAATAGCAGTTACCGGTTTTTCACTGTCTTTTAATACTTTATTGATGCTTTCAATTTCTTTAGCTAATAATGCTCCGAAGCATTTTGCTGTCGGGAAAAATTGTGCGATAATTGTAGTGGAAGCGTGAGCTCTGTGTGCAGTTCCAAAAGCGTCGTTTACATAAATGTCCCCTAATGAGGCTAATTCTTTTGCAAAAGCAACATCTCCGGCTTCTTCTTCAGCATGAAAACGTAAATTTTCTAACAATAAAACTTCACCGGCTTTTAAATCATCCGAAGCCTGTTTTGCAGCTTCGCCTACACAGTCTGTTGCAAATTTTACAGGAACTCCAAGAATGTCAGTTGCTGTTTTTAAGATATGTTTTAATGAATATTTATCTTCAACTCCTTTTGGACGACCTAAATGAGACATTAAAATAACACTTCCTCCATCGGCAAGGATTTTAGAAATGGTAGGCTTTGCAGCTTCGATACGGGTCGTATCTGTAACATTAAAATTTTCGTCAAGTGGTACGTTGAAATCAACGCGTATTATTGCTTTTTTATTAGCGAAATTAAAATCGTTTAAAGTCTTCATCAGTATTTTTTTAGTTTAATTTTTTTGAAATTGAAACAAATATAGAAATTTTCCGGTAGGAATAAATTTCAATAATTTAAAAAAATCAATTTTTTGCAACGAAAACGATGTAAACTCACAAAATTTTTTATTTATATCTCTAAATTTAAAAAATAAGCTCTAAAAGTTAAAATTAACTTGACTGTGAAAACTACATGTTGTTTATGATATCAAATAGATAATTCAGGGATAAAGTTTCAAATTCATTCTAACTATTAAGATAAAAATCATTTCTATTTCTGTATTCTCCAGGTGTAAGACTCACAATTTGTTTGAATATTTTTGAAAAGTGAGGCAAATTGGAAAAACCGGTATCTATAGCAATTTCTAAGAAAGTCTTATTAGTTGTAGCAATAAGATATTGTGCCCGTTCAATTTTTTTCTCATGAATGTAATTTAAGGGTCTTTGACCGGTGTGAAGTAAAAATTGCTTGGAGAAATAATCTTGATTCTGATTGACTCTTTGAGCCAATTTGTTTACGGTGAGGTTTTTGTTTAAATGAAGCTGGATGTAACTCATAGTATCCAGAATTTTAGAAGGAGTACTTTGAGGGGTGTTTTGTTTGAAATCTCTAGTATTCAGAAATCTGGAAATTAACAGTAATAATATCCCTTGATTTTCGAATTTGAGATGCGTTTTCATAGTATCATTGTGCGAGCGGTATTCTTTATAATAATTTTCTTTTTCATATATCTTTGGATTGTCAGAGCGGTTAATACCTCTGCCGGGATTGTGATTTAACATTTGTTTGATAAGCGTTACGTCGGTTTCAGTAGCGGCTAATTTCATCACATTTCTGTTCTGGTCAAATAATGAAATTCCATCGGGTGATTCTTCAAAAAACTGAATGAAATACTGGCTTAGGTAATCTTCGCAATTCAGATTACAAATAGTAAAGCTTGGAATCAGATATAAATATCCTGATTCTAAAATCAACCGACCGGAATTGTCAGAAATAGTTCCATAGCCTTCATCTATATAGTACAATCGATAATAAGGACTTATTACATTATTATAATTCCACTTGTAATTCAGTTTTACATAATCTATGTGTAATAATGAAAAGTAATGTTTGAAAATTTTCTTGGACATAAGAATTTAAAATCAAGATTAAAGTCGTTTTTGAGTAATAAAAAATCGGTTTTGTATAAATAAGATGTATTCTGTCTTAATTACATTTGTTTTTGGTTATTCAAAAATAAAGGATTAAAAATATTAATAATCAAATTTATATGTAAAATTTAAAGATTATGAGACTTTGTTTTTAAAATAGATTTATGATGTTAAAACAAATGGTAAAAATCGGAAATAAATAATATTATACTATTCAAATTATATATAGATGAACAGAAGAAACGCTTTAAAATTAGGTGTGTCAGCAATGGCCGGACTTTATTTGTCTCCTTTATTGGGACAATCCAATATACTTAATACTCCTGCTTTCAAAGGACCATTTGAGCCAAGCTGGGATTCGCTGGAAAAATATCAGGTACCGGATTGGTTTCGTGATGCCAAATTTGGAATGTGGGCACACTGGGGCCCTCAGTGTGAACCCGAAGCCGGTGATTGGTACGGGAGAGGAATGTATGAAGAAGGTTCGAGACAATATAAATTTCATGTGGAGAAATATGGGCATCCATCTCAATTTGGTTTTAAGGATGTAATCAATGTGTGGAAAGCCGATAAATGGAATCCGGAAGAATTAGTGAATTTATACAAAGATTCCGGAGCCAAATATTTTATGGCAATGGCTAATCATCATGATAATCTGGATTTGTATGACAGTAAATATCAGCCTGACTGGAATTCGACTAAAATAGGGCCTAAAAAAGATATTATAGCCGGATGGGAAAAAGCAGCCCGAAAAGCGGGACTCCCTTTTGCGGTAAGCGTTCATGCAGCGCATGCCTGGAATTGGTATGATACTTCTCAGGGAGCGGATAAAAATGGTCCTTTGGCAGGAGTGTCTTATGATGGGAAATTGACTAAGGAAGATGGAAAAGGAACCTGGTGGGAAGGTTTAGATCCTCAGGATTTATATGTTCAAAATCATGAATTAAGCGCAAAACCCTCTGGCGATTCATCTGTTCACAGCCAGTGGGACTGGGGAGATGGAGCTTCCATACCAACTCCGGAATATTGTGAAAAATTTCATGACAGAACCATTGATCTGATTGATAAATACAATCCGGATATGATTTATTTTGACGATACTGCTTTATCGCTTTGGCCTGTTAGCGATGCCGGTTTGCGTATTGCGGCATATATGTACAACAAAAGCCTTCAAAAAAATAACAGTGTTCAGGCAGTGATTACCGGTAAAATTCTGGATGAGCAGCAGCGTAAAGCCATGGTTTGGGATATTGAAAAGGGACAAAGTAATACTATTGAACCGCTGCCGTGGCAAACGGATACCTGTATTGGAAACTGGCATTATGATAGAAGGCTCTATAATGACAAACGCTATAAATCGGCTAAAACGGTTATTCATACGCTGGTGGATGTAGTGAGTAAAAACGGAAATCTGATGTTAAATATTCCGGTGCGTGGAGATGGAAGTATCGATGAATTGGAACTTGAAATCGTTAAAGAAATAGGTGCTTGGATGAAACTGAACAGCAAAAGTATTTACGGTACGCGTCCCTGGAAAATTTTTGGCGAAGGTCCGCAACAAGCAAGTGCCGGAGCATTAACCGCTCAGGGTTTTAACGAAGGAAAGGGAAAACCGTATACGTCTGAGGATATTCGTTTTGCTCAAAAAGACAAAACACTTTATGCAACCGTAATGGCGTGGCCGGAGAATGGTGTGGCTGTTATAAAAAGTTTAGCGAAATCAAGTTCGTATCATACTGAAAAAATCAGGCAAGTTAAATTAGTAAGTACAGGTCAAAAATTGAAGTTTATACAAACAGAAAGAGGACTTGAGGTTTATTTTCCAAATCAAAAACCGGAAGCTTCTTATGCCAATGCGTTAGAGATTGTGTGATACTCTTTGAATGAAATCTAAAATTATGACCTCAAGAAAATTTTGTTACGCCTGTGATTTAATCGATAATCCAAAGTTGATAGAAGAATATAAATACTATCATTCAAAGGAAAATGTCTGGCCTGAAATTACAAAAAGCATAAAAGATGCCGGCATTATTGATATGGAAATTTATATCTTGGCGAACCGTTTGTTTATGATTATGGAAGTAGATGAAAACTATACTCCGGAACGCAAACAAATGATGGATGCTGCCAACCCAAAAGTTCAGGAATGGGAAAAATTAATGTGGCAATTTCAACAAGCGCCTCCGGGTGCTAAAGAAGGAGAAAAATGGATAGAAATGGAGCAGATTTATAAACTGCCTTAGGTTTAATCTGTTCTAATTGATTTTTTTTCAACCTCCAACCAAGCCGTATATGTGTAGAAACTTTATAATCTAAAATTTTAGACTTATCCATTTTCTGCTATCTTTGCCTTATGCAGTTTTCAGAAATTTTAGGGCAGGAACACATTAAGAATCATCTCACCAGAAGTGCTGATTTGGGAAGAATTCCGCACGCACAATTGTTTGTTGGTCCGGAAGGAAGCGGAACTTTAGCCATGGCAATTGCTTATGCACAATACATTTTGTGTGGCAATCAAAACGGAGAAAATAATGGAGAAAATCAGGCCTGCAATATTAAATTTCAAAAATTATCCCACCCCGATTTGCATTTTGCTTACCCAACTGTTACCACCGATGAGGTAAAGAAAAATCCAAAAAGTATTGACTTTATTGCCGATTGGAGAGAATTTGTAACACAAAATCCTTACGGTGGATTGTTTGACTGGTATGCTGTTTTGGGTGTTCAAAACAAACAAGGTGAAATCAGAGTAGATGATGCTCAGGAAATTTTGAAATCACTTTCGTTAAAAGCGTATGAAGGTGGTTATAAAATTATGATTGTCTGGATGGCGGATAAATTGAATATTGCCGCTTCCAATAAATTATTAAAACTACTCGAAGAACCACCGGAGAAAACAATATTCATTCTGATTTCAGAAAACGAAGAAGACATTATCCAAACCATTCGTTCACGTTGCCAAATTTTACATTTCAACGGATTGAGTGAAGCGGTTATAACAGATGCTTTGGTTGCTCGTGAAGCAATTGATTCTAAATTTGCAGCAAAATTAGCGCATCAGGCACAGGGCAATTACAATGCTGCTTTGCATTTACTTAGAGACAAAGACGAGGAACATCCGTTTGAACAATGGTTTGTTACCTGGGTTCGTGCCGCTTTTAAGGCTAAAAAAGATGCGGCTGCCATTCAGGATTTGATACTTTGGAGCGAAAAAATAGCGGCTTTGGGAAGAGAAGCTCAAAAGAAGTTTTTGCAGTTTTGTATAGAAATGTTTCGTCAGGCGTTGTTGATTAATTATGAAACCCAGGGATTAGTTTATTTTGAACCAAAAGTAGATAAATTCAAATTAGAAAATTTTGCACCATTTGTAAATGGTAATAATATTCAGGATATCTTTAAAGAACTTTCGGAGGCCATGTATCACATTGAGCGCAACGGAAATGCGAAATTAATTTTAACTGATTTATCAATCAAACTTACCCGTTTAATCCATAAAAAATAACGATTATGAATAATCCGGCTTCACTTTTAATTCTGGTGTTTTTTGGTATTACCTATCTGCAATCCAGTTATGAGAAACTGTTTTACTGGAATGATAATCTAACCTGGTTGAGGGAACATTTTTCAAAAACGAGACTTAAAAATCATGTGAAATTAGCATTGATTAATCTCATTATAATGGAATTGATTTCTACTGTTTTGTGTTTTGTAGGCTGTATTGAATTGCTGGTTAATAACGGAAGGCTGTTTGGTTTTTACGGCGCGGTATTTTCGGCAATTACTTTATTGATGATGCTTTTTGGACAACGATTAGCTAAAGATTATGATGGGGCCAGGACTATTGTGATTTATTTTATTCCGGCTGTAATGGCAGTGTACTGGTTAAATTAGAAATCAATTGCAAGGCAATGAAAAAATCAGGGTCAGGTAAATTTCAATTCAAAAATTCTAATCCTAGAATATAATTTTGCCTGAATTAAGAAGGAATCTGAAATCAAAAAATAAAAAAAATATGCCATTAACCCCTAAACATCCATCCGAATCTTTAACGGTATTAACTGATTTGGTTTTGCCAAGTGAAACGAATCACATCAATAATCTTTTTGGAGGTGAATTATTGGCTCGAATGGATCGTGCAGCCAGTATTTCGGCACAAAGACATTCCAGAAACATCTCGGTTACGGCATCGGTGAATCATGTGGCTTTTACTAAGGCTATATTGCTGGGAAGTGTGGTGACTATTGAAGCCAAAGTTTCACGTGCTTTCAAGAGTTCGATGGAAGTCTATATTGATGTTTGGGTTGAAGACAGAATCTCTGGAGTGAAAACAAAGGCTAATGAAGCAATTTATACCTTTGTTGCGGTTGATGGAACAGGAAAGCCAGTCGAGGTAGCTCAGATTATTCCGGAAACCGAATTAGAAAAAGAACGTTATGAAGGTGCCTTAAGGCGCAAACAATTAAGTTTGGTGTTAGCCGGAAAAATGAAACCTGGCGAAGCAACAGAGTTGAAAGCATTGTTTGTATAAGATTTTATTTTTTTGATTCGAAATCTCTTTAAACGGAAAATTTGCATCAAAAAAAGAAGTATTTTTACGAACACAAAATAAAGATATCTAACAGAAGTTAAAAGAAGTAAACCACTTTTTTAGGTTTCTGATCGCTATAAAAGCAATATTAATTTAATGAAAGAAAAGCTAAAAGAAAAGATGAGTACAGAGAAAGAAGCCAAGTTAAAAGCTTTACAGCTTACCCTTGATAAATTAGATAAAACTTACGGAAAAGGGACTGTTATGAAAATGGGGGATAAGGCCATTGAAGAAGTTGATGTAATTTCTTCAGGTTCTTTAGGTGTGGATTTAGCACTTGGAGTTGGCGGATATCCAAAAGGAAGAATTATTGAAATCTACGGACCGGAATCTTCCGGTAAAACTACTTTAACGCTTCACGCTATTGCCGAAGCGCAAAAAGCAGGTGGAATTGCTGCTTTTATTGATGCGGAACATGCATTTGACAGAAATTATGCTGAGAAATTAGGTGTTGATATTGAAAATTTAATTATTTCGCAACCAGACAACGGGGAGCAAGCTTTAGAAATTGCTGAAAACTTAATCCGTTCCGGAGCAATTGATATTGTAGTTATCGACTCGGTTGCAGCTTTGACTCCAAAAAGTGAGATTGAAGGCGAAATGGGAGATTCTAAAATGGGTCTTCACGCGCGTTTGATGTCGCAAGCATTGAGAAAGTTAACAGGAACAATTAGTAAAACCAATTGTACTGTTTTCTTTATTAACCAGTTGAGAGAGAAAATTGGTGTAATGTTTGGTAATCCTGAAACTACTACAGGAGGTAATGCTTTAAAGTTTTATGCGTCGGTACGTTTAGATATTCGTCGTTCTACACAAATTAAAGATGGTGAAAATGTTATTGGTAACAGAACCAAGGTTAAAATTGTGAAAAACAAAGTGGCACCACCTTTCAAAGTGGCGGAATTTGATATTATGTACGGTGAAGGTGTTTCTAAAACAGGAGAAATTCTGGATTTAGCTGTAGAATTCGAAATCGTAAAAAAATCAGGTTCATGGTTTAGTTATGGAGAAACTAAGTTAGGTCAGGGACGTGACGCTGTAAAATCATTGATTAAAGATAATCCGGAATTAGCGGAAGAATTAGAAGAAAAAATCAAAGCAAGAATTAAAGAATTAGCCGAAAACTAATGGATTTAATGGCGTAAATTTTTAAAATGCCCGACAATTTTGTCGGGCATTTTTTTATTAAAAACAGAAAATTTGACCATTTTTTTCAGAAAAAAATATTTTTAAAGCAACCTTTTTTATTTATCACAGTCTTTATAAAAACAATAAACAAGAATAGTTAATTTATAAATTCAAAAAAAAATGAAAAAAATAGCTTTGTTTTTGGTCTTAATGACCACGTTGTTAAGTTGTAGTCTGGACGAGCCGGATTCCTATACTTATTATGTATTACCAATTGAGAGTTATACTTTGCCAGAGACTTTCGTTAAGGGAGAATCTCATGAAATTAAGCTTAAGTACCAAAAACCTACCGCTTGTTATATCTATGGCGGAATTTATTATTATTCAGAAAACAGTACAAGAACTATCGGAATTAATGCTTCTGTAAAAAACGGCGAAAATTGTTCTGATACCTTACCTCCTGAAACAGAAGTTTCTTTTAATTTTACACCTACGACAGCAGGAGTGTATACTTTTAAATTTTACAAAGGAGAAGATGATGCCGGAGAAGACGAATTTGAAGAAGTTGAGATTACGGTAACAGAATAATTATTTAAAAAGTAAAAAATCACCTTTAACGAGGTGATTTTTTTTAAGCTGTTTTGAGCGTTTTTTTAGCTTCAAAAACCAATAACTGGCTGTAAATGATGTTTCTTATCTGTTCACGAATTTCTTTTCTGTCAGCATTCGTTTTACCCAGTGTATTTACTTGTTTGTGTATTTTTACACGCATAATTCCGGGACTTCCAGCAAAAAAAGTATAAGGAAAACGCTCTTTATTATCGCCAAAACTTATTGGAAGGATAGGGATTTGGTGTTCAACGGCTAACCTAAAAGCGCCTTCTTTAAAACTGTCTAAAAGTATAGATTCATCATCAGGAACACCACCTTCAGGAAAAATACAAACACTAAGACCGCTCTCTATTCTTTTTTGAGCTTTTGCAAAAACCGCCATTCGGCTTTGTGAATCGCTTCGGTCTACTAAAATACAGGTTCTTTTATAAAAAAAACCAAAAACCGGAATACGCGCCAGTTCTTGTTTTCCCACAAATACAAATGGATTTTTAATAACCGCCAGCATCAGCATAATATCTGCCATCGAAGTATGATTGGCCACAATCATATAACTTTTGTTCTCATCAACAACTTGCTCACTTTCTACTTTATAATGAAATCCCATGCCAAAAAGAATGAATTTAGCCCATATACGCGCCATGAAGAAAAAGTAAGGATATCCTTTTTCAGAAAGGATAGAAAGTACTAAAAAGGGAAACATGATTAAGATGGGTACGGCCATAAGGATGTAAAACCAAATGCGCCACAGGGTCCGGAGAATTATTTTTATACCTTTCATGGGGTCAAAAATAAGGAATCAATTGTTATCATTTGTATAAAAAAATAATGTTTTAAAACATAAATCCTTTAAGATAGTTGTTGCTGTATTAAAGCTTATATGTGTTCTAAGTTCATTAAAGTTACTTCTCTTTTTTTAATTCATTTTGAGTAAATGATCATAAGAAAACTTACAGGACTGATGTGTTAAATAAAATAGGCGATAGGATTTATTTCAGGTAATTTTTAAATTTTGTGAATTTGCAGTAAAAAATAAAAAACTTTGCGAACTTTGCGTTTAAGAAAAAAAAGCATGGCAAAAATACTTACCGGAGTTCAAAGTACAGGAACTCCACATTTAGGAAACTTACTAGGAGCAATTATTCCGGCAATACAATTATCTAATAATTCTGAAAACGAATCTTTTCTTTTTATTGCCGATTTGCATTCGGTTACCCAGATCAAAAACGGAGAAACGTTAAGAAATAATACTTACAGCGTGGCAGCAGCCTGGCTTGCCTTTGGACTAGATGTAAATAAAGTGGTTTTCTACAGGCAATCAGATGTGCCGCAAACAGCTGAATTATCCTGGTATTTAAGTTGTTTTTTTCCTTTCCAGCGTTTAACTCTGGCACATTCTTTCAAGGACAAAGCAGATAGATTAGATGATGTAAATGCAGGACTATTTTCATATCCCATGTTGATGGCGGCCGATATTTTATTGTATGATGCCGAGTTTGTTCCGGTAGGTAAGGACCAGTTACAACATCTTGAAATCACACGTGATGTGGCTTCCCGTTTCAATCATCAGTTGGGAGAAACGTTTGTGCTTCCGGAGGCTAAAATTCAGGACGACAGTATGCTGATTCCGGGAACTAACGGCGGGAAAATGAGTAAATCAGCAAATAATATCATTAATATTTTCTTAGAAGATAAGGCTTTGCGTAAGCAGGTGATGAGCATTGAGACCGACAGTACACCGCTGGAAGCTCCTAAAAATCCGGATACATGTAATGCTTTTGCTATTTATTCTTTGTTGGCCAATGAAGAACAAACAGCGCAAATGAGAGCCAATTATCTGGGCGGAAATTACGGTTATGGTCATGCTAAGCAAGCTTTGTTTGAATTGATTTGTGAAAAATTCAAAACTGAAAGAGAGAAATACCATTATTACATTAATAACTTAGAAGAAGTAGATGCTTTATTGAAAATAGGAGCAAAAAAAGCTTCAGTTGTAGCGGATGAAGTTCTAAAAAGAGTACGTACCAAACTCGGTTTTTTGTAAAATAATTAGTCGGTACAAGTTTTAAAAATGTATTTGTTAAAGTTTTTTTAAGAAAATTTTAATAAGCACATTTGTTTTGGGCAGAATCTATTGTATATTTTTATACAAAATATAAAATTTTTATTTATGAAAAAGATACACCTATCCTCTTTAGGGCTATTGACTTTGGCTTTAGCTACAATGACCTCCTGTAAAGATAAAACGGAGAAAACATCAGAAGATTCGGCTATAGAAACCCCTGTAAAATCAGAAATTTCGGTTACGCCAATTGAAGATTCAAAAATGTTTCCGGGTGCAAAACTAACTGTTGCTTCAGAAACTGCAACTGCAGCTGATGCCGATTCAGTAACATTCAAAATCAATTACAAAGTTGCTAATTTTGAGTTGACTCAACATACTGAAGGTCATCATGGTGAACACATGGCAAACTCTGGTCAGGGGCAACACATTCATTTTATTCTGGATAATAAACCTTATTCGGCTTTGTACAAACCGGAGCATGAAGTGAAATTAGAAAAAGGAAGTGAGCATTACCTGTTGTCTTTCTTATCGCGTTCTTACCATGAATCCTTAAAAGATAAAGACGCATTTGTAGTGGAGCATTTCAAAATTAATGATAAAGGAGCTTACGAAAAATTAGCAGAACCTAAAGAGCCGATGTTGTTTTACAGCCGTCCAAAAGGAGAATACAAAGGGGATGATACTAAAACAATCTTATTAGATTTTTTTGTGGTAAATACTACTTTGGCTAAAGATGGTTATAAAGTACAGGCAAATATAAATGGTGAGGAATTTACACTTGATGAGTGGAGACCTTATCAGATTACAGGACTTCCAATGGGTGAGAATAT
Source organism: Flavobacterium plantiphilum (assembly GCF_046000495.1). Classification (NCBI taxonomy): domain Bacteria; kingdom Pseudomonadati; phylum Bacteroidota; class Flavobacteriia; order Flavobacteriales; family Flavobacteriaceae; genus Flavobacterium; species Flavobacterium plantiphilum. Next base: position 436,389 of record NZ_JBELQA010000002.1, read on the forward strand.
TATAAAACTGACTCTTATCGATGCTGAAGGAAAAGCTGTTTCTGGTGAAAATACTTCGGTTGAGCGAAAAATTACTTTAATGGAGTAAGTTTCATTTTATTTCAAATAAAGAAAGCGGTACTATTTTTTAGTATCGCTTTCTGTTTTTTAAATTGCCTCGAATAACTTCCCCGGCAATGGACGAATGACACCTTTAAGTTCCATGTTTAATAATAAAGCCGAGATTCGGTAAATAGGAAATTCACATTCCAGAGCAATAATATCCATTAACTCTTTTCCTGTTTTTAACAGGTAATCGTATATTTTTTGTTCGTCAGTATCCAGAGAAACAAATAATTGTTTCTGCACTGCTTTCGTTTCTTCTTTGATGTCCCAATTCAGTATATAAATCAAATCGGCAGCACTGGTCAAGACATTTGCTTTTTGGGTTTTGATAAGGTTGTTGCAGCCTGCACTGTATTTGTCGCTTACGCGACCGGGAACAGCAAATACATCACGGTTGTAATCATTTGCCATATTAGCAGTAATTAAAGATCCCCCTCTATCGGCAGATTCAATGACAATGGTAGCTTCGGAAATTCCGGCAACAATACGGTTTCTTTTTACAAAATTTTCTTTGTCGGGATTAGCTGAACTCCAAAACTCGGTCATAAAACCGCCATTTTGTTCCATTTTGGACATGTATTTCTTGTGGTTTTTGGGATAAATCTGATTTAGCCCATGAGCCAGAACTCCTATGGTTTGTAAATTGTTTTCCATTGCCAGCTGATGGGCGACAATGTCTACTCCGTAAGCAAAACCACTTACAATTACCGGATTTAGCGGAACTAAATCTTCAATGAGTCTTTTGCAAAATTCCGTTCCGTAAGAAGTTATTTGGCGTGTGCCTACGATGCTGATTATTTTTCTGCTCTTCAAATCAATATTTCCGGCTGTAAACAATACTAATGGAGCATCAACACAATGTTTGAGTTTGTCAGGATAATTTTCATCCTGAAAATAAGAAACTTTTATATTGTTGTTCTGAATAAATTCTAATTCTTTATTGGCTTTGTCAAAAACACTTTGGTCCTTTAAGTTTTTCAGTAATGTAGTTCCAATTCCGTCAATAGCTGCCAGTTGATGGGTTTTTGTTTTAAACACCGCCTCGGCCGAACCGCAGTGACTGATTAATTTTTTGGCCATGATATCGCCCACGCCTTCTACTCTTTGCAAGGCCAATATGTAAAATAAATCAGTTGCTGTCATGTTAAATATTTGAAACTGAAAAGTATAAATTTTTTAGTTAGATTGTTAATAAAAATTGTGAATAAAATTTTGATAACTATTATGGTTGTATAACTTTGTAAGTATGAATATAGAACACTACATAAGCCAACTATTATATCGTTATCAATGTGTTACCGTTCCGGGTTTTGGTGCTTTTTTAACCGAAATTCAATCGGCTCAATGGGTTGAAAGTGCTAATTCTTTCTTTCCGCCTAAAAAATTGATTTCTTTTAATACCAACATTAAAAATAATGATGGATTATTAGCCAATCATATTGCCAGAACAGAGAAAACTTCCTATGAATATGCTATCAGCTCGATTCAGTATCAGGTTTTGAACTGGAAAAAAGAATTGGAAAAAAATAAAAGTCTTACGGTTAAAAATGTAGGTAGCTTTACCCTGAATGCTGCAGATAATTTAATCTTTACCCCTGCAGATCAAAAAAATTACCTGACCAGTTCTTTTGGTTTAGGTTCTTTTATAGCTCCCGTTGTAAAACGTGAAGCTGTTGAAGAAGAAACTATTGTTGAGGAAAGAGAAGTGATTTCTTTGGTTACCGAAGAAAGAAGCGGTCGTTCTTATTTAAAATATGCTGCTATTTTTGTTCTTGGATTAGGTTTAACAGCGAGTGTGGGGTATTCCGTTTATCAGAATCAAATGGTTTCCCAAAGAGTTCTTGTTGAAAAAGCCGTTCAGAAACAAGTACAAAACAAAATCCAGGAAGCTACTTTTTTTATTAAAAACCCGATGGCTCCCGTAACGCTATCTGTAAAAGCCGATAAGGAAGCTAAATTACCTTACCATGTTGTGGCTGGTGCTTTTAGAGATGAAAATAATGCGGAGGAAGTTTTTAGAAAATTATCTAAAATGGGTTATAAAGCCAGAAAATTGGAGGTTAATAAACATGGTTTGTATCCGGTACTTTATGGAAGCTTCGCTACTTATGCCGAAGCTCAAAAAGTTAAAAATAAAGTTAGAGAATCAGAGAACCCTGAAGCCTGGTTGCTGGTTGAATCCTTATAAATTATAAACCTTTCTTAGCGGAAAGGTTTTTTTTATTTCTTTTTTTTCTGTTGTTGCAACTGATATTTTCTTGGGCTGATTCCGTTACGCTGAGAGAATGTAGAGGTAAAGTGTTGTAAGGATGAAAATCCGCATATAAAAGCTATTTCTGCCATGGTAATAGTGGCATTATTTTTTATTAACTCAATGGCTTTTTCTAATTTAAGACTTATAATAAAACTGTTTGGGGGGAAACCGGTTAGTTTTTTTACCTCATAAGTAAACTTGGTTTTGCCCATATTAAATTCGGATGCTAAATCTTCAATATGCCATTTCTTCGTTAAATCGGATTGAAGTAAATGGGTAAGTTTTTCGATAAAATAATCGCTTTCCTGATTTTTATGAATTTTATTCGAAAGCTGACGGTGTAAATCGATAAAAAGATTCTCGAGAATATTCTGTACTTTTATCTCGAAACCTTCCTCCTGATAGGCTAATTCATTTCGTAATTCATCAAAATATTTTTTGAAACTTTTTGCTTTTTCAAGTACAGCATTATTGGCATCACCAATCATTTCGCCCAGATTTTGCTGAAAATTTTTAGACAGTTTACTCCAGTTTCCTAATTCTAATACTTTGTTTACTGAAAATTCAGAAGGTTTTATAATAATCCAGTTAATTTGACCAATATCCATAATTCCTGACGTGCTTCCGTTTTCGTGCCAGGGTGCAGTTACCGATAAATTTTCGGGTAATAATTCGATTTCTTTTCCTTCAATAACCCAATCGTATTTTCCGCTGTTGACATAATGAATTTCAATTCCGTCATTTAAGTGAGGTCGCATGCTGTCATCAATACGCACTTTAGAAAATTTCATACTCCCAAACTGACTGATAAAAGGCAGCTTTTTTAAAGGTCCGGGATTGTTTTCGTGCCACCAAACGCCGTAATTACCATGCTCGTCTTTTGCTCTTAAGTCTTTTGGTAACAAAAAGGAATTCATAATTTATATTGTATTAAATTGGTATAAAGATAATTATTAAATTTATTTATTGAAACAACAGTAGTTTTTATAAAATCGACCGTTGTTTAAAAGTATGATTTTTTTTGAGTAAAAAATACTATCTTGCCCAGCCCAATTTATTTATTTCAAGGATATTAGAGTCGACAGACTTTTTTTTATTATTTAAAATGATAACGTTTACATTTTTTATTTTTTTAAACGAAAGCATTTTTGAAATAAGGGTAGTTAAGAATCCAAATTTATAATTACAATATATTATGTTTCTAAAAAAACGACATCCTTTATTGACGATATTATTTCTTCTTTTTACTGTATTCTCCATGCAGGCAGCCGATATCTGGGTAGCTGTAAACGGAAAAGATACCAATGAAGGAACAAAAGAAAGTCCGCTCGCTACTGTTCATATGGCCTTAAGAAAAGCCAGAGAATTACGCCGTTTGAAAGATGCTTCAATTAAGGGAGGGATTCATATTATCATAAAAGACGGCATTTATCATCTGGATGAACCATTGTTTGTAAGACCTGAAGATTCAGGAACTGCCGATAGTCCAACTACCATTGAGGCGGATGTCAATGCAAAACCTGTTTTTAACGGCGGAATTGCAATCAATAATTGGAAAAAATCAACTACCGTTATTAACGGACAGAAAGCTGGTACGGTTTGGGTAGCTGATGCACCGCAAATTGCCGGAGAAGTGATTAATTACCGTCAGCTTTGGGTAAATGGTGTCAAAGCCGTGCGTGCTAAAAGTACCGCAGGAAATAAAATGGAAAGAATTTTGTCCTGGGATAAGGAAACTGAAACCTGTTGGATTCCATTTAAAGATAAATCAGTGAAATATGAGCCAGGCATGGAAATGTTTATCGTGCAATGGTGGGCCATCGCTAATTTACGAATCAAAAATATCGAAGTAGTTAAGGACAGCGCCCGACTTTCATTTGAAAAACCGGAAAGTCGTATTCAAAGTGAACATCCCTGGCCAGCGCCCTGGATTTCTAAAAACAATGGAAATTCAGCTTTCTTTTTAAACAATGGAATGTCCATGCTAAATGAAGCGGGTGAATGGTATCTGGACAGAAGAAATGCGAAGATTTACTATATTCCAAGAGCAGGCGAGAATATGGCTTCTGCCAAAGTAATAGCTCCTGTTTTAGAAAATTTAGTAGAAATTAAAGGAACGATTGATTCTCCCGTACATGATGTAAAATTCAAAGGAATCTCGTTTCAATATAGCAACTGGCTTCGTCCATCGCAACAGGGACACGTTCCTTTGCAGGCCGGAATGTATTTGCTGGACGCCTACAAATTAAAAATTCCTGGAACGCCCAATCAGGCTTCTTTAGAAAATCAGGCTTGGGTAGGACGACCAAGAGCTGCTGTGGAAGTAAATTATGCGAACAACACCGTATTTGAATCTTGTAGTTTTGAACATTTATCTTCTACAGGATTGGATTTAAACAAAGGAACGAATCACAATATTGTACAAGGAAATCTTTTTAAAGATATTGGAGGTAACGGAATTACGCTGGGAGTTTTCTCTGAAGAAGCTTTCGAAGCGCATTTGCCATTGCAAGTAAAAGATGATAGAGAAGTGTGTTCGAATGAATTAATTACAGACAATTTAATTACTAATGTTGCCAATGAAGATTGGGGATGCTTGGGTATCGCTGCTGGTTTTGTAAGGAATCTGACTATTGAGTATAACGAAATTTCGGATGTGGCTTATAGCGGTATTTCAATGGGCTGGGGTTGGACACATACTGAAAATGTGATGCGTAACAACAAAATTTTAGCCAATAAAATCCATCATTATGCCAAACATTTGCATGATGTAGCCGGAATTTATACGCTTTCTTCTCAGCCAGACAGCCGAATAGAGGAAAATTATATTGACAAGGTATATTACAGCCCGTATGCTCACGATCCGTTTTTGTGGTTGTATTTGTATACCGATGAAGGTTCTCAACATTTTACTATAAAAAACAACTGGATCCCAATTCAGAAAATTTTAAAGAATAACAATGGTCCGAAAGGAAATATTTGGCAGGATAACAATCAGTTTGTAAGTACTGCTGTAAAAGAAAACGCCGGAATTCGTCCGCCTTTTACCCACTTGAAAAAAGAAGTCGTTGTTGATGAAGCTTGGGGTATGCAGGAAATGCCAAAATCAGTTGCGATTGAGGTAATAGGGAAAAATCTGGATATTGATAAAATCAAATCGACTATCAAAGGTTTCCGAATTGTAGGGGAAGAATTGTACCAATGGGAAAATCATCTGGTGATTTATGGTTTGATGAATCAGCCTGAAAGAACGAAAAGAAAATTGGCTTTGGCTTTTCCGGAATTACAAATAAAAATTTATGAAAATCCGGTTTATGATTTTCAAAATTTTGAAAGATGTCCTGATGTTAAACCCGCTTCTGAATGGGAAAATATTGTTTTAACAGCTAATTTGGTTGAGGATCCAAAAATGCAACAGGAATATTTGGATTACCATAAAACCCAGTTTGAAAAATGGCCGGAAATAGCCAAAGGTTTCTGTAATGCAGATTTTCAACAATTGCAGGTTTTCAAAAACGGAAGACAATTGATGTTAGTAATTAGTATTCCAAAAGGAAAAGATTTAGACAAACTCAATCCAAAAACAACTAAAAATAATCCAAGAGTGGACGAATGGAATGCTTTAATGAAAAAATACCAAACTGGAATTGATGATGCAAAAGCGGGAGAAACCTGGATTTTTTTGAAAAAGGTAGAGGAGAAAAAAGAATAAAGAAAAAGAATAAAGAGCCATAGGCTCGGTGATATTGTAGGGATGGATTTTAATCCGTCCATTTAATAAGTAATAATAAAAATCAATGTTAAAAATAGCCATTTTAGGTCTTGGAGAAGGACGTAGTACCATGTCAGCCGCTATAGAAAGCAGCAAAGTAGAGTTGGTGAAAGTATGTGACAGAAATGAAGAATTGTGCAAACAACGCGCTAAGGAATTTGATTTTCCTCACTATACAACTAATTACGATGATTTATTAAAAGACGAAGCTATTGATATCATTGCCATTTATACTCCGGATCATTTACATGCGGAACATGTAAAACAAGCGTTATTGCACGGGAAACACGTAGTTTGTACTAAGCCTTTTATTGATGATTTGGCTGCAGCCAAAGAATTAATTGCTATTAGTGAACAAACAGGGAAAAGAGTTTTTGTGGGACAAAGTTCGAGATTCTTTGAACCGGCTAAAAGACAACGAAAAGATTTTGAAGCAGGAGTTATTGGTGATTTGATTACCATCGAATCGCATTATCACGCAGACCACCGCTGGTTTTTAAAGAAAGAATGGTCGTTGTTACAATCTTTCAAATGGTTGTACGGTGGATTGAGTCATCCTGTGGATTTCATTCGTTGGTATTTACCCAATATCGAAGAAGTAATGGGCTACGGAATGATCAGCAGCAACGGAAAAACAGCAGGTTTGAAAAACGAAGATACGATGCATTTTATTTTCAAAGCAACGGATGGTAGAATTGCCCGTGTGAGTGGGGTGTATACTTCGCCAACACAGCCAACCAAACGAGATAGTGGAATGAGTGTTATCTTGAGAGGAACTGAAGGAGCCAGTCAGGCGGATTATCATGAATTACGTTATTCAGTTACCGATAAAGAAGGCGAAGAAAAAATCATTCATTGGGGTGATGCTACTATAAAATACTATTTCCGTTTTGAGGGACAAAGTCATCATGGGGGTGAATACCAAAATTATTTAGAATATTTCGCAGATAGTATCGAGCAGGGATTTACCGCTTATCCGGATATGAAAGAAGGAATTGGAACCGTGGCTTTGTTACAGGCAATGGACAGAACATTACAAACTGGAATGCCGGTAAAAATTGCTGATGTATTAGCAGCATATGATATTCAATTATAAAACCCAATTTGTATGAGTAAAATCAGTAGTTTTTTAGAACCCATAGATTATGCCGTAGTTATTGGATATCTTCTGGTGTTGATTGCTTTTGGTTATTATATTTCTTTTGTAAAGAATAAAAAATCAGAGGACGAGAGCATTTTCCTGGCAGGAAACACCTTAGGTTGGGGAAGTATCGGTTTAAATATGTGGGGAACCAATGTTGGCCCTTCGATGCTGATTGCTTCGGCCAGTGTGGGTTTTACCACTGGTATTGTTGCAGGTAATTTTGCTTGGTATGCCTTTATTTTTATTCTGCTTTTAGCGGTGGTTTTTTCACCAAGATACTTGGGAGCTAAAGTACTGACATTACCAGAATTTATGGGAAAACGCTTTGGCGACTCTACCCGAAACATTTTGGCTTGGTACACCTTGATTACGATTCTGATTTCGTGGTTGTCTTTAACCTTATTTGCCGGCGGAGTTCTGGTCAAGCAATTGCTGGATTTACCAATGTATCTTTCTGTGATTATGATGGTGATTCTCTCGGGATTTTTTGCGGCAGCAGGAGGATTAAAAGCCATTGCTTATACAAATGTTTTTCAAATGTTATTGTTGATTGCCGTTTCGCTTTTATTGGTAGTAATGGGGATTAATAAAGCAGGAGGATTAGAACATATTTATCACAGTACTCCAGGTTCGTATTGGAATTTATTATTACCGGCAGACGATAAAAACTATCCTTGGGTCGCCATTTTATTAGGCTATCCTATTATGGGAGTCTGGTTTTGGTGTACCGATCAATCGATGGTGCAATCCATTTTAGGGGCAAAAAATTTAAAACAGGGACAGTTAGGAGCAAACTTCATCGGTTGGTTGAAAATTCTGGATGTGCCTTTGTTTATTTTACCTGGAATTGTGTGTTTTGTTTTGTTTCCAAATTTAAAAAATCCGGACGAAGCGTATATGACGATGGTTACCCAATTGTTTCCGGCGGGCTTACGCGGTTTGATTATTGTCGTGTTGATTGCAGCATTAATTAGTACCATTGGTTCGGCATTGAATTCTTTGAGTACCGTTTTCACGATGGATGTTTATGTGAAAAATCACAAACCAAATGCGACTAACAAAGAGATTGTAAAAACAGGAAGATTGGTGACCTTATTTGGTTCATTATTGGCAATCCTGATTACACTGGCTATTGATAGCATCAAAGGATTGAACCTTTTTGATATTTTCCAATCGGTTTTAGGATTTATTGCTCCGCCAATGTCGGTGGTGTTTTTGTTTGGAGTGCTTTGGAATAAAACTACCACAAGAGCAGCCAATTTAGTATTGACTTTAGGGACAATTATCAGTTTAGGAACAGGAGTTTTATACTTATGGGTTTTCCCAAATCAAGTGTATGAGTGGCCTCATTTCTTATTATTGTCATTTTACATTTTTGTAGGACTTTCTGTGTTGGCTTATATTATTACCATTACCGATAAAGCAGGGCAAAAAGACCATCAAACCTTATTACGAATCAATCCTGCGGCTAAACCCGACAAACAGGTTAAGATATTATGGGTGCTGTTAACTTTGGTTATGGTAGCGCTTTATGTTATTTTTAATGGACATTAAATGCCAGCCAAATTATGTTTGATGATTTTATAAAAGTTAATATAGAGGAGCTTTCGGATAACATTTCTGAAATACGCGATTGTATAAAAAAGTATTATCCAATTGGGTTACCCAAAGAAGATGAAAAATACTATTTGTATTCAGGAATAAAAGAGTTAAACGACATAATAGAGAAAAACATAGTTGACAATGAATATTATAAAAAGGAATGGCAAGTTGGATTTATAGAAAAATTAAAGACAAAATTAGATTTTCAAGATATACGTTGTACAACAGCTGGATTTGTTCCTAATTTTTCAGGTATTGTAATGTTAAAAAATACAATTGAAAGTAGAACTGAATTACATTTTTATAAAAGTTTAATAGGTGATTATTTTACTATTGAAATTCTGGAAAATATTCATCGTAAAGAAATTTCACATCCAATTTACGGTAAAAGAGAAATTTCGATACCAGAAAGAATAATTGTATCGCCAGTAGGTGAGTATGCAGATAATTTTCTTAAAGTTTATCAATCAATAATTGAAAAATATAGCGAAGTAAAATTCCTTCCTTATTGCTTTGATTTATATAAAGTGAATAATTTAGAAGTTCCGTATAAATCCGATGGAGAAGAAGTGACTATTGCAGGAGCATTTTTTCAAAAATATTCTTTGTATAATAATTGGATTACTGTTGTAGGAGATATCAATTATCAAATAGACAAATTAAAATAAGGCTCAAATTGAATTTAAATAATTTATTATGAATAACAAAATAGCAGTTTTTATAACAACAATTTTTGTTGGAATATTTTTATTTTTTTCTATTCCGTCATTTGCACAGCAAAAAACGGAAGAAGCAACCTGGATTTGGTATCCGGGCGATTTTGAAGTTTGGTTGAGTAATAAAATGCAGGTGCGACGTACGGAACGCGAAGCAGTATTTCCGCCGCTTTGGCAATACTACAGTCCGTATGCTTTGGTAACTTTTCAAACAGAAGTAGACATACCTGAAGCCGATGAGGTAAAAATCTTCACGGAAGGACCTTTTCAGTTACTTTTGGATGGTGTTCAAATTTACGGACAACCAAAATCATTAAAAATTCCTGCGGGCAAACACAAAATTTCTTTTAAAGTTTACAATCAGGAAGTCTTGCCTGCTATTTATATTGCTGGTAAATATGTGAAATCAGATGCTTCCTGGAAGGTAACCAATGAAGACAAATTGTGGATCGATGAAAATGGAAAAGCCCAGCAATCCGGTACGCCATGGGTACCTGTGGGTTCCTGGAATTTTGATTCTCCGGAGCATAAACCTTCAGAGTTTAAATTAACAACGACGCCTTGGAATGCCAAGAAAACAGAAAAAATAGGAACCGGTGAGCTGGTCGATTTTGGTAAAGAAACTTTTGGTTATATTAAAATTCACGGATTAAAAGGAAAAGGCAAACTAGCCTTGTATTATGGTGAATCTCGCGAGGAAGCGCTGGATACGGCCAAATGCGAAACCTTAGACCATTTATCTTTTGATGGAAAACAGTCTGCAACCTACACTCATGACGGGTCCAAAGCTTTCCGATATGTTCGGGTACAAGCAGATCCAACAGTAAAATACGATTCGATTTCGATGCTTTATGAATATTTGCCATTAGACTATCGTGGCGCATTCAAATCATCGGATGAACAATTGAATAAAATTTGGGATGTGTCGGCTTATACGATGCATTTAACTTCCCGTGAATTTTTTATAGACGGAATCAAGCGTGACCGCTGGGTTTGGTCCGGCGATGCGTATCAGAGTTATTTGATGAATTATTATTTATTCTTTGATTCGGCTTCGGTAGAACGAACGCTTTTGGCGCTTCGAGGTAAAGAACCGGTAACAGCACATATCAATATCATCATGGATTATTCGCTGTATTGGTTTGTGGGGGTTTACGATTACTATTTGCACACGGGCGATACTAAATTTATCAAAACGTTTTATCCGCGAATGAAATCATTGATGGATTTCTGTCTGGAAAGAAGAAACAAAAACGGATTCCTGGAACCATTAGAAGGGGATTGGGTTTTTATTGACTGGGCTGACGGATTACCAAAAACGGGTGAAGTTAGTTTTGAGCAAATGCTTCTAGCCAGAAGTTTAGAAGCCATGGCAGTTAGTGCTGAAATTGCAGATAAAAAAGATGACCAAAAAGAGTATAAAAAATTAGCAGATGATTTAAAAACTAAATTGTTTGAGGTGTTTTGGGACAAAAAAGAAAATGTCATGAAGCACCAACGTATTGATGGTAAAATGCAGGATATTGTGACCAGATACGCTAATATGTTTGGGATTTTCTTTAATTATTTTAATGAAGAACAAAAACAAAGTATCAAAAATAAGGTCTTGCTTAATGATGAAGTGCTACAAATCACCACACCCTACATGCGTTTTTACGAATTGGAAGCCTTGTGTGCTATGGGCGAACAGGATTATGTGCTGAAAGAAATGAAAGACTATTGGGGTGGTATGCTAAAAGAAGGCGCTACTTCATTTTGGGAAGAATACAACCCAAACAAAAAAGGAACCGAGCATTTAGCGATGTACGGGCGTCCTTATGGAAAAAGTCTTTGCCATGCCTGGGGTTCCAGCCCGATTTATTTGTTAGGAAAATATTATTTGGGTGTAAAACCAACCGCTCCGGGTTATGCAGAATATGAAATCAAACCGAATTTAGGCGGATTGCAATGGATGGAAGGAAAAGTACCAACACCTAAAGGCGAAGTTTCATTATACATCAGCAAATCTGAAATCAAATTGAAAGCCGCTGAAGGCGAAGGGAAGTTAATTATTGAAAGTAAAAGCAAGCCAAAAACCAATTCAGGAACGGTTGTTGCGTTAGGAAAAAACAAATATCAATTAACGGTAAAACCTAATGTGAATTATCAAATTAGTTATAAAGCAATTTAGTCATTGCGAGGAACGAAGTAATCACACTAATAATTACACAAAGTCTTTAAAAATCTATGAATCTATGTGGTTAAAAAAAATAAAATATACTTTTTTAATAGTGTCTATAATGTGCTTTACTTTGGTAAACGCTCAAAACATTGCATGGCAATCCGCTTCTTTTGATGTGGTGAAGTCTAATTACAAGACATTCAAAACAACTCAATATGCCCATGTTTTTTCGAACAGTAAAAACAATATTGTGCGATTAGCACCTGAATTAGAAGGATTAACAGGTGTTGAAATTCCATTAGAATTATACAAAAACGGAACAAAGTCGCCTTTGCGTCTTAAGTTAAAAGAAAAATCGGTGGTGTTGGTAGGGATTTTTCAGGAAAAAAATGAGCAATTTTTGCAGTTAGATAATTCCCCTTACAAAGCGACTTTATTGTTACAAAATGGCGTAACTATCACAGGATTGCCAGCTGTTAATGTTTATGCGCTTTCATATGAAAAAGGAATTCACACTATTTTACCCAACGCCAAAGGACTTTTTGCAGTTTTAGGTGTGGTCAAAATGAAGCAGGCTTTAGTAGCACGAAATGCCGAATTCCCTGACGGGAAATTGTGGAATCCAACATTTATCGTAGAAGGATTTTCAGATGAGAAACCATTATTTGAAATTATCGGTGGCGAAAATAAACCTGTTATTGATGAAGGTTTTCCGGGTACAGAAGGTATTCAGGGAGGTTTTGAAGGCGGTCGTGTGGTAAAAGTGGGCGACACCTATCATATGTTTCCAACGGAAAGAGCCGGAGAAAAAGGAGTGGAAATGTACTATGATCGTGTAAAGACCAAGATTGGGCACTGGACGAGTAAAGATGCCATTCACTGGAAACGCGAATCGACTATTTTACAAGCCAGCGGAACTTATGCTGTTACCGAAGATGATAATCCAATGAACGATCGTCGTGCGGCAATTTGGTCGTATATGCCGGTTTTTAGTAAAAAAGAAAATAAATGGTACGGCTATTATTTGGCTTACACCGTTCATAAAGAAATAGAACCAAATCACTCTTTTGGTCGTATTTGGCGTTGTGAGTCAACGGTAGCAGGCATTGACGGAATTGCAGGTCCTTACAAAGATATCGGAATTATTATGGAGCCAGGATTAGATTCACAACCTTGGGAAGGACGTCAGGGAGTAGCTTCTTTTTTCCCTTATCCAGTGGGCGATAAATACTTTGGATTTTACAGCGGTGCTTATCCATTTGCTTCTTGGGCTGATTATCCAAAAAAATCAGGAAAAGGCTGGTTTGTAGCTTTAGCAGAATCCAATAGTTTAGAAGGTCCTTGGACACGATTAAACAAAGGTTTGGAACCTATAAAAACCATTCATCCCTTGTTTGTCGAGAATCCGATTGTGAGTCAGTTGCCAAATGGTTTATACATCGCCATTTTTGATGGCGGACCTGACGGTTGGGGACATCATTTGCCTAATATGATGGGGTATTCGTTGTCTAAAGACGGAGTGAATTGGTCGGAAGCGCATTATTGGCCAATAGAAACTAAGGTTGATAAATGGTGGGATATCATGCGCACTCCTTTGTGTTTAATTCCTGAAGGAAATGATGTGTATACCATCGTGTACAATGCTATCGATTTGAAAAAACGTTTCCATCCTACCGGAATGGTAAAACTGAAATTGAATCGTGAGGTGATGGAGCAGCGATTGAAGGAATTGAAATAAGAATATAGAGAAAAGAATAAAGATAAGAGACAAAAGAATTGTCCATAAAGAGCAGGAAATGAAGAACTCAATACAATATTTGTTTGTTGCAATGGCAACGATTATGTTAGCCAGTTGTGCCACACATTACAAGAAGCGTGAAATCACTGATACCGTTATGAATGAGATTTATAACGAAATCAAAACGCCTTATAAATACGGTTTGGTGATGGTGCCCACAGACAATTCCTATAAGATGGATTGTCCTTCGGTTTTTCGTAAAGAAGACAAATGGTTCATGACCTATTTGATTTATGACGGAAGAGGTTACGAAACCTGGCTTGCCGAAAGTGACGATTTGCTAAATTGGAAACATCTTGGAAAAGTAATGTCTTTTTCTAAAGATGAAACACATTGGGATGTGAATCAAAAAGCAGGATATATTGCTTTGCAGGATTATACTTGGGGCGGTTCGTATGAATGGAATAAATACGATGACAAATACTGGATGAGTTATTTTGGCGGAAATACTAAAGGTTACGAAGCAGGAGTTTTGTCAATCGGAATGGCCTATACTAAAGAATCTCCAACAAAACCCCACGAATTTGAACGTTTGCCCGATCCGGTGCTCACTCCAAAAGACAAAGATGTGCGTTGGTGGGACAACAGTACGATGTATAAAAATAGTGTGATTCGTGATAAAGATAAAATGACAGGACACAATTTTATTATGTATTACAATGCCCGTGGCGATAGTTTGAATCCTGCTAAAGGAGCTGAGCGTATTGCAATGGCAGTGTCTAACGATATGAAGCATTGGGAACGATACGGTGATAAACCTTTAATCAATCATCATAGAGGAATCTCCGGGGATGCTTATATTCAGCGTATTAATGACACCTGGGTGATGTTCTATTTTGGCGCTTTTTGGACTGGTTGGGATCAGGGAGCATTTAACCGCTTTGCGGTTTCGAACGATTTAATCCATTGGAAAGATTGGGAAGGTGACAATTTAGTGGAGTCCTCAGAACCTTATGATAATCTATTTGCACACAAATCTTTTGTGGTAAAACACGATGGTGTGGTTTATCATTTTTATTGTGCCGTGAACAAAGCAGAACAACGAGGGATAGCCGTAGCAACGTCTAAGGATTTAGGGAAAAGCGAATTGAATTTTGTTGCTCCGCCAGAGAAAAAGAAGAAATAAGCATAAATAGCAAGTTTTGTAGCAGAATGATTGGGGATTTATCAGAAACAACAGTCCCGCTATTCGTTTCAATCTTTTCTTTTTTATAAAAAAAGAAAAGGATTTCCACTGCTATCGGGGCTAGAGATGAAGTTTTTGATTGCTTTTTGGCATTTAAAAATTAATTAATTTAAAAGAATAGAATCTGCAAAATCTGCAGAATCTGCGTGAAATAAACCAATAGAGTATTCTAAGATGAATAAATTTAAAATACTAGTTTTTACTTTATTAACTTCATGCCTAATACAGGCACAACTGGTTACGGGTGAACCTGCCGGAATTCCAAGAATTCCGCAGAAATATTCCTTTAATCCCTGGGAAAACCCAATGATTACCAGCATCAACAGAGAACCGGCAAGAGCAACTTCATACTCTTATGCCACGGTTGCTGATGCTTTAGAAGGAAATCGAGCTAAAAGCAGAATCAAAATGCTGAATGGTGAATGGGATTTTAAATTTGCCAAAAACTTACAAGAAGCACCTCAGGATTTTTATAAAAAAGAAGTAAAAGGCTGGGACAAAATTGAAGTTCCATCGAACTGGGAAATGAAAGGTTACGGAATGGCGATTTATAAAAGTGCCGTGTATTCTTTCCGACCGGTAAATCCACCTTTCGTGCCTCAGGACGATAATCCTGTAGGTTCGTACCAACGTAAATTTACGGTTCCTGAAAATTGGAACGGAATGACCGTTAGTCTTCATTTTTGTGGCGTAAGTTCGGCATTTCAGGTTTGGGTAAACGGCGATTTTGTAGGTTATGGACAGGATAGTTTTAATTCTTCTGAATTCAATATTACACCTTATCTTAAAAAAGGAGAAAATCTTTTATCAGTTCGTGTCCTGCGTTACAGCGATGGTTCCTATCTGGAAGATCAGGATCATTGGCGTTTAAGCGGAATTCAACGTGAAGTGTATTTGATGGCAGAACCTAAATTACGTATTGCCGATTTCTTTTACCAAACCAAATTAGACAAAAACTATGAAGATGCCGTTTTCCAATTGCGTCCTCGTTTGGATAATTTTACAGGAGATACCATCAAAAATCAAACTTTTGAAGTACAATTGTATGATGCTCAAAATAAACCTTTGTTTGAAAAAGCTTTAGTGAGAAAAGCTTCTGAAATCATTGAAGAAGTATCGCCACGATTGGACAAAGTACGTTTTGGTTTTTTCCAGGAAACTATTAAAAATCCTTTAAAATGGAGCGCCGAAAAACCGAATCTGTACACCTTGGTAATTACCTTAAAAAATCCTGATGGAAGTATTAGCGAGGTGAAAAGTTGCAAATTAGGTTTTCGATCAATAGAATTTTCGAAAGAAAATGGCAAAATGCTCATTAACGGAAAAGAAACGTATGTATATGGCGTCAATCATCACGGGCATCATCCTGAAAGAGGAGAGGCGGTCAATCATCAGGATTTAGAAGAGGACGTAAAACTGATGAAGAAATTCAATTTCAATTTTGTGCGAACTGCTCACTTTCCCGATGATCCTTATTTTTATGAATTATGCGATAAATACGGTCTGATGGTGATGGACGAAGCCAATCTGGAAACGCATGGTTTAGGAGGTCATTTGAGCAATGATCAGCTTTGGACAAGTGCTTATTTGGAGCGTATGACCCGAATGGTACATCGTGACAAAAACCATCCAAGTATTGTGATGTGGAGTTTGGGTAATGAAGCAGGTAAAGGTCCTAATCATGCAGCTATGGCAGCTTGGACACATGACTATGATATTACCAGACCTGTGCATTACGAACCAGCACAAGGAAATCCACGTTTGGATGGGTATATCGACCCATTGGATCCCCGTTATCCTAAAACCGTTGATCACTCACATCGTTTTGAAAATCCGCAAGATGAACCTTATGTAGATATGGTAAGCCGTTTTTATCCGGGTGTATTTACACCTAAGTTTTTGGTAGATCAAAAGAAAGACACCCGTCCGATTTTGTTTGTTGAATATGCGCACTCGATGGGGAATTCTACAGGGAATTTAAAAGAATTATGGGATGAATTCCGTTCGACTCCAAGAGTTATTGGTGGTTGTATTTGGGATTTAAAAGACCAGGGCTTGCTTCGTAAAGACACAAAAACCGGAAAAGAATATTTTGGTTACGGAGGTGATTTTGGAGAGAAAAAACACGATGGAAATTTCAACATCAACGGAATGGTGGCTGCTGATGGTAGACCAAAAGCAGCTATGTTTGAAAACAAATGGATTTATCAACCGGCAACTTCTAGTTTAAATGCTGATAAACTGACCATTCACAATCGACAAACGGTCCAAAATTTAAGTGATTTTATTCCGGTTTTGAAAGTTTTAGAGAATGGAAATGTGATTAAGGAAGTTGTTCTGAAACCGCTTGATATTCCTGCCGGAACTGATTTTATTTTGGATGTGAAAAAATACCTTCCTAAAATGAAATCGGATTCAGAATACTTTTTGAATATCGAATTCCAACTTTCTAAAGATGAATTTTGGGCATCTAAAGGCTATGCGGTTGCTACAGACCAATTTTTGTTGCAAAAGAAAGCCGAAGTTACTTTGGCGGAAGCCAAACAAAAAAGCAATTTACAAGAAACGAAAGAGGCGTACACCATCAACGGAACTGATTTTAGCATTAGCATTAATAGAGCAAATGGAGCTTTGAGTTCGTATGTGTACAAAGGCAAAGAGCAGTTAAAATCCGCATTAATGCCAAATTTCACGCGTGCCTTAACGGATAATGACCGCAAAGGCTGGAAACCTCATAAAATTTTAAAACAATGGTTTTTGGCTAAGCCAATGTTGAAAAATATAAAAATGGAGCAATCAGCTGCTGAAATAAAAATTAGCAGTGATTACGAAATCATTAAAGACAGTGCTGCGGTAAAAGTAGTGTACAGTATAAATCCAAACGGAATTATAAAAGTGGATTACCAACTCAAAGCGACTTCTAAATTGCCGAACATTCCTAGAATTGGAATGCAAATGGGTATCAATCAGGATTTCGACCAAATTTCATGGTACGGGAAAGGGGAATTAGAAAATTACAGCGATCGTAGTTTTGGTTTCACTATTGGGAAATATGCATTGCCAATAGATAAATTCGTTGAGCCTTATGTAATGCCGCAGGAAAATGGCAATCGTACCGAAGTGCGTTGGATGGCTTTTACCACGCCAATAAAGAATTCTGGCGTGCTTGTTGTGAAAGAAAAGCAAAACTTAAGTATGAGCGCCTGGCCTTACACACAACAGAATTTGGATGAAGCCAAACACACTTTTGACCTCATGAATCCTGGTTTCCTAACGGTAAATATTGATTTAAAACAAATGGGCGTGGGCGGAAATGACAGTTGGTCACCAGTAGCAGCACCTATGGAAAAATATCAAATTCCTTCCGGGGATTATAATTACAGCTTTTATTTGGTTCCTTTCACAGGTTCCAAAAACGAATTGGAAAGTAGTTTAAAGAAATTTAAGTATTAATGAGGTCATTGCGAGAAAGAAAGCAATCACATAGAGAGAGTAACTAAGTGAGATTGCTTTCTTTCTCGCAATGACAATTCAAACGGATAATAACAACAGCAATGTTTCAAAAAAAAATCATCTTTTTACTCTTACTCTTTGCGGGAATGCTTTCTGCACAGGAGCTTCATAAAAAAGAAAATGCACTTTTTCAGCCAACCATCGAATCGTCCAGACCTTGGGTGTATTGGTATTGGATGAAATCGGCCTATTCTAAAGTGGGTATAACTGCCGATTTAGAAGCCATGAAACAAGCAGGAATCGAAGGTGCTTATTTAATGACCATCAAAGGACCTGCTGAGCCGCCTTTAATTTCGCCTCCGGTTTTGCAATTGAGTCCAGAATTTTGGGATATGGTGAAATGGGCTTTTATTGAAGCTGATCGATTGGGCGTAAAACTAGCTTTTCATGCCGCAGATGGTTTTGCAGTTGCCGGTGGACCTTGGATTACGCCAGAAATGTCGATGCAAAAGGTGGTTTGGTCCACGACTGAATTCACGGGAGGTAAAAAAGTTGCTGTAAAATTGCCTGTTCCGGAACATTACAAAGATTTTTATAAGGACATTGCTACTTATGCAATTCCGGTAAAAGAATGGGAACAAAATTCGAAAGATATCCTTCCTAAGGTGAGCACTTCCAATGGAGAAGAAGCCGCTTTTTTAGCAGATCCATCAAAAGACGGAAATTTGAAAATCAGCAACAAAGGTTGGATTTTATACGAATTTGCCAGTCCGTTTTTATGCCGAAATATCAATATTCAAACCAAAGGATTGGACTTTCAAGCACAACGTTTGATTGTTGAAACCAGTAATGATGGGGTGAATTTTAGTTTTCATCAACGATTACAACCACCGCGTCAGGGTTGGCAAAATACGGATTACGGAACCACAAGCGCTATAAAAGCGGTTAAGGCTAAATATTTTCGATTTGTTTTTGACCCGGCTGGAACAGAACCAGGAGCAGAAGATTTGGATTTTGCCAAATGGAATCAGGCGAATTTAAAAGTGAGCAAAATCACCCTTTCCAATCAATTTGTAATTGATAATTACGAAGGAAAATCGGGAGCAGTATGGCGATTAGCGCCAGCGACTACAGAAGCATTGATTCCAAATTCCGATGCGTTTCCTAAATCAGACCTTATCAACGTTTCCCAATTTGTGGATGCCAATGGTAATTTAAATTGGAAAGCACCAAAAGGGAAATGGAAAATCATTCGCATGGGACATACGTCAACAGGGCATGAAAATGCAACTGGTGGAGCAGGAAAAGGTTTGGAAGTGGATAAATTCAATCCGAAATTGATTCGTTTTCAACTCGACCATTGGTTTGGAGAAGCCATTCGTACTGCCGGACCGGAATTGACTTCGAAAGTATTGGAAATTTTACATTTGGATAGTTGGGAATGTGGAAGCCAGAATTGGTCTTCAGTTTTTCAAGGGGAATTCAAAAAAAGAAGAGGTTATGATATTGTAGATTATTTACCGGTTATCGCTGGAATTCCTATCGAAAGTGCTGCTACTACCGAAAAAGTATTGTATGATGTTCGAAAAACCATAGCCGAATTAGTCGGAGATAATTTTTTTGGTACTCTGGCAACAATAGCTAAAGAAAATAGGGTAAAATTCAGCTCTGAAAATGTAGCGCCAACAATGATGAGTGATGGTTTGTTGCATTTTAAATATGTAGATTATCCAAGTGGTGAGTTTTGGCTAAAAAGCCCTACGCATGATAAACCTTTTGATATGTTAGATGCCATTTCAGGCGGACATATTTATGGAAAAGACATCATTCAGGCAGAAGCTTTTACAGCTTTAAGAATGGATTGGGACGAGCATCCGGGGAATTTAAAAGTAATTGCCGATCGAAATTATGCATTGGGAATCAACCGTTTTTTCTATCATGTTTTTGTGCATAATCCTTGGTTAGACCGAAAACCGGGAATGACTTTGGACGATATTGGTTCGTTTTTCCAAAGAGACCAAACCTGGTGGAAACCAGGAAAAGCATTTTTTGATTATTGTCAAAGGGTACAATTCCAATTGCAAAAAGGAAAACCCGTAGTGGATTTGGCTGTTTTTATTGGTGAAGATTTGCCTTCCCGTTCCTTAGTTCCTGATCGATTGTTTCCTTTTGTTCCCAATGTTTTTGGACAGGAAAGAGCGGCAAGTGAAAAAATCCGATTGGAGAATGAAGGTCAGCCGACAACCAAAATGCCTAAGGAAGTTACTTTTTCTAAAAATAATACCGATTTATCCCAATGGATAAATCCAATGAATGGTTACCAATATGATTCTTTTAATGCTGATGTTTTATTGAACAGAGCCAAAGTTGAAAATGGAAAAGTGAGTTTTGGTGGCGGAATTGAATATGGTGCTTTATTATTTCCGGGAAGCAGAAGAATGGCTCCCAATAATATTATTTCATTGGCGGTAGCTGAAAAAATGCTGCAATTAGTCAAAGATGGTGCCACTTTGTTTATTGACGAAAAACCTATTGACGCACCAAGTTTTCAAACTGCCGACGAAGCTAAAAAATGGGAGAATGTTTTAGATGAATTATGGTCGAATGATAAAAATACAACTTCCGGCTCAAGACAATTAGGAAAAGGAACAGTAATCCAACTTCCATTTTTAGGTACTGATTTTTCTAAAATTGGAATTAATGCCGATTTGTTATTTGAGGATGCAACAACTAATGACCGAGGCTCTATAGCCTGGACACACAGAAGAGCAGCCGATGAAGAAATTTATTTTATTTCTAATCAGTTGGAAGAAAAACGATCTGTTGTTTTTTCTTTTCGCGAAAGCGGTAAAATTCCATCGGTTTACAATCCGGTGACGGATGAAACCACTGTTGTCAAACAATGGGAAGTTAAGAATGGCAGAACAATTATTCCATTGGAATTGGATAAAAACGAATCTTGTTTTATTATTTTTAAAGAAAAAACCACAGTTTCGAAATCTGAAAATGGTTCGAATATATTTCATTATGAAACGGTTAAGACTTTGGATGAAAACTGGAATTTACAATTTGATTCCAATTTTAAAGGGCCGGAAAAAACCTTGAAAATCAATTTGCTTTTTGATTGGAGCACATCGGAAAATGAAAGTATTAAATATTATTCGGGAACGGCGGTGTATACGAAGGAGTTTGTTTGGAATCAAAATACAAAAGAAGCTGTTTATTTAAATTTAGGTTCGATAGCTAATCTTGCCGAAGTGAACGTAAACGGAATAGATTGCGGAACGATTTGGACCTTTCCATACCGAACCAATATTTCAAAAGCGTTGAAAAAAGGAAAAAACACCCTTGTTATTAAGGTGACGAATACCTGGGCAAACCGATTAATTGGTGATCAGAAATTACCGGAAAAAGACCGATTGACCTGGACACTTGCTCGCTACCGATTGGTAGAAAGTGAAAATTTGTTAAAAGCAGGATTGCTTGGACCAGTGACATTAGAAAGTGAAAAATAAAGGACAAATAAATTTTGCCACAAATTCACAAATTTGTGGCGATTAAATGAGAATAAATGAGAAATTTTAGTAAATCAATTATTGCGTTTGTATGTTTAATTGGAAGCTTCCAAATAAATGCAGCTATTAAATTACCGGCTTTGTTTTCGGATAATATGATGTTGCAACAAAAAAGCAAGGCTCCTATTTGGGGTTGGGCAGATAAAAATCAAAGCTTAAAAATCCAAACTTCCTGGGATGCTAAAACTTACGAGGTCAAAGCCGATAAGGAAGGAAAATGGAAAATTGCCTTGCAAACACCAGCTGCTGGTGGGCCTTATGAAATTTCAGTTTCAGATGGTAAGGCTTCTCAAAAGATTCAAAACATTTTGATAGGTGAGGTGTGGTTGTGTTCCGGACAATCCAACAT
The DNA here is from genome assembly GCF_046000495.1 of Flavobacterium plantiphilum. Lineage (NCBI taxonomy): Bacteria > Pseudomonadati > Bacteroidota > Flavobacteriia > Flavobacteriales > Flavobacteriaceae > Flavobacterium > Flavobacterium plantiphilum. The sequence goes on from NZ_JBELQA010000002.1 coordinate 458,504, forward strand.
GGAAATGCCTTTGAAAGGATTTCCGGGTCAGCCTGTTTATAAAGGAAACGAGGCCATTGTGCATTCGAAAAATAATCAAATTCGTTTTATCACCATTCCACGTGCTACTGTTTTGACACCAAATGAAGATTTTGTTGGGAAATGGAACGCAGCAGGGCCACAAACTACAGGAGATTTTAGTGCCACTGCCTGGTATTTTGGTTCGTTGTTGCATGAAGTATTAGATGTACCGGTGGGATTAATTCACGTTTCTTACGGTGGTTCAAGCATGGAAGCCTGGATGAATCAGGAAATGCTGAAAGATTTTAACAGTGCCAAAATTCCAACCAAAAAAGAAGATTTGGCCAAAGACCCAAATCGTGTGGCAACGACTTTGTTTAACGGAATGTTGTCCCCGGTTATTGGTTACGGTATCAAGGGATGTATCTGGTATCAGGGTGAATCCAATTATGAAAGAGCTGCGGAATATTCAGCTTTAATGCAAAAGATGGTGAGCAGCTGGAGAGAACTTTGGGGACAAGGAGAATTTCCGTTTTATTATTGTCAGATTGCACCTTTTAATTATGCACAATTTCATCCGAATGATTATTTGGAAAAATACAATTCGGCTTTTTTGCGTGAAGCACAATTAAAAGCTTCAAAAGAAATTCCGAATTCAGGAATGGCAGTTTTGATGGATATTGGCGAAGAAAATAACATTCATCCTATTCATAAAGAAGCAGGAGGAAGCAGATTGGGGTATTTGGCTTTGACTAAAACTTATGGTCTAAGTGGTTTTGAATTTGAAAGTCCTGAATATAAAGCAATGGAAATCAAAGAAGGTTCGGTAATAGTTGCTTTTGATAACGCTCCTAACGGAATTACAGCAAATGGGAAAGAAGTTACTGGTTGTGAAATAGCTGGTGAAGATAAAGTGTTTTATCCGGCAAAAGCAGAAGTACGAAGAAAGTCGGTGGTGTTAAAATCGGATAAAGTGACCAATCCGGTTGCGGTGCGTTATTTATTTAAAGATGTTGCCGAGGCACAAATTTTTAGCACGGGTGGATTACCTGTTTCGTCGTTTAGAACTGATAATTGGTAATTGATATAAAAATACACACAATTTTGTCATTCCGACGAAGGAGGAATCTCCGCAACGGAAATAACTAACGAAGATTGCTTCGCCAGTTCGCTAATGCTCGTGTCCTCCTTCGTCTGAATGACAAGTAAGACTTAAAAAATGTCAAGTTTGAAAAATTTAATTTCCATATTTCTACTATTTCTAACGCTTTGTGTCAAAGCGCAACTTCCTGTGCTTGATACTTACAATCAGGTATGGAATACGCAAAGCAATAATTCATCAGAATCCATGCCGTTGGGTGGTGGCGATATTGGTGCAAATGTTTGGGTGGAAAAAGGGGATTTGTATTTCTATTTTTCCCGTTCCGGAACATTTGATGAGCACAACACTTTACTGAAATTAGGAAGAGTAAAAGTGAGTTTAAGTCCGAATCCTTTTCAGGGCAAGGATGGTTTTAAGCAGGAATTATTTCTAAAAGAGGGGAATATCAAAATTTCTCAAAACGGAACTACGGTGAAACTTTGGGTAGATGTATTCAATCCAGTAATTCATGTTGAAGTTGGGAGTAAAACACCAACCGAAATGAAAGTAGCGTATGAAAGTTGGCGTTACAAAAACAGAGAATCTAAAGGCAAAGCCAATAATGCCAATTCCTATAAATGGGCTCCACAAGGCGAAATTGTAACTTATAAAGATTCTATTTCATTGGAAGGGAATGGGGTGCAATTTTATCACAGAAACAGAGCTCATACGGTTTTTGATGTTGCGGTGAAGCAACAAAAAATGGAATCGGTTAAGGAACAAATGATGAATCCATTGGCGAATCTTACTTTTGGTGGGAAGCTTTTTGGTAAAAATTTAAAAGCTAACAGAACCTATCACGGAATATATCAGGATACTGATTTTGAAGGGTTTCAACTCAAAAGTATCAAAGCTTCTAAAAAGCAAGCGTTCCAAATCCAGTTGCATACCAATCAATCGGAAGATGCTGCATTGTGGAAAAAGGAATTACAAAAACAAATTGCGAATTATAAAAAAGAGGAGAAAAAAACCGTTGACTGGTGGAATGCATTCTGGAATCGTTCTTTTATTTATACACAAAAATCTAAAAGTGAAAATGATTCCGTATATCAAATCGGACAGAATTATCAATTGTTTCGTTATATGTTGGGTTGTAATGCGTATGGAAAATACCCAACTAAATTCAATGGTGGCTTGTTTACCGTAGATCCGGTTTTTACTAACAAAGATTTAAATTTTACTCCTGATTTCAGGAATTGGGGCGGAGGAACTATGACACAGCAAAACCAACGATTGGTTTATTTTCCAATGTTGAAAAGTGGTGATTTTGATATGATGAAATCCCAATTGGATTATTACTTGAGTTTACAAAAAAATGCCGAACTGCGTTCTCAGGTATATTGGAATCATGGCGGCGCTTCTTTTACGGAACAATTGGAAAATTTTGGGTTACCAAATCCTGCTGAATACGAATGGAAACGTCCGGCAGATTATGATCCCGGTATGGAATACAATGCGTGGTTAGAATACGAATGGGATACCGTTTTGGAATTTTGCCAAATGATGTTGCAACAAAAAGAATATGCTGGCGAGGATATTCAAAAATACCATTCGTTTATTATGAGTTGTCTGCGATTTTTTGACGAACATTACCAATATTTGGCAAAACAAAGAGGGAGAAAAGCCTTGGACAATGATGGTCACTTGATACTTTATCCGGGTTCTGGTGCAGAAACCTATAAAATGGCCTATAATGCTAATAGCACTATTTCAGCTTTAAAAGTAATTACGGAACAGTTTTTGAGACAATCGGAAAACAAATTATCAAAAGACGAGGTGGACTATTTGAAAGGCTTTCTAAACCGAATTCCTCCTTTGAGTTACAGAGAATTTGATGGACATAAAACATTGGCTCCAGCCAAACTTTGGGTACGTATTAATAATTCAGAGGTGCCACAATTGTATTCGGTTTATCCTTGGAAAATTCACGGATTGGGAAAACCGGATTTAGAAACAGCCTTGAATACCTGGAAATTTGACACGGATGCTATTAAATTCAGAAGTCATGTGGGCTGGAAACAGGATAATATTTTTGCAGCAAGATTAGGATTAACTGAGGAAGGAGCCAAATATAATTTGCTGAAAATGGCGAATTCCGAAAGGAGATTCCCAGCTTTTTGGGGCCCGGGATTTGACTGGGTTCCGGATCACAATTGGGGAGGCAGCGGAATGATAGGCATGCAGGAAATGCTTTTGCAAACAAACGGAAACCAAATTTATATTTTTCCCGCCTGGCCAAAAGAATGGGATGTGCATTTTAAATTGCATGCACCAAAAAACACCACTGTCGAAGTGCAATTGGAAAAAGGTGAACTAACTTTGCTAAAAGTTTATCCAAAAGAAAGAGAAAAAGATATCGTAAATCTGTTAGGAAAAAGTCTAACAGAGAAAATAAATTTAAAATAGAAAATGTTATCTGAATTTGGTAGAAATACTGAATGGTAATATAAAAACCCTAAAATAATAAATATGAATTTAGTAAAGCAACTGGCATTTTGCGCAGGAACAATGATAACGTTTACATTGAGTAGCAGCGCGCAAAATCAAAATGTAATTTCAGCTTCAAAATCATTAAAAGTAGATTTTGATTTGGCACAACGCCGCACTTTAGAAGTTAATGATCCTAATTATATTTCCTGGCCTATTAGTGAAGGGACGTCTATTGAAAAAAGTTTTGGAACAATCAAAATGACGTTAAAAGGAACCATTAATTCGAGTTGGTACAAAACCGGAATTCAGGCGCCATTTTATGCGCGATTAGTGAACGATGGAATTGTAGCAGATAAAAGTGTAGAATTAATTATTAGCGGATTGACAGAAGGCAAACACAGTCTGTTAACCTTCAATAATACATTTGATAGTCCGGAGCTGGCTAATTATGCTCCGATTAATGTGTATGTTAATGGTGTTTTTTCGCAAACGATTGAACCAACCAACAGAGCGACAGCAACTATTGACGCAGCTACTTCTTATATCCATTTTAATGCTGAAACAGGCAAAGATGTCGTTATTAAGTTTGAGGCTGATGCCAAAGCGGCTTCTGCTATACAAAAAGTAATTATTAATGGTTTCGAATTGGATTTGCCTAATCTAAAGAAACAAGCCAGTACGCCAAGTCCGGCTAATAATGACGAACATGTTGTTTTAGGGAATGACTTTAAATTAGAATGGAATTCGCCGGAAGGAACAGCTTCTCACGATTTTTATTTTGGTACAGATGAACAAAGCGTTGCTAATGCTACTCATAGTTCAGCTGAATTTAAAGGGAATTTAAACAAAAATACAGCAGCTGTAGATGGAGCTTCTTTGAGTAATTTGAATACTTATTATTGGAGAATTGATGAAATTGATGCAAATAAAGAGCTTACTAAAGGAAAAGTGTGGTTTTTTAAACCAGCCCAAATTGCCTTCCCGGGAGCTGAAGGTTATGGACGTTTTGCAATAGGAGGAAGAGGCGGAAAAGTGATTGCAGTAACCAATTTAAATGATAGCGGACCAGGAAGTTTGCGTGACGCGGTGGAACAGGAAATTGGACCAAAAACAATTGTATTTAATGTTTCTGGTAATATCGAATTAAAATCTCGTTTAGTTGTTAGTCAGCCTAATGTAACCATTGCAGGACAAACAGCACCAGGTGAAGGGATTACAATTACTAGAGCGCCAATAGGACTGACAGGAAATGATGGGATTATTCGTTTTTTAAGAGTTCGTATCGGTGGAGGAACTACTTATGACGGAATGGGATTAACGGGAGCAAATAACAGTATCATTGATCACTGTTCGATTAGTTGGACCATTGATGAGTCATTTAGTTCAAGAGGAGCGCACAACATCAGTTTGCAACGCACTTTAATTTCTGAGGCTTTAAATGTGGCAGGTCATGATAAATATCCGGCAGGGAAAATGCACGGTTATGCAGCTACTATTGGTGGTGATGTAGGTAGTTTTCACCACAACTTATTAGCACACAATTACGGACGTAACTGGAGTATTGGCGGAGGTTTGAACGGGAATGGTTTTTACGGAGGAAAAGTTGATATTAGAAATAATGTAGTCTACAATTGGGGACACCGTGCTACCGATGGAGGAGCAAGCCAAGTTAATTTTGTAAACAACTATTACAAACCAGGAGCTTCAACTAATTTCTTTTATGCTTTAAATGCACAGCATGAAGGGGTTGGGAAAGGGAAACAAGAATATTATTTTGATGGGAATGTGATGCCGGGTCATTTTAATGAAAAAAACCAGCAAAAAGGAAGAACGGCTACTTATTCTCATGGAGATAAGGAAACCTATGAAACATTTGTGGACAAACCATTTTTTGAATCACATGTTAAAACACAATCAGCAGAAGCAGCTTATAAAAATGTGTTATCAGATGTAGGAGCGACTCAACCTGTTTTTGATACACACGACCAGAGAATTATCGAGGAAACCTTAAAAGGGACTTATAGTTTTAAAGGCAGTAAAAGTGGTTTGGGCGGAATGATTGATAATGAACAGGATGCAGGTGGATGGCCTAAATTTGCAACAGAAACGCGTCCGGATAGTTGGGATACGGATCAGGATGGGTTGCCAAATTGGTGGGAAGAAGCCAAAGGTTTGAATCCAAATTCTGCAAAAGGAGATTTTGCTGATGCAAATGAGCACACAGGAGATGGCTATACACAATTAGAAGATTATCTGAACTGGATGGCACAACCGCATTATTTTATAAATGCAGGAGAATCTTTAGAAATTGATGCTGAGGCATTTTTTAAAGGCTATACTAAAAAACCTAAATATACTGTAACAACAGTTATAAATGGTTCCGCTTCGATGTTTAAAAATGAAATTCAATTTACTTCAGATAAAAAGGGTTTTGCTTCTGTTGAAGTTAAAGTTGAAGATGCTGACGGAGATTCTATGAGCCGAATTATCAATGTGTTTTTAAAATAAAAATAAGCCTATAAGTCATATAAGTTTTTTAAAATAAGTGTTTTAATGTATTCTTTTATGAGCTTTATGTTTTAATGATTAAGGATTAGTTTAAATTATAAGTAATAATAAATAGCATATAAGTTTTGGTTTTAAAGAAAACACTTTAATGAACTTATATGACTTATATGGTAAAAATAAGTGAAAATGAAAAAGAACATCATTCTATTGTCAGCCGTGCTTTTTTCGACTGTTATTAATGCGCAAAACAAAGGTTTAGTCGATAATTCTGCAAGTCCTTATACAAAATTGAAGAGTGTTGGTTTGCAGGATGTAAACTGGACAGGCGGTTTTTGGAAAGAGCAACTGAATGTAGAAAATCAGGAGACTTTACCTTATATGTGGGATTTGTATCATGATGATGACATTTCCCATGCTTATGCCAATTTTGAAATAGCAGCAGGAAACAGAAAAGGAACTTTCAAAGGGCCTTCTTTTCATGATGGTGATTTTTACAAAATTTTTGAAGGAATGGCGGCAACTTATGCCGTTACTAAAGATCCTAAATTAGACAAGCAAATGGATGAAGCAATTGCTTTATTTCAAAAAGTGCAACGAAAAGATGGTTACTTGCATACTCCCGTTTTAATTGATGAACGTTGGGGGACTTTAGGCCCTGAAGAAGTGAAAAAACAATTGGGTTTTGAAAAATATAATATGGGTCATTTAATGACTGCAGCCTGTGTGCATTATCGGGCCACCGGAAAAACGAGTTTTCTAAATATTGCCAAGGGAGTAGCTGACTTTTTATATGATTTCTATAAAAAAGCATCTCCTGATTTAGCACGAAATGCGATTTGTCCTTCGCATTATATGGGAATTGTCGAAATGTACCGTACCACAAAGAACCCAAAATATCTAGAATTAGCGAATAATTTAATAGATATCAGAGGAACTACTAATGACGGAACGGATGACAATCAGGACCGAATTCCATTTAGACAACAAACTACCGCTATGGGACATGCGGTAAGAGCCAATTACTTATATGCCGGTGTTGCCGATTTGTATGCTGAAACAGGGGAGAAAAAATTGTTAGACAATCTGGAATCCATTTGGGAAGATGTAGCTTATCGCAAAATGTACATTACCGGAGCCTGTGGTGCTTTGTATGATGGAGTGTCACCAGATGGAACTTCTTATGATCCAACCGTAGTTCAAAAAATTCATCAGGCTTATGGAAGACCTTTTCAATTGCCAAATGCTACAGCGCATACAGAAACCTGTGCAAACATTGGAAACGTATTGTGGAATTGGCGTATGTTACAGCTTACTGCTGATGCAAAATATGCTGACGTAGTAGAATTGGCTTTATATAATAGTGTTTTGTCAGGAATTAATTTGGAAGGAAATAAATTCTGCTATAACAATCCCTTGAATGTGTCCGTTGATTTGCCTTTTAATCAACGATGGGGAAATGAACGCGAAGGTTATATTGCTTTGTCTAATTGTTGTGCGCCAAATGTTACCAGGACTATTGCCGAAGTCAGTAACTATGCTTACAGTCTGACTAAAGAAGGCTTGTATGTTAATTTATACGGAAGTAACAATTTGGATACCAATACTGAAGAAGGTGCTAAGATTCAATTGCGTCAACAAACGAACTATCCTTGGGATGGTGCTATTTCAATAACTATGGATAAGGCTCCTAAAGAATCCTATGCTATATTTTTAAGAATTCCGGGATGGAGTAATGGAACAATTATTATAGTTAACAATAAGGTTGTAGAGGCAAGTCCGGTTTCCGGAACTTATTTTAAGCTGGAAAGAAAATGGAAGAAAGGAGATGTTATCAGCTTAAACATCCCAATGCCTGTGGAATTAATGCAGGCGAATCCGCTGGTGGAAGAAACCAGAAATCAAGTGGCTGTAAAAAGAGGACCGCTGGTATATTGTTTAGAATCTGACGGAGTTTCAAAAGAGGCATCAATTAATGAAGTTGTTTTAGATATTAATTCAGATTTTAAAACTGCAAATTATGAAAAGAACGATAGAAATCTGATTGCGATTACTGCACAGGGGTTTCTAAACACCAATTCGTGGGATAAAAAATTGTACCAACCGTTGCACAATCACAAGGAGAAAGTTTCCTTAAAACTAATACCTTATTTTGCCTGGGGAAATGGTTCAGGTAAAGAAATGAACGTATGGTTTTTACGTTAAAAAACTTGTTAAAAATTAGAAAACAAGAGAATTTGAAAAATTTAACATAAAAAAAACATCAAAACTTAAAAAAAATGTGCTAAAAAAATGTGTTGTAATAAAATTTTAGTACATTTGAAAAATGTAAACGTTTACATTTGATTTATTTAGCTCATTTAAAAGCAAAATCATTAAATAAATCTTACAGAAATGTAAACGTTTACACAAATAAAAACAGTCATAAATACATGCGATCAGAATGTTAAATAAATCGAAAAACAGTATGTTAAAGACATCCGAAACTGATTTCTCACTTATACAGAAATAAATAAGCCAAACAAATTAATAATTTTTTAACCAAAGAAACACACTTATGAAACAAACATTTAAAATGGTATTTAGTGTATTACTGTTCAGTATGATGAGTCTGACTGGTTTTGCTCAAAATGCAGCTGAAAGGACAGCTATCACTGGAAAAGTAGTGGATAAAGACGGACTGGGGGTTGTGGGCCTCAATGTTCTTGAAAAAGGGACAAAACATGCTGTTATGACTGATATTGATGGTAACTACAAAATCCAGGTTCCTAAAGGAGCGGTTTTGCAGTTTTCTTATATTGGAATGAAAACTGTTGAAAGAGCTGTTGGTAGTGCAACAACGATTAATATAACGATGCAGGAAGATGCTTCTACTTTAGATGAAGTAGTGGTTGTAGGTTATGGTACGCAAAAGAAAATACATTTGACAGGAGCTACACAAACAATTAAAGCTACTGAAATAGAAGATTTGCCTACAAATAACTTGGCGTCTACTTTAGTTGGTAGAGTATTGGGTGTTGGTGTTTCTGGAGGAACCAGAAGGCCAGGTCAGGCGGCTTCATTGAATGTACGTAATTCAGTAACTCTTTCTAAAGACGGAGGAACAAATCAACCGCTGTATGTGATAGATGGAATAATACAAATATCAGGAAATGGCGCTCCGGATTCTACATTGTTTGATAATTTGGATGCTTCGGAAGTAGAGAGTATTTCATTTCTTAAAGATGCTGCTGCTGCTGTGTATGGTTCGAGAGGTGCTAATGGAGTGGTTTTAGTGACTACAAAAAGAGGAAAAAGTGGGCCTGCAAAGTTTACTTATACGGGATTGTATGGGATGCAGGACGAGGTCTATCGTACAAAAATGTTAAATGCGGTAGAGTATGCCAATTATTATAATATTATGAATGGTCCAAATGGTTACGGAGCTACTGTTGCAGGAAGGGATGTGAGTCCGCAGCATAATTTTTCTCCTGATGAAATAGATTATTATAAAACAATTAATTATAATCCTCTGGATGAAGTTTGGAAACCATCATACAATCAAAAACACACTATGAATGTAACAGGAGGTTCGGATAGAGCTACTTATTTTGCAGGAGCATCTTATTATACTCAGAATGGAAATATTGATAATGTTGATTATAAAAGATGGACATATAGAGCAGGTGCTGATTTTAAAGTTTCTGAAGATTTTAAAGCTGGTATTCAAATTTCAGGATTTTATAATGATAACTCTAAGGTAAATAGTAGGGTTGGAGGTACAAATGATGAGAATGATTACAGAAGATTATTAAACTCTTCCCCAATTTTGCCTCAGTACATTCAAGGCTTACCGGTGCAGCGTTTAAATACTCGTAATGAATCACAATATCATTATTTTGAGATTAACAGGCTAAACAACATAGCAACAAATAAAGGATTCAATTTGACCTCTAATTTTTATGCGGAATATCAAGTGCCCTTTGTAAAAGGTTTAAAAGCCAGAGCGTCTTATGCACGTAATATGATTACCAATAGATCTAACTATATCGGAACTAGATTTACATTGTATCAGTTTACAACTACACCAGGGGTTAATGGAGCGGGAGCTAATGGGCACATCTATGACCCAAATAGACCTCTAGACCAATATACAGCAGTTACGGCTAGAAATAACAGTAATGGTAATAGATTAGGATGGGATAATACAAATTCATTGTCAGAACAGTATAATTTTAATGTATCGTACAGTCGTGATTTTGGGAAACATTCGGTTTCTGCATTGTTTTCAATAGAAAAAGGTGAAGCTAATGATACTCGTGATCAATTTTATAGAGACGAACCTTTGCAAACAACTAATGGTTTTTCTAATTCTGCTTTTGGAACTATTGATGGTACAGCTACCGGAAATGAATCAGGTACTCTGGGTTATATAGGTCGTCTTAATTATGTTTATGCGGATAAGTATTTAGCTGAATTATTGTTCAGAAGTGATGCTTCTACCCGTTTTGCACCAGAGAATTATTGGGGGAAATTCTACAGTATATCTACGGGATGGGTAATCTCTAAAGAAAATTTCTTTAAATCTAAATTTATTGATTTCTTAAAAATCAGATATTCTCTTGGTTTATTAGGTACAGATGATACAAGACCTTGGGGTTGGAGACAACGTTTTACATATCAGAACGGACAGGGATTTGTTGGAGGAAATAATCAGTTAGCTACTACCGGAATGAAAATGGAGGTTACGCCGAATAGAGATGCTACCTGGACTGACCATACAAAAATGAATTTTGGTGTTGATGCTAAATTATTTGACAACAGATTGTCTTTGACAGCTGAAACTTATTATAATATTGAAGATGATATATTACTTTCTAAGACAGCAGATGTTCCTTTTACTATAGGTGGTTCTGTAGCTTCAGAGAATTATGGTAGAAGAGATAATTGGGGATATGAGTTTGCCTTGGGTTGGGATGATACAATTGGTGGTGATTTTAAATATGGGGTGAACGTCAACTTTGGCTGGGGTGATGATAAGATGGTTCGTGGTGATTTTAATCCTATTAATATTATGGAGCCATGGAATCCGCAACCGGGTCAGCGATTAGATAATGGTGTATGGGGTTATGAATATGTAGGCATGTTAAAAACTATGGAGGATGTTCAGGCTTATATAGAAAAATATAACATTCAAACTGTTTTTGGTGTTCGTGCTCAGGATCTTAGACCGGGTTCGTTATCTTATGCCGATATTCGTGGTCCCTTAAATGTTGAAACAGGTGAATTTGCTCCAGCAGATGGTATTGTTGATAAATGGGATCAAGTTCGATTGGCAAAAAGACAAAGTACCAGATATGGTATGGGTACGACTTTGAAGTTTGGTTATAAAAACTTTACTTTAAATGCAGTAGTAACAGCTTCTTTTGGTGGTGGATTTAATGAAGTAGATAGTCAAACTAGAAAAACAATGAATGCTGCCATTAATGATGGTATTGATAACCGACCTTCAATTTGGAATAACATCTACGATCCGGTGTTAAATCCTAATGGAACGATGCCTAATCCTTACAGTGAAGCATTGAACTTAGCGCCAACTTCATCATTCTGGCAACGTTCAGCAACCAGTATTCAAATGCGTAATATTAATTTAGGTTATACTATGCCTAAGAAATTTACAGATGCTTTAGGAATTAGTTCATGTAGATTAAATTTAACAGCTATTAATCCTTTTATTTTATACAACCCATTTGAATATAAAGCTCCAAATGGTGCCTATGATGTTTATCCTGAATTGAAAACCTATTCTTTAGGACTTAATCTATCTTTTTAATTAAGAATATTTAAATCTTTAAAAATGAAAAATATAAAAATAAATATACTAGCTTGTCTTGCAACAGGACTTTTTTTAGGCAGTTGTAGTGATGATTTTCTTGAAGAAAAGAGAGACTTATCAGGAGTTAATGAAGAGGTATATCAAGAACCTCTTCAAGCTCAATCTTATGTTGATTATATCTATAGATTGTTTTTACCTGCAAATAATGCACAATCTTACACATGGGATTTAGCATCGGGTGCAAATGATGATTTCTCTCAGACTACTGATGAATTAACAGGGGAGGTTAACTGGAATAAAGTTTGGGCTGATCCAGGAAGAAATACCGATGCAAATTGTTTGAACTATATTGGTACAGCTATGAATGCGAGTATAGGTAATAATTCATATACTCGCTTGAGACAAATTAATCTATTCTTGGATAATATTGATAAGTATGGTATGGCAGATGCTGATAAAAATCCATTGAAAGGACAAATGTACTTTTGGAGAGCATGGCAATATTTTGATTTAGTGCGTTTATACGGTGGTGTTCCTCTAGTATTAACAGCTCAAAGTTCTATAACTGATAATCCTGAGGCAAATAGAATTCCTAGAAGTTCAACGGCTGCTTGTATTGAACAAATCATAGCTGATTTAGACATGGCGCAAAGTTTATTACCTGGTGTGTGGGATGAGCCTAATGTAAACTGGGGTAGGATTACTAAAGGTGCGGTAGCTGCTTTCAAAGGGCGTGTATTATTAACTTGGGCAAGTCCTTTATTCAATCGTAATGATGATGTTGCAAGATGGCAAAGGGCGTATGATGCAAACAAAGAAGCTGTTACTTTATTAGAGTCAGCTGAAGGTGGTTCTAAAAGACTCTTTAATACAGGAGGATTTGCGAATGGAACAGCTTGGGGAAATATGTGGTTTACTGAAGTTAATAATCCTGAGGCTGTAATTGTGTATGGTTTTAATAATACAACTGCATCAAATGTTCAAAGAAATAATGGTTGGGAACGAGCAGTCCGTTCTAAAACTCAGGGAGCTAATGGGTCGCTAGGTGCAACGTTACAAATGATGGAAGCTTTCCCTATGAAAGACGGTAAAGCACCAGGTGTTTCAACCACATATCCGTATTCATTGCAAACATTTTATAAAAATAGAGATCCAAGATTTTATAAAACTTTTATTTATAGTGGAGCTCCATGGCCTCATGCTGAAGAACCTTCTTTTAAGCAGTTTTCTTATCATTGGTTTAGGACTACTCCAGCTGATGCTACCGTATTGCCAACTGGTGTAACTGAAACATTAGGTACTGTTAATACTAATATATATATCGGAAAAGCAACAAATCCAAGTGCAAGTAAAGCTAACAATTTCCAGTTTAGTGGTACCGATTATATGGAAATGCGTTTTGCCGAAGTATTATTAAATTTAGCGGAATCTGCTATTGGAATTAATCAATTGGCAGAAGGTAAAGCTTTAATTGCAAAAATTAGAGAGAGAGCTGGTATTGAAAGTAATGGAGGGACATTTGGTTTAGACAATGTAAATAGCAGAGATCAACATTTTGCTGCTGTTATTAATGAGAGAAAAGTAGAATTCGCATACGAAAGTAAACGTTTCTGGGATTTAAGACGTTGGTTGTTGTTTAATGATGATTTTGGTACATGTACACGTTTAAATCAAACTCCTATTGATGGAATCAGAAGACAGGGATTATTTTTTATAGCTAAAAGACAAAATGGTACTGATTATGTAGGTAATCCTGATCCATTTGTGCCAGTTAATGGGGTGGCTCCTGTTGCAGACAGAAATCCTGCAACTTACCCAACTGGTATAACTACTTATGATCAGTACTTAGATTATTTTTATACAAACTTTTTAAGAGTGGTTGTAAAAGATAATGCAGATCCTACGTCTGCTAATTGGAAATTTAAATGGTATAATCAATACTATTTCTTTGGTATTCCTGCAAGCGCATTAAATACTTCTATTTATTTAGGACAAACTGACGGATGGTCTGGAGGGACATCAACTTTTTATCCTTTGCAATAATTATATAACAACAAGAAATGCCTGATTTATTCAGGCATTTCTTCTATTACAACTATCAAAATTTTAATCTAATAAAAACACAGTTCTAACCAAACATTTTTATTAATTAAGAGAATTTTAAAATGAACAAATTAAATTATTTATTGGCTTTTTTGGCTTTAGGAAGCAGTGTAAACTGTTTTGCACAATATCCAAAAATATCTCCTGAGGTTCAGGCAAGAGAAAATGCGATTAAGGCTGAAGCTGAGAAACTTTCAAATGAGGCTTGGGAAAAAGCGAAAGTAATTGTGGAACAGGAAGAAAGACAAGGAAAACCATTTATACCGTGGGCTTCGAGACCTACTGATTTGCCACAGGCATCCATTCCTGCTTTTCCAGGTGCTGAAGGAGGAGGAATGTATAGTTTTGGCGGTAGAGGTGGTAAGGTTTTAACTGTTACCAGTCTGGAAGACAGAGGTCCAGGGTCTTTGCGTGAAGCACTGGAGCAAGGTGGTGCCAGAATCATTGTTTTTAATGTTTCAGGTATTATAAAGCTTAAAAGTCCTTTAATTGTTCGTGCTCCTTATGTTACTATAGCAGGGCAAACTGCTCCCGGTGACGGAATTTGTGTAGCAGGTGAAACCATCTGGGTAGATACTCATGATGTTGTTATTCGTCACATGCGTTTCCGTAGAGGGGAAACTTTTGTAGGTCGTCGTGACGATGCTATTGGAGGAAATCCGGTGGGGAATATCATTATTGATCACGTTTCTGCAACATGGGGCTTAGACGAAAACATGTCTTTTTACAGACATATGTATGCTGATGGAACCGGTGGTCCGGATAAAAAATTTCCAACAGTAAATGTTACCATTCAAAACAGTTTGTTTGCTGAAGGTTTAGATACTTATAACCATGCTTTTGGTAGTACTTTAGGTGGGGAAAATTGTTCTTTTATTCGAAATTTATGGTCTTCTAATACAGGTAGAAACCCATCAATCGGTTGGAACGGAATCTTTAATTTTGCTAATAATGTTATTTTTAACTGGGTAAACCGTTCTATCGATGGTGGTGATTATACGGCTCAGTATAATATCATTAATAATTATTTTAAACCAGGACCGGCAACGGATAAAAATGATCCGATAAGCTACCGAATTTTGAAACCGGAATCAGGCAGAAGTAAATTACCTTATGTAGTTTTTGGTAGAGCTTACGTAAACGGAAATTTTGTCGAAGGAAATGAAAAAGTTTCTAAAGATAACTGGGCTGGCGGTGTACAAATGGAAAATAAAAAAGGAAATGCAATGAGTTTTGAAGAAGCGTCAACGTATTTCCCTAAAATGAAAGTAAATGAACCAATGCCAATGCCTTGGTTAAAAACATTTATGACTGCTGAAGAAAGTTATGATTTTGTACTTAAAAATGCCGGAGCAACATTGCCTGAAAGAGATCCTGTTGATACCAGAATTGTAAGAGTTGTAAAAACAGGAAAACCGGAATATGCAAAAGGATTAGATCCTAAATCATTCTATCAGTTTGAGCACAGACGTCTGGGGCAGGATTCTTATAAATTAGGAATTATTACTGATATTTCACAAGTAGGGGGGTATCCGGAATACAAAGGGAAAGCCTATAAAGATTCAGATAATGACGGTATGCCGGATGCATGGGAGAAAAAATTCGGTTTAAATCCGAAAGATGCTTCTGATGCAAATAAAGACAATAATGGAGATGGTTATACAAATATTGAAAAATATATCAATGGCATAGATCCTACTAAAAAAGTAGATTGGAAAAACCTGGATAATAATGAAGATACTTTAGCTAAAAAAGAACAAGGATTAGCAGAGTATAAGAAGTAATCGATGTTTTTTGGTATAATTCTTGCCTAATCTGGTAACAGATTGAGCAAGAATTTTGCTTTATATTACTTAAGTTTTAAAAAAATAAATGATGAAAATGTACAAAAAATTAGTAGTTGCTTTAATGTTGTTTGTTGGTTCAAATATAGTTTTGGCACAATCAGGCGTTGATCCTGAATATGTAAAAGTGACTAATGAAAGAGCTCAGAAAATTGTTGATGATTTGAAATTAAAATCATCGGAAGATCAGCTGGCAGTTAGAAATATAATTGCAGAACAATACCGTTCATTGAGTAAGATTCAGGATGGCCGTGATGCTAAAATTGAGGAAGTTAAAAAAAGTATTACGGATAAGGAGAAACAGCAAAAAACAATTGATAAATTAAAGAATGATGCCGATAAAAAAATCCTGTCACTGCATAAATCCTATCTGAAAAAATTAAGTAAAAAACTTAATAATAGTCAGATAGTTCAGGTAAAAGACGGAATGACTTATGGTGTTTTACCGATAACTGTTACAGGTTATAATGATATGTTACCCAACCTGACTCAGGAACAACAAAAGTACATTTATGATGCGCTGGTGGAAGCCAGAGAACATGCAATGGATGCGGGTTCTTCTAAAGAAAAGCATGCCTGGTTTGGAAAATACAAAGGAAGAATCAATAATTATCTTTCTAAACAAGGATATGATTTAAACAAAGAAAGTGCTGACTGGCATAAAAGATTAGAAGAAAGAGAGAAAAATAAGAAAAAATAAGGTTTTATAGATTTGGTATTGTGATTTAAACTTCATAAAAATATAAACTCATTCATTAAAAACTTCAAAAAAATGAAATACAACCTACAACAGCTGTTTAACTTAAGCATACTTTTTTTCAGTTGCTCGGTTATGCAGGCTCAATATCCTGAAATTCCTAAAGCTCTTCAGGACAAAACGGATGCTGTTTTAGCACAGGAAGATGCACGATTAGCTAAGATTTGGGCAGACAATGAAAATATACTCAGAGAAGAAGCTGTAAAAGGGCGTCCCTTTATTCCATGGGCTGCCTATCCGGGGGATTTAATTCAGGCTGAAATCCCTGCTTTTCCAGGAGCTGAAGGTGGTGGTGCATTTACCGCTGGTGGACGTGGAGGAAAAATATTCGTCGTGAACAGTTTGGAAGATTCCGGTAAAGGAACTTTAAGAGAAGCTTTAGAAGCAGTAGGAGCAAGAACAGTTGTTTTCAATGTATCTGGTATTATTAAACTCCAAAAACCAATCAGTGTGCGTGCACCATATATTACCATCGCTGGTCAGACTGCACCTGGTGATGGTATTTGCGTAGCAGGAGAATCTATTTTGTTGGATACACATGATATCATTATCCGTTATATGCGTTTTCGCCGTGGCGCAACTGAGGTTACAAGAAGAGATGATGCTTTAGGCGGCAATGTGATTGGAAACGTTATCATTGATCATTGTTCCGTAAGCTGGGGGTTAGACGAAAACATTTCGTTGTACCGCCATCAGTTTCAGGCTAATGAAAAATCAAAATTAGAAAAAATTCCTGCAGTTAATGTAACAATACAAAATACCATATCTTCGGAAGGTCTGGATACTTATAACCATGCTTTCGGAAGTACTATTGGAGGCTTAAACAGTACTTTTATTCGTAATTTGTGGGCCAATAATATTTCAAGAAATCCTTCCATAGGAATGTACGGAAGTTTTAATTTTGTAAATAATGTATTGTTCAATTGGTGGAATCGCTCTCTGGACGGAGGTGATTATCGTTCGATGTTTAACATCATCAATAATTATTTCAAACCTGGACCTATTACTCCTGAAAAAGAACCGATTAGTTACCGAATTTTAAAACCGGAATCGGGTTATATGGAGCCTAAAACTTTTGGAAGAGCTTATGTATCGGGTAATTTTGTAGTAGGTTCACCGGAAGTTACCGCTGATAACTGGAATGGTGGAGTACAGCTGGAAGATCGTTCTTTAGCAGAATCTAAAGATTATTTACAGTTAATTAAACAGTCCAAACCATTTCCAATGGCACATGTAACCATTATGAAAGCTGATGAAGCTTATGAATTTGTGCTGAATAATGTAGGAGCCACTTTGCCTAAAAGAGATGCAGTTGATAAACGTGTAATTAATTATGTTCGAACAGGAAAAATAGAATATAAAGATGGTTTGGAAAACACCATTGGAAAAGAATTTATCAAAAGAAGATTGCCTGCTGATTCTTATAAGAAAGGAATCATAACACATCCGGATCAGGTAGGAGGTTATCCTGAATACAGAGGAAAAGCATACAAAGATTCTGATAATGATGGAATTTCGGATGCCTGGGAAAAGAAATACGGTTTAAATCCTAAAGACGCTTCTGATGCTAATGGAGATTTAAATGGTGATGGATATACAAATATTGAAAAGTATATCAACGGAATTGATCCTGTTAAAAAAACGGACTGGACAAAACAGGAAAATAACAAAGAGACGCTTACAGCTCCGTTGTTACAATAGTTTTGAATTTTAATATTTAACTCCCTTAGGGTTTATATATGAAAAACAAATATCCATATTTGAATAATAGTAATTGTTGTAAACACAACATAATCAACAAGTGCCTTAGTTTTAAGGCACTTTTGTTGTTCTTTTTGGCTGCTTCTCTGAATGCTCAAAACAGTTTTCCAACCATTACAAAAGATAAAGCCGGAAAAATAATCCGAACTCAGAACAATTTGGGAGACCAGATTCCTGATTTTTCTTTTGCAGGTTATCGTGCCGGAGAATATGCGATTCCTAATATTGCAGTTAAAGCGTTTGTACCACATATTTCAGGCGATGCAACGGCTACCATTCAGGCTGCTATTGATTATGTGGCGACACTTAAAGCAGATAAAAATGGTTTTAGAGGAGCGGTGCTTTTAGATAAAGGAATATTTAAGGTTTCGGAAACCCTTACAATTAAAGAAAGCGGAATCGTTTTAAGAGGAAGCGGATCCGGAAACAGCGGAACCACAATTCTGGCAACAGGAACTTCAAGAGGCGCTATTGTAAATATATCCGGAAATAATAATCGTATTTTAAAAGATAAATTTCAAGTTGCTGATGCTTATACACCGCTTGGCAGTACTACAATTTCTTTAAAAAATGCCAATGCTATACAAAAAGGCGATCATATTTTAGTAAATACTCCTATCACCCAGAAATGGATTGACAGTCTTGGAATGAAAGATTTTGGTGGTGAAACAGGATGGATAGGATGGAAAAGTGATGATTTTGTAATTCGTGCCGACAGAGAAGTGACTCACGTTCAGTCCAACAAAATCAGTATCGATGCTCCTTTAACAAATGCTTTGGATACAAAATTGTCTCCGTCGGAAGTAGTAATTTATTCATGGTCAGGCCGAATTAATAATGTGGGTGTAGAAAATTTGATTTTAAAATCAG
This sequence comes from Flavobacterium plantiphilum, assembly GCF_046000495.1. Lineage (NCBI taxonomy): Bacteria > Pseudomonadati > Bacteroidota > Flavobacteriia > Flavobacteriales > Flavobacteriaceae > Flavobacterium > Flavobacterium plantiphilum. The sequence goes on from NZ_JBELQA010000002.1 coordinate 477,730, forward strand.
ATTTTGATACTACAAACCCAAAAGACGAACAACACAGATGGTACGGAGTTTCCATTCAAAATACGGAAGATGTATGGGTGAGGCAAGTGAATTTTGAACAATTTGCCGGAGGCGCTGTTTCTATATTAAAATCAGCTAAAAGAATCACGGTAGAGGATTGTATTTCTTTGAATCCGGTCTCAGAAATTGCTGCTTTCAGAAGAAGTACTTTTTATACCGAAGGGCAGCAAACCTTATTTCAGCGCTGTTATTCAGAATATGGTTATAATGATTTTGCTGTTGGTGGCTATGCTACTGCGGGACCTAACGTATTTTTACAATGTCAATCGTATTTACCTTATAGTTTTAGTGGCTCTGTTGGAAGCTGGGCTACAGGAATATTGTTTGATGTTGTTTTAATTGATGGAAACGCATTAAGTTTTAAGAATTTAGGACAGGATGGCCGCGGAATCGGCTGGAATGCAGCTAATAGTGTCATTTGGGAAACATCGGCTTCAAAAATTGATAATTTTAGTCCGCCTACAGCTGATAACTGGGCATTTGGAGTTTGGGCACAATGGGCAGGAAACGGACATTGGAATGACGTAAACAGTCATATTAATCCCAGAAGTTTGTACTATGCTTTGCTAGAACAGCGTCTTGGAAAATTGCCAATGCAATCCCAGATTATTGATTTAGGATCAGAGCCTACTTCCAGCCCAACGATTGAACAGGCAGCCGTTTTAACAGCCGAATCTTATAAAAAGCAAACCACTTTAAAAGAATGGATTGAACAGTCAGCAACGAGAAATCCTATTGCAATTGATTTTTCGAAAGCAAAACGCATTAACGAAGTAAAAACAGAATCAAAATCTGTTGCAGATAATACCGATAAAATAGATATTAAAAATGGCCTTTTAATTAGTAATAAAGGATTGTTAACAGGTGAAATTATTGATATTCCATGGTGGAGAGGCAGTTTGCGTGAATCAGATATTGTAACCGCGAGACCTCATATTACCCGTTTTGCTCCGGGGCATTATGGATTGGGGTATACCGATAATTTAGCTGAAACGGTTCAGTTTTTAGTGGATAATAATAAGGCATCTTTAGATCATAATTACGGTTTGTGGTACGAACAAAGAATGGCCGATCACGAACGCATCCGCCGAATGGATGCCGATGTCTGGGCACCTTTTTACGAACAGCCTTTTGACAGAACAGGACAAGGAACAGCTTGGGACCATCTGAGTAAATATGATTTAACAAGATTCAATACATGGTATTGGGGGCGTTTGAAAACATTTGCGGAGTTAGCGGCTCAGCAAAATAAGATATTAATGAACGAACAATATTTTCAACATAATATTTTAGAAGCTGGAGCGCACTGGTCAAGTTCACCCTGGCGTCCGGCTAATAATGTAAACAATACAGGACTTCCTGAGCCACCACCTTATGTAGGTGATAAAAGAATTTTTATTGCAGAACAATTTTATGATGTTCGAAATGAAAATATTAGAAAATTACACCAGAGTTTTATCGAAAAAAGCTTAGAGAATTTTAAAGACAATGCCAATGTTTTGCAACTTACAAGTGCCGAATATACCGGACCTTTATCGTTCATGCAATTTTGGATTGATGTAACAGCTAATTATAAAAAAGCACATAAAAGTGAATCTAAAATCGCCTTAAGTGCCACTAAAGATGTTCAGGACGCTATTCTGAATGATGATAAAAGAGCTGCAACAGTTGATGTAATTGATATCAGATATTGGTATTATAAAGAAGACGGAAGCGCATATGCTCCTCAGGGAGGTGTAAATTTGGCACCAAGACAACACGCCAGACAAATGAAAGTGGGTAAAGAAACAGATGCTCAGGTGTACAGAGCAGTGCGGGAATACAGAGATAAATACAGCAATAAAGCTGTTATTTATTCTACTCCGGGAGCTAATAGATTTGGCTGGCCGGTATTGATGGCCGGTGGTTCTCTGGCTGCCATTCCTAAAATTACTATTCCGGGTTTTCATGAAGCATTGGTAAACATGAAAACGGTTTCTGCAGAAAATTACAACAGCGCTGTCTGGACACTTGAAGATAAGGGAGAAGGATATCTTTATTACTTCCAAAAAGCAAATCAGGCAAAACTGGATTTATCGGATTACAAAGGAACTTTTGAAGTATACTGGATAAATCCTGAAAACGGTAACCAGATTTCAAAAGAAGTGATTCAGGGAAAATCAATCCATACGTTGACAGCTCCGGGCGGAAAAGATTCAAAAATTGTAGCATATATTAAAAAGAAATAAAATGAAAGTAATGATTTCTAAGAAAATGGGTAAACTATTTGCAATTGCAGGATTAAGCTGTCTGGCTATTTCATGCAAAGTAAATAAGGAAGAAACAAAAGCTTTGGCAAAATTAGAAGTTGCCTCAAACAAGCATTATTTCCAGACAGAAGACGGAAAACCCTTTTTCTGGTTGGGAGACACAGGCTGGCTGACTTTTGGAAAATTAAGTCGTGAAGAAGTAAACCAGTATTTTGAAGATCGAAAACAAAAAGGCTACAATGTAGTTCAGGTGATGGTATTGCATTCTTTGGCTGTAAAAAATGTCTATGGAGATTTTGCTTTAACAGATGAGAATGTTTCAAAACCATTGGTAACTCCCGGAAATAATTTTAATAATCCGGATGAATATGATTACTGGGATCATGTAGACTATACATTGGAAGTAGCAGAAAAAAACGGAATCTATTTGGCAATGGTTCCAGTTTGGGGAACTAATGTGAGTAGTAAAGACAGTAAAGTAACTAAAGCTGATGCTGAAAAGTATGCACAATTTTTAGCCGGAAGATACAAAGGCAGAACCAATGTAATTTGGTTAAACGGTGGCGATACACATGGTGAAAAGTTCATGGATATCTGGAATGCAATCGGGAGTACTTTAAAGACCAGCAATCCGGATCAATTGGTGACTTTCCATCCTTTTGGACGTACCGATTCTTCTGAAAACTATCATAATGCGGACTGGTTGGATTTTAATATGTTCCAATCCGGACACAGAACCTATGCTCAGGATACTACCAAAGGAGCTTTTAAAGAAGACAATTACAAATATGTTAGTAGAGATTGGGATTTAAAACCAACAAAACCAACACTGGATGGAGAACCGTCATACGAAGGAATTCCTCACGGTTTACACGATACCCTGCAACCTAAATGGAAAGATCATGATTTAAGAAGATATGCATATTGGTCTGTTTTTGCAGGAGGAGCAGGTTTTACATATGGAAATAATGCTGTGATGCAAATGTACCATAAAGGAGAAAAGAAAGGGGCTTACGGAAACAGAGAAATCTGGAGCGATGCATTGAAAGCTCCCGGCGCCGGTCAAATGAAATATCTCAAGGAATTGATTTTAGATCACAATTATTTTGAACGTGTTCCGGATGAAACTATTATAGCTAATCAGGGTGAAAAATACGATTACTTAGCAGCTACGAGAGGAGCTGATTACGCTTTAATTTACACTTACAATGGCAGAACAATGTCTTTGAATATGGGAAAAATTAAAGGAGATAAAGTAGATGCTTCCTGGTTTAATCCTAAAAATGGCGAAAATAAATCTATTGGAGAATTTAAAAACGAAGGCGTGTTAGAGTTTGATCCTCCGGGAGAACAAGCTGACGGGAATGACTGGGTTTTAGTTTTAACATCAAAATAATCTGAAATGAATTTTATAAAAAAATACCTTCTGTTGAGTGTTGTATTAATTACTGCTTTGGCGACTGCCAAAAATAAAAATGAAGGCTGGATAAATATTTTGAACGAAGGAGGAAATAACAAAGGAATCCTTTGTACTCAGGCCATTCAAAAAGCGATCGAAAAAGCTTCTAAAAATGGCGGAGGAACTATTTTCTTTCCGGCGGGAAATTACTTAACAGGACCCATTACATTCAAAAGCAATATCACGATTTATCTGGATGCTGGTTCGGTTTTGAAATTCTCCAATAATTTTGATGATTACCTGCCTTATGTAGAAATGCGTTACGAAGGAATCATGATGAAGACTTTCTCGCCATTATTTTATGCTAAAGATGTCGAAAATATCAGCATTAAAGGAAGAGGTGTTATTGATGGTCAAGGGGAAGCCTGGTGGAACGAAGTGTACCGTATTGAAACAGCTAAAGGTCCGATTCCGTTGACAAAATACCAAACGATGTGGGTGGAACAAAACAAAGGAATTGTGTATTCGCCATATTATCAAAGAACAATTGACAAAAAGTTTTTCAGACCAGCTTTTTTTCAGGTACAGAACTCTAAGAATATTTTAATCGAAGGAGTGACTTTTCAAAACTCTCCTTTCTGGACGATAAATCCGGTTTTTTGTGAGAATATAAATATCACGGGAATCACCATTTTTAATCCGCACTCTCCTAATACAGATGGAATCAATCCTTCTTCGTGTAAAAATGTACATATTTCGAATTGTCACATTAGCGTAGGCGACGATTGCATCACCATAAAATCAGGAAGAGATGAAGACGGTCGTAAATATGGGATGGCTACAGAAAATGTGACTATTACTAATTGTACGATGCTAAGTGGTCATGGTGGTGTGGTTATAGGAAGCGAAATGTCTGGAGGAATTAAAAAAATCACGATTTCAAACTGTGTTTTTGACGGAACCGACAGAGGAATCCGTATCAAAGCAGCTCGTGGTCGTGGCGGCGTTGTAGAGGACATTCGTGTAGATAATGTAGTGATGAAAAACATCAAAGAAGAAGCTTTTATGATGAATCTTTTTTATGATAAAAATACTGTAGAAGAACCGGTTTCAGAGCGAACACCTATTTTTAGAAATATTCATATCAGTAATGTTACCGGAACAAATGTGAAAAAAGCAGGAACTGTTTTAGGAATTTCAGAAATGCCGGTGCAGAATATTTCTTTTTCAAATATAAACATTCAGGGTACAGAAGGATTTACACTAAATACAACTGACAATGTGGAATTTCATGATGCAAAAGTTACAATAACTTTAGGAGCTTCTTTTAAAATTGAAAATTCAAACAATCTGATTTTGGATAATGTTGCTTCAATGAAACCAATAGCTAACACCGCATTAATTAAATTAACTGATGCATCAAACATGATGATTTCTAATAATTTTCCAATGTTTACTACAGATGTTTTCCTGGAAGCTGATGGTGCGAAAACTAAAGGAATATTCCTGAAAAACAATGTTTTTAACAATGTAAAAAAAGTGATAAATAAAGGAGCTGCATTAGACAAAAACGCTGTTGTAGAATAAGTGTATCTTCCTGTAAGGTCTTTTTGATCGTATGGGACAGAAATTAATTTTTAAAAAATGAAAAAAATTCTATTTATCCTGACAATTGCTTTAAGCACTTGGAGTTGTTCCAATTCGAAACAAGCTTATCTGTTTACTTCTTTTCGTGAGCCAGCTACAGATGGATTGTACTTGGCTTCCAGCGAAGATGGCTACCATTGGAAAGATTTAGGAGGTCCTTATTTAAAACCGGAAGCGGGGAAAAGCAAAATCATGCGTGATCCTTCAATTGTAAAAGGAAAAGACAATGTGTATCACATGGTCTGGACAACAGACTGGAAAGGTGGCGATGGTTTTGGGTATGCCAGTTCTAAAGATTTACTGCATTGGTCAGAGCAGCAGTATATTCATGTGATGAAAAATGAACCTGAAGTGGTAAATGTTTGGGCTCCCGAAATTTTTTATGATGACGAACAGGACCGCTATATCATTATCTGGGCTTCCACCATTCCGTTTCGATTTGAAAAAGGAGTAGAAGACGAGAAGAACAACCACCGCATGTATTATGTGACGACTAAAGATTTCAAAACATTTTCGGATACCAAACTGTTTTTTGAACCCGGTTTTTCTGTGATTGACTGCGTCATTGTCAAGAGAGCTAAAAACGATTACGTATTAGTTTTAAAAGACAATACCAGACCCATGCGAAATTTAAAAGTAGCTTTTGGAAAAACACCATTGGGACCGTTCGAAAATATTTCTGAACCGTATACGGCATATCTTTCTGAAGGCCCTACGGTTTTGAAAAAAGCAAACGATTGGCTGATTTATTACGATAATTACGGAGCAAAAAATTATAAAGCAGTAAAGACTTCTGATTTTAAAAAATTTGAAGATGCATCGTCGCAAATTCAACTTCCGGAAGGTCATAAACACGGCACAATTACTACTATTTCAAAGAAAACTTTGAAAAATTTAATTGAAAATAAAAAATAATGAAAAACATTTTAAACATAAAAAACAATTTTTTAGTAATAGCTGTTACAATAGCAAGTTGTACTGCAGCTGTTGCACAAAATGATACCGTGAGATATGTTGGAAAAACATTGTCTAATATCGATTACCACCACGGACAATTAAGTCCTGTTGTTGGGGTTCATGCTACGCAAATTATGCGTGCCAGCAGGGAACATCCTGAAAAATCAGATGGCTATGGCTGGACTTACAATCATCAGCCTACCATGGCGTATTGGAATAATACTTTTTTTCTGGAATATTTAAGTGGTCGTTCAGGAGAACATATTCCGCCAAGTCAGACTTTATTAGTGAGTTCTAAAGACGGCGAAAACTGGGGAATGCCAAAGGTAATTTTTCCGGTTTACCGCATTCCTGACGGATGGAAAAAAGAAGGAGTAGATGGTGTAGCTAAAAATCTGGATGCGATTATGCACCAGCGAATGGGATTTTATACATCATCTGATAAAAAATTGTATGCATTAGCTTATTACGGGATTGCAATGGACGAAAAAGACGATCCCAATGACGGAAAAGGAGTGGGCCGTGTGATTCGTGAGATTCATAAAGACGGAAGTTTTGGACCTATCTATTTCATTCGATACAATAAATCCTGGGATAAATCGAAATCGGCTTTTCCATTTTATACCAAATCAAAAGACAGAGCTTTAAAGAAAGCTTGTGAAGAAATCCTTTCTCAGCCCTTAATCATGCAGCAATGGGTAGAAGAAGCTGACAGAGATGATGAATTGATTCCATTACAAAAACCATATAAAGCCTTTAGTTATTATCATTTAGCAAACGGAAATGTGGTAGGTTTATGGAAACACGCCTTAACTTCTGTTAGTAAAGATGGTGGTAAAAACTGGGAATATATGCCGTTGCGTGCACCTGGTTTTGTCAACAGTAATGCTAAAATCTGGGGACAAAAAACGTCTGATAATCGGTATGCTACGGTTTATAACCCATCAGAATACCGATGGCCATTAGCCATTTCAACATCCGATGACGGTTTAAATTATACCGATTTATTACTGGTTCATGGAGAAATTTCTCCAATGCGTTACGGAGGAAATTACAAATCCTATGGTCCGCAATACGTGAGAGGAATTACTGAAAACAACGGAACTCCGCCAGACGGGAAACTTTGGGTTTCTTATAGCGTGAATAAGGAAGATATCTGGGTGGCTTCTGTTCCGGTTCCGATAACAAGTGAAGTAAAAGAAAATGCCAATGACGTTTTTAATGCTATGCCTGACGGTCAGGAATTAAAACTCTGGAATACGTATAACCTTTCCTGGGCTTCCGCCAAAATAGAAAAGAAAGCTGACGGTGTAAAATGGTTAACTTTGCGTGATCATGATTTGTTTGACTATTCCCGTGTAGAACGTGTAATTCCTTTTGCTGAAAAGATGGAAGCTACTTTTACCGTAAAACCGGAACAAAATGATCATGGTTTATTGCAAATTGAATTCCAGAATAAACAGGGATTACCATCTATTCGACTGGTGTTTGATTCGGAAGGGGTTTTAAAAGTGAAAAATGGTGCCCGTTTTAGCGGAATTACTAAATACGAAGCCGGTAAAGAGTATACCATTACCGTAAAACTGGATGCTGCTTCCCGTTCTTATACTGTAAAAGTAAATGACAAAGAATCAGGTACAAAGATATTCTATGCACCAACTGATGGAATTTCGAGAATTATGTTCAGAACCGGCGATCAGCGTTATACTCCAAATCCGGATACAGCACCCGATATTGAAGATTATGTGGATTTACCAAACACTGGTTTAGAAATCCCGGAAGCGGTATTTAATATTAAATCACTGGTTACGGAAAAATTATAAAAAACAGCCACGAATTTGCAAATTGTTTTAGATTCGTGAATTCGTGGCAAAAAAAACAGAACATGAAGTTTTTCAAAAACATAGGATTGCTTGTTTGTCTTTTAGTAACTTTTATTTCTAATGGACAAATTAATGTTGCCCATTTAACATGCAATAGTACTACAAATCCGTTAGCAGTAAGTACCCAAAATCCGGTTTTTAGCTGGAAAATAGTTGCTAAGAAATTTGATGTTTCACAAACAGCGTATCAGTTAGTAATAGCTTCTACTAAAGAAAAACTGAATGCCAATGAAGGGGATGTCTGGGATAGCGGAAAAGTAATTTCCAACGCAAGTCAGGACGTTAAGTACACAGGGAAAGCTTTAAAAAATGGAACTAAATATTTCTGGAAAGTCAGAATTTGGTACAGTAATAGAAAAGTGACTCAATGGAGCAATGTGGCTTATTTCAGAATCCAGCCTTCGGATTTAAATCCAACGTGGATTGGGGCAATTACTAAAGCTGATAGTCATTTGCCGGAAGGCCGAAATTACCATACCGCTACTTTCAAAAAAGAAAAAAGACAGGCTATGGTAGATGCAACGGATTCTTTGGCTCGTAGAAGTATCCAGTTACGCAAACCATTTACAATTTCGAAAAAAATAAAAGAAGCGGTAGTTTATGTTTCCGGATTGGGACATTATGAACTGACTTTAAACGGAAAAAAAGTAGGCAATAGTGAATTTGCACCGCTCTGGACAGATTATGATAAGACCGTTTACTACAATACTTATGAAATTAAGGCAAATGAATTATCAAAAGGTGAAAACGTAATTGGGGTGGTCTTAGGCAACGGAATGTACAACATGATTGAAGAAAGGTATGCCAAGTTCTTTGTGAGTTTTGGTCCGCCTACTTTGTTTTTACAAATGAAAGTCCTGTACGAAGACGGCTCTGAACAAATTATCAAAACGGATAAAACCTGGAAATATGCTAAAAGTCCAATCACTTTCAATAGTATTTTTGGAGGCGAAGATTACAATGCAAATTTGGAACAAAAAGGATGGAATAAGGCTCATTTTAATGATGCTCACTGGAAATCAATTGTGATTCAGGAAGCGCCAAAAGGGGTGTTAAGACCACAACAACTTACTCCTGTAAAAATTGAAGAGCAGTTTGCTGTTAAAGCAGTTACGGAACCGAAAGCGGGTGTTAGTGTTTTTAATATGGGACAAAATCTATCCGGTTTCCCTACGCTGAAAGTACAGGGTAAAAAAGGACAAACCGTGAGAATGTGGGTTGGTGAAGGACTGAATGATGATGGAACGGTAGGTCAGGGAAGATCCGGAAAACCGTATTATTTTGATTATACTTTAAAAGGCGAAGGAGTTGAAGAATGGCAGCCTAAATTTAGTTATTATGGCTATCAGTACATTCAGATTGAAGGGGCAAATTATAAAGCGACTAAGGATGCTTCTTTGCCAACAATTATAGATTTAAAATCTAATTTTATTTATAATTCAGCCGGAACTGCCGGAAGTTTTATTTCTTCGAATGAAATTTTCAATAAGACGCATGAGCTGATTAATAATGCTATCAAAAGTAATTTTCAGGCAGTGCTTACTGATTGCCCGCATCGGGAAAAACTGGGATGGCTGGAAGAATCCCATTTAAACGGACCCGGATTGATTTACAATTACAACATGAAAAATTATATTCCCGGGATCATGCAAAACATTGCCGATGCACAGCGTGAAAACGGAATGATTCCAACTATTGCTCCGGAATATGTAGTTTTTGGTGGTGATTTTACCGATTCGCCTGAATGGGGAGTGGCAGGAGTTATTCTGCCTTGGATGTATTATGATTATTATGGAGATGATTCTTTATTGAAAGAATATTATCCGGTAATGAAAAAATATGTGGATTATCTGACTTCAAAAGCTGATAAAGGAATTGTTTCTTACGGTTTAGGTGACTGGTATGATTATGGAGATCATGCGGCAGGTTATTCTAAAAATAGCCCAATAGCACTCTCAGCGACAAGTCATTACTATTTTGGTGTTGATTTATTGGCCAAAGCTGCGAAACTATTGGATAAAAAAGAAGATGCAGTTATTTATGAAAAATTAGCAATAAGTGTAAAAAATGCATTTAATGGCAGGTTTTTTGATGAAAAGACGAAGCAGTACGGTACCGGAAGTCAGTTTTCTAATGCAGTACCTTTGTTTTTAAACATGGTTTCCGCAGAAGACAGGCAGGCTGTTTTAACCAATCTGGTTAACGATATCAAAGCCAGAAACTATAGATTGACAACAGGTGATGTTGGGAATCGTTATTTGTTTCAGGTTCTGGCTGATAATGGTTTGAATGAGGTGATGTATAAAATGCACAACCATTATGATGCACCGGGTTATGGTTTCCAAATCAAATTTGGTCTGACCACTTTAACCGAGCAATGGGATCCGCGAAAAGGAAATTCCTGGAATCATTTTATGCTGGGGCAAATTGAAGAATGGTTTTATAAAAGTTTAGTGGGAATTGTTCCCGATGAAGCAAATCCGGGATTTACACATTTCTTTTTACAACCTGAAATGGTGGGCGATATGACTTTTGTAAAAGGAACTTATAATTCGGTTTATGGAGAAATCGCTTCAGAGTGGGAGAAAAAAGAGAATAAATTAATTTATAAATGCACGATTCCGGCTAATACAACGGCAACTGTAAAATTGCCTGTAGCTAATACTACCGTTATCAAAGTAAATGGTAAAAAACTGAGCAATTCTAAAACGGTTCAAAATGAGAATGGTAAAACTACATTTATTTTAGGTTCAGGTGTTTATGTTGTGGAATGTGCTTTGTAAATATAAATAAAATGATACTTTAAGAATGATGAGAGCTATAATGAAAAAGACTTTTTTACTGCTGATGCTGCTGTTGGTTTTGCCAAAACTAGCCGCACAAACCTCAGATGATAATTACAAAGAACCCATAGTAAGAACAATAAAAACGATAGAATCTATTTTTAAAATCACTATCAATGACAAAGATGGTTTGCTTAAAGAGAAAGAATTAGAATATGCCCGATGGAGAATCCGTCAGGACAATTTAGAAGTTTCGCTGACAGCTGTTTTGACGCCTTTTAATCTGACCTATTTTAAAGAAAATGATTCTGTTTATCGCATACGCAAATTTGAATATGCCAGAAATTCGGATGCTGTAGGTAAGGAACGATTAGAATATCTAGCAGACTTATATCCCAATTTAAAATCCTGGGAAACCAGAAAAGCCGATTTGAAATCCTGTATTATCAGTTCCATTGGTTTAGACAAAGCACCGGCAATGCCAAACAAAAACCCAATTTTAACTAAAGTTAGAAAATATGGTAATTATACAGTGGAGAATATTGGTTTAGAAATTATGCCGGGCGTTTATGCTACGGGTTCCATTTACAAACCGTATCCTTTAAAAGGAAAAGCACCGGTAGTGATTACACCTAACGGACATTTTGGTGACGGCAGATATCGAAAAGACGAGCAATTGCGTTGTACTATTCTGGCTAAAATGGGTGCGGTTGTGGTTAGTTTTGATTTGTTTGCCTGGGGCGAATCGACTTTACAGTTTGATTCGACTTTGCATCGTCAAAGTATTGCACAAACCATTCAGGTTTTGAGTGCCGAAAGATTATTAGATTATATGCTTTCGCAAAAGTATACCGATAAAAACCGCGTGGGAGTTACCGGTGGTTCCGGGGGTGGTTCCATGACGATGTTCCTGGCAGCAATTGATGATAGAATTACAGTTTCTGTACCGGTGGTGATGACCTCTTCTCATTTTTCAGGTGGTTGCCCTTGTGAGAGCGGTCGCGGTTTACACCTTTGTGGAAATGGAACCAATAATGCTGAAATTGCAGCAATGGCAGCTCCAAAAGCACAATTAATAATTTCTGATGGTGGCGATTGGACATCGACAGTACCGGAATTAGAATTTCCATTTATTCAAAAAACCTATGGCTTATACGGAAAAAAAGAGTTAGTTGAAAACGCACATTTTGCTAAAGAGGGACATAATTATGGCGAATCGAAACGCATGGCAATGTATCCTTTTATGGCAAAACATTTAGGCTTAGATATCAATAAAGTAAAAAACAGTAAAGGTGAAATAGATGAATCTGCCTGCGTAATTGAAGCTTATGAAAAAATGTACGTTTTTGGTGCAAAAGGTGAAAAACTACCGGCAAATGCATTAAAAGATATTAATCAATTATACGCTCTTTTTGGAGAGAAAAACTTAAAACAATAATGAATTTTACAAGTACAAAAAGCCGATTCTTTTTTCAATTCCTAATGGTTTTATTGGGAGTGAATTTTGCATTGGCACAACAACAGCCAATAAAATTATGGTATGATAAACCTGCCGCTATCTGGAACGAAGCCTTGCCTTTGGGTAATGGTCGATTGGGCGCCATGGTTTTTGGTAATCCATCCATTGAAAGATTGCAATTAAACGAAGAAACTATTTGGGCCGGTTCGCCCAATTCTAACGCGCATTCCAAATCATTAGCGGCTTTGCCAGTGGTTAGAAAATTAATTTTTGAAGGAAAATTTGATGAAGCACAGGCTTTGGCAGATTCGGATATCATGTCGCAAACTAATAACGGAATGCCGTATCAGACTTTTGGGAGCCTGTATATTTCCTTTTCAGGTCATGATAAGTTTACAAACTATTACCGTGATTTAAATATTGAAAATGCAACGGCAACAGTAAAATATACGGTGAACGGTGTAGAATATAAAAGAGAAATTTTGACTGCGTTTACTGATCAGGTTGTTGCTGTTAAACTGACTGCCAGTAAGCCGGGAATGATTAGCTGTAATCTGATGATGAATAGTCCATTTGATAAAACGGATCCTTATTCAGATGGGAAACAAAGTGTGATTTCGGGTGTAGGAAGCACTGTGGAAGGACAAAAAGGGAAAATCAAATTTCAGGGGCGAACTGCTGTTCAAAATGTTGGAGGAACCGTAACTTCAAAAAACGGAATTATCAGTATCGATGGCGCTGATGAAGCTACAATATATGTTTCTATTGCTACTAATTTTGTGGATTACAAAACACTAGACGAAAATCAGGAGCAAAAATGTAAACGTTTTCTTGAGGCAGCTTTAACTAAAAATTTTGACGAAATTAAAAAAGCACATGTGGCTTATTATCAAAAATTCTTCAAACGAAGCAGTTTGGATTTGGGAAGCAACGCAGCGATGAATGCACCAACCGATGAACGCATCAAAAACTTTGCGAAGCAATCTGATCCGCAATTGGTTTCTCTTTATTATCAGTTTGGACGCTACCTTTTAATCTCCTGTTCGCAACCGGGCGGTCAGCCTGCCAATTTACAGGGTATCTGGAATGATATGCTTGCACCGCCATGGGAAAGTAAATACACCATGAACATCAATGCGGAGATGAATTACTGGCCAGCTGAACTGACCAATCTTTCGGAAATGCACGAGCCATTTATCCAAATGGCAAAAGAATTAGCGGTTACAGGACAGGAAACGGCTAAAACTATGTATAACTGTGGCGGATGGGTATTGCATCACAACACCGATATCTGGCGTATTACAGGGCCTATCGACCACGCTACTTCGGGTATGTGGATAACCGGAGGTGCCTGGGTTTGTCAGGACTTATGGGAACGTTATTTGTACACCGGAGACAAAAAATATTTGGCTGAAATTTATCCTCTTATGAAAGGAGCGGCTCAATTCTTTTTGGACTTTATGGTAATTGACCCAAATACAAAATATCTGGTGGTCGTTCCGGCAAGTTCACCTGAAAATACGCATGCTGGAGGTTCCGGCAAAGCAACTATTGCTTCGGGAACCACAATGGATAACCAATTGTTGTTTGATTTATTTACTAATGTAATTAGGGCTACCAATATTCTGTCAGAAGATGTGACTTTTGCTAAAAAAGTACAGGAAGCGCTGGCTAAAATGCCTCCGATGAAAATCGGACAACACAATCAATTACAGGAATGGCAGGACGATTGGGACAATCCTAAAGACAATCACCGCCATGTATCCCATTTGTACGGTTTGTTTCCAAGTAATCAGATATCAGCGTTTAGAACACCGGAACTTTTTGAAGCGGCTAAACAATCCTTGATTTACAGAACAGACGAATCTACAGGTTGGTCAATGGGTTGGAAAGTAAATTTATGGGCTCGTTTATTAGATGGAAATCATGCCTATAAATTAATTCAGGATCAGTTGCATTTGGTTACCGCAGAACAACGAAAAGGTGGCGGAACCTATCCAAATATGTTGGATGCACACCAACCATTCCAAATAGATGGTAACTTTGGATGCGCCGCGGGAATTGCCGAAATGCTGATGCAAAGTCAGGAAGGTGCTATTCAATTATTACCGGCATTGCCAACAGTTTGGAAAAATGGTTCTATAAAAGGAATAGTAGCCAGAGGCGGTTATGTACTGGATATCGAATGGAAAAACAATAAGGTTTCGATGTTGAAAATTCAGGCTAAACTAGACGGAAATTGTCGATTGAGATTAGAAAATAGTTTAAAAGCAAGCGGATTTGCAATGAAAAAAGCCAAAGGACAAAATCCAAATCCATTGTTCGAGACAGCGAATGTGAAGAAGCCAATTATTTCAGATAAAGCAAAATTACCAAAAGTAAAATTGCCAAAGTATCAGGAATATGATGTAGAGATGAAAGCGGGTCAGACCTATACATTTTACGGGAATTAATAAGGTCATTGCGAGGAACGAAGCAATCTCATAACGTGAGCGTAATGACAAACAAACTGAAAAAATAAATAATTAAAATGTTGACAAATTTTAAATACAAAATAATCGCTTTTACAGTTTTGATCGCTTCATTAAGCGGCTGTAAATCCACTTCGGGACATTTTTCAAAAGGAGCTGTGTTGAAAGCCGATAACTTCAAACATTATGTTGATTATTTCAACACCATGGAAGATGAAAACCTGAAGTTTGCCATTCCAAATGATAGTGCCTGGAAATGGATGGAAAAGAATATTCCGTTGTTTGAATGTCCACAGCAAAATTTTGAAGAAATCTATTATTTCCGTTGGTGGACAGCCCGCAAACACATCAAAAATACCCCTCAGGGTTATGCCATTACCGAATTTTTGGTAGATCGCTCGTATGCTGATAAATACAATATGATTGCCTGTGCTCTAGGACATCATATTAATGAATTCAGATGGGTTCATGACCCAAAATACATTGAGCAGGATGTGCATTTATGGTACAGAGGCAATGAGGGAAAACCTATGAACAAGTTGTATAAGTTTAGTAGCTGGACTGCAGATGCTTTATACAATCGTTATTTAGTAAATAAGGATGAAAAATTCTTACTGGATATGATGCCGGATATGGTTACGGATTATGCCGTTTGGGAAAAAGACCGTCAGCGCAAAGATGGTTTGTTCTGGCAGCATGATGTAAAAGACGGAATGGAAGAATCCCTGAGTGGCGGACGAAAAGTGCAAAATGCAAGACCAACCATTAACAGTTATATGTACGGAAATGCAATGGCTATTTCGAAAATGGCTGCGATGAAAGGCGATAAAGCATTGGAAGATAAATTCAAAGCTAAAGCAGATAATTTGCAAAGTTTAATAGAAAAAAAATTATGGAATCCTAAATCGGATTTCTTTGAAACCTTTACCGAGAAAGATACCTTGGCACAAGTAAGAGAAGCCATTGGTTTTATTCCGTGGTATTTTAATTTGCCGCAAAAGAATAAAGGTTTTGAAAAGGCCTGGGAACAATTAAAGGATGAAAAAGGATTTTCGGCTCCTTTTGGTTTAACCACTGCCGAGAGAAGAAGTCCGCGTTTTAGAACACATGGAACCGGAACTTGTGAGTGGGATGGTGCTATCTGGCCATTTGCTACTTCGCAAACCTTAACCGCTATGGCTAATTTGCTAAATGATTATGAGCAAAAAGTAGTAGATGCAAATGATTATTTCAAACAAATGAATTTGTATGTGGAATCACAATATTATCGTGGGCGACCATATATTGGCGAATATCTGGACGAAACAACGGGGTATTGGTTAATGGGCGACAGAGAACGCAGCCGTTATTACAATCACTCTACTTTTAATGATTTGATGATTACGGGATTAGTTGGTTTACGTCCGAGAGCTGATGAGAAAATTGAAGTGAATCCGTTGATTCCACAGGAAAAATGGGATTGGTTTTGTCTGGATAATGTGTTGTATCACGGCAATATCATCACCATCCTTTGGGATAAAACAGGAGAAAAATATGGTAAAGGGAAAGGGTTTAGGATTTTTAAGAATGGGAAGGAAATTGGGGTTTCTGAGAGATTAGAAAAATTAGTTGCGGAATAAATAAATTGCACGCAGATTTTACGGATTTAAGCAGATTAACGCAGATTTTTTTGCTCAATCTGATTCAAATAAAATCTGCCAAAATCGGATATTATTGATTATTGTAAATAACTAGAAGATTGAGAATAATAACTTGGAATTGTAACGGAGCATTTAGAAAAAAGTTTGAAATTATTACAGACTTAAATGCAGACATATATATAATTCAAGAATGTGAGAATCCAGCTGAATCAATGGATAAAAAATATCAAGAATGGGCTGAAAATTATCTTTGGATTGGAGATAACAAAAATAAAGGACTTGCAGTTTTTGCAAAGTCAGAGATTAAACTGGAAAAGTTAGATTGGAGTAATAGTTTCAAAGACCATACAGTAAAGCATTTTTTGCCCTGTAGAATAAATAAGGACTTTAACTTATTGGCTGTCTGGACACACAGGAACAATTCTCCTAATTTTGGTTATATCGGTCAATTGTGGAAATATTTACAAATAAATAAAGACAAGCTAAATGAGTCAATAATTGTAGGTGATTTTAATAGTAATACAAGATGGGATGAATGGGACAGATGGTGGAATCATTCTGATGTTGTGAAAGAATTTAGTGAGCTTGGTATTGAAAGTTTTTATCACAGATTTACAAGTGAACTTCAAGGTAAAGAAACTAAACCAACCTTATATTTTCAAAGAAATTTTGAAAGACCTTATCATATTGATTATGTTTTTGGTACTCAAAGATTCACTAATAAAATGATTAGTTTTGAAATTGGAGACTTCGATACTTGGATAAGAATCAGTGATCATATGCCGATTTTATGTGAAATTGAATAAATGATAAAAACAAAAAAGTTTAAACGAAAAATACAAAGACGTAATCTTTAAAAATATTATCTGCGAAAATCTTCAAAATCTGCGTGACAAAAAAAATAAAATTTATGAAAAAAACACTTCTACATACCTTCATCCTAATAGCATCGCTCAGTTTTTCTTTGGCGCAAGCCCAAAATAAAATCAGCATGACCAATCTGCAATGCGAAATGCTAAACAATCCGGAAGGAATTGATGTGGTTCAGCCCCGTTTGAGCTGGCAAATAAAAGCTGATGTAAATGATGTGAAACAAACCGCCTATCAAATTATGGTTGCTTCGACTTTGGAAAATCTGAAAGCGAACAAAGCCGATTTATGGGATAGCGGAAAAGTAACAAGCAACGAATCTGTCAATATTGTTTACAAAGGCAAAAAGCTGGGCGATCGACAAAATGCGTTTTGGAAAGTAATTGTTTGGACAAATAAAGGCGAAATTAAATCGGATGAAACGGCACATTTCAGCATCGGGATTTTAACCTATGCCGATTGGAAATCGACCCGTTGGATTGGCTATGAAAAATTATCGAAAGACGATAGTGTTTCTCAGTATTCGAGATTGTCAGCCCGTTATTTGCGAAAAGCAATTGATTTGAAAAAACAGGTCAAAAGCGCTAAGGTTTACATTATGGGTATGGGCTTGTATGAGCTGTACATCAACGGAAATAAAATTGGCGATCAGGTCTTAGCTCCCGTTCCAACAGATTATACCAAAAACGTAAAATACAATGTTTTTGATGTGACTGCGCAATTGAAAGAAGGCAGAAATATGTTGGGGACTATTTTAGGAAACGGACGCTATTTTGCGATGCGTCAGGATTACAAACCGTATAAAATAAAATCTTTTGGTTTTCCAAAAATGGCTTTGCAATTGTTTGTGGAATATACCGACGGAAGTAATGAGGTAATCAGAACCGATGAAACCTGGAAATTAACTACCGACGGACCAATTTTGGCTAACAACGAATACGACGGCGAAGAATATGATGCACGTAAGGAAATGAAAGGCTGGAACACAACTAATTTTGATGATTCTACTTGGATAAATGCCAGATATGTGCAGGAACCGGGCGGTTTTTATGAAGCGCAGATGACACCGAATATGAAAATAATGGCTGAGGTAAAACCCATTTCTATCAAAGCGACTCCAAGAGGAACTTACATTTTAGACATGGGTCAGAATATGGTAGGCTGGTTGCAATTGAAAGTAAAAGGAAAATCTGGTGACCAAATCACACTGAAATTCGCCGAATCCTTACAGGAGGATGGGTCGCTGTACATTGCCAATTTGCGTGATGCTAAAACTACCGATATTTATACACTTAAAGGCGGAGGAGAAGAAATCTGGGAACCACGATTTGTATTTCACGGTTTCCGTTTTGTAGAAATTTCCGGTTTTCCGAACAAGCCAACATTGGATAATTTCATTGGAAAAGTGGTATATGACGACATTAAAACAACAGGAACTTTCGAGTCTTCGGATGCAACGATGAACCAGATTTTTAAAAACGCCTGGTGGGGAATCAGCGGAAATTACAAAGGAATGCCAATCGACTGTCCGCAACGAAACGAGCGCCAACCTTGGTTGGGTGACAGAACAACAGGAGCTTATGGTGAAAGTTTTTTATTCGATAATCAGACTTTGTATGCCAAATGGCTCGACGATATCAAATATTCCCAAACTCAGGACGGTGGATTGCCAGATGTAGCACCCGCTTTTTGGCGTTATTATGGTGATAATGTAACCTGGCCCGGAACTTACATTACAGTTGCGGATATGTTGTACCAACAATTCGGCGATGCTGAAGTAATTAAAAAACAATATCCGTCGATGAAAAAGTGGATGACGTATATGGAAGAAAATTATCTGAAAAACGATTTGATGAACAAAGATAAATATGGAGATTGGTGTGTTCCACCGGAATCCTTAGAGTTGATTCGTTCTAAAGATCCTGCCCGTTTAACCGATGGACAATTGTTATCCAGTGCTTTTTATTGTCAGCTTTTGGGTATAATGCAAAAGTTTGCTAAAATAGCGAATGCAGAATCCGATATTGCTCATTATGAGGATTTGGCAACAAGAATTAAAAAAGCATTCAATGCTAAATATTTGAATACAGCTACCAACAGCTATGCTAATAATACCGTAACCGCTAATGTTCTGCCTTTGGCTTTCGGGATGGTTCCTGAAAACCTAAAAGAGAAGGTTTTTCAAAATATGGTTCACGAAGTGGAAGTGACTAAAAACGGTCATATCAGCACGGGAGTTATTGGAACACAGTTTTTAATGCGAACGCTAACCAATTTTGGAAGAGGTGATCTGGCTTATAAATTAGCTTCCAATAAAACCTATCCAAGCTGGGGTTATATGGTCGAAAACGGTGCCACAACCATTTGGGAATTATGGAATGGAAACACAGCTGACCCCACGATGAATTCTCAAAATCACGTGATGCTTTTAGGTGATTTAATGATTTGGTACTACGAAAATATGGCGGGAATCAAGAGCAATCCTGAAAATCCGGGCTTCAAGGAAATTATCATGAAACCCGATTTTAATGCCGGACTCACTTTTGTAAATGCTTCTTACGAATCTATTCATGGATTGATTAAAAGCCATTGGAAAAAAAATAAAAATGGTTTGGAATGGAACATTACAATTCCGGCAAATACTTCGGCTGTGGTTTATTTACCAACAACTGATTCGAAAAAAATTACTGTAAATAAAGCAAAATTAGAAAAAATAGGAATTAAATATAAAACTGAAGGTAATCAACAAATTGTAAGCTTGCCATCAGGGGTTTATACCATAAACTTAAAATAAATTACAATAACAAATAAAAAATAAAATGAGAGGATTAAAAATAGCAGTCATGCTTATTGGAGTGATAACATTAGGAAGTTGTAGTTCTGCTTTAAAAAATAAAACCTGGAAAGAAGGCATTTTAGTAGATCAATTTATCTATGATAAAGCACCTTATCCTTCTTGTCATTCGGTAACTATTGTAGAGGCAACTAATGGTGATTTAGTGTCAGCTTGGTTTGGGGGAACACGTGAAAGAAATCCTGATGTCTGTATTTATGTAAGTGTGAAAAAGAAAGGCAGCGACAAATGGGGTGAAGGAATTCAGGTGGCAGACGGAATAATGAAAGACGGACCAAGATTACCAACATGGAATCCGGTTCTGTATCAAATTCCCGGAGGCGATTTGATGTTGTTCTACAAAATTGGTCCAAAACCTTCAGAGTGGTGGGGAATGCTAAGAAGATCTACTGACGGAGGAAAAACCTGGTCAGAAGCAGAGAAATTGCCTGACGGATTCTTAGGACCTATCAAGAATAAACCTGTTTTACTAAGTAACGGAAATTTATTATTACCATCCAGCACCGAAGGAAATGGATGGCATTTGCGTATGGAATCAACTCCTGATTTTGGAAAAACCTGGGTGATGGGCGATACTATTTCGAGAGGAAAAAACCAAGTTAATGCAATTCAGCCAAGTATTCTTTTTCATAAAGACGGAAGTCTTCAGGCTATTGGTAGGACAAAAAACAGGGCGTTGTTTAGTACTTTTTCTAAAGACAACGGAAAAACTTGGTCGGATTTGGAGTTGCTAGATATGCCAAACAACAATTCAGGAACGGATGCGGTAACACTTAAAGACGGAAGGCATTTATTAGTGTACAATCACGTTTTGCCTCCGGGAACAGAAGCTAAAGGGCCTAGAACCCCTTTAAATGTTTCTATTTCTGATGATGGCATTCACTGGAACGCCGCTTTGGTTTTAGAAGATTCAAATATCAGTCAGTATTCGTATCCATCAGTAATACAAAGTAAAGACGGGATGGTACATATCGTTTACACCTGGAGAAGACAGAAATTGAAATATGTAAAAATTGATCCTTCAAAATTAGTGACACTTCCTATCAAAAAAGGAATCTGGCCGGGAGAGAAAGGAAAAGTGGTAACTGCTGTTAAGGCGGAAGAGGAATAATATTAAATTAAAAGGTTTTAAAAAAATATAAATCCGCTAAATCTGCGAGATGAATTTCACGCAGATTCAGCAGTTTTTTAATGATAAATATGATAGCAAATTATTTTAAAAGAAGGACCATTGTTTTATTTCTTGCTGTTTTGGCAGTTACATTCAATAATGAGGTTTCTGCGCAATCATCCAAAAAGCAACATTACAAAGTGGCAGTTTGCGATTGGATGATTCTAAAAAGACAGAAACTAGGTTCGTTTGAATTAGCCAGCCAAATAAAAGCCGACGGAATAGAATTAGACATGGGCGGTTTAGGAAGCCGTGAAACTTTTGACAGTAAACTTGCTGATCCTGTTGAAGTAAAGAAATTTAAGGACAAGTCCAAAGAATTTAATGTTGGTATCTCTTCAATTGCGATGTCCGGTTTTTACGGACAATCATTTGCAAAGCGTGAAACGGTAAAAAAAATGGTTCAGGATTGTATTGATGCCATGAAAACAATGAATGTAAAAGTGGCTTATTTGCCGTTAGGAAATCAATGTGATTTGAAAAAATTTCCTGAATTACGTCCGGTAATCATAGAACGTTTACGTTGGGCGGGAAAACAAGTGGCTAAAGTAGGCGGTGTAATAGCAGTTGAAACAACCTTGGATGCTAAAGCTGAAAAAGAATTTTTAAAAGAAATAGACTGTAAAAGAATAAAAAGTTCTTTCAATTTTTCAAATGCAATCGAAAACGGAAAAGATATTGCGTCAGAATTAGAGATTTTAGGGAAAAAGAATATTGCTCAAATTCATGCTTCCAATACTGATGGTTTCTGGATACAAAATGATAAAGCAATCGATTTGCCAAAAATTAAATCCACTTTAGATAAAATGAAATGGAAAGGCTGGCTAATTGTTGAGCGTTCCCGCGACACTACCGATGTGTACAATGTAAAGAGGAATTATGGTGCAAATGTGGCCTATTTGAAGAAAATTTTTCAGAATTAGTTTAATCGGTCTTACTTTTTAAATAAATTAAAAAACAAATTAGAATGAGGATAATACAAATTGCTTTGATCTTGGTGGGAATGTTATTTTTAGGAAGTTGTAAACCAACTTTTGATACTAAAATAGCATTACAAGATAAGACCTGGAAAGAAGGGATTGTTAAAGATGAATTTATATTTGAGACAGCTCCTTATCCATCTTGTCATGCGGCAACCATTGTAGAAACAACCAATAAAGAACTTGTAGCTTCATGGTTTGGCGGTACCAATGAAAAAGACCCGGATGTAGGTATTTGGGTAAGCAAACTTAAAAATGATAAATGGACAGAAGGTGTAGAAGTTGCTAATGGAGTAATCAACGATACTTTGCGTTACGCCACTTGGAATCCTGTATTATACCAAATTCCAAAAGGTGATTTGATGCTTTTTTATAAAATAGGTCCAAGTCCTACAAAGTGGTGGGGAATGATTATTCGTTCATCAGACGGTGGTGAAACTTGGTCAAAACCGGAAAAAATGCCTGAAGATTTTTTAGGACCAATCAAAAACAAACCGGTTTTATTAGCAAACGGAACACTTTTATCTCCGTCAAGTGTTGAAGGAGACGGATGGTATTTGCGTATGGAATCCACTCCTGATTTTGGGAAAAATTGGATTATGGGAGATACGATATCTCGAGGGAAAGACACAATAAATGCCATTCAGCCTAGTATTTTATTCCACAAAGGGAAAAAGATACAAGCCATCGGAAGAACAAGAAACAGACATTTATTCAGTACTTTTTCTTCAGATAACGGCAATACCTGGTCGGATATTTCACTATTAAATATGCCCAATAATAGTTCAGGAACCGATGCAGTAACTATGAAAAATGGACAACATGCTTTAATTTACAATCATGTTTGGCCCAATGAAGATCAAATAAAAGGAATTAGAAGTCCATTGAATATTGCTGTGTCAAAAGACGGAATCAATTGGGATGCTTCATTGGTTTTAGAGGATTCCAGAGTGGGAGAATATTCCTATCCGGCAATCATTCAAGGTTCAGATGGTATGTTGCATTGTGTGTATACATGGAGAAGACAACGTATCAAATATGTAAAAATTGATCCTTCAAAATTAGTGTCTTTTCCAATTGTAGATGGAGTCTGGCCTGGTCCGACCGAAGAAAGGTATAAGGTTGCGGTTTGTGACTGGATGATATTAAAAAGACAAAAATTGGGTGCATTTGAATTGGCGAAAACAATTGGTTCAGATGGTATCGAATTGGATATGGGAGGTTTGGGTAATCGAGAAACTTTTGATAGTAAATTGGGAGATCCGGTTGAGAGACAAAAGTTTTTAGACAAATCAAAAGAAACTGGAGTAGAAATAAGTTCGATTGCGATGTCTGGTTTTTATGGACAATCTTTTGCAGAAAGAGAATCCGTAGAGAAAATGGTAAATGATTGCATCGAAACTATGAAAAATATGAATGTTCAGGTCGCTTACTTGCCTTTGGGTACGAAAGGAGATTTGGTAAAACATCCGGAATTAAGAGCAAAAATTGTAGAACGTCTTCGATGGGCTGGAGAACAAGTAAATAAAGTGGATGGTGTTATTGCTGTAGAAACTTCTTTGGATGCTGCGGGAGATAAAAAATTATTAGAAGAAATTGGAAATAGAAATATTAAAATTTCATTCAATTTTGCCAATGCAATTGATAACGGAAGAGACATTTCTAAAGAATTAAAAACTTTGGGAAGAGACAATATTGCTCAAATTCATGCTTCGACTACAGATGGAGTTTGGCTGGAAAATAATAAAGCTGTTGATCTTCCAAAAATAAAGAAAACACTTGACGACATGCAATGGCATGGGTGGTTAATTATAGAGCGATCCAGAGATATCAATCAAGTTCATGATGTGAAAGCTAATTATGGAGCTAATGCCACTTATTTGAAGAAAATTTTTCAGAATTAAAAAATGGTTCCTCATTTTTGTCATCCCGAGGAGCGAGGTATCTTCACAAAGTGAGTTAAGTATTGTGGATTCAGCATCTGGAGATTTCTCCTTCGTTGAAATGACAAACTAGACAGGATAAGATTTCTAAAACAAAATTATAATAGAAATGAAATATATAAGTTTACTTTTTTTCAGTTTTTATGTCTCTTTTGCGACAGCGCAACAGCTTACCATTGTAAGTGATGTTCAGTCGCCACGAGTGCAATTTGGAGCCGAAAAAATATCAGAAGCAGCAAAAACAAAAGGATATAAAGTGATTTTTGCTGATAAAGTACCAAAAAAATCAAAAGATAAAGTAATTGTCATTGGCGAAAAAGGAACTGATTTTTGGAAAAAAAATACGGCCAAATTTACTTTGGACGAAAGTCAGTTAACTAAAAAGGAAGGCTTCCAAATCAGTACGCAAAAAAACATCATTTTTATTGAAGGCTTTGATGCTTCGGGAGCTTTATATGGTGCTTTAGAACTAGCCGATGTTATTAAAAAAGAAAACAAATTACCAGCCGAAATCAGTAAAAACGACAGTCCGGAAATGGTGTTGAGAGGTACTTGTATCGGAATGCAAAAAACAACTTATCTGGAAGGTCGAGGCGTTTATGAATATCCTTATACGCCGGAATCTTTTCCATGGTTTTATGATAAAGCGCTTTGGATCAAATATCTGGATATGATGGTTGAAAACCGCATGAATTCTCTTTATTTGTGGAACGGACATCCGTTTGCCTCATTGGTAAAACTAAAAGACTATCCGTTTGCTGTCGAAGTAAGTGATGAAACATTTAAGAAAAACGAAGAAGTTTTTCAATTCTTAACCGAAGAAGCGAATAAAAGAGGAATATGGGTCATTCAGATGTTTTATAATATCATTCTTTCGAAGCCTTTTGCAGATCATTACAACTTAAAAACTCAGGAAAGAGAGCGTGTTATCACTCCGTTAATTGCCGATTATACACAGAAATCAATTACGGCTTTTATTGAAAAATATCCTAATGTTGGTTTGTTGGTTTGCTTGGGTGAAGCGATGAATACGGTTGAGGATGATGTAAATTGGTTTACTAAAACCATTCTTCCCGGTGTTAAAGATGGATTGAAAGCTTTAGGAAAAACGGAAGAACCACCCATTATTTTGCGTTCACACGATACCGATGCTCCAGCGGTAATGGCGAAAGCTTTGCCTTTATATAAAAATTTATATACCATGAGTAAGTACACCGGAGAATCTTTGACCACATATACGCCGGGCGGACCTTGGGGAGAAACGCACAAACAGTTGAGTTCTTTGGGTTCAATTCATATTGAAAATGTACATATTCTGGCCAACTTAGAGCCTTTTAGATATGGTTCTCCTGATTTTATCCAGAAAACTGTAAAAGCAATGCATACTATTCATGGAGCAAATGCGTTGCATTTGTATCCGCAAGCGTCATATTGGGACTGGCCGTACACTGCCGATAAAACCAAAACCGGGGAACGATTATTAGAAATGGATCGCGACTGGATCTGGTACCAAGCATGGGCAAGATATGCGTGGGACAGTAAAAGAGACCGAACTCAGGAAATTAGTTATTGGGATGCCCAATTAGCTAAAAAATACGGTACAGATGCTGAAAGTGCAAAAAATATTCTGGAAGCTTATGAGCAAATAGGTGAAATTGCTCCTAAAACACTTCGGAAATTCGGAATTACCGAAGGAAATCGTCAAACGTTGTTGTTAGGAATGTTTGAAAGCCAATTAGTGAATCCGGCCAAATGGCGCGTGTATCCGGGATTCCACGAATCTTGCGGTCCTCCGGGAGAGTTGCTTCAGGAGTATGCCAGAAAAGAATGGAACCATGAAGCCCATTCCGGAGAAATTCCTCCGCAGTTGATTAGCGAAATTGTGCACCACGGAAAAATTGCCGTAGCAGCGATTGATAAAGCCGCTCCAAAGGTGACTAAAGACAAGGAAGAATTCAGTCGTTTAAAAAATGATGTGTATTGTTATGATGCTTTTGCCAATTGTTTTTCCGAAAAAGTAAAAGCGGCCATGCTGGTTTTAAGATACAGCTATTCGAATGATATTGCCGATTTAGATCAGGCTGTACCACATTTAGAAAAAGCTCTGAAATACTATGAGGAATTGGTAAAGCTGACTAAAGATACCTATTGGTATGCCAATAGTATGCAGACTGCGCAACGTCGAATTCCAATAGGTGGTGATGATGGGAACAACAAAACCTGGGAGGAATTGTTACCGCATTACGAACGTGAACTGGCTAATTTTAAACGAAATTTAGTATTGTTAAAAGAAGCTAAAGATGGAAAAATCAAACCAAAAGCAATTACACCTTGGAAAACAGAGCAAGTGACAATGCTCAGTCCACAGGCAGCCTCTTATGCGGTGAAAGTAGGTACAAAAGTCTATGGAACCGATATTTCTGAATTGATAAAAGTCGCTCCTGAACTAAAAAATTTAAAAGGAATTTCATTGATAGAAGACCAGCAGAATACCGAAGGAACTACGCTGAAATTTAAAAATGATAAAGCAGTGAAATTAGTGGTAGGCTATTTTAACTCAGATCAGAAAAGATTTTTATTTCCTCCAAGTCTCGAAACTAATGCAGCAGGAAATGAAAGAGGTGAAGCCGAAGTAATTTTGGCGAATGCGATGAATTTAAAAGAATTGCCAAGAATTAATATTCATACTTATACTTTTAAAGCAGGAGAAAATGAACTTAATCTGGGTAAAGGAAGAGTATTGATTTTAGGTTTTATTGATGCCAATCAAAAGATTGAAACCCGTGATGTAGGTTTCATTGGGGCAGATGAAAAAGAAGCTGTAGACTGGTTATTTTATTAATTATGAAAAAAGAAACAAAGACTATATTATTTTTGATATTTATTGTTTTTGCTTTTTGCAAAAGTGATCAAATTCTGGCGCAAACACGTGAAGAAATTTCGCTGAATGCCGATTGGAAAACTACTATGGTTGATTCCAATTCAGGTTCAGATCAGGATTTTGTACATCATTCGGATACGGACTGGAAAGCGGTAGATGTTCCGCATAACTGGGATCAATATTATGGCTTTCGCCAAATGACACACGGCAATTTGCATGGAACAGCCTGGTATTCAAAAAAAATAAAAATTGGAAAACAGCAACAAGCCAAAAGATATTTCCTGTTTTTTGAAGGAGTAAACAGTTATGCTACCGTGTGGGTAAATGGAACAGAAGTAGGTCAGCACAAAGGCGGTCGTACCACTTTTACTCTGGACATAACGGATGTTGTAAAGTTTGATGCTGAAAATAAAATCGTTGTCAAAGCGGCTCATCCTGCTTTCATTGCCGATTTGCCCTGGGTTTGTGGCGGATGTTCCGGTGAATGGGGATTTTCTGAAGGTTCACAGCCTATGGGGATTTTCAGACCGGTAACTTTAGTGATTACTAATGATGTTCGAATTGAACCTTTTGGTGTTCATATCTGGAATGATCAATCGACTTCAAAAGAACAAGCTATTTTGCACACCACAACCGAGCTACAAAATTACAGCGTATCCAATAGAAATGTTATGGTCACTAGTGTACTTTTGGATGAAAAAGGTAAAAAGGTAGCTTCGGTTACCAGTACTGTTTCACTTTCTAATGAAGCGAAGGAAATTCAGCAAACATTACCTAAAATTAAAAAACCAAAATTGTGGTCGCCTGACAATCCGTATTTATATACACTTTCGACTACTATTTCAGAAAATAATAAAGTTTTAGATAAAATTACAACAGTTTACGGAATCCGTTGGGTTTCCTGGCCAGTAGACAGACCGGGAGAAGATAACCGATTTTTTATTAATGATACGCCTGTTTTTATCAATGGAACCTGTGAATATGAACATCAGATAGGTCAGAGTCATTCTTTTTCGGATAAACAGATAAAAGCCAGAATTGAACAGATAAAAGCGGCAGGATTCAATTCGTTCAGAGAAGCACATCAGCCTCATAATTTGAAATATCAGGAATTGCTGGATGAAAGCGGAATCTTATTCTGGAGCCAGTTTTCGGCTCATATCTGGTACGATACGCCGGAGTTTAAAGAGAATTTCAAAACCTTATTGCGCGAATGGATTAAAGAACGTCGTAATAATCCATCAGTAGTATTGTGGGGATTGCAGAACGAAAGTACGATTCCGAAAGAATTTGCCGAAGAATGTACAGCGATTATTCGTGAAATGGATCCAACAGCATCCTCGCAACGAAAAGTAACAACTTGCAACGGTGGCGAAGGAACGGATTGGAATGTAGTACAAAACTGGTCCGGAACTTATGGAGGTGATCCGTTTAATTATGATGTCGAAATGACGTCTCAGTTATTAAACGGAGAATATGGTGCCTGGCGTTCTATGGATTTACATACTTTTGGCGAATTTGACCAAAAAGGGCTTTTGAGTGAAAACCGATTTTCGCAGTTAATGGAAATTAAAGTGCGTGAAGCGGAGTCTGTAAAAGATAAAATTGCGGGACAATACAACTGGTTATTCGCATCACATGAAAATCCTGGAAGGGAACAAAACGGAGAAGGATTCAGAGCTGTCGATCAGGTGGGACCGGTAAATTACAAAGGATTGTTCAGTATTTGGGGTGAGCCGCTGGATGCGTATTATATGTACCGCGCTAATTATGTTTCCAATAAAACCAACCCGATGGTGTATATTGTTTCACACACCTGGCCCAACCGCTGGGAATCTGCCGGGATTAAAAACGGGATTGATGTATATTCTAATTGTGATGAGGTAGAATTGTTTAATGATGTCAATAATCAGTCTTTAGGGAGATTAAAAAATCCGGGAAGAGGACAGCATTTTCAATGGAATAAAGTCAATATTCAGTATAATGTCCTGTACGCTGTGGGTTATGTAAATGGCAAAAAAGTAGCTCAGGATTATATTGTGCTGCATAATTTGCCTGAAGCACCCAACTTAAAATCATTAAGTTCCAAAGAAGAAATTGTTTCGACAAAAGCGAATTATAATTACATCTATCGTGTCAATTGTGGAGGTCCTGATTATAAAGATGCAGACGGAAACCAATGGTTAGCTGATGTTCATAAAACGGAAGCGAACACCTGGGGTTCTTTGTCCTGGACAGATGATTTTAAAAATATACCCGCTTATTTTGCGAGTCAGCGTGCTACTTTTGACCTTGTTGACGGAACTCAGAATGATGCCTTATTCCAAAATTTCCGTTATGGAATGGATAAGTTAAAATATGAATTTCCTGTTGCCGATGGGGAATATGAAGTCGAATTGTATTTTTCTGAGCCTTGGTACGGAACCGGTGGAGGATTAGATTGCAAAGACTGGCGTATTTTTGATGTGGCAATCAATAATCAGGTGGTTTTAAAGGATTTTGATATTTGGAACGAAGTTGGTTTTGCGAAAGCGGTAAAGAAAACTTTTGTAGCAGAAAGCAAAAATGGAAAATTAGTAATTGATTTTCCAAAAGTAACTTCCGGAGAAGGAATTATTTCCGCTATTGCGATTGCGTCGAAAGATCAATCGGTAAAAGCAGCTGCTCCTTCACCAAAGAATATCTTAGATGTTGTTGCAAATACATCAGTTGAAGTTGGTTCCTGGTTACAGCTGAATTCAAAACAATATTTAAATTCAGATGTGACGTTTACACAATTACCGTCTAATTTGTACACTTCCGATTATGTTTATTTTGCAGATGAAAATAACATAACAGGTTCTTTTATTTCGAAAGAAAGTGCAACAGTTTCGGTTTTGATTGATTCGAATCTAAAAACAGCGTTACCATGGCTTTCAGATTATAAAAAATCAGAAGCAACAGCTACAAACAGTAAAGGAGTTGTTTTTAGTATTTTTGAAAAAGAAGTAAAAAAAGACGAAAAGGTGTTTTTTGGCAACAAAGGTGATGGAACTCCTGCTTTTACGATTGTAGTAGTGCCAAGTTCTGATTTAGGAAAAGTAAAAGACGACCGGCCTTCACTAAAACTGGAAGCTGAAACTGCTAAAATAAAAGGAGGCGGAACTGTGAAAGGAAATTTCAAATCAGCTGATTATATTGAATTTGCTAAAAATACACCAAACAGTATTGAATTTGAAGTCAATCCCGGGGTTGCGAACATCTATCTGATGCGTTTCAGATACATGAATCTAAATCAGGAACCGATAAAAGTGAAATTAATTATCGAAGATGCTTATGGAATTTTGTTACGAAATGATGAAATTGAATTCCCGGCACCAACAGAGAAATGGAAGATTTTAAATACCACTTCGGGAGGTTATATTAATGCCGGAAAATACAAAATAAGAATTGAATCGGATAATATGAAAGGATTGCGTCTGGAGTCTTTAGAGTTTCAATAGAAAGAAAATATAAAATAGAGAAAAGAGGTAAGAATAAAGATTTTTGGATGTCAGATAAGCTTAAAAAAAATCTGCTCAAATCTGTTGAATCTGCGTGATAAAATTTAAATTCCTTGTAGGGAAAAAAAATAATACAATGGTAAAAGAATATAAAAGTGTTTTACAAAAAGGAGGAATAGCAATAGCAATGGTGTTATTGGTGGCTTGTGCCTCA
Source organism: Flavobacterium plantiphilum (assembly GCF_046000495.1). Classification (NCBI taxonomy): domain Bacteria; kingdom Pseudomonadati; phylum Bacteroidota; class Flavobacteriia; order Flavobacteriales; family Flavobacteriaceae; genus Flavobacterium; species Flavobacterium plantiphilum. The sequence continues at coordinate 508,673 of NZ_JBELQA010000002.1, forward strand.
ACAAAAAAAGACAGCCGTGTTATAGCCGATTTTAATCCCGATTGGAATTTTAAATTAGGCGATCATCCATCGGCAATTCAGGCTGATTTTGATGCGAATGATTGGCGAACATTAGATTTGCCACACGATTGGAGTATCGAAGGTACTTTTAGCGCAGATTATCCAACAAAACCCAAACAAGGTGCATTGCCTGCGGGAATGGGTTGGTACAGAAAATCATTTACTTTGCCTGAATCGGCAAAAAATAAAAGCATTGCTATCGAATTTGACGGGGTATTCTGCAACAGCGAAGTCTGGATTAATGGTCATTATTTAGGAAAACGTCCGTTTGGGTATATCTCCTTTTCGTATGATTTGACCAAGTATCTGCACTTTGGCAACCAAAAAAATTACATTGCTGTAAAAGTGGATAATGATGCTCAGCCGAGTTCCAGATGGTACACCGGTTCCGGGATTTACCGAAATGTACGTTTAGTAACTACCGATAAAGTGCATGTGGCACATTGGGGAACTTATGTCACTACACCTGAAGTTTCAAAGGAAAAAGCTACGGTAGATTATCAGGTTAATATTCAGAATGATGCTGCTATGCAAAAGCAGCTTAAAGTGGTAACAGCTATTCTGGATGCTGATAATAATGTGGTGACCAAATTAGAATCTACTGAAACTATTGCTGCAAATGCTGTTTTGGAAAAAGGACAAAAATTTGAAGTAAAAAATCCAAAATTGTGGGATACTAAAAATCCTAATTTGTATAAGGTAGTGACAAAAATCTATGAGAAATCGACTTTAATAGACGAATATGAAACGCCTCTTGGATTTAGATTTTTTGCCTTTGATGCCGAAAAAGGTTTCTCTTTAAACGGTATTCCAATGAAAATTTACGGCGTTTGTCTGCATCATGATAATGGGGCTTTAGGAGCGGTAGCTACTTATCATGCTATCAAAAGAAAGCTGACTATCATGAAAGAAATGGGCGTGAATGCTATCAGAATGGCTCATAATCCACCTTCGTTAGAAATGCTTCAGCTGTGTGACGAAATGGGTTTTATTGTACAGGATGAGGTTTTTGATGTTTGGAAACTTAAAAAAGTAAGCCACGATTACAACAAATATTGGGACGAATGGCATAAACGTGATTTGGAAGATTTTATTAAAAGAGACCGTAACCATCCATCGGTGATGATGTGGAGTATTGGTAACGAAATCCGGGAACAATTTGATAGTACGGGAGTTTCGATTACTAAAGAACTGGCACAAATTGTGAAATCCTTAGACAAAACCAGACCCGTAACTTCGGCGCTGACAGAGAATGTTCCAGAGAAGAATTTTATCTATCAATCGGGTGCGTTAGACCTTTTAGGATTTAACTACAAACATGCTGATTACGGAACTTTCCCCGAACGTTTTAAAGGACAAAAAATCATAGCTTCTGAGAGTGTTTCGGCATTAGAAACTCGTGGTCATTATGATATGCCAACAGACACCATCAGAATGTGGCCCGTAAAATACAATGCGCCTTTTGATGGAAATGATGATTGGACCGTAACTGCCTTTGATAATATTGCTTCTTTCTGGGGAACTACGCATGAGGAAAACTGGAAAGCAGCTAAGAAATATGATTTTATAGCAGGAACTTTTGTTTGGACTGGTTTCGATTATATTGGAGAACCGGATCCGTATCCATATCCAGCCCGTAGTTCGTATTTTGGAATTGTAGATTTGGCTGGTTTGCCTAAAGATGTGTATTATATGTACCAAAGCGAATGGAGTGATAAAACAGTCTTGCATTTGTTGCCACACTGGAACTGGAAAACAGGTCAAGTGATAGATGTTTGGGCGTATTACAACAATGCCGATGAAGTGGAATTATTCCTAAACGGAAAATCTTTAGGTTCGAAAACCAAACAAGGAGATGAATTGCATATTGCCTGGAAAGTGCCTTTCGAAGCAGGAACTTTGAAAGCCGTTTCCAGAAAAGCAGGCAAAGTGGTGAAAGAAACTGAAATCCGTACTGCTGGCGAAGCAACTAAAATTGATTTAAAATCGGATAAAACGAGTATTAAAAACGACGGATATGATTTGGCTTACGTGACGGTTTCTTTGCAGGACAAAGACGGAAATCCACTTCCAAAAGCTGATAATCTAATTAACTTTAAAGTTTCGGGAGGTGCTACAATTGTTGGTGTTGATAATGGTTACCAAGCCAGTTTAGAACCTTTTAAAGCCGATTACCGCAAATTATACAACGGAAAATGTGTAGTGATTTTACAATCGAATAAAAAAGCAGAAAACATAACATTGGAAGCGACTACAGCAGGGAATATTACGGCTGCTACTGTGAATATTAAAGTGGAATAATTTTTCGATATTTTTAATTTAAAAAGCACGGATTTCGATTCGTGCTTTTAATTTTCAATCAGATACTTTATCATATTGTTATTTATTGCAATTGATGTTTTTCAATATTACTAATGGCAATTTTTATAAATTTAGAGAAGGATTTTTTTCTCTCACTCCATTGTTCAAGATGACTAATAATAATTTCTTCAGATTTTGTTTTTTTTGTTTCTATTATAAAATCAATAGTTGATAATAATTCTAGTCCAAATGAAGAATAAAAACCTTTAAGAAAGTCTTTTGTTTTATTAACGATTTCAGCATATTTAAGGTTTTCTGGTAAACTTAAAAACTCAATAATTTCTTGTTCAGTATTTGCACGCAATGCAATTTCTTCAAATGGTTTTTTGTCTTTTGAACTATAGCCAGTAATATAACTTCCGTTTAAGTAATACAGAACATGCTTTACTTTTCCAGAATATGGTCCATAAAAATTTGCTGAAAATTCTAATTTGAAGTTTTCTTTAGCGCCAAATTTTTGAAGAAAATAAGCTACTTTTTCTGCTGCAAATTCAGAAACAAACTCTCCATTTCTAACCAATTCAAATAGAACAGATAATAGCATTGCTCTTGCAGGGGTTAATTTTACTCTCTCTCTTTTCAAAACTTCTTCAATAGCAGTATTTGGTTGGAAAATTTCAATATCTATATCTAAATCTTTCAAATAATATTGCATCATTCGACTAACTTTGTCCCAATCAAGTCCACCATTTCCTGCTCCTAAAGGTGGAATCGCAATTGATTTAATATTTCTTTCTTTTATAACTTTTACCAATTCAATCATCCCTTTCTCAATATAACTATATTCAGACGGTTTTCTCCAGTCAGTTTTCGTTGGAAAATTTATTATTATTTTGTTACCTCCTAACAATGAAATTTCTTCGGTTACTAATAATTCACCTATATGAAACTCGTTGTTTTTACAGGCTTTGGCATAAATTTTATAATTGTTTGGAAACTGATTTTTAAATTGCAAAGCAATTCCTTTACCCATAACTCCAACAGTGTTAACAGTATTGACTAAAGCTTCAGCTTCACTTTCTAGTAGATTTCCTTTTATAAACTTCAGCATTTTAAAAATAGTATTCGCTTTTTATTAAAATTTTATTATCTGGTATGCCTAACTTTAAAAGTTTATTCTTGGCATTTTGATTGTATACTGCATAAATTCCAATTGCTTCACAAGGAATATCTTGCTCAACTAAAAATTCTGCTTCTTTTCTTCGTTTTTTATCTAAGTCTTTAGGATCATTCCAATATACATCTTTGATTACTTTAAAATCAATTATCTCATCTATTCTTTCAATCTCAGGTGGTGAATAGAAGCTACTTAAAAAATTCACTGCATGACCATCTGTAAAAACGTAATCTAGTTTAGAATTTATTATATTATTAACTGAAGTTATGCAATAAACAATATTTTCAGCAGATGTAGCTTTAACTCCATTAAATCCTTTTTGTATCACATACAACATAGGCATTTTATACCAAAAATAAAAAGGTATGTAATTACTGAGAGTTTTCCCATTTGGAATAAAAAACAAATTACGATTACTTATTAGATTGCCGTCACCTATTGCTTTATAATTTTGATTAGCATTAATGGAATCAATTTTAGTAATACCATATTGTAATACATGTTCCATATTATCAATATGCAACATTCGAAAAAGATAAATTTTATTTAAATCGGTCACACCAATATAATTTTATCAAACGTACTTAATTCATATCATTAATCAAAGAAAGTTTTTCTAGTTTTTTTAAATATTATAAATCGCTCTATTTCAGTTAAATTCAATCTTAATCCCACTAAAATCCTGCTTTTTTGAGAAGTATTTTATACTTTTGCACTCTGATTCCAAAAAAGAAGGAATTCAAGGAATGAAATGACAAAGAAGAAAGTAGAAATTCTGGCTCCGGCTAAGAATCTGGTTCAGGGAATTGCCGCTATCAATGCGGGCGCAGATGCTGTATATATTGGAGCACCACATTATGGAGCGCGTACTAATGCCACGAATTCTGTGGAAGATATTGCCGAAATGGTCAAATACGCCCATTTGTTTAAGGCACAGGTTTTTGTGGTGATTAATACCATTTTGTACGATAACGAATTAGAAGATTGTAAAAAATTAATCTATCAATTATACGATATTGGTGTCGATGCATTGATTGTACAGGATATGGCTATTATGGAAATGGATTTGCCTCCCATTGTGATTCATGCCAGTACACAGGCGAACAATCGTGACCCTAAACATGTGAAGTTCCTGAAAGATGCCGGAATGCAACGTGTGGTTTTGGCCAGAGAGCTGAATTTAGACCAAGTACGTGATATTGCTACTGCAACTGATGTAGAATTAGAATTCTTTGTTTCCGGAGCATTATGCGTTTCTTTTAGCGGGAATTGTTACATGAGTATTGCGGGTGGAGAACGCAGCGCTAATCGTGGTTCCTGTGCTCAAAACTGCCGTTTACCGTACAATCTGATTGACGGAAACGGAACGACTTTATTGACCGAAAGTCATCTGCTTTCGATTAAAGATTTGGATTTAAGTGATCAATTACCGGCTTTGATCGAAGCGGGAATTACTTCATTTAAAATCGAAGGCCGATTAAAAGATATTGTTTATGTAAAAAACAATACTTCGTTTTTAAGAAAGAAATTAGATGCTTTCTTAGAAAATAATGAGAATTTCCAAAAAGCATCTTCCGGTAGAACGTTCTATAATTTCGAACCGGAAATGGACAGAAGTTTCAACAGAGGCTACACCGATTATTTTGTAAACCAACGAAAAGAGAAAATTGGTAACTGGGAAAGTCCAAAATCACAAGGACAGCATATTGGTAAAGTAACAGAAATCAAAGCCAATGGTTATGTAATTGAAAATTCCGAAAAGCTGAACAATGGTGATGGTCTGTATTTTATCAATGCAGATGGAATTGCAGATGGAGTACAAATCAATATTATTGTGAATGATATTGTGGTGCCGAATACGTTCAAAAATATTCCTGTTGGAACCATGATTTACCGTAATTCGGATGCGGAATTTAACCGAATTGTAGAAAAAGAAAATGCTGCGGTTCGTAAAATTGGTGTTGCAATGCGATTTGTAGAAACAGCAAATGGTTTTGAACTGATTGTTACCGATGAAGACGGTCATCAAAGTATTGCTAGTTTAGAAACAGCAAAAGAAGAAGCGAAAAGTGCCGAATCAGTTGTTCCAAATATCACGAAAAACTTAGCTAAAACCGGAAATACACCTTTTATCGTGGATGCGATTGAAGTGGAATTCAGCAACAACTGGTTTTTACCTATTTCAAAGGTGAATGAAGTACGTAGAATTGCTTTGGAACAATTAATTGATATCCGTATCAACGAATACCACAGAGAAGAATTCCAAATCGTTCCTACGGATCATCCTTATCCAACCGAAAAACTGGATTTTACTTTTAATGTTTCGAATAAATTAGCCAGAGCTTTTTATAAAAGACACGGGGTAACTGAGATTGAAAAAGCCTTTGAATTGCAATGGGATCCGGGAAAAGCGCGTGTAATGACCACCAAATATTGTGTGAAATACGAGTTGGGTAAATGTGCCCGTTTCCAACGTGAAACTATGGGGGAAAAAGTAGCAGAACCGCTTACCTTAAAACATGGAGAAAACGAATACAAATTAAAATTCAACTGTAAGCCTTGTGAGATGGAAATTTGGGAAAAAGACGCCGAATTCGAAATCATAGACCAGGATGAGCAATTGGATTATGTGAAAAGAAGATAATACCATTAGTCGGTCATTGCGAGGTACGAAGCAATCACATAAAGTGAGACTGGCAACGGGAATTTTTTATATAGAAAGCTGCAACTAGAATGTTGTGGCTTTTTTTGTTTTTAACAGTCCCGAATTCACGAACTATTTTTTAATTTTTTTACCGCAAATTCGCAGATTATTAAAAAAAAGCTTAGTGTAACTTTGTGTTTACGTTGTTTGTCACCCTGAGCTTGTCAAAGGGCTTTGTTTTGATTTTTTTGACTTTCGTCGTTTCTAAGAAAAGTTATATTTCTAAAACAGTAATTTCTGCTCCATTCAAATCAGCGGTGATGTAGATTTGACAGGAAAGCCGTGTAGTTTCATCAGAATAGCCTAATTGTTCTAAAGTATTGGGTTCATTTCGGTCTTTTACGGCAGAATTTCCGGTAATTCCGGATGTTTTTACCACACAAGTGGCACATCGGCCTACGCCGCCACATTCACCAAAACTTTCCAACTGTAATTCTTCCTTGAGCAAATACATCAAATTAGGATAGCTGCCATGACGCGTTGTAACGGTAATTCGAGTTCCGTTTTCAATAACGGTAAAGTGGATATTTTTGAATTCTTTTTCCAAAGTTTTTTACCGCAAAGGGCACAAAGTTTTACGCAAAGTTCGCAAAGATTTTTTTAAAATAAAAAAACCGCAAATTCACAAATTAAAAATAATAATTTGCGAATTTGCGGTAAATAATTTTCTTCTTTTTATAAGAATTTAATCCTTAGCAAAATTCGTTATAAGCATCTTGCAAGTTCTCAGCAATCATTTCAGCTGGACGACCTTCAATGTGGTGACGCTCTAACATGTGAACCAATTCTCCGTTTTTGAACAATGCCATAGATGGTGATGATGGAGGAAAAGGGAACATATGTTGTCTGGCAGCATCAACAGCTTCTTTGTCAACACCAGCAAAAACAGTGATTAAATGATCTGGTTTTTTAGCACCTTCTAAACTCATTTTTGCTCCCGGACGTGCATTTCTTGCTGCACAACCACATACAGAGTTTACAACTACTAATGTAGTTCCTTCTGCTTTGATAGCGTTTTCTACGTCTTGTGCACTATGTAAATCTTGAAAACCAGCTGAAGTTAATTCAGCCTGCATTGGGGTTACCATTTCTTGTGGATACATATCTTTTGTATTTTAATTTGTAAATTTTGAATAGGCAAAGTTACAAAGAATCTGCTGAACAAAATGGTTTGGATTATAAAGTTTTGTTATAGTTTAATAGCCGTTCTCGAAAGAGAAAACAACGTATTTTTCAATATTAGAGATAACGTACCGCTTGGAATAGTGCTTTTATAAAAAGCCATTTAGGACATTTTAGAATAACCTGAATATCTTCAATTAGTGAAGTTTCTTCGTCCAGAAATTTAAAAATCAAAGCTGGATTTCCTTTTTTAAACATCGAAGAAAAAATCATAGTGCCTAATTGGTTTTCTCTATCTAAAATGTATAATAATAACAAATCATAAAACCAGAATTTACTTTTGTGATGGAATTTTCTAAAATCATTCTGCTGTTGCAAAAAAGTAATTAATTGCGATGATTTTTTATCGGAATTCTTAAAAGTATAACCCGTGCTGGCTTTCGTCCATCCACCGGCGGTACCAATGTTGAGCACTTTTTTAGTGTTTTTTTTCCAAAAAGGATAGCAAGTCATCGGGATGCTGCCTTGCTCTTTTTCGATGATTTGGTAATTAGTAATACCAAGTTTTTTGATGTAGTTTTCTATTTCGGCTTCGTATTCCTCTTTTGCTAAAAGCGAATGCGAAAACAAAGTATATTCCAGTAAAGCTTCGGTTTTTGAAGTTGGCAACACATACATGAATCTTGTATTTCCTTTTTGTTCAACCGAAAAATCCATAAACGTAGCCTGCTTCGGATTGAAAACGGCTTCTTCTGATATTATTTTCCAACCAATAAAATGCTGTTGTAAAACCGGAAATTTTGTTTGCTGGACTAATGCCGCTTTATTAAATATACTATTGAAAACTTGATTGCAAGTAAATTGATTATTTTCGGTAGCCACGAAAACGTGATTTTCCAATTCGTTAATATCAGTTACTTTTTCATTCAAAAAAATGATGTTTTTTTGTCTCGAAAGCAATTCTAAAACCAAATTGTAAAAATCCAATCCCTGAACTTTGCAATATTGATAGGGTTGTAAATCTAAAATTCGCTTAAAATCATCATTGGCAAACAAGGCATAATTCCATTTTTTAGAAATAATGGTTTCCCAGGTTGATTTTTCTTTTTCCCAGAAACACCAGGTTCTGTCATTGGTTTTTTTAGGATTTTCATCCAATAACAAAATGTTTTTATCCTGAAATTTTCCCGATTGAACCATTTTATAGACCGTCATCAAAGCGGCCAGACCGGAACCGGTAAAAATGTAATGATAGTGTTTCATAGGATGGGAAGCGAATTCTTCTCAAAAGTAACCAATTATTTTATTTTTTCGAGAATGAGAAGTAAGTCCTTAGCATTTAGCAACGAATGCTTTTGGAAAACAATTGAAAAATCAGCTTCTAAGATGGTAAGCGTGGGGTAAATTACTTCAGAATTGATAGTTGCTAAGGCTGTGGCGAGTTCATGAATTCCTGTGTTTGGACCTTGTGGTTTGAATTTGAAGCTGTGATTGTTGAAAAAAATATCTTCTTTGCTTTCTGCGTCTAATGAAATAAAGTAAAAATCAGTATTTAATACCTTGATGATTTCAGGGTTTTTGAAGGTCGAATTTTCCATCATTTTGCAGATTTTGCACCAATTAGTATGAACAAAAACAACAATGGGTTTCGGATTTTTTTTCGACAATTGTTCTGCTTCTTCAAAAGTATAGCTTTTCAATTGGGCAAAACCCGATGGAATTGCCCAAAAGAAAATCAGTACTATGAAAATTAGGTTTTTCATTTTTATTTTAAGGTGTATCTCAGACCAAAGAAACTTCGTATTCCCTGATTGGGTCCGTAAACATAACCGGGATCAAAAGTTAAAGCATACGGGTTATCAGCAGTTGCCAACACATTTCCCTCAGGATCATATTGTACATTTTTATCAAAAGGATCGTTAGCTCTGGCTATAATAAACGGATTCCCTTTGTTAGGAGTCCAGTTTAACAGGTTTTTTATACCAGCATAAATTTCGATATTTTTAAATTTATTGAAAGTGAACTGAATGTTTTGAATACTCCATGTAGGCGAATAATCTTTTCTTGGATCCAATTCTCCCAGAGTAGGCAGTCGCATCGGGCCGTATAGATTTCCGGTATAGTCAACATCCAGGAAAAGTTTGTTAATCCGGTACGAAATCGCCCAGGTTCCCGTGAATTTTTCGGTTAGTATCTGGCGGGTTTTTATTCCGTTTTCGGTTTTGGATACATCCATATAAGTTGCTCCTACAATGACTTTCAGTCCGTTTTGAAAAACCATATCGATATTGGTACTAATTCCTTTGGTAACCGCATATCCGTCCAGATTTTTATAAATAATCTGATTCGGATTAGTATCATAATCAGGTATAATCGAATTGGTAAAATGCGTGTACCAGGCCGAGGTTTCCAAGCCGATGAAGTTTCCGTTGTTGGTAAAAATTTTCTTCAGGTAGTTTAAATTCGCATTGTAAGAACGCTCGGGTTTTAATTCTTCTAAAATTATTACATCACGTGAACCGGTCAGTGCTGCATGTTCTTCGGTAAATAAGTTGACTACTCTGAAACCGGTTCCGGTATTGAATCGAACAATATTATTATCGTTGATTTTTAATTTGTAAGCCAGTCTGGGGGTAAAAATAGCACCGTGATTGCGGTTGTAATCATAGCGTGCGCCTAAAAGCAATTTGTGTTTTTCGGCTAAAGCTATTTCGTCCTGAACAAATAAACTCGGAATCCAATTGATACTTTCTTCTGCTGTTGCAGGCGTATTGTCGTTATAATATTGATAACGTAAGGCTGTTCCAAAGAGCATATCATGTGAGGCTATTTTTTTATCCCAGGTCAACTGTCCAAAACCAATACGTTGTTTTGCCAGATAAGGAGTATTGCCATACACCGAATTTTGATCGTGGTCGGTGTAAGAGAAGGAGAATAACATTTTTTCTGAAAAAGGCAATTCATAAGCTCCTAATATTTCCCAGCGTTTGGTATAGATACTTTCTCCGTACACTTCGTCACCACCACGGTATTTTTTCTCCCATTGCATTTCTCCGCCCCAGCGGTCTTCATAAAAATAACGCCCTGCTACCGAAAGCAATTTGTTGTTTTTTCTATTGAAATTCCATTTTTGAAAAACGGAAATCCGATCCTGTAAAGTCATATCGGTAAAATTATCGTGATTGTTGTCAATCGGATTGCTGTAATTAAAATAATTAATTCCGGTTAATACTGAAGCTGTTTTACTGACGTTTCCTTTGAAACCCAAATCAAGATTAAGCTCTCCCCAACTATTGGTAAAAGCATCTGCAGAAAAAGCAGGAGCATTTTTAGGATTTTTGGTAATAATGTTGATTAATCCCCCTACAGCTTCACTTCCGTACAGAGAGGAAGCGGGTCCTTTTACAATTTCAATACGCTCCAGCAGAGAATTTGGGATTCCGGATAATCCATAAACGGTTGAAAGTCCGCTTACTATTGGCATTCCGTCAATTAAAACTAGGGTATAAGGACCTTCTAATCCGTTGATGTGAATATCCCCCGTATTACAAACATTGCAATTCAATTGCGGACGTACTCCGTTTACATTCTGCAAGGCTTCAAAGATATTTGACGTCGGATTTTTTTTAAAAAAAGCGGGTTTATAAACCTCCACCGGCACAGGACTTTCCAAACGGCTGACCGGTTTTAATGTTCCGGTAATCACGACTTCGTCTAAGGTGTTGCTTTCTTTTAGGTCAAAATTTAAAATGATTTCAGTAGTGTCTGTTACCATGATTTTTTTTGTCCGGGTTTTTAAACCGGTATATGAAACCACCATTTCATGATTTCCCGGCATTATTTTTTGAATAAAATAATTACCGTCTTCATCACTGATGGTTGCGATTTTCGAATTTTTAAGTGAAATGTTGGCATATTGTAATGGCATGCCTTCAGAGGATACTTTTCCTTTTATGGTGGTCTGAGCAAATAAAACAGTATTTGTTAATAGAATACCGATAAGTAGAATTAGATTTTTCACAATTATATTTTAGATTGACTTATTACTTAAATTTAGACAAATCTAAAAATAATATTTGATTAACAAAATAAAGTTTGAAAATAATTTAGAAAACCAATTGTTGAAGTTCTAAATGGATTCTTTATCAAAGAAAAAAAGGCATACAAAATTGCATGCCTTTTACTATAAGTTACTTTTAAATTAGTGTCCGGAACTATTCTCATGACCAAAAATGGTAATTCTGTAGGGCGTAGCTGATGTTTTTATTTTAGTTGTAGCCAAACTGGAAAGATTAACTTTTAATAATTCTCCGGTAATTGGCGAAGTGATATAAGCAAACCTTTCGGTTAATTCCAATTGCGGTTTTTGTGTCGAATCTTCAGCAGTTGCTGAAATGATATTAGCAGTTTTTTCAGCTTGTAAACTATTCAAATCAAATAATCTGAATTCTCCTGAATGCAAAAGGATTCCCAGTTTTTTATGACTGTAACTCACTTTACACTGCATGATTTTTGTGCTTTCAAAAACAGGAGTAACAGTTTCATTAACCACATCAATTAAAAAAGCACCTTTTGCAGCGGTATAACCTATGAATTTTCCAGGATAAGCAGTTTCCAGAATACTACCAAACCAAGCTGTTCCAAAACCTTCAGGGTGAGGAATTAATTTTTGATCTCCATTACTTTCTACCACAAGAATTCCACTTGCAGAACCAAAAACCGCATAAGTTCCATCGGTAGCGTTTCCGTGAATTCCCTGTGTAGCCAGTTTTGCAGCGTGAACAGTTGCTCCCGTGTTATCTATAATTTTTACTTTTTCGGGAAGTGTTCCTGCAATAGAATTGTCTTTTACAGTAATAGCATAAGTACCATTAGAGAAAGTGGCCATTGCGCCGTGATGTGCTGTAAGTCCGGCACTGATAGTTTTAAATGTTGCTCCGATGCTATGGATTTCAGATTCTTTACCAACAGATAAAGTTCCATCGCCATCATTAAATGTTAATAGCTCTCCTTTTTTACTTTTGAAATGCGTTGGTGAAAGCGATGTTCCTGTCAAAGCTCCAAATTTAGGTGTTCCTTTGGTATCCACATGATCACCGTGGAATTCAAATCCGCTGTCGAAGGTTTCAACGGTGTTATCGTCTCTGTGAATAATTGCGGCAAATCTTCCGGATTCTGTAGTGTACAATGCCGATTTTGGAAATTTAGCATTGAAAAATGATGCTGTTCCATCTACCGGATTTATAAATGAAAGTTCAGTGGTTTTTTCGTCAGAAACCAATACTCTCAGGTATTTATATTCCTGTGAAGTTTCGTCATCATGATGGTCATGATCATGATCATCATCATTGCTACAAGATACAGCAAAAGCGGATAAGGCAAATAAAAATAATAATTTTTGAAATTTGTTTTTCATGGGATATTTAGATTAATTATGATTTTTTATTGAACTGAAATAGAGAAAGAAACTTCGGCATCAGTAGAACCGGCTGCATTAGTGATGTCTCCGGCCGCAACGTTAGCACCCGATTTGTTGGGCTCATGTCTCAGAGTAATGGTTAAAGTTCCGGAAGCAGCTTCGGTTGTTACAAAAACAGATTGCAGACCAATAGGTTTTCCATTGCTGTCAAAATTACTTGAAGTTGTTGCGTACGTAAATGGATTCAAAGTTCCTGTTGTCTGATAAAAAAGTTGGTGATCTAAAGCTTCTTCCAGAATTTCAGCAGTAATATCTTCGGCAGGATTTACCAATTCATTTTTAAATGTTACCGTTCCGTTATAGGTTTTGTTTTTTGAAAAAGGACCGGAAACAGTAATTTGCGGAGGATTTGCACCTTCACCATCTAAATCTTTGTATTGTAAAGTTACCGCTGTTCCGCCACCTGCAGGAGTGTAAACAGCCGTAACTGTTGTGATTAATTCTTCCTCGTTTACTGGGGGAGCAGGATTGTCATCATCGTTGCTACAGGATGAAAAAGTTAAGGCAGTTATTACGGCAAGAGCATACAATCTAAATTGTTTTGATTTCTGAATTGTTTTCATTTTGTTTGAATTTAAATTAAGGGATATAGTTTAATAATTGAATTTGAGTTGAATTTGGAAACTTCGCCCGATTTCATCAGCGAAAAAGCGTTGGCGATTTAAATAATCTCTGTAGGAGATATTGAAGATATTCTGAACAGAAAAGGCTATAGTTGTAATGCTGTTTTTGAAAGTGTCGAATTTCATTTCCGTATAAAAATGCAACAAATGATAGGCTGGAGGCGGCGTACTGATATCGACCAAAACCGATTCGAATTCGTTGTTTTTAATGATATTGGTGTAGAAATTATTGTCAGGATAGCGGTTTTGCTTGGATACAATTTCGCTGTTTAATTCCAGAATAAGTTGATGCCATTCTTTTTTAGAAAACCGTATTTTATTGTTCAAATTCAATGGAGGCATATCAATTAAAGGTTCATCATTACTGCTATCTTTTCCGTTTACATATGCCAATGAAAAGGAATGTTGCCAATGATTTGTAATTTTCCAATGCGTTTGAATATCAATTCCCCCAAGGCGGGCATTAGTTTGCTGGTATTCCCAGACAGGGAAAGCACCACGAATAGTTGTTTCAAAACCAACAGGCTTCAGGAAGATATAATCCTGAATGTGATTGACATAAGGATTTACTTCGAAAGAAAATCCGTTGTATTTTTTTTGAATGGTTAGTGATAATTTGGTCGATTGTTCTTTGTCCAGATTCAAATCTCCCAACTCAATCACGCCAGTAGAATGATGCAATCCGTCGCTAAAAAACTCAGAAGGATTGGGATTTCTCGAAGCAAAACTTACATTGGAAAAAATATCCCAATTCCTTTCCAGTTTTTTATGAAAACCGACACTTGCCGAAATATTATGAAAAGTAAAGTGAGGTTTAGTAAGCCATTGCGTTACATAATCTCCCGCGATAAATTCAGGAAATGTTTCGTCATATCCTCTTTCTTCCCATCTGGATTTTTGGTAATATTTAGTAGCATCAATTTTTGAAAAATCATAACGCAATCCGCCATCTACAGAAAAACTATCTGAGAAATTGTAGCCTGAAATGACATAAGCGCCAAAATCAATTTTGTCATAATTAGGAATCAACGGACGAATTCCTGTTGCCGGATTCGCATAATTATTTTGTGTATTGGCACTTAATCCCGATTTTAAATTCCAGTCATGTCCGTTTTTCTTGTAATCAATATTTATCGAATGGGTTTTTAAATCCAAATCTAAAGCGGCAGTGTTTTTATAATCGCCTCTTCGGACATCATATTCTAATCTTTTGTTGAATTGGAAAGCATATTGAAACGTAACAGATGCCGATTCGTTCAAATAATAATCAAAGTTGAATTTAGCAATTTGATGTTCTACATCTTGTTTAGGATTTTTGATGTTATACGTAAACTCATTTACAATTGACGGCTGTTTGTTGTTAATAGATTGGTACAAATCATTCACATTTCCGGTATGTGAAGCACTCAAAATCCCAATTTCTGATTTGTAATGACTGTAAAAAGCAGTAGCATTGTACTTTTCGGCAGTATATTTTATATCGCCTGAAAAATTAGCTTCTCTATTTCCTGTATTCGACAATACATAATCAGCTCCCTGTTTATCTCCCAGATATTTAAAAGTTCCCAAAGCATTCCAGCTCCAGCCCAAATCATTTCCTTTATGAATGCCGGAACTTAGAGAACCGCCTTTTCCATTTGAATCCAAGTTTAAAATAGTTTTGCCAAAAAGCGTATCTTTTTTCACGTTTAGCGGTTCAATAATCACTAAACCGCCAATAGCATCACCACTGTATTGCAAACCTGAAGCACCTTTTATCACGGTAATTTTACTGGCTGCATTCACATCAAAATTAGGAGCATGTTCCGTTCCCCATTGCTGATCTTCCAATCGCACTCCGTTATTCAAAACAGGAACTCTGCTTCCATACAAGCCATTAATAATTGGTTTTACCACAGTGTTTCCAGTTTTGAGAGTGGAGACTCCGGGAATTTCTTTAAGCGCATCACCTAAGGATTTATTGCTGTATTTTTCAATCGTTTCTAATTTCAGTTGTTGTTCTGCGACTGATTTTTTGTTGCTGTTTTTTTGCTGAATAACCACTTCATGCAGTTTAGTGGTGTTTAATTTCAGTTTAAAATCAATTTTTAAATTGTTTTTCAAGTCAATAACAGTGTCAATGGATTGATATCCAATGTGTGAAATATAGATTTTTGTATTACCATCCGGTAAATTATTAACGTGATAATTTCCTGAGGCATCACTGCTGCTGATTTTTTGACCAATATGAATATGGATATCCGAAGCGCTAATTTGCCCTTGCGATGTTATTTTTCCACTTATCGTGTTTTGCGAATAAACTGTATTACAAAGCACAATAAGCCAGAAAAAAACGAGATGTTTTTTTGACATTACCTGAATTTAAAATATAGAAAAGCGGCTCATTATGTAGAATGAGTAGTTCTTTGAATATTTTAATATAGTGGCGGGGCCCGAAGTGCGAACAGACTTCCGGTAAAAAAGGAAAGATGTTTTTTAGTAAATAATGAAGTAAAGACTTTTACTGTATTGTTTTTACAAAAAGGAAATACATAAAAATCAGTGGTAGTAAACGAGCTAAAACTAAAATCACAAGTGGAACATTTTTCAAAAATGCTGTGATTCTGATTTATTTCAACCTTGTTATCCGAATGATGATAAGTAGTTTTTTCAGCAATTTCTTCCGAATAATGTCCGTAAGCATGTATTGCCTGAAACAGTATTGAGAACAATACTGCCATAGACAGAAATACATTGATTAGGATATATTTTTTTTTCATTCTTGGAAATGCGATAATTGATGGGTTTAAGAAAAGACAATTCATTTCGTATTGTCTTTTCTTGTATCTTTGCTTAATGCAATTGAGTTGCAAATATAATAATCTTATTTTTAAATGCAACAATGTTGCGTTTTATTTTCTGATAAATGAAAACAACCCGAAATACCACTGCTAAATCGGCTATTCTGGAATTGATAAAAAATTCCGAAGTAGCATTGTCTCATGCTGAAATTCAAAAAATGAATCAGGAATTGTGTGACCGGGTAACTATTTACAGAATTTTAGATCGTTTGGTCAATGAAGATGTCATTCATAAAATTGCCACTCCGGAAGGGACTATTAAATACGCTGCCTGTCATCATAGCCATGATCATCATCAACATACGCACAACCACGTGCATTTTAGTTGTGAAAAATGCCAATCGGTGACTTGTTTGGATTCCGTCGAACCTTCTTTTAAACTTCCTGATAATTATTTGGTTAAAGAAGTCAATTTTACTTTATCAGGCTTGTGTCCGTCATGTGTCAAAATAATCAGTAAATAAAATTATCCTCAATAAGCTCTTTATTGATTGCTGCACCTGCAAATGAACCCGTAGCGACAGCCATAGCCACAGATCTTGCGGGAGTTTGATTGTCACCACTTGCATAAATTCCGGAGATGTTTGTTTTTTGCATAAAATCTACTTTTAACAATCCTTGTTCGTTGTGTTCACAACCAAGGGTTTCCGGTAAAGCACAATGCTGTTCAAAAGCAGGACGATGGTAAATGGCTTTGACAGCTGTTTTTTCTCCATTTTTGAAAACAATGTGTTTGATATAACCATTTTGATGTTCGAAAGATGCAATTTCGTTTTCAATAATTTCGATGTTGTTTTTCTTCAGCGTTTTTATTTGTTCAGGTGTTAAAGTTGATTTTCCATTGGTACACAATTTTAAATCTTTAGTCCAGTTGCTGATTAGTTTTGCATATTCAAAAGCAGTTTCTCCGTTAGCAACGATAGCTGTTTTTTCATTTTTTACTTCATATCCGTGGCAATAAGGACAATGCAGTATGGAAATTCCCCAACAATTGGCAAAACCATCTGTATCCGGAAGTAAATCTCTAACTCCTGTAGCAAATAGTATTTTCTTAGAACTAAAAGTTTTTCCTGATTTGGTGGTAATTTTAAATCCATCATTGCTTTTTTGAGCTGCTGTTGCCAGATCATTATAAAACTGAACGGTTTTGTAAAAAACTACCTGTTCTTTGGCTTTCGCTAAAATTACAGCTGGTTTCTCACCATCCTGAGTGATGAAATTATGGGAATGAGGTGTTGAACTGTTACACGGATGTCCACTGTCAATCACTAAAACTTGTCGTAAAGAACGGCCTAAAGCCATAGCTGCTGAAAGTCCGCTGAAGCTGCCGCCGATAATTATAACTTCAAAATGGGTTTGTGCTGTCATATTGTTTTTTATTTATGCTGTAAAGATAATGAGTTTTTCTTAAATGCAACATTGTTGCGTTTTGTTTTGTATAAAAGCTGAAATACGGTTTGTATTTTTAGTCCAGGCTAAAAAAAATATTTGATTAATGTAATTTTTCTATATATTTGCCGGAATCAGTTATTTATACAATGGGAAAATCACTTGAAGAAGTACATCAGTCGGTTTCGACTCAAAATAAAAAATCAGTTTTCAGAAAAATAATGGCTTTTTTTGGTCCTGCTTATCTGATAAGTGTGGGATATATGGATCCCGGAAACTGGGCTACCGATATTGCCGGAGGAAGTCAGTTTGGATATTCGCTGCTCTGGGTTTTGTTAATGAGTAACATTATGGCTTTATTACTGCAAAGTTTAAGCGCCCGGTTGGGAATTGTTACCCAGCGGGATTTAGCGCAGGCTTCACGGGAAACCTATTCGCCCTTTATCAATTATATTTTGTATTTTCTGGCAGAAATAGCCATTGCAGCCTGTGATCTTGCTGAGGTATTAGGTATGGCAATCGGAATCAATCTGTTGTTTGATATTCCGTTAATTGAAGGGGTTTTAATTACGGTTTTAGATACTTTTTTACTACTCTTTTTGATCAATAAAGGTATCCGGAAGATGGAAGCATTCATTATTGCCTTAGTCACCGTAATTGGCGTTTCATTTATTTTCGAAATGATTTTTGCACAGCCGGAAGTGGATAAGGTGATGCTGGGTTTAATTCCTTCGATGCCTACTGAGGCGGCTTTGTATATTGCTATTGGTATTATTGGAGCTACGGTAATGCCACACAATTTATACCTTCATTCCTCATTGGTACAAACCCGAAAATTCGATCGTACAACTGCGGGAATTAAACAGGCTTTGAAATATAATTTTGTGGATTCTACCATTGCACTAAATCTTGCTTTTTTTGTGAATGCGGCTATATTAATTCTGGCTGCGGCCACATTTTATAAAAGCGGAATGCATGAAGTTGCCGAAATCCAGGATGCTCATAAATTTTTACAACCTCTTTTAGGGACTAAATGGGCACCTGTTTTATTTGCAGTAGCTTTAATTGCTGCCGGTCAAAGTTCTACGGTAACCGGAACATTAGCCGGACAAATTGTAATGGAAGGCTATCTTAATTTAAGAATTCAGCCTTGGGTAAGAAGAATTATCACACGATTAATTGCAATTGTTCCGGCAGTAATTGTCATTACTATTTTTGGAGAAGGCGTAACGGGAGAATTACTGATTTTTAGTCAGGTGGTTTTAAGTTTGCAATTGGGATTTGCTATTATTCCTTTAATTCATTTTGTGAGTGATAAGAGTAAAATGAAGGGTTTTCATATTAGTAAACTCACACAAATTGCTTCGTGGATTGTAGCATCGATTATCGTAATATTAAATGCAAAATTAGTTTATGATGAAATAAACGGATGGTTGGAAACTTCAGAAAATCCGATGGTTTTATGGTTTACAGTCGTACCCCTGGCTTTTGGATTTTTAATTTTGTTGCTGTATATTGTATTTAAACCTTTTATCACCAAAACAAGAATGGCGATACTAAATCATTCGCCACATAATCTAAAACTGCAGTTTTCTAAAGCGGAAAGTTATGCTAAAAAGAATATTGCAGTATCAGTAGATTTTTCTTTTGCTGATGAAATTGCTTTAAATAATGCTTTTGAACTGGGAGGGAAAGAAGCTAATTATACATTGATTCATGTCGTTGAAACTGTAGGAGCCATGGTTTATGGTGAAAAAATTGATGATCATGAAACCTTAATAGACGAGAAATTATTATTGCAATACAAAGAAATGCTTTCGCAAAAAGGATTCAATGTGAAGACCGAATTGGGTTTTGGAAAACCAACAACAATAATTCCGAAAATAGTAAATAAAGGTGGTTTTGATATTTTAGTAATGGGAACACACGGACACACAGGATTTAAAGATTTGATTTTTGGTACAACTGTAGACAAACTTCGTCATAAAATTTCGATACCTTTGTTAATTGTTAAATAAAGTGGCTGAGATACTGAGTTGTTAAGTTGCTGAGGTTTTCTCAGCAACTTAGCAACTTAGCAGTTTAGTAACATACAACCTCAAAAAAATGACTTTTTCAGAAGAAAATTATCTTAAATCTATCTATCATCTTACTGTAGTTTCCGGTTCGGGAGTAAGTACGAATGCTATTGCCGAAGTCATGGAGACAAAAGCCTCATCAGTTACTGATATGCTTAAAAAGCTGGCTGAAAAAGATTTAGTTCATTATAAAAAATACCAAGGAGTAAGTCTGACTGAAAAAGGAAAACTGGAGGCTAAAATGATTGTCAGAAAACACCGTTTGTGGGAAGTTTTTTTAGTTGAAAAGCTGGATTTTTCCTGGGATGAGGTTCATGATATTGCAGAGCAGTTAGAGCATATAAAATCGGAGAAACTGATTAATAAGCTGGATGATTTTCTAGGAAATCCAACCGAAGATCCACATGGTGATCCTATTCCTAATGCGCAGGGATTGTTGCCTAAAATTGAAAAACAATTGCTTTCTGACCTGACAGAAAACCAAAAAGGAATTTGTGTAGGTGTTAAGGATACTTCTTCGGAGTTTTTAAAATATCTGGATAAGCAGCAAATTGCTCTGGGATCTACTATTGAAATTCTGGGTAAAGAAACTTTTGATCTTTCGCTGCGTATTAAAGTGGATGATAAACCATTGAATATTTCGAATAAAATAGCTACCAATCTTTTTGTAAAGCTGAGTTAAACAAACAGAACTATAAAAAAAATTACCGCAGATTCACAAAATTATCATCTGCAAGTCTGCGGTGAAAATTACCGCTTAGGTCTTGTTTTTTTTCGGATAAAACTATTTTTAATGGCAGCCGCAGTCATCACCGCCGCAGTTTTTATCCTTTTTTTTCTTTTTTAAAAAGAATTTCTTAATAAGGTAAATAACGGCTATGCCAAGTGTTATAAAAGCTATAATTTCCTGAAACATCTTTTCTTATTTTAAAATTTGATACGCTATTAAGGCAACAAAATAGGCAAAAGCACTCATGAATATTAATTGTCCTAACGGCCATTTCCAGCTATTAGTCTCTTTTTTAGTAATGGCTATTGTACTGGCGCATTGCATTGCAAAAGCATAAAACAGCAGTAATGAAATCCCGGTAGCAAAATTAAATACCTTTAAACCCGTTTCAGGATGGATTTCAGATTGCATTTTATTTTTAATAGTAGTTTCATTATCTGATCCTCCCACACTGTAAATGGTCGCTAATGTACCCACAAATACTTCTCTGGCCGCAAATGAACTAATAATGGCAATACCTATTTTCCAATCATATCCTAAAGGAGAAATAACCGGTTCTATTGTTTTACCCATGATTCCAATATACGAATTCTCCAGTTTATAGGAAGCAATTTTGTTTTCAAGTTCAGCTTCTGAAATGGTGTTGTTTTTTTCCTGCGCAGTAATAATGCTTTCGGCATTTTGAAATTTTTCTCCGGGCCCGTAAGAAGCTAAAAACCAAAGTACAATGGATATTGCTAAAATAATCTTTCCTGCACCTAAAATAAATGCTTTTGTTTTTTCGATTACATTAATAGCAACATTTTTAAATAAGGGTAACTTATAATTAGGCATTTCGACTACAAAAAAAGTTTTTCCGCTTATTTTCATTACTTTGTTTAATACATAAGCCGAAAATATTGCCATGCCAAAGCCTAAAAGATACAATAACATTAAGGTTAATCCCTGAAGGTTCAAAAATCCTAATACGCGGTGATTAGGGATAACTAATGCAATAATTATAGCATAAACAGGCAATCGGGCAGAGCAGGTGGTGAACGGCGTTACCAGAATGGTTATTAAGCGTTCTTTCCAGTTCTCAATATTTCGTGTGGCCATGATAGCAGGGATTGCACAGGCAGTTCCTGAAATCAAGGGGACAACACTTTTTCCTGATAATCCAAAACGACGCATGATTTTATCCATAATAAAGACCACTCGGCTCATATAACCACTTTCTTCTAAGATGGATATAAAGAGAAATAAGAATGCAATTTGTGGGATAAAAATCAGGATTCCTCCAATACCGGGAATAATTCCCTGAGAAATCAAATCGGTTAAAATACCTGCCGGCAAATTCTCAGCGGCCATCGTGCTTAATGTGGCAAAGCTGCTGTCGATAAAATCCATTGGGATAGAAGACCAGTCAAATATCGATTGGAAAATAACAAAAAGGATTACAAAGAAAATGATATACCCCCAGAATTTGTGTGTTAAAACACGATCCAGTTTAGAGCGAAAATCTTTGGCTATGCTGGTATCTATACTAAGACCTTCTTTTAATACATCATTGATAAACTGATAGCGTTTAATCGTCTCTTTTTGCTGTAAGCGCTTTAATTCAGTATGTGATTTGGTAAACGAACTCTGTATTTCTTTTCGTTCTAAATTTAAAAAGTTAACATCCTGAGTAATTACTAACCAAAGTTTGTATAACAGCTGATCCGGAAAAGCATTTTGTAAATTGTTAAAATATTCTTTGTCAATAACCGAAGCATTTAAACAAGGCTCAGCCGGTATTGATTTATAAGTTACAATGAGCTCTTTTAACTCCTCAATTCCTAAAGATTTTCTGGAACTTACTAAGGCAATTTTTGTTTTTAATTGTTCTTCAAGAAAAGGGATATTGAGTGAAATTCCTTTAGTTTCCATTCGGTCAGCCATATTAATGACTAAAATGGTGGGGATCTCAAGATCTTTAATCTGAGTAAAAAGCAATAAATTTCTCTTCAGATTTTCTACATCAGTGACTACTAATGCTACATCCGGATATAATTTATCATTTTTATTTAATAATAATTCTATAACTACATTTTCATCAATAGAACTTGCATTAAGACTGTAAGTCCCCGGCAAGTCCAGAATGTTAACTTTGATATTATGGGGTAATTTGCAAAATCCAATCTTTTTTTCCACGGTGATTCCCGGGTAGTTACCTACCTGTTGATTCAGACCGGTAAGCTGATTAAAGACAGAAGTTTTACCTACGTTTGGATTTCCGATTAATGCTACGTTAATATTCTGAGGGACCATTAAAGTACAATTTTGATAAGTTCTACTTCAATTTCTTTAGCTGTTTCCAGGCGAATAGCCACGTGAGAACCATTTACATCTAAATATAACGGATCTCCAAAAGGTGCAATTTGAAGTAATTGGACTGTGTTTCCAGGTAAGCACCCCATTTCAAGTAACTTTAAAGGAATAATGTCAATATCAAAATCTTTGATGATTGCTTTTTCGTTTTTTCGTAGTGAATTTATCGTGGTACGCAAGGCTTATTTAGATTGAATTAAGATTGCAAAAATACATAATTATAATACTAAATTGACTTCTAAAAATCAGTTTTATGATTTAATTAGAATTTATTTTAAGTAAAAATATATTTCTGTGTTTTTGGGTTTTAATTTTTTAATTTTCACAAAGAAAGTTAATATCTTCGATTAATCGCTCAATATCTTCTTTTTTCGTTCCGTCATAAAAGCCGCGAACACGTTTTTTAGCGTCAACCAAAACAAAATTTTCTGTATGAACCATATCGTATAATTCACTTGGTTTTCCCAGTTTTACGGCTAAATATGATTTTCTGGCCATGGTATAAATTTCTTTTTTATCTCCTGTAACCAGATTCCACTTGCTGTCAACTACATCGTTTTTCAGCGCATAAGCTTTTAAAGCTTCTACCGTATCT
This sequence comes from Flavobacterium plantiphilum, assembly GCF_046000495.1. Taxonomy (NCBI): domain Bacteria; kingdom Pseudomonadati; phylum Bacteroidota; class Flavobacteriia; order Flavobacteriales; family Flavobacteriaceae; genus Flavobacterium; species Flavobacterium plantiphilum. Next base: position 532,123 of record NZ_JBELQA010000002.1, read on the forward strand.
ACTTCGGGAAAAACGGTGTGTGATAACAACATGACTTTGGGATTATTAAGGACAGCTTTTTGAACTTCCACTAAATTTGCGGTCATTTTTGGACAAATAGAACCACAGGTAGTAAAGAAAAAATCAGCAACATAAATTTTCCCTTCATAATCTTTTTGAGTAATGGTTTTCCCGTTTTGATTGGTAAACGAAAAATCAGCTATTGTATGGTATTTGCTCACATATTGCACCGTACTGTCTACTAATTCAGGATTTACATCGGCCGGATTATAAATTGGAAGTGTTTTTTTAGGTTTTAATGCCCCATAAAATAAAAAAAGTGTGATTGCCGAAAAAACAATAAAGATACCAATGAATATGCGGTATTTGTATAAAACAGATTTCATGAATTTTTTTTGCAAAAATACAAAAACCTGCTTGGAAATCAGGAAGCTTTACTTAATTAATATATTTGTTTTTTTGCGGCTTTGTCTTAATGATTTGTTGACTAAATACAAGCCGGATAAAGTAACCAATCCGCCCAGTGCAATGGAGATACTAAGCGATTCCCCAAAAATGGCCGAACCTAAAAGTACTGCTACCACAGGATTCATATAAGCATACAGGCTGCTCACTTCGGGAGGGAGGTTTTGCAGCGAATAAATGAATACAGTAAAAGTAATTAACGAACCTACCACAACCAGATAAGCGATCGCAAGCCAGGTTTCCATCGGAATTTCACGTACACTGACCGAAATGCCCGCAGCAGCATTGTAAGCAAATAAAAGCAGACCCGAAATAAACATTTGGAATCCTAAACTAAAATACGGATTATAAGAAGCTGCTTTTTTCTTGGTATACAAAGTACCAAATGCCCAGGTAATGGTAGCTAAAACAGATAGAAAAATTCCGAATCTAAAGTCGGGAATTAAAAAATCTGCCAGATATTCATAAAAAATAATGCAGACTCCGCCAAAGCTTACAAAAACCCCGATTGCAGCTAACTGAGCAATTTTTTCACCTTTAAAAAAAGAAATAAGCACTATCCAGATAGGGAAAATGGCAGCAATAATAGCACCCAGTCCGCTACTGATGTATTTAACCCCCGCTGTACTCAGACCATTGCTTAAAGTAAAATTGAGAATAGCCAGAATAACAATTGTATTCCATTGTTTGCCTTTTGGCCAGGGTGTTTTTGTAAAAAGAAAAAAGACTATATAAATTGCACCGGCAATAAACTGCCGAATGGCAGCCATCTGAATACCGGGAATATAACGAACTCCTTCTTTTGAAGCGATCCAGGTGGTTCCCCAGAAAAAACCAACCCAAATAAGCGCCAGAACAGGTAATCCAATAGCATTTATTCTGGTTGAAACGGTGGTTTTGAATTTGGTTATCACTATAAATGAATTTGAATGAAATGATAATCTAGCAGTCTGATTACTTTATCGGATAAAATAGTTTTTCCAACTGAAGGAATTTCGTGACTAAATTGCGGAGGGACCAGATTTTCTATAATTGCTTTTTGAGTATAATACTCTTGTCGGCTGGGATGAAATGGTGCCACTGCATTAAGAGTAGTATTCCAGATGTTGGTTGTTATAATTTTCAGGATGATTCCAATACAATCATCCAAGTGAATTAAATTGATGGGTGCATCCGGATTAGGAACATTCTCTTTTCCGGCTAAGAATCGGGCAGGATTCCGGTCTTCACCAATGAGCCCGCCAAAACGCAAAACAGTAGTTTTAAAATGTGTATTAGCTAGCAATAATTGTTCAATTTCCAGTAATTGTTTGCCGCTTTCTGTAACAGGAGAGGGAGCAGTGTTTTCGTCAACAACGTCATTAGCTTCTCCGTAAACCGCAGTCGAACTAATAAACAGCACATTTTTTACTGTTGATTGCTGAATAAAAGGCAGGAGGTTTTCTATTTTTTTAACAAATGAATTGTGTGCTGCATCAGAGTAATCTTTATTTTTTCCTCTTAATTTAGGAGGGATAGCAATGATAAGCGTTTCGCTTCCGTCTAAAAATGGCGTTACGGGAGACGAGAAGTTTTCTGCTTCGAGAGCAATAGGGAAATGTTTAATTCCGGACTTTTCCAGCATTTCTTTTTTATCTGCTGTTGTAGTAGAACCTTTAATCGTAAAACCTTCTTTCAGTAATGCTTTCGCCAAAGGAAATCCCAGCCATCCACAACCTAAAATGCTTATTTGTTCCATTTTGCTTTCAATTATTTCAAGATGCAAAGGTCTATATAATTATTTGGATTTTAGGGGCAAAGATTAGAGTATTTTTTAAGACACAGATGCTATATAAAATTATCGGATATAAAAAAACCGCCTCAATTTTGAGACGGCTACCGAACAATAAACTTGTATCGTATTTTATTTTTTCATGAATGTGATTTTTACTTCTTCGCTGTCTAAAATCAGCATATCGTCGGAAATGGTACTTTCAAAAGGATACGGAGTACCTGTTTCATCTTTAATTACCAGGTTTTTACCCTTTTTAGTTAAAGCATAGGTTCCGTTGAAATCAGTTTCCAGTTTTCCGTTAACATGTCCGTCTTTAGTAAAAGTTAAAGTTCCATTAGCCAAAATATCATTTTTTACAGAATCCATATGAGGCGTTTTTCCCTCTACCGCTGTAACTTTCCAGGTATCTACCAGATCGTTTCGTTTATTATTACAAGATATTATCAATGTAGCCGATAATACAAATCCACAAATAAAAAAGTTTAATTTTTTCATAATTTTTGAGGTTTTTGGGTTAGATATGTACAAGTTACAAAAAAATATTTTTTTAAATGTTTATTTTCAGTTATTTATAGAATAAAAATTAAATTAAACGAATGATTTTTTGCATAAAAAAACCACGCAATCTGCGTGGTTTTCTATTGCTATTTTATGAAAAATATTAGAATTTGTATCCTACACCAGCCTGAATCCCAAAACGGTTATTTCCTTCCGGTCCGTAAGCTAAGTCCAGAAAGTTATAAATGTATCTTGCCTGAATAAATGCTCCTGAGGTAAAGTCATAAGCTAATCCTGAAACTGACGCCACATTGTATTTTCTCAAATTGGTGTTAGCATAAAGTCCGTTTGCTTTAGAGTCAATTATAGCACTCGCCTGAGGACCAACCTCAATTGACAAACCTTTAGTAAGGTTGAATTTGGCTAAAACAGGTATTGCAATTTCACTAATTTCTAAATCACTGCCGCTGGTATTTCCATTTCCATCAAATTTAAAGCTGGAATGAGAATACAAAGCTTCAGCCTGAAATGAAAATTCATCGCACATTTTGAATTCGGCCACTAAACCGGCATGATATCCTACTTCAGGACGTAAATCATGTACAGATGAAGCTCCTGTTGCTAACCAATTGTAATTAGCTCCGGCTTTGATTCCTAATTTTACATTTTTTGTTTCCTGAGCATTTGCAAATCCAAATGCAAAAACTGCAGCTAATGATAAAATGATTTTTTTCATGTTTATTTTTTTTTTTGACTATACAAAATTAGATAAAAGCTTTTGGACCCCCTGTGTTTTCGGGCTTTTTAACGTTTTTTACAGCATCTTGGCTCTCAGTGATTTATATAGTTTTTGTAAAAAATAAACTTTATAGGTGTCTTTTTTTTTAATTCATACCGGGTGCTTCAGGAATTTTTATTTTTACTTTCATTTTTTTTAAAACCAATAAATAGGCTGAAAGGCAGCCTAAAACAATGAACAAACCAATTTCCAACTGAGCAAAAAACTGATTTCCATTGTGCATTGTATTGGCAGTTGTAAGTGTTGTTTTTCCTTCATCAATTTGAATTTGGGCTAATATTTCTAAAGTTTGTAAACTTTGGGTACTCCATTCTGTAAGTTTTTGCCAATCTTTATTTTGATTCATTGTTTCTATTGCTGCACACTGATTCCGGAAAAAATTGAATTGTCTTTTTTCTTCGGGAGTCAGAACAGTCGCTAAGTATTTTTTATCTAAAGACCGGATGCGCTGCAAAGAGCCGCTGATAAACTTTTGTTTTTCGGAAAAAGGGGAGCTTGCAGCTGCTGATTTTATTTGATGAATAGTATTAGTATACTGAAAAATATAATGACTTACCATTAACCTGTCGTTGTAAATCGCCTGAATGCTTTCATTGGTTTTTTTAGAATTAAGTCCAATAAAATAATTACTTATCAACAGTAAAATGGTAACAAAAATCAATATGGCTGCCGCTTTTGTTTTTCGGTTTATGGTGTTTATATCTCTCATAATCAGTTGGTTTAATTTCGAAAGATAAACCTTTCTTGCTGATTTAAAAAGAGAATTAAGGAAACAACATAAAAGGAGTTTGCTGTTATGCTTTTGTAGTATCAATAACAGTTTTAAGTTCCCTGTCATGAACAGCTTTGACGGGAATTGGTTTCGCTTTGTAAACTTTGGGTTCGGCTATTGCTGATGGTGACTGAATAGCAACCGGAGACGGTTTAATTGTTTTTTGGATAGCAACTGCATCGTTTAATACAAAAGGTGTTGGCATCATCCAGTCAGCTCTTTTTTCCATAGTGAATAATGGATTGTCCATTAAATCAAAGGAACTTTCAAGTAATTGCATATCAAAAACTGCAGATGCATCCATGTTAAATTCTAAAACCAACGGATCATTATCAACTACATAGTAACTCAGTAATTTTTTACCTTCCCGTTTTAATAGTCTGTTTTTTTGTTCTAAATGAGAAACTCCATTGGTTTTAATATTATAAAACTGCATTTTTTCATGAGCAAAAATATCATAGCGATTAACTTTCCGGTTAGGTGAAATACGAATTTTGAGATACCGCTGATTTTCTGCAATGCTATCCGTAAGAAAATCAATTGTGGGTTGAGCTATGTTTTTTAAAGGAGCCGGTGCAGCAAAAGTAAATTGAGAATTGTATTTACTAAAAAGTGGAATATCATCAGAACCTTTTAATAATCCGGGATTTTCGCCTAAATATTTTTTGGTCCAGATATCTAAATTTTTATCATAGGTGAGCCATTTTGCTTTGTTTGTATCAGCATTATAAAGATAAACAAGGCTGTTTGATTTAGCTTTTCCTTTTTCATAATTGGAATCAGCATCTGCTTTAATAAAAAAGCCGACAGAAGCTATTAAAAACAGAATGGACCAGCTGCCTTTCTGGACAAAATTACCTAATGTAGGCAGGAGTAATCCAAAACATAAAGCAGTAAGAATGGCACTTCCGAAGAGAATTTTTAATCCCAGACCTATGGGGAACATTTGAATGAAAGGGGCAATGATTAATAAGGCCGGAACAGCAAAAATTAAGTTTAACAGAGGAATGTATTTTTGGGTAAGAATATAAAATCCAAACATAAAAATTCCAAAATAAACCGGAATAATTAAAAACCCGGCACCCTGTAAACCAAATGCAATTGCGATATTGATAAGCAGCCAGATAAATATGGGAGCTACAAAATCATTAGCACTAATTCTGTTTGGGTAAAAAAAGCGATAAAAGGCAAAACATATTGCGATGCTTAAGCATACAAATGCGCCAATATAACTATGTCCGTTGTAAGTAAAGCCGTTAAGTAAATCACTGTATTGCGGATAAATTTGCAGTACAATTTTCCAGCCAAAAAAGACAATTAATCCGGCTGAAATTAATGCTCCCAAAAAAGGAATGAATCCATGGAGCATTTTCTGTACGCTTAGAATTCTTTTAGCAATTCCTAAGAATATAAAAAACAGTAAAAGAGCAAAAGCAATAATTAACATGGGTATCACCCAGCTAAACGGATAGCTGATAAAACTAAATGGTATGGAGAAATATACATAATCTTCAGATGATTGGACGCTGTTTAAATTGGCATTAGAAAAATATTGCAGCAAAGGCATCAGATAAGAACCCTGATGTGCTAAAGAATTGCTGTCTAAATGCTGTAGATCATCCTGAGCTGTATGATAATTATAATGTCCGTCAATAAAAGCAAAATTGAAACCCTGAATATTTCCTTGTTCTCTGAAAACAGTTAAATCGGTATCATTAGGCAGCATTTTATAAATGCTGTACATCAGTGAGTTAGATACCGGAAAAGTAGGATTTGCTGCCGCAAAATTCTTGACCATTCCTGCATTTCCACCATTGGTTTCCATTAGCATATAAGAAGGACCAGATGTTCCCCGGGCTTCAAAATTTAAGGCTAATCCAATTTCCTTAGCCCATTGGTGTCTGCTTACAAAAAGTGAAGCGCCATTTAATCCAAGTTCTTCGGCATCGGTAAACAGAATAATAATGTCATTTTTATGTGGGGTTTTATTATGTAAAAATGCCCGCATACTTTCCAGAATGGTAGCCACACCTGTTGCATCGTCACTGGCTCCGTGGGAAGCCGAATGCGGAGCACTGTCATAATGAGAAAGTAATAAAAGTGCTTTTCCCTGTTGACTTCCTTTTATTCGGGCGATTATATTTTTTGATTTGGTTAAATTTCCCCAATCCGTTAACGTATATCCATCCTGAAAATGCGTTTCAAGCCCCAGTTTTATTAATTCATAACGTAAATAATTAGCGACTTTGTTGTGGTTTTCTGATCCAGTAAAATGTGGTTTCTGACTAATTGATTTTATATGTACTAAAGCTCTTTTAGTAGAAAACTCTGCAAGGGGTTTGTCATTATTTACAGTCCATTGCGGCATCATGCTAAGGTATACTAAAGCCAGAATAGCTATAAAAAACAGTACCGAAACAATGGAGGATAAATCTTTTTTCATTTTTAAGGTAGATTTGGGTGGGTTGCTAATTGTCTTTTTTTACAAGAATATACAAATCATTTTCTAATAACATATAGCCTTGATCGTACAGAAAATAATAGGTGTTTCCTGTTTTGGTTTTCAATATATTGGTAAAAAAATCAAAATCAAAACCTTTACTTAATAATTTAGTTTTTGTAGTTTTTGATTTTCCATCTGTATTGAGTTCTGTAAGAATACGATAATTTTTGCGTAATTTATTATTAATGTTACGCATAATGTTATTACTGTCTTTGTTTATCTTATTGTTATAAGCATTGCGACAGCCGTCGCTGCAGAACTTTTTATCTTCGCGGCCTACAATTTTTTCCCCACATTCTAAACAGTTTTTTTCCATAATTATTAAAATTGGCCTTTGTATAGTAAGGCTTGTTCGATATGTGCTAAATGATGGTTGCAATGCCAGGCATACATTCCGATTGTTTCTTCCAGTGTCGAAATTTTATTGGTAGCAGGATGAATAAATTGTCGTTTTAACTCCTTTTCGCCAAAGGATTTCAGTAAGTAAACCCATCGGGCATGTACGCCTTCAATAATTAGTACTGATGCTGATAAATCATCAGCAAGTCCGTCCTGAAGTTCAGCCCATTGATCTTCTTCGTAAGGTTTTATTATGGGCATTTCTTCTGTTAAAGCCAGTTTAAAGCGAATAAAACTATTCATGTGGCTGTCGGCACAATGATGTATTAGCTGTTTTATTTTCCATCCGTCAGGTCTGTATATCCAATTTAACTCTTTTACAGAAAGGTTTTCAGTCAGCAATTTTACTTTTGAAGGGAATTCTTCAATAATTGCTATCCAGTTTTTTAAATTATCTGTGGTTATTAAATTTGGTTTTTGAAATTCTCCGATGGGAAACTTTAATTTTTCTAAATCAAATAGTTCACTTTCCATATTTAGCTTTTTAATTTTCTGATACGATATAAATCATGTCGGCGGTCTTTTAATATTTTAACGCTTCCGTGTTCGTGGAGCTCTTTTAATAAATCCAGATCAACATCAACAATCAATGTCATTTCGGTGTTTGGGGTTGTTTCGGCTTTCACTCCATTACTTGGAAAAGCAAAGTCAGAAGGAGTAAAAACAGCTGTTTGCGCATATTGAATATCCATATTATTTACTTTAGGTAAATTCCCTACACATCCCGCAATAGCAACATAACATTCGTTTTCTATTGCCCGGGCCTGAGCGCAATGTTTGACGCGTGTATAACCGTTTTGTGTATCCGTCAAAAAGGGAACAAATAGAATATTCATGCCTTCATCGGCCATTAATCGGGAAAGTTCAGGGAATTCAACATCATAACAAATTACAATTCCTATTTTTCCACAATCAGTATCAAAGGTCTGGATAGTGTTTCCGCCTGTTATTCCCCAATGGAAAACCTCATTTGGCGTGATGTGAATTTTAGTATAAGTTTCATAGGTACCGTCCCTTTTACAAAGAAAACCGGCGTTGTACAAAGTGCCGTCTACCAGATGCGGCATGCTTCCGGTAATAATATTAATGTTGTAGGCAATGGCTAATTCCTGAAAACGTTTCCTTATAGGTACGGCGTATTTTGCTAATTCCCGGATAGCATCTGCTTCAGAAAGGTGATTGTAATCAGCCATCAGTGGGGCAATAAATAATTCAGGAAATACAGCAAAGTCACTGCCATAACCTGAAACAGCATCAATAAAAAACTCTGATTGTTCAAACAATGCTTCTAAGTCTTTTAAGGGACGCATTTGCCATTGAATTAATCCTAAACGAATGACACTTTTTGTCGTATTGATAATCTGCGGACTTTCATCATAATAAATGTTGTTCCATTCTAATAGTACCGCAAATTCTTTAGATTTTTTATCTCCTTCGAGATAATTTTTCATGATTCGCATCACGTGAAAATCATTACTCAGCTGAAAGGAAAGTACGGGGTCATGAATTTCTTTTCTTTTTACCTTGTCAATATATCCTTTAGGCGTGAGTTCTTGTGCATACTGACCGTAATTAGGAATTCTGCCTGCAAATACAATAGATTTCAGATTCAGTTGTTCACAAATTTCTTTTCGTGCGTCATACATTCTGCGGCCTAAGCGTAAACCTCGGTATTTTGGGTCCACAAAAACATCAATCCCGTAAAGCACATCTCCATTGTAAGTATGCGTCGAAAAAGTGTAATTTCCTGTGATTTTAGCATAATCATGATTTTTATCTACTAAATCTTCAGGAACAATCAGGGACAATGCTGAGCCTACCACAATATCATCTACCAGAATCACAAGTTGGCCTTCGGGAAAAATTTTAAGTAATTTTTTAACCTCAGATTCATTCCAGTAATTATCGGCCATCTCAGGATAAGATTCCATCATTGACTTTTTTAATTCCTTATAATCTTCGATTTTTAAATTTCGTAGTTCTACTTTATTGATTTCAGCTTGCATAAATGTGTTGATTTTCTGCAATGTACAAAAAATATTATCCGTTTACAAACGTTTACAATTATTTACAACCGAAAGTAATTAGATAGTAACCGAATAATTCATCACAACGGTTGCAACTTTGTCCCATCGGAATGAAACAAACCATTTTCGATACTATAAGCCAAAAAGTCTGAAACGAGTTCAGATAATAACAATTAAATGATATACGCCATGAATGCATTAAGAAACAAAGTACAGTTGATCGGACATTTAGGAAATGATCCTGAAATCAAAAATTTTGACGGAGGTAAAAAATTAGCCAATTTTACCCTGGCGACAAATGAAAGTTACAAAAATGAAAAAGGAGAAAAAGTAGAAGAAACGCAATGGCACAGAGTTGTGGCATGGGGTAAAACGGCTGAAATTATTGAAAAATATGTAACTAAAGGAAAAGAAATTGCTGTTGAAGGTAAATTAACACATCGTACCTATGATGATAAAAACGGAGAAAAGCGTTATGTTACCGAAGTAGTGGTTACCGAATTACTTTTATTGGGAAAATAGCTGAATTGAATTAAAGAACCGAATTTTTTAAAAGCAGAAAACCCATCTCGATGTAAAAAAAAAGAGATGGGTTTTTGTATATATAAAATTAGGCTACTTTTTTAATCAAATCATGCATAGGGCAACGTTTGCAACGCTTGCTTTCTGATTTTTTGAATTTTTCGCAACAAGAAGATTTACAGTTTTCCACTTTTTTGATGACAACAAGAGCTTCTTTTTTCTTTTTGTCTTTCTTTTTTTTCTTCTTATCCTTTTCTTTTTCTTTCTTGCCCACTTTCTATCCGTTTAATAACGAGACAAATATAAAACAAAAATATTATTTTTATATATTCTAAATAAACTTTAACTTTTTTTATTTTGGATTGATTGCAACAGAACTGGTTACTGTTATTTGCTGAATGTCACGGTCAAACAAGTACAAACCTCCTTTGTCATCACCAATCAGATTAATTTTATCCAAAATTGTTTTAGCGGTAGCTTCTTCTTCTATTTGTTCCGAAACATACCATTGTAAGAAATTATGCGTCGCATAATCTTTTTCAGAAAAAGTGATGTGTACCAGTTCATTAATGGAGTTTGAAACAAAAGTTTCATGTTCATACAATGTTTCAAACATTTCTTTGAAAGTAGTGTAGGATGTTTTAGGTGCTTTTAAATCAGTGATTTGCGAGTGACCGCCACGTTCATTTACATATTTGATTAATTTAAGCATGTGCGCACGCTCCTCATCTGACTGTGCATACATAAATTGTGAGATCCCTTCTAAACCGTTTACTTCTGCCCAGCAGGCCATTGATAAATAAGTTTGAGAGGATTCTGCTTCAATACGGATTTGCTTATTTAATGCTGCTTCTATATTTTTTGATAACATAACGATAAGTTTTTTTATTTAACGTGATGTAAAGGTACTTAAAAAGGCAGTGAAAAATCTTTCAGGGTATCAATTTGATTTCTATTTGGCAATAGTTTTAATCTATTCTATGTCTTCCAAAACTAAAGAAAATCGGGCTTTGCGTTTTTTAAAAATCAAAACCATCTGTAAATTTTCGCATTACATATTTTTTTGCTTTGACATCATAATAGCCTAAAACATAATAGTCTTTAAGTTTAAAGCTATTGCTTAAAACTATTTTCTTGTTTTTACTTAAAAAATAAGACAATTTATCAAGTGCAAGTGGCGATTGATTACGGGCAACAAGCTCCAGGTTTTGATTCAGAATACCCTCAAAATAAGCATATTTAAAATGATAAATTTCCGGGAAATCTATATCAGAAAACTCGTCATCAAGGAAACTGTTATGAAACCTATTAGGCTGAATAAGTTTTCCTTTATCTTCTGTCGTTGGAATTCCGCCTATAGAAATATAAGTATTTCTTTTAGTATTATAAACGGTCACTCCTATGTCTAAATCGTTCAGATGCTGTAAAAATCGTTTTGGTGTTTTAATGTCTTTCGGTTTTCGGGAATCTTTTTGAATGAAAAGGGGAATGTTGTTAAAGTCTTGATCACTTTCGTTTAAAACACTATTCTTTTTTAGAATTTGACCCGAGTTAAAATCTTTTATTTCCAAAGTGAGTTCGGATTCGCCTGCAGTAATCTGATACAGTTTTCCGAGGTGATAAAAGGAATTACTCTTTTTCTTTGCATCCTGAAGAACAGATTGTGAGAAGTTCTTTTCGGTTAAATGACCATTTTCCAAATTAAGATCAAATGCCTGCGTATTTTTAGAGTTATAATCTAAAGTCAGTACAATGTGGTTATTCTGAATATAAATTTTGCTTTTTTGAGCCGTTTTCTCCAACAGATTATAATCATTAATATCTATTTTTTCCATTGGATACGCCTTAGTAATGGTATTAAACGTTTGCATTGTACCATTTTTATCCTGAAAGGCAAAAGAGGATAAATCAAAAACTTTCTTGGCGACTTTAGGTTCCTCAAAACTGTAGACAATCAATGCCTGCATCACGCGATGCTGTGCCAGAATATGAAAAGAATTATTCATCTGGAATGTTGTTGTAACAGATTCATTAACAGGTAATTTTGTGCTGTAAAGGGTGTGCGTTTTGTTTTCTAAATTAAATTTTAAAGTTAAAATAAAAGCTAATGGAGCTTTTTTGCCAGGTAAATTAGGGGATAGATAAAGGTTTGGATTTCCATCTTTGTTAAAACTACAGCCGGTTAATTGTACGTTTTCTAAATTTTTCAGCGGAAAGACATATTCACTATTTAAAAATAAGGCCCGATTGTATTTTAGAATCGTAATTTTCCCGCTGTCCTTTATAAAAACAAATACTTCGTGGGTATTTTCATTTTCAACATGCAGAATTTGATTGTTTTTATTAGAGTAATTAGATGTGGCGGAGACAACGATTTGATCGAGAGATCTTAGGCGCTCAAAATTTAATTCTTTATCATTTCCTTTAGGATTGTTTAAGCTAATAGGATAGGAGTTGAGAACCGTTTGACAAAACAGTACTGATGAGCAAAACAGAAATAAAAAAAGGAATGATTTTTTCATGAGTTTTTACTTTCAAAAATCATTCCAGATTTTTTAATGTTCTATTTTTTTTAAAATATCAGTAATTTTTTCAATTGTACTAAAGTTTTGGTGTTTTACTTCATGGTCTATTTTTTCATGTGCCCAAGTGGTATGAAACGGTACATGAGCTGCATGTCCGCCAATAGCTAATACCGGTAAAACATCAGATTTTAGGGAATTTCCAATCATATAAAATTCAGATGGATTAATTTCAAGACGTTTAATCAAATCCAGATAATCCTGTTCCTGTTTGTCTGACATCACTTCGATATGATGAAAATATTTTCCTAATCCCGAATTGTGCAATTTGCGTCTTTGATCTAATAAATCGCCTTTGGTGGCAACCACTAATTTGTATTTACCATACAACGCTTCCAGAGTTTCTTCAACTCCGTCTAAAAGAACAATAGGTTTGTCTAATAATTCTTTTCCGTATTGAATAATTTTGGCAACAACCTCAATTGGAATCGTATTGTTCGAGATGGTCATAGCTGCTTCAATCATTGAAAGAATGTAGGCTTTAATTCCGTAACCGTATATGGCTAAATTTTTTATTTCAATTCTGAAAAGCTCTTGGGAAATACTTTTGTGTGACAGGTAATCACTCATTAAGTCACAAAATTTTTCTTCTGTTTCCAGAAAATAGGTTTCGTTAACAAATAAGGTATCGTCGGCGTCGAAAGCAATAACTTTAAAAGGCATATAATTTATTTTATTTTTTTAACCCAAAGTGGCTGATTGTAAAAAGTGATTCTTATTCCTAAAAGTAAAAAAATCCCGCCAATAATCATGTGCCAATTTATATTTTCATCTAAAAATAGCCAGGCCATAAAACTTGCTAAAACAGCCTGACCTAATAAACTGACAGAAATTCGGGTGGCTCTTAAATGTTGTGTCGCATAGCTAATGAGAAGCCAGGCGGTTAATTGACACACAGCTCCCTGAACAAATAATACAAGCCAGGCGGTAGTAGAAAAGCCGGTAAAAGTTTCCTTAGATACCCAACATATTAACCCCAGAAAGAGACTTGCAGCAATTAATACAATTGTCATAAAAGAGAGAATTTCTATTTTAGACAAAACATTTTTACTGATTAGTAAGTAATTTGCATATAGAATTCCGGATAAAACAGCGAGGAAAAATGCAGTGTCAAAATGAAATTGGCTAATGGTTTCAAACCCCATAAAAATTATCATCCCGAAAAGGGCTACAACAGTTCCAATCCAGAAATTTAGCGCAGGTTTATTTTTTAAAAATAAAAATGAAGTTATTCCGAGCCAAAGCGGCGACAAATTAGATAATAAAGTGGCTTGCGTAGCAGTTGATTCCTGAATGGCAATATTCCAGACCGCAATATCCGTTGCAAAAACAATTCCGCAAAGAACAGCGGAAATGAGGTTTTTAAGGGTTGGTAACTGAAATTTTTTGAAAATGATTACATAAGGAAGCAATAAGTGTCGCTATAAACATCCGGTAAAAAGCTGAAATCAATCCATTGGTTAAATGCAAGCGAACCAGAATAGGGAAGATAGAAATACAGACAATACCTAAAACTAAAGCTAATTGCGGTTTGTTAATTTTCATTTTGCTTACAGAAAATAGTTTTGCTTACAATTAGTATGTCATTCATCTCAAGTGCAAAAAAAAGTTTATTTTACCGCAAATTCGCAAATTATTTTTTCAAAACTTTAAAAAGAAATTTGCGAATTTGCGGTTAATCTTTTTAATTTATTGTTTCTCCATTCCCAACACCATCAGTATCCGGATTTACAAAAACCAGTTTTCCTTCGGCATTATTAGTCATCAGAATCATTCCCTGACTTTCTACACCTCGTAATGCTCTTGGAGCCAGATTGACTAAAACAGTCACTCGTTTCCCAATGATATCTTCCGGTTTAAAACTTTCAGCAATTCCAGAAACAATCGTACGAACATCAATACCGGTATCTACTTTTAATACCAATAATTTATTGGCTTTTGGCATTTTCTCTGCTTCTAAAATCGTTCCTACACGCAAATCCATTTTGGCAAAATCCTCAAACTGAATCAAGTCTTTCTGAGGTTCTGCTTTTTTGTTTTCGGCAAGGTTCGCCGTTTTAGTTGCTTCCAGTTTGTCTATTTGTTTTTGAATTTCTTCATCTTCAATTTTAGCAAAAAGCAATTCGGCAGCACCAATTTGGTGTCCGGCAGCTAATAAGTCTGAAGTTTCAGTAATAGTATTCCAACTTACTTTAGATTCTATATTTAAGATTCTGGATAATTTTGTTGCTGTAAACGGCAGGAAAGGTTCGCAAAGTGAACTTAAAGCAGCCGCAATTTGCAAAGCCACATACATCTGCGTTTGTACGCGTTCCGGATTGTCTTTAATTACTTTCCAAGGCTCTTCGTCAGCCAAATATTTATTTCCTAAACGAGCCGCATTCATCATTTCACCCAAAGCTTCTCGGAAACGGTAACGCTCAATAGAGCTTGAAATCACCGCAGGATAGGCTTTTAATTCGGCTAATGTTTGTTCGTCAACTTCCGAAAATTCGTTTGGAGCAGGAACAACACCGTTATAATATTTATTGGTTAAAACCACCACACGATTGATGAAATTCCCAAAAATCGCTACTAATTCATTATTGTTTCTAGCCTGAAAATCTTTCCAGGTAAAGTCATTGTCTTTAGTTTCCGGAGAATTTGATGTCAATGCATAGCGCAACACATCTTGCTGATTTGGAAATTCTTCCAAATATTCATGCAACCAAACGGCCCAGTTTTTAGAAGTCGATAATTTATTCCCTTCTAAGTTCAGGAACTCATTGGCAGGAACATTGTCAGGCAAAATATAATTTCCTTCCGCTTTTAACATTGCCGGGAAAATCACACAGTGAAATACAATATTGTCTTTCCCGATAAAGTGAACCAACTTGGTTTTTTCGTCTTTCCAGTATGGCGTCCAATCTTTTCCTTCTTTCGCAGCCCACTCTTTGGTTGACGAAATGTACCCAATAGGTGCATCAAACCAAACGTATAATTTTTTCCCTTCGGCACCTTCCACAGGAACATCAATTCCCCAATCTAAATCGCGAGTTACCGCACGAGGCTCTAATCCACCGTCGATCCAGGATTTTACCTGTCCGTAAACATTAGGTTTCCAGTCGTTTTTATGTCCTTCCAGAATCCATTCTCTCAGGAAAGCATCGTATCTGTCCAATGGCAAAAACCAGTGTTTTGTTGATTTCAAAATAGGTGTTTCTCCTGTAATAGTCGATTTTGGATTAATCAAATCGGTAGCATTCAAAGTCGAACCACACTTCTCACATTGGTCGCCGTAAGCTTCTTCGTTACCGCATTTTGGACAAGTTCCCATCACAAAACGGTCTGCCAGAAATTGATCCGCTTTTGCATCGTATAATTGCTCAGTTACTTCTTCAATAAAATCACCGTTATCATATAATTTCTTAAAAAATTCCTGAGCCGTATCATGATGAATCTGAGCCGAAGTTCGAGAATAATTATCAAATGCAATTCCAAAATCAGAGAACGATTTACGGATAATTCCATCGTATTTATCGATTACTTCCTGAGGTGTAATTCCTTCTTTTTTAGCTTTCATCGAAATAGCAACGCCATGTTCGTCGCTTCCGCAAACAAACAAAACATCTCTCCCCTGCAAACGCAAATAACGCGAATAAATGTCCGCAGGAACATAAACTCCCGCCAAATGCCCTATATGTATGGGTCCGTTAGTATAAGGTAAAGCCGCCGTAATGGTATATCTTTCTGGATTCTGTATCATGATTCAATTTTATTGCGTGCAAAAATAAGGAATCCAATTTTATTTGGAGCTATTTACACATAATCTTGTCTTGCGACGAAGGAGGAATCTCATCAAACCAAAATACAAAATGTGATTCCTCCTTCGTCGGAATGACAAATTCATTAATAATCAAAACTCATCTGTAAGATTATTTTTTATATTTGAAAAGCAAAAAATCACTATATGAAAGAAACATATTCTGTATTTAGAAAATACCCAACAATATTTCAAGCTAAAGAATTAGAAGATTTATTGAATCAAAATAATATTAGCACCCAACTAACAGACAATATTGCACCTGTTGATGCATCTTTTTCCGGCAATACTTTACAAAATGAATATGAAGTAAAAATTCAATTTGAGGATTTTGAAAAAGCAGAACAGATTCTTGAAAAAGAAGCTGAAAACTTAATTAGCCAAGTTGACAGTAATCACTATCTGTTTGATTTTACAAATGATGAACTGTATGAAATTCTATTAAAAGCAGATGAATGGAGTGAGTTTGACAATAAATTAGCTCAAAAAATATTAACAAAAAGAGGAAAATCCATTGACGACGATTTGCTTAAAGTGCTGAAAAAACAACGAATTGAATCGTTAGCAAAACCAGAAGAAAATCAAAAACCATGGATAATATCAGGCTATATTTTTTCTATACTTGGAGGCTTTCTAGGAATCCTAATTGGCTATTTCTTATGGACATCTAAAAAATCATTACCAAACGGTCAGATAGTGTATTCTTATTCGGAAAACGACAGAGCTCATGGGAAAATCATATTTTACATTGGTTTAATTATTCTTCCATTTTACATTCTCTTAAAAATTATAAACTTAATCTAATACACATATGCGAATTCTTCCGACTTAATTTCTCTAAATTAAACAATCTCTTTTCCATATCTTTACACCCAGATTTAAAGAAAATAAATCATGCCCAAAGGACCCGAAAAAAACACCAAAAATAAGGCTTTACACACCAAGTTATTGAACAGGAAGAAAGCGAAATTGCAAGAAGAAAAAGCAGCAAAAGCAGCACGAATGAAAGCTTTGGTTACCAAAATGAATCAGCAAAAGAAAAATAACGAATCTAATGCTGAATAAATTTTAGCTTTAAACAAGCTGTGTAATTTGCGGTTAAAAATGTTTTAGCTAATACAATTCCAAAAAAAATCCGTGCTAATCTGTGAAATCCGTGGCAAAAAAAACGAAATTTGCCTGCAAACTCCTTTAAAAAATCTCAAAAATGGAATTCGGAAGTATCATTATCTCAGAAAACGCAGCCAATAGCGAAAACCCTCAAGACGTTATCAACTCTAACATTTCGGTTATCAACCTGATGCGTGAGGAAAAAATTGACGACGAATTCATTCACGAAGATGCTTTAATGAGTTATTACCTGGATTATTATGTGGCGCAACATATCGAAGGCAACTTTGCACAATTTGTTTACAAATCGGGCTGGAATAAAGAACTGAACGAATTAATAGAAGAAGGCTTGCAGTTAATTGGTGCCGAAAAGCATTTGGAATTATTCCAACAACAAGCTAAAAAAGTCCGCTTAATGAGCAGCGTAAAGCTCAACAAATTCTTAAATGGAAAACTGGAAGGCGTAAATCCAACAAGAGATTTACTCAACACCGATACTTTCTTCGAACTGCAAGAAAACCTTATGGAACTTAATGCTGCATTTTTATTAAACCATCCCGACACTCAGGTACTTTCGGTGGATGCTATGTTTGAACTTTTAGAAGATTATTTAGGTAGAGAAATCAAGAGAATGTAATGGATTAAATTCGACGCCGTCTCCAAATATTGCAGTATTTGTTAGGATACTTTCAAAATAAGTATATTTTTGTAATACCTGTTAGTTATAAGTCCTATAGAAAAATGTAGTTGGTTATGGAGATTCTAAATCAATTTTTAAAATTATTTGTATTAGACATCCGCAATGTAATGGGATTGTTGTTTTGGGGAAATTTCGCTCTGGCAACACTTGTTTTTACTTTTCGATTCACACTCAGTAGTAAGGATACTAAAACCCATTTATTGGTATTTGGTTTTTCTAAAATTTTTCAATCTTTTGCCTGGTTAGCATTTTTTCTCAGAACGGACACCGTTACATTCAATCCTGTAAATATTATTATTCCCAATACTTTAGTTTTTGGAAGTTATTATCTGGAATCTATAGCAATGCTTATGATGGTGAATAGCTCTAAAAAAGCCTATCGGATACAAGCCGTACTTTTTGCTGTTATGTTGTCTGCTTTTTATTTGGCAGTATGGTGTGAGGCGGCAGCTAATATTCGGGTAGCACTAGCTTCGTTTGTAATTTTTATAATGCTGATAATACCTGCTTTTCGATTTTTAACCGAAACCAGAAGCAGTATGTTTAAAAAAATACTGGGTTTTAATTATTTTATTCTGTTGATTGCAGTGATTTTCAGAATCATTTATCCTTTTTTTAAAACTTCAACAAGCCTTTATTCTGTTGATCCCGCACAGCAGATTATATTTTTAATCATATTTCTGATGATGATTATAAGCGGAGTAGGATATTTGCTTTTACTACAAGAAGAAAAAGAATTGCAGGTTAAGAAATTACTCGAGGATAAAAACAGATTTTTTTCAATTATTGCACATGATTTAAAAGGTCCCTTTAATGGGATTATTGGACTTTCGGAATTGTTATTAGAAGATGAGACCCATACTAATTATAAAGAAACCAATGAATATATAAAGTTAATTCATCAGTCTTCCAAAAGTGTGTCTTCGTTACTGGATAATCTTTTAACCTGGGCACAATCTCAAACAGGAAGTCTTGGATTTAATCCTCAAAGAATAGAAATCAGTCCAGTGGTTGATAAAGCAATCCATCTGCTGGCGAATGTTGCTAAGAATAAAAACATAACCATTCATTCTGAAATTACAGCTCGGGAATATGTTTTTGCTGATAAAAATATGTTAGAAACGATCTTTAGAAACCTAATTTCCAATGCTATAAAATTTACTGAAACTAATGGAGAAGTAGTGCTTTCTATGACAAAAGAAAATAATGGGCTGGTATTTTCGGTCAGGGATAATGGTATTGGTATTGCTCCTGATAAAATGGCGGCTTTGTTTGCAGTTGATCATCTGCACACAACTGCAGGAACGAATGATGAAACCGGAACAGGATTAGGATTGATGTTGTGTAAAGATTTTATAGAAAAACATGGCGGTGTTATATGGTTGGAAAGTGAGCCAGGAAAAGGAAGTGATTTCAGGTTTAGCATCCCGGATTCCATTTAATTCTGCTAACACTTTTTAATACTCCGGTTACATACAAAATCAAGTGAGACTTGGCGAATATCAGCGAAAGGCTGGTCTGATTTTGAGAAATAGTTTTTTCGTCAAAACTTTGTCTTAGAAGTCTCAAACATTTCCTTAAATTTGCTACCATTATTAGAAATTTTATAGTTATAAAAAGCCAACTATGTTACAAATTGCATTTATTAGAGAGAATCAGGAAAAGGTAATCCAGGCTTTGGCCAAAAGAAATATGGATGCCAAGACCATTGTGGAAGAAGTCGTAGAACTTGATGAACGCCGTCGTGCTGCGCAAGTAGAATTAGACAACATCTTAGCCGAATCTAATAAATTGTCCAAAGACATCGGGGAAATGATGAAAGCAGGTGAAAAAGCCAAAGCTGCCATCTTAAAAGAAAAAACGGTTACTAATAAAGAAAAAAGCAAAAAGCTAGCAGAAACAGCTGATGCTATCGCTGCCGAACTTACTGAAAAATTATACACTTTACCTAACCTACCGGCTGATATTGTTCCCGAAGGAAAATCAGCAGATGACAACCTGAATGTTTTTGAAGCGGGCGAAGTACCTGTTTTACACGAAGGAGCACAACCGCACTGGGAATTGGTAAAAAAATACGATATTATTGATTTTGAATTAGGAAATAAAATCACAGGTGCAGGATTTCCGGTTTACAAAGGAAAAGGAGCGCGCTTGCAACGAGCCTTAATCAATTATTTTTTAGACAAAAATACTGCTGCCGGTTATAATGAAGTGCAGGTGCCTCATTTTGTAAACGAAGCTTCCGCTTACGGGACAGGACAATTGCCGGACAAAGAAGGGCAAATGTATCATGATGCTACCGATAATTTATATTTAATCCCAACGGCTGAAGTTCCGGTAACCAACTTATTCAGAGATGTAATTTTGAACGAAAGTGAATTCCCGATTCTAACAACAGCTTACACGCCTTGTTTCCGTCGTGAGGCAGGTTCGTACGGAGCACATGTACGTGGATTGAATCGTTTGCACCAATTTGATAAAGTGGAAATTGTGCGTGTGGAGCATCCGGAAAAATCATATGAGGCTTTGGAAGGAATGGTAGAGCATGTAAAAGATATTTTGAACGAATTGAAATTACCATACCGAATTTTACGTCTTTGCGGTGGTGATATGGGATTTGCATCAGCGCTGACCTATGATTTTGAAGTGTATTCTACAGCGCAAGAACGTTGGTTAGAAATCAGTTCTGTTTCTAACTTTGAAACTTTTCAGTCTAATCGTCTAAAATTGCGTTTCAAAGACAAAGACGGAAAAAACCAATTAGCGCATACCTTAAACGGAAGTTCATTGGCTTTGCCTAGAGTTTTAGCAGGAATTATAGAAAACTACCAAACTACGGAAGGAATCGTAATTCCAGAAGTATTGCGTCCGTATTGCGGATTTGATATTATAAACTAACTTTTGTTTGTTTTCATGTACCGCAAATTCGCAAATTATTTTTTAAGTTTAATAAAAATAAAATTTGCGAATTTGCGGTAAAATATTTTCGAAATAAATCGAATAATGAAAAAACTATTTCTACATATCGCCTTGTTTTTTTCATTGATTTGTTTTGCTCAAAACGAGCAGTTAGCACAGTATTATTATGACAAAGGCGATTTTGAAAAAGCAAAAATCAGTTACGAGGAATTGTTAGAAAATTTTCCTCAGAACATGCAGTATTTTCTACGCACAATAGATTGCTACCAGCAATTACAACAATTTGATATTGCAGAAAAGGCAATCCAAAACCGATTGACTAAATACAATCAAGGCAGTCTTCTGGTCGAATTAGGCTATAATTACCAATTGCAAAAAAATGATGTTAAAGCAAAAAGCTATTACGAGCAAGCTATAGAACGCATTCGAAAAAATCCCAATGAAGTTTACGGAATTGCGAATTCTTTTGAGCGAAAAGTACAACTAGAATATGCCTTAAAAGCCTATCAGACAGCCACTGAAATTCAGCCCAATTTTAATTTCAATTACCAGCAAGGGCTGATTTACGGACAACTGGGCAATTTTGATAAAATGATTGTTACATTTCTGGATGAAGCCTATGCTAATCCTCAAAATTCGATTGTGATTCAAAATCAATTGTCCCGTTTTATGACCGATGAAGCCGATGCTACTTTTAGCGATGCTTTGCGAAAAGCCTTGATTTTAAAGGTTCAAAAAAGTCAGGATTTGTTTTGGAATCATTATTTGAGTTGGTTTTATGTGCAGCAAAAAGAATTTTCGAAAGCCTTTATTCAGGAAAAAGCCATTTACAAACGCAATCCTGAGTCACTTTCAGGTATTTTAAATTTGGCAAATTTAGCCATTGAAGAAGACAATCAGGAAGTGGCTAAAGAAATCTTAGATTTTGTTATTGAAAATACTAAAGATTTACAACTGTTAATTCAGGCGCATAGTTATTTAATTGATTTAAAAATCAAAAAAGCCAGTGAAAAAGATTATGCTGTTATTAATACGGAAATTGAAGCTTTGTTGAAGGAATTTGAAATAAACCCTTTTACCTTATCTTTGCAGCTGATTCAGGCGCATTTTGTAGCATTCAATTTAAAGAAACCAGAGCTGGGAAGGGAAATCATAAAAAAAGCCTTGGAATTACAATTGAATAATTATGAAACGGCTCAGGTCAAAATGGAATTGGCAGATATTTTGCTTTTAGAAGAAAAATACAATCAGGCATTATTGTATTATTCACAAATTGAAATGGACTTAAAGAATGATGCCGTAGCACATGAAGCCAGTTTAAAAGCTGCTAAGACGAGTTATTTTAAAGGTGATTTTGCCTGGGCATTGAAACAATTTAAAGAATTGAAATCGGCAAACACACAGTTGATTGCTAATGATGCTTTAGAATATTTTTTATTAATAAATGACAACACCGTTGCTGATTCTACCCAAACAGCATTGAAGGCTTTTGCTAAAGGGGATTATCTGTTATATCAAAACAGAAATCCGGAAGCTGTTGCGCAGTTTCAATTGGTTTTAAATTCCTTTAAAGGAGGCGAAATTGAAGCGGTAACGCAATTGCGACTGGGTAAAACTTTTGAAAAAATGGGCGAATACAATTTGGCTTTAAGCCAATATCAATCTATAATGGATCATCACAGCGATGGAATTTATATTGATGAAGCACTGTTTTTTTCGGCTGAAATCTATAGTAAAAAAGTAAACGAACCTGAAAAAGCAAAACCATTGTATGAGCAGATTATCTTTAATCATCAGGACAGTATTTATTTTGTAGAAGCCAGAAAGAAATTCCGAGAATTAAGAGGAGATAAAAACTTATAATAAAGTTTAATCGGTTAAACGAATCAACGGTTAACCGATCAAACCGTTAACCGATTAAATAAAATCAACAATGATAATATATAACATTACCACTAACATACACGAAAGCGTTCACGATCAATGGATGATCTGGATGCAACACAAACATATTCCGGAAATGCTGGCTACAGGCAAATTTACCTCGGCCCGGTTGGTTCGTGTTTTAGTTGAAGAAGAAATGGGAGGCATAACTTATTCTATTCAGTATACTACAGACAGCAAAATAACTTTAGAACGATATTATAAGGAAGATCAGGCACGTTTTCAGGCAGAAGCACTGAAATTATTTGCCGATAAAATGTTGTCTTTCAGGACAGAATTAGAATTGGTTTCCGAGTTTTTTCAGAATAATTAAAACAATATTAGTCTCTTAGCAGATAAAGAGCTAATTAACTCAGCCTAAAATGGATAAAGTAAAAGCTAAAAAACACCTCGGACAGCATTTCTTAAAAGATGAAAGTATTGCAAAGAATATTGCAGATACTTTGAGTTTGGAAGGTTATGAGGATGTATTGGAAATAGGACCGGGAATGGGTGTTCTGACTAAATATATGCTGGACAAAGCGGTCAATACCTATGTGATTGAAATTGATACGGAATCAGTGACTTATCTGGAAGCCAATTATCCAAAATTACACGGAAAAATCATTTCTCAGGATTTTTTGAAATACAATATCAACGAAGTTTTTGAAAACAAGCAATTTGCTATCATTGGAAATTTTCCGTACAACATTTCGACTCAAATTGTATTTAGAGTTTTAGAATTGAGAGATCAGATTCCGGAATTTTCGGGCATGTTCCAAAAAGAAGTCGCAGAACGCATATGCGAGAAAAAAGGAAGCAAGGCTTACGGAATTTTATCTGTTTTAGCTCAGGCATTTTATGATACCGAATATTTGTTTACAGTAGATGAAAATGTTTTCAATCCGCCGCCAAAAGTAAAATCGGGTGTGATGCGTATGCGCAGAAAAGAAGATTACAGCTTGCCTTGTAGTGTGAAATTATTTTTTACAGTGGTAAAAACGGCCTTTCAGCAGCGTCGTAAAACTTTACGTAACAGTTTAAAAACACTCAGTTTATCGGATAATTTAAGAGAAGATAGTATCTTTGACCTTCGTCCGGAGCAGCTGGATGTCACACAGTTTATCGAACTTACTCAAAAAATAGAAGCCGATGGAGTTTAAAATCAGCAAGGAATTAATACAGGAAGTAAAAGAACTTATTGAGGCAAAAAACGACCATAAATTGGAAGTAATCCTCAATGATATCCACCATGCTGATATTGCTGAAATTCTGGACGAACTTGATTTTGATGATGCTACCTATATTTTTAAAGTTTTAGATAGTGATAAAACAGCAGAAATTCTTCTGGAATTAGAAGATGATTTGCGGGAAAATATATTAAGCAGGCTTTCGCCTAAAGAAATTGCAGAAGAGTTAGATGAACTGGAAACTAATGATGCTGCCGATATTATTGCTGAACTTTCGCAGGAAATTAAAGCAGAAGTAATCTCTGAATTACAAGACGTTGAACACGCTAAGGACATTGTAGACTTACTTCGTTATAAGGAAGATACTGCGGGTGGAATCATGCACAAAGAATTGGTTAAAGTCAATGAAAACTGGAACGTACTAACCTGTGTCAAAGAAATGCGTATTCAGGCCGAGAATATCTCCCGTGTACATTCCATTTATGTAGTGGATGATGAAGACCGTTTAAAAGGACGCTTGTCGTTAAAAGACTTACTGACTACTTCTACCAAAACTGCTATTAGCGACGTGTACATTCGAAAACTCAATTATGTAAATGTGGATGCAGAAGATGTTGAGGTCGCCCGTATCATGCAAAAATACGATTTAGAGGCTATTCCTGTAGTAGATGAACTGGGACGCTTAGTGGGGAGAATTACCATAGATGACATTGTGGATGTAATCAAGGACGAAGCCGATCAGGATTACCAGCTGGCAGCAGGTATTTCGCAGGACGTTGAAGCCGATGACAGCATCATGGAATTAACTAAGGCGCGTTTGCCGTGGTTAGTTTTAGCATTATTAGGGGGCTTTATAACCGTGCGAGTTTTGGGATTATTTGAAGGCGCGATGTTAGAACATGGTAATCTGTTCTTTTTTACACCACTAATTGCAGCGATGGCTGGAAATGTGGGCGTACAATCTTCAGCAATTATTGTACAGGGTCTGGCTAATGATACTTTAAGCGGTTCGTTATTCAACCGATTGGTGAAAGAAGTTTCGCTGAGTCTATTAAATGGGATTATCCTTGCCAGTATTTTATTCGTTGGGAGTCATTTTTTTCTGAACGTAGAAATGGTGATAGGTCTTATTGTGACTATTGCTTTGGTTTCAGTAATTGTAATAGCTTCCTTAATCGGGACATTTATCCCTTTGTTATTGGATAAATTCGGGATTGATCCGGCTCTTGCAACGGGACCGTTTATTACAACGAGTAACGATATCTGCGGAATCTTAATTTATTTTTCGATTGCCAGAATGATTTTAGGTTTTTAAAAAATTAGAAGATAATAAAATAAAGAATATATGAATATACATATTATAGGAGGGGGGAATTTAGGAGCTGCTATTGCCTTAGGAATGGCTAAATTCTCCACGGAACATCAGATTACTGTGACAAGAAGAAACACTGCGAGTATTCTCTATTTGGAAAAATTAGGCGTTACCGTTTCTTCGGATAATAAACATAACATACAGCAGGCCGATATTATTATTCTGACTATTAAACCATATCAGGTAGATACGGTTTTAGCTGAAATTCTTCCTGTTATTTCAAATAAAATAATTGCTTCGGGAGTAAGCGGATTATCTATTGAAGCACTTCAGAGTAAAATTAGCGAAGACCATCAGGCCATTCGCATTATGCCCAACATTGCAGCGCAATACGGCGCATCAGCAACTTGTATTTCTTTTAATGAAAAACATGCAGAGCAAGGAGAAAAATTAGTAACTATTTTCAAAGATTTAGGAACAGCTCCGGTAATTGACGAGAAATTAATGGATGCTGCTACGGTTTTAGCTGCCAGCGGAACTGCTTTTGCTTTGCGATACATCCGAGCGTCTATGCAGGCAGGAATCGAAATAGGATTTGACTGGAAAACGGCATTGGCTATTTCGGCTCAAACAGTAAAAGGAGCTGCCGAAATGGTTATGGAAGAACAAATTCATCCAGAACAATTAATCGACAGAGTGACTACACCACAGGGTTGTACCATTGCAGGATTGAGCGAAATGGAATCGCACGGATTCAGTTCGTCATTAATCCGAGGAATTAAGGCAGCAGTTAAGAAAATTAAGGGAGTTTAAATTCTTTCTTTAAAAAATACAAAAAGGGCTTCTCAGTGATTTGAGAAGCCCTTTTTTAACATAACTAAAAGTAAAATTATTTTTTCTTTTTCAAAGCCATATCATTATCATCGAGATCCTGACCAAAATCAGGCATACCGTCTTTAGTCCATTTTATTACTCTGGCACGGGTGTGACGGTTTGGGTCTGACAAGGCGTCTCCTTTAATTTTTTCATAATCACGGGCATGGTAAATCATCACATCGGTTTTTCCGTCTTCTGCTACAGTAAAACTATTGTGTCCCGGACCGTAGCGTTTGAATTTTTCATTCGTAAAGAAAACCGGTTTGTCCAGTTTGTTCCACGATTTTGGATCCAGTAAATCAGCATCTTCTTTTGCCCAAAGCAAACCTATGCAATAAGTCGCGTCAGTAGCACTAGCTGAAAAAGTTAAAAATACTTTTCCGTTTCTGATTAATACAGCCGGTCCCTCATTTACTTTGTAAGTGTGCATTTCCCAATCATAATCTGGTTGGCTGATTACCACTTGTTTTTCATCTACAGTTGTTGGACTGGTCATTTTAGCAATATACAGACTGGTATTTACCACATTTCCGGGACCTCTGTCTACCCAAATAAGGTAACGCTGCCCGTTATGCTCAAAAGTAGTAGCATCTAAAGCAAAGACATCTTTATTTGTTACAATCTGACCTTCTTCTTTCCATTCACCTTTTGTTGGGTCTTCAGAAGGATTTGACAAAGCATAGATGCGAATTTTCCATTTTTCTTCCGCTGATCCTGCTGCAAAATAAATGTACCATTTTCCATCAATCCGATGCAGTTCAGGTGCCCAAATGTGATTTCCCATAACGCCTTTATTGTGTTTACGCCACACAACAATGGGCTTTGCTTCTTTAATTCCGTTAATTGTTTTTGAACTTCTAATTTCAATGCGATCATATTCCGGTGCTGTTGCGATAAAATAGTAAGTACCGTCAGTTGTTTTAGTTACAAATGGATCTGCCCTTTGCAATGCTAATGGATTGTCAAATTGGTTCTTTTTTAGCTTTTGCGAATGTACGGTCATTCCCAGGAGGATCAGACAGCCTAACACGAAGCGACGGATGAGGTTTGTGATAATATTCATTATTTTTATAATTGGTTTTGTTAAATGTAAAAAACACATTTGTTTACAAATATATAAATATTTAAGATTTCTTATAGGTTTTATAGAATTACTTCATTGGTTATACGGTATACGATATTTGTAAATAAAATAATATAAAGGATTGATTATCATGTATTTTGTCTATGAAATTTGCTTTACGTCGAATATTAGTGCCGTTATTTTTAAATTTATAAAAATAGCTGTAATTTTATAGAAAACATACCCCGGCTATCCTGACTTTTCTTGTTAATGATTTAATTTTTAACTGTTTAAAAAATATATTATTATGAAAAAGTTATTCAACATGTTTTATGACAAGATTTCCAGATTTTTATTTGGAGATGAAAAAGTAATCAGATATTAAGAAAGTAATCCGTAAAAGAACAGCGTATGTAAAAAACTACTTTTAGGTTTGATTAATTCAACACAAGACCATTTCTAAGTTTATTTAAATTTAGAAATGGTTTTTTGTTATTTTTGAAGACTCAATTTAAAACTATTATGAGTATCAAAATTCTCCACATAGACAGTAATAATCCTATTTTAATGCAGCAATTGCAGGAATTAGGTTTTGAAAATCATGAAGATTTTATTTCGTCTAAAGAAGTTATCGAATCAAAAATTCAGGATTATCATGGGATTGTCATCCGGAGCCGGTTTAAGATAGATAAACACTTCCTTGACAAAGCTACAAAGCTGCAATTTATAGCAAGGGTAGGTGCCGGTTTAGAAAGTATTGATTGTGAATATGCTTCTGCTAAAAATATTCAGTTAATCGCCGCTCCTGAAGGAAACAGAAATGCGGTTGCCGAACATACTCTGGGAATGATTTTGTCGCTTTTTAATAATCTGAACCGGGCTGACAGAGAAATTCGTTCCGGGCATTGGAACAGAGAAAGCAATCGTGGTCATGAACTGGACGGAAAAACGGTGGGAATTATTGGTTACGGCAATATGGGCAAATGGTTTGCTAAAAAATTAAGAGGTTTTGATGTTGAGGTACTTTGTTATGATATCAAAGAAAATGTTGGTGATGCTCATGCAAAACAGGTCTCATTAGCTGAATTACAACAAAAAACCGATGTTTTGAGTTTGCATCTTCCGTGGACTCCAGAAACAGATAAAATGGTCAACTCAGACTATATTAATGCTTTTACAAAACCATTTTGGATTTTTAATACTTCGAGAGGGAAAAATATTGTAACAGCCGATTTAGTTACCGCTTTACAGTCCGGAAAAATTTTAGGCGCAGGATTAGATGTCTTAGAATATGAAAAACTTTCATTTGAAACTTTATTTCAGGATAAAACTACACCGGAAGCTTTTCAGTATTTATTAGAAGCGGATAATGTATTGTTGTCGCCTCATGTAGCGGGCTGGACCTTTGAAAGCCATGAAGGTTTAGCGCAGGTAATTGTGGATAAGATTAAAAAGTTATATTTTAAATAATCGGCAGTACTATTTTTCTGTAAAATTCATATATTAGTAGCCTAAATCCTAAAGTAGGATTAACTAACTGTAAATATTATTAATTATGATTGAATGGTACAAAAAAGTAGTTTTTGAAAATTATGCAAATTTTAGTGGCAGAGCCAGAAGAAGTGAATACTGGTATTTCATATTGGCTAATGTAATTATTGGTACAATATTAAGTGTATTAGACAATGTTTTAGGTTTTAAGTTAGGGAGTTCTAATTCTGGAGTTTTGGGTAGTTTATATAATCTGGCTGTGTTTGTACCGGGTTTAGCTGTCTCTGTAAGAAGGCTTCATGATATTGGTAAAAGCGGCAAGCTGTTATTGCTTTTTTATGGAATAATTTTCATTTCAGTTATAGTGATGGTAGTTTCCGGATTTTCGGTATTTATGTCAGGAAATTTTTCTATGAGCTCTCTTGGAGTTGCTTTTTTTGCTCCACTTTTAGTTGTATTGGCAATGTCTATATGGATGTTAGTTTTATATTGCACTGAAGGAGATCAGGGACCGAATAAATATGGATCTGATCCTAAAAATGATGCTGCTGAAATTAATGAAATAGGCACTTCTCAATTATAGTTAATTTTTTTAAAATTTTAAATAAAAAGTCTCGTCTTGATTATAAAATTCAGATTGAGGCTTTTTTTATATCTTCATTTCGATATAATTTCCTAATTTTATAGGATGATAATCAATTAAATGGATGATTATGGAAAATTCAAAATACGAACATTGGAACCATCCGCAACCCTATCCGGAAGATAATAAAAAATTAGCCGCCGGTCTGTTAGCGATACTTTTGGGTCCTTTTGGAATTCATAAATTTTTATTGGGGTATACCAAGCAAGGAATTATTTGGCTTTTTTTAAGCCTGATTACTTTTGGCACTCTGACCGGATTATTAGGGCTTATAGAAGGAATTATTTATTTGACTAAATCCGATGAAGAATTTTACAGAACCTATCAGCTGGGGCGAAAACCCTGGTTTTAAAATAACAAAAAAGTCTCTGCAATCAGAGACTTTTTTGTTATATAGGATATTCTCCTTTTTCATTAAATTTTCGTTCCAGTTCGGCCTGGAATTCTTCCATAACGGGTTTCATAGTGCTTTCGGGAATATCGGCAATTCTAATGTACATTAAACCGTCTACAGCGTTATTGAATAAAGGATCTACGTTAAAAGCTACCACTTTGGCATTTTGCTTAATATATTTTTTTATCAATACCGGCAAACGTAATATACCGGGCTCCAGTTCATCAATAATTTTGTCAAACTTATTCAAATCAGCTTCCGTTTCATTGAATATGAAATCCTTGTCGGCATCCTTTAGTTTTACTTTATATGCTTTTTTTGGATGAATGTATTGTGCGATATAAGGATCATAATAATTAGATTTCATGAATTCAATCATCAGGGATTTTGAAAAATCCGAAAACTGATTACTGATGCTCACGCCTCCTAAAAGGTATTTATGTTCCGGAAAACGCAATGTAGTATGAATGATTCCTTTCCAGAGCAGAAATAACGGCATTGGTTTTTGCTGGTATTCTTTAATGATAAACGCACGTCCCATTTCAATGGATTGGTGCATCATTTCGTGCAATTCAGGTTCAAATCGGAAAAGTTCATTCAGGTAAAAACCTTCAATACCGTTTTTAGGATAAATTTCTGAACCCAATCCCATTCTGTAGGCACCGGCAATTCTTTTAGCCTCTTCATCCCATAAGAATAAATGGTGGTAATATTGGTCAAATTTGTCCAAATCAATTGATTCATTTGTTCCTTCTCCCACTTCCCTAAAAGTAATTTCACGTAAACGTCCTATTTCATGTAGAATACTTGGAATCTTGTTTGCCCCAGCAAAGAAAACTTCATAGTTTTTGCTTTGTAACAATCGGCAATCAGTATCCCTTAATGCTTTTACTTCCGAAATGATTTTTTCCTCATTTGCAGGAGTTGCAATTTCTTTAGGATTTCTGGAAATTTTTAAATTAGAAGGTGTCAGTAACTTGCTTTCTTTTTCAAAAGGATTAGCAAGCATATAGGTTTTTTTTCTTAAAAATTCGGAGTACGATTCAATGCTTTCGTATTCATTTTGCTCAGCCACAGAAATAGGTTTACCAATTCTCACTTTAATCACGCGGTTCTTCTGGCTAAAAAGTTCCGAAGGCAATTTAGCAGTTCGTAATGTGCCGCTTATTTTAGACAGAATATAAAAAAGACGGCTGTTTTTAGCATGAAAATAAATAGGCACTACAGGAACCTGCGCTTTTCTGATAACTTTTATGGCGCCTTCTTCCCAGGGTTTGTCTACAATAAGCTGTCCGTCTTTATAACTGGAAACTTCTCCGGCAGGAAACATTCCAAGAGGTTTTCCATCACTTAAATGACGTAGGGTTTCTTTAATTCCTAAAACACTTGATTTGGCATCCTTATGATTTTCAAAAGGATTTACAGGCATAATATATTGTTTCAAAGGATTTATGCGATGCAAAAGAAAATTAGCGATAATTTTGAAATTAGGTTCTTTCTCTAACATTAATTTCAATAGCAGGATACCGTCAATTCCTCCTAATGGATGATTTGAAATAGTAATATAAGCACCGTCTTTAGGCAATCGTTTAAAGTCTTCTTCGGGAATTTCAAATTTAATTTGTAAATCATCAACAATTCCATTTAAAAAGTCAATTTCTTTTAAATGATTGTTGCGATTGTATACTTTATTGAGTGTAGAAATCTTAAGCACTTTCATTAATAACCAACCGGAAAAAGTCCCTAAGACCCCGTATTTCTCAACATTAATTGCTTTAGCAACTTCTTTGGCGGTAACTAAACCCATTTATTTTTTTATTTTTTGAGCGAAAAACAAAGATAGAAAAAAACTCCATTATCCGGCTATGGGCTTTCCCGGATTTTAAAGTTTTTATGTGAGGAGCTTTTTATTTTTAGTATTTTTGAAAACCTAAAAACAAATTAAATGAGAATTGTATCGTATAATGTGAATGGAATCCGTTCAGCAATTTCAAAAGGATTTATCAATTGGTTAGAACAGTCAAAACCTGATGTGGTTTGTCTTCAGGAAATTAAAGCTACACCGGATCAATTGCCGTTGCTGGATTTTGAATTAGCGGGTTATCCGTATCATTACTGGTTTCCGGCAACTAAAAAAGGTTATAGCGGAGTTGCTATTTTGTCCAAAATAAAACCTAACAATGTGGTTTATGGCACGGGGATTGAGCATATGGATTTCGAAGGACGAACGGTTCGTGCAGATTTTGATGATTTTTCGGTGATGAGTCTCTACCTGCCATCAGGCACTAATATTGAAAGACTGAGTCATAAATTCATGTTTATGGATGATTTTCAAAATTATATAACTAATTTAAAGAACGAGATTCCCAATCTTATTATTTGTGGGGATTATAATATTTGTCATGAAGCAATTGATATTCATGATCCTGTCAGAAATGCTAAAGTTTCAGGTTTCCTTCCCGAAGAACGTGCCTGGCTTGATGCTTTTATGAAAAACGGATTTGTTGACAGTTTTCGTCATTTGAATAAAGAACCGGGACATTATTCCTGGTGGACTGTAAGGGTAAAAACTGCAAGAGCGGATAATAAAGGCTGGAGAATTGATTATTGTTTGGTGAGCGAGCCATTAAAAGACAGAATTAAAAAAGCACTGATTTTACCCGAAGCAAAACATTCTGATCATTGTCCTATTCTTGTAGATATTGAATAAATTAATAGCAATTACAATAATTATTGCAATTGCAATGTAAAAAGAACAATAATTTGATTCAAATAAAATTAAATAAAATGATAAAAAAAATTTCCTTAGGCTTATTAGTTTTAGCACTTTCGACTTCTTGTGTTTCAAAGAAAATATATACTGATTTAGAGAATAAGTATACAGATTTGAAGAAAGAAAACAGAAGCCTGTCAGATGAAAACGAAAGTCTTTTAAAAGCTAAAAATCAATTAGAGTCTGATAAAGATGCTTTAGAAAAGAATTTGGAAAAACTAAAATCAGAGCGAGATAAACTAGCTGTTGATCAAAAAGCACTGAATGAAAAAATAGACCGTTTACAGGATTCCTATAATGCTTTAGAAAAAAACAGTAACGAGGCCTTGCAGGCTAATATGAAAAAAAATCGTGATTTATTAGCTGAATTAGAAGCAAAGGAGAAAGCATTAGCTGTAGAGCAGGAGCGACTGAATAAAAACGCGCAACGTTTAAAAGAACTGGAAGACAAGATTGCTGCTAAGGAAGCAACAATGCGAAAATTAAAAGAAACCCTGTCAAATGCTTTAAACGGATTTGAAGGTAAAGGACTGACCGTGGAGCAAAAAAACGGCAAAGTTTATGTGTCTATGGAGAACAAACTACTTTTCAATTCCGGAAGCTGGTCAGTGGGTACGGAAGGTAAAAAAGCAGTAGTGGAATTAGGAAAAGTTCTGGCTGATAATCCTGATATTGCTGTTCTTATTGAAGGACATACTGATAATGATCCTTATGGAGGTTCAGGTCCTATTGCTGATAACTGGGATTTATCGACTAAAAGGGCTACTGCAATTGTTGCTATTTTAAGCGAAAACAGAGCGATAAATAAAAAGAATCTGACTGCTGCCGGAAGAGGAGAATTTTCTCCATTAGCCACTAATGATACGGCAGAAGGAAAAGCGAAGAATCGTAGAATCGAAATTATCCTAACGCCACGATTAGACGAAATAGCCGAAATGTTAAACGAAATTGATTAAATTTTTCTCATAATCGAAAGTCGTAAAGTTATAAAGTAGTCAGCTTTATAGCTTTACGGCTTTTGGTTTATAATTTTAGACTTTATGAAATACACTGTTTTGCCCGATACGGATATAAAAGTGAGTAAAATATGCTTGGGTACCATGACTTTTGGACAACAAAATACCGAAGCTGATGGTCATGCCCAAATGGATTATGCTGTTGCAAATGGAGTAAACTTCTTTGACACTGCCGAAATGTATTCTGTTCCTGCACGGGAAGAAACCTATGGAAGTACCGAAAAAATCCTTGGAACCTGGTTTAAAAAATCAGGTAAGAGAGAAGAAATTGTTTTAGCTTCAAAAATTGCCGGACCCAATCCTAATTTTAGCTACATGCGTGAGAAAAACGATTTCTCGCCAGCGAGTTTAAATTATGCTTTGGATAAAAGCCTGCAACGCTTACAGACAGATTATATTGATTTGTACCAATTGCACTGGCCGGAACGAAAAACCAATTTTTTTGGAAAAAGAGGATTTGTTGCAGAGAATGATGCCTGGGAAGATAATATTCGTCTGGTTTTAGAAACTCTGGATGGATTTGTCAAAGAAGGGAAAATTAAACACATTGGGCTTTCTAATGAAACTCCGTGGGGAATTATGCGTTTTCTCGAAGAAAGCAAGTATCACAATTTACCTAAAATTAAAACGGTTCAAAATCCGTATTCTTTATTAAATCGTCAGTTTGAAGTAGGTTCTGCCGAAATTTGTATCAGAGAAAACATTGGTTTGTTTGCTTATTCACCAATGGCTTTTGGTACTTTGTCAGGTAAATTTTTAGCTGGTGAAAATCATCCCAATGCCCGAATTAAATTGTTTCCGCAATTTTCAAGATATAGCAGTGCCCAAAGCACGGAAGCGACAAAACAATATGTTGCAATTGCCGAAAAACATGGTTTGTCAGCAGCTCAAATGGCTTTGGCTTTTGTAAACCAACAAGCTTTTGTAACCAGTAATATTATTGGAGCAACCACTTTGGAACAGTTAAAAGAAAACATTGCTTCTATTGATTTAGTTCTTTCGGAAGAAATTATCAACGAAATCAATGCGGTGCATGCTGTTATTCCTGATCCTGCACCTTAAATTTTTTCTCTGACCACGAAGAAGACAAAGATTTACGCAAAGAGAAATTAAGTTATTATTTACCGCAGGTTCGCAGATTACAATTTATAATCTGCGAACCTGCGGTTTATTTTTTTAAAAATAATCCTAATATGATTCTTAAAAATTTGTTTCGAAAATCCTTAATAAACTTTGTGACTTCTCTGCGGACTTCAGGGTTAAATTTTAAGACTCAAATTCATCACTTACTTTCAAAGAATCAAGCACTGTAGTATCTTTTTCTTTTATACGAAGTAATGATTTTGCCGGACCGGTTAGAATAGTTTGTTCCTTTTTAAAAATGGTGTCTTCAACGGTAAGCAATCCTCGCCGAATCATCAGATTTGTTAAAAAAGAAACTTGATTTATAGCCGATTCTCTTAAATTTCCTTCGTCATTAAACTGATACATAAATTTTTTCGGACTTGGGATAATCCGTGCCAGAAAAAGACATTCGTTGAAAGTCAAATCGGCAGGGATTTTCTGGAAATAAAACTGACTGGCTTCGCCAATTCCGTAGATGTTTGGTCCCCATTCGATAATATTAAAATACACTTCCAGCATGCGTTCTTTACTCACAATTCGATTGTTTTCTAAGATGTAAACCAATAGAATTTCTTCCAGTTTTCGGGATAAAGTTTTTTCTCTCGTTAAAAAAACATTTTTAATTAGCTGCATGCTGATGGTACTGGCACCACGGGAAAATTTCTTTGTTTTGATGTTTTTTATAATCGACTGCTTGAAAGCTTCATTGATAAAACCGCGATGCGAAAAGAACGAAGGATCTTCGGTAGTTAAAACACATTTTTGTAAATAAGGAGAGATTTGCTCCAAAGGTGTAAAATAAGGATTCGCCATTCCTACAAGCACCGGACGTTGCAATATATTATTGATGATAGCGCGATACATGAATTCGCCGTTTAATTTATTCAGATTCGCTTCACCGTAACGCGTAATTTTTAAGTTTTCTTTTTTTATATCGCTGTTAAAAACTAAATCATTGGGTTTGTTTTTATTGTATTCAAAATCCAGATTATATGAAAAACTCCCTTCAGCTTCCATGCCTTCAAAATGCGTAAACAAACCGTCCGGAAGTGAACTGATAAAATCCTGGGCTTTCATCTTTGGAATATTCACTTTGAGTTTGTAAATGGTGTCTTCCTCGGTTTTGTAAGCTAAATATGGGTGAAATTTCACTTTGTTAAACTGCACGGTTGAACTGCTGTCAACAGAAACAAAATCAGAACCTAAAAGCAGGCGATAATCAAAACGTGCATTTTTAATCAACACATCTTTTCGGGCAATTTTAGCATGATTAATTTTTAAATTAGCAATCGAAGTAAAGCCGTCAATATGAAGCTCGCCTCCACTTTTATCAATATTTTCGATGTTTAATCGAATAGAATCAAAACTGGAAATAAGATTGTAGCGTTCATCAAAATAAGGAACCTTAATGGCTCCGGTATCGATGTTGAAGAAGCGGAGATCGGCTTTTTGATTTCTGGGGTCAGCAAAACCTTTTATTTTCCAGCGTTGGCCAAAAGTATTTGTTTTTACATGAATCGACGTTTCCAGTTCTTTGTTTGATAGTGCTAATTTTTTGATGTCGATGGTTGCTTTTTTTCCGTTATCGTCAAGTTTGAATTTCAAATTTTCGACTTCCATATCAGTCGGAATTAAATTCAGTACTTTTGAAATAATACGATAAGTAAAAGAAGCATAATCTTTCTTGTTTGTACTGTTTTCTTCGTTTTTATTTCTTTTTAAAAAAGTAGCAAAATTTTTGATTTTTCCTTTTTGAGTAAGTTGGATGTAGCCATTTTTGACTTCTAAAGTTCCTAATTGTACATCGCCCAGCAGCGAACGCCAGATGTTGACAGAAGTTCTCATTTTTTGAATATGGAACAAAGTGTCGGCATTTTTTGGGACTAAAATAATATCTGTAAGATTGATTCCGGAAAGTCCTTCAAAATGGGCGTTTTTGACTAAAAATTCACTGTTATAATCGCTTTTTATTTTCTTAGTTGTTTTTGCAATAGCTTGTTGCAAAAGTGTTTCTCTAAAAATGAAAATTCCAATAACTGCAATTAGAATAACAGCAATAAGTATTTTCAGAGTTAAAAATATTTTTTGTTTTTGGGTTTTCATCAATGGAAGCGCATTTTGGCGATGAGCTAAAATAATAACTTTTTTTATTCCATTGATATTCTTTATCTAAAGTTTAATAAAGTCTGAGTGAATGAAGAAGTTTGATGCCTTTAAAAGTTTATCTAGTGTTTTGTAAGAAGTTTTTTTGTTGTGTTTGAGAAATGTGTTCAGATTAGTATAAATTGCAGTTCATTATGCTTAATTGCAGTTTGTCGGAAAAATGTTTTTTCAAATGGCTTGGTTTCCTTCATTTGCTAAATAATTAAACCAAGCCACAAATTATGAAAAAACTAATCGCATTAATTCTCATTTTGTTAGTTACAAGTTCTATTCTTGTTTCTAAAAATGATACCTCTTTGAATATAAATATAGCAAACGATAAGAGTGAAAAACCCAATCAATACAATAAAAACTGGGAATATGTAAAAGATCGATTGTTTGACGGTGAAACCGAAAAAGTATATAAGCGTGAAGGGCCAATACTTATATCGCTAAAATATGCTTCAAAACAAGATAGTTTAATTGTAAATGAAATTATTCGGGAATTACGAACGGTTATTCCAAATAAAACTGTTGATTACTTTGATAATTTTACCGGTGTATCTTTTGACATTGCTTTACGTAATGGTTATAACGAAAAATACAAGGGAATCTCTTTATGGGATTTGTCAAGATCAACAACTGAGTTGGGTTTTTATAAAAGTTCAGGAGTAGACAATAGACTTGAATCTGAAAAACATATATTGTACCTTATGCTTCCTAAGGTAGATTCTGAAAGAAATATAGATTATCGATTACCGAATGAAATTGGGAAGATAACAAGAGGAATTTTTGATTCGAAATCTGAAAATTATTATTCGCCGATTTCTATTTTATTTGATATTAATAAAGAGATAACTTATAATGAAAGGAAAACATATATTCAATATGAATTATTAAGGTCGCTTTGTTATATTCAAGATGCTAATTTTATTCCTGTTACTTATGGAAAAGGGAATGTGAATAGTATTTTTAAGTCTACTCGACACAATCCGGAAAATTCAAAATTTACAGATAGTGATAAATTTTTATTGAAAAAACTATATTCGGATGATTTTATAGAGCAATTTAAAGATTATATGTATGCCAATTATCCTTGGCGTTATGCCAGTAGTTTCACCAGTAAAAAAGCACACGAATTTAAGGTTTGGGGTGTTATTATTGTTGTAGGTGTTGTTGTTGTTGTTTTAATGTTCAGCTTTTTTCAAAACAGAAAATCCAAGTATAATTATCTTAATTACTTATTTCCAATTTTCATTATATTAATGTCTTTTATAAGTTTTAGTAATTTTCATAATTTGATGACGGATTTTAAAATTGTTATTAATTGGTGGAATGCACTTTTCTCGCTATTAATGACTCCGATTTTATTTGCTCCGTTAATTTCCTTTGTATTATGGGGATTAGAAAAAATTAGTTTTAAAAATAATGAAAATTTTACCTATCAATTGTTGTTGAAAGTAATTTTCACATTTGTTTCTTTTATATCACCACTTA
Source organism: Flavobacterium plantiphilum (assembly GCF_046000495.1). Classification (NCBI taxonomy): domain Bacteria; kingdom Pseudomonadati; phylum Bacteroidota; class Flavobacteriia; order Flavobacteriales; family Flavobacteriaceae; genus Flavobacterium; species Flavobacterium plantiphilum. The sequence continues at coordinate 570,440 of NZ_JBELQA010000002.1, forward strand.
CTTTAATTTTTTTAGAATCAGATAGAAAAGGATTTCTTGAATTTATTTTGCCTTATGTTTTTTTTTCAGCTGGATTGGCAATTGGTAGAGGACTATTGTTGTATTTAAATCATTTCTCAGTATCGTTGGTTAAGGAAAAAGATATAGAATTGAGTCGTTTGAGAGAAGCCAAGTCTGAAGCTGAGGTCAAAGTATTGCAATCGCAAATTAATCCGCATTTCTTGTATAATGCTTTAAATTCAATTGCCAGTTTAGCACATACCGATGCTGATAAAACGGAGAAAATGGCGTTATCCTTATCGGATTTATTTCGACACAGTATTAATCGAAAAGGTAAAAAAGTAAACACCTTAGGGGATGAGTTAAGTTTGGTTCAAAATTATTTAGAAATTGAACAAATCCGTTTTGGTGACCGTTTGGATTTTTCTATCGATGTCGATGCTGATTTATTGAATGTTGAGATACCGATGTTTATTTTACAGCCTTTGGTTGAAAATGCCATTAAACACGGAATTTCTAAAATTGAAGGACAAGGCCAAATTATCTTGAAAGTAAGTGAAAAAGGCGAAGGGATTTTGATTTCCATTCAGGATAACGGTCCTGATTTTCCGGAAGGATTAGTTAGTGGTCACGGATTGCAAACCGTTTATGATTTGTTACGATTTACTTATGGTGACAAAGCGGAAATGAGTTGGCACAACGAACCTCAAAAAGAAATCAACATTCAAATAAATAATATGATTTAATGAAAAATCAAGCTTATACCACCTTAATTATAGATGACGAACCGCCGGCAAGAGCCCGTTTGCAAAAATTACTGGAACATTTTCCGGAAACTTTTCGGGTATTGGATGAAGCTAAAAATGGAATAGAAGCTGTTGAAAAAATCAATCAATTACAGCCTGATGTTATCTTTCTGGATATTGAAATGCCCGGATTGAACGGTTTTGAATTATTGGAGCGTTTGGATAAAATACCCATTGTGATTTTCTGTACGGCATTCGACCAGTATTCTTTGAAAGCTTTTGAAACTAATAGCATTGATTATTTATTAAAACCGCTACGATTGGAACGTTTGCAACAAACAGTAGAAAAACTGAGTCGTTTTAAAAACAATCTTTCTTCGGCAACTATTAGGTCAGTTTTAAAGGAATTTTACAGTCAGAAAGAAGAAAAAAAGATGACTTCAATAACAGTTAAAAAAGGAGATAAGCTCCTATTTATAAAACTGGATGAGGTCACTCATTTTGAAGCCGATGAAAAATACGTGACGGTTTATACCAATAAAGAAAATCATTTGATTGAGCAATCGCTATCTCAATTAGAATTGAAATTACCACAAGAATTTATACGAGTACATCGTGCTGTGATTCTAAATAAGAATCTGGTGCTGGATGTTCAAAAGTACTTTAATAGCCGTTTTGTGATTACGTTGAATAACAATAGAAAAACGAGAATCACTTCTGGAAGAAGCTATAATTTACAGATTAAAAATTGGATGGGAATTTAATCAATCCTGACAGGTTTCAAAAACCTGTCAGGGTTTGGTAATAAAGATTTATCCAAAAAGCATACTTGCTACATCTTCAATTTTAGCGACTAATTCAATTTTAATTCCGGTATTTTTCAAGGCGATTTTATTGTATTTGGATACAAAAATAGTAGAGAAACCTAATTTTTCGGCTTCCTGAATGCGTTGGTCCACGCGGTTTACAGGACGAATTTCGCCTGAAAGACCTACTTCGCCGGCAAAACAAAAACCTTTGTCTACGGCTATATCTTCATTCGATGATAAAATAGCGGCAACAACGGCTAAATCAATCGCAGGATCATCTACCGAAATTCCGCCGGTGATGTTCAGGAAAACGTCTTTGGCGCCAAGCCTGAAACCGGCTCTTTTTTCTAAAACGGCCAAAATCATATTCAGTCTTTTAGCATTGTAACCCGTTGTGCTGCGTTGTGGTGTTCCATAAACAGCCGTACTCACTAAGGATTGAATTTCAATCATCAACGGGCGCATGCCTTCGAGAGTGGTGGCAATGGCAGTTCCGGATAATTCTTCGTCTTTATGCGAAATTAATATTTCGGACGGATTGGAAACTTCACGCAATCCGCTGCCTAACATTTCGTAAATACCAATTTCAGCGGTAGAACCAAATCGGTTTTTTAAGGAACGCAGAATTCGATACACATGATTTCGGTCACCTTCAAATTGCAATACGGTATCGACCATGTGTTCTAATATTTTGGGCCCGGCAATGTTTCCATCTTTGGTAATATGTCCAATCAGAATCACGGGGATATTGGTTTCTTTGGCAAATTTGATTAACTCAGCAGTGGTTTCTCTAATTTGAGAAATGCTTCCTGCGGTCGATTCGATATAATCTGTATGCAGCGTTTGAATCGAATCGATAATTACGATTTCGGGTTCAATGGCTTCAATTTGTTTGAAGATGTTTTGGGTTTTGGTTTCGGTCAGAATATAGCAATTATCACTACTTGGTGTAATCCTTTCGGCGCGCATTTTTATTTGCTTCTGACTTTCCTCGCCCGAAACATATAGGGTTTTGTAAGGTAATTTTAATGAAATTTGGAGTAAAAGCGTACTTTTTCCAATTCCGGGTTCACCTCCTAAAAGCGTTAAGGAACCTGGAACGATTCCGCCACCAAGGACACGATTCAATTCGGCATCTGTAGTGTTCATCCGGATTTCTTCCGTCGAATCTATTTCGGTTATTTTTAAAGGTTTGGGTGCTCTGCTATTTGGAGTTGGTTCGCTTTTCCAGGCTACTTTGTCTTGTTTCTGAATAATTTCTTCGGCAATGGTATTCCATTCTTTGCAGGCGTTGCATTGGCCTTGCCATTTAGCATAAGATGTTCCGCAGTTTTGGCAGAAAAAAGAGGTTTTAACTTTTGACATTATCTTTTAACAGTTAGGCTTTTCATATCATCGTACTTGTTGTACATCATATCTTTGGTCAAATCACCAATTTCTTCCAGTTGAGAAGCACGTTGGTATTTGCTGGCGGCTTTTTTGGCATCGCCTGTTTTTTCATACATTAATCCCAATTCGTAATCAGCAAGCATGGTTTTTGGGTAGTTTTTATTGGCTAATTGGGCTAGTTTCTCTAATTCATCATACGCTTTGTTTTTTAAAATAGCGGCTTCAATAGCTTTGAAATCATTAATCCGGATAGGGATGTTTAATCCCAGTTTTTCAGTAGTATTGTCATATTTTTTAGTCAGATAATCTACATAACCCGATGGTAATACCACTATTTTCTCTGAAAATTCAGTAGAAGAAATAGGTTTGTAGCTGTCGAAAATTTGGTACAAAGCATTTGGAATCGAATATAAAACTAAAGAATAATGGGATGCATTCCTAAAATTATCAAATTTATAATTAACTAAGGGATTTGTTATTGATTTTAAACTGTTATCTAATGATGCTACAGGTTCACGTAATTGTTTGATATCGCCATCGGCTGAGGATTGGTAGTAGAAAACAGGTTTTTTTGTATTGGTTAAACTCGTTGTTATTTGGTTTTCCATACCCGGAGCAAGTTCCGGACTTAATGAAATATAGGCATTAAAAAAGGGATTTTCTTTATACAGAAAGAAGTTTAAAAAACCCGCAGTGGTGTCATGTCCTGCTATAATTCTGAAAGGAGCAACACGGTATTTTTTTTCGATAAATGGCATCAGTTCTTCGCCGATAAAATTATAAAAAGCGGCAGATCTTTGTGTTGGCATTCCTTCGGTTTCATCAAAAGTACAATCGTCCATGCGGCTATTTTTTTGATTGATTCCTATAATTATAGTTTCCGGTAAATCATCCCAATATTCACCGTATTTTAAAGCGCCCTGAAAAGAATCGAATAAATATTGTCCGTCTAATAACAAGAGTACGGGATATCTTTTACCTGGGCTCGTTTCATAGGAAGGAGGTAAGCTAACAATGATTTCTCTGGTTGTTCCCAGCTTATCGGATTTGATTAATTCTGTTTTTTGAGCAAATAATGAAAGGGAAAATAAAAATAAAAGTAGAAGTTGTTTCATAATTTGGGCTTTTAGAATTCGATTTTAAATATACTACTTTTACTCAAAGTAAATGGATGTAAAAAAAAGAAGCGCTTCTTTTTTAGAGAAACGCTTCGGATATTTAATGTTTAGGTGTTTTTTTAGGTTAATGAATTGTCTTTTTCATTTGGGAAAATAATCCATGGCTGGAAAGTTTTGGCTTCTTCAAAGTCCAGAGTTGCGTAAGAAATAATAATGATAATATCATCTCTTTGTACCTTTCTTGCTGCAGGACCGTTAAGTGTGATTTCGCCGGAATTTCTTTTTCCTTTTATGGCATAAGTGTCAAAACGTTCTCCATTGTTGATGTTAACAATAGAAACTTTCTCTCCTTCAATAATATTTGAAGCTTCTAATAAGGTTTCATCGATGGTGATGCTGCCAATATAATTTAAATCGGCACCTGTTACTTTTACCCGATGTATTTTTGATTTTAAGACTTGAATTTGCATGGCACAAAAGTAAATTATTTTAGTGAAATGGTATCAATCAATCGAATATTATTAACAAATACGGCGATAAATGCACGATAATTTTTATCTTTTGTTTTTTCGTCGCAAGGAATAAGTGTTTCCTCATCAGCGATTTCAAAATACTCTAAGTCAAAATTTGTGTTGGTGTCAAAAACATCTTTTACCCATTGTTTCACGGATTTGCAATCCTGTGCTTTGAATTTTTCTTTAGCTTGGAGTAAAGTTTGATAGATGATTGCTGCCTGCTCTTTTTCAGAAGCGGATAAGCGTTCGTTTCGGGAACTCATGGCTAAACCATTAGCTTCTCGGTGGATTTCGCAGCCAATAATATTTACGTTTAAATGATTTTTAAGAACCATTTTTTTTACGATTTGCAATTGCTGGAAATCTTTTTTGCCAAAATAAGCATTGTTTGGAGAGACAATTTCAAACAGACGTTTTACAATAGTTCCTACTCCGTTAAAATGCCCAGGTCTGAATTTGCCTTCCATTTGGTTTTCTAAACCGTCAAAATCAAAATTTTGTGATATTACTTTTCCTTCATAAATATCATCTACGGTAGGCGCATAGACAATTATATTGGCATTTAATTGGAAAATTTTTTGAGTATCTTCTTCTAAGGTTCTGGGGTATTTTTCTAAATCTTCAGCATTGTTGAACTGGGTAGGATTAACAAAAATACTTACGACAGTATTGTTGTTTTCTGCCAGTGATTGTTGCATCAGCGAGAGATGTCCCTGGTGTAAAGCACCCATTGTAGGAACAAAACCAATAGTGGAATTTTGAGTTTTAACTGAATTTAAAAATTCGGCTAAAGCAGCTTTTCCATAGAAAATAGGCATGATGATTTTATTAAAATTGAGTGCAAACATAATATATTAGTTAATAACTGCATAAAATTTCGTAATTTTGCGTGGTTTTTATTACCAACTTAACTAACTAAATTACAATATGAAAGATAAGAGGATATTATATGTATCATCTGAAGTGGTGCCCTATCTGGCTGAAAATGAGGTTTCTTTAATGTCTTATGATGTTCCAAAGATGGTTAATGATCAAGGGGGGCAGATTAGGATTTTTATGCCAAGATATGGAAATATTAATGAAAGAAGACACCAATTGCATGAAGTAATTAGATTATCCGGAATGAATTTGGTAGTAAATGATTTAGATATGCCTTTGATTATTAAGGTAGCATCAATTCCAAAAGAGAGAATTCAGGTTTATTTTATTGATAATGATGAGTATTTTAAAAGAAAAGCCACTTTTGCTGATGAAGACGGGGTTATGTATCCTGATAATGATGAGCGCGCTATATTTTTTGCAAAAGGAGTTGTTGAAACAGTAAAAAAATTAAACTGGGTTCCTGATATTATTCATGTTCATGGCTGGATGGCAGCAATGTTGCCTGTTTATATGAAACATTTTTATAAAAATGAAGCTTTATTTTCAGATACTAAAATAGTTACTTCAGTTTATGGACAGTCGTTCGATGGTACTTTAGATGTTGAAATGATTAATAAAGTGAAACTTGACGGTGTGCCTCAGGAAGAAGTTGAGATGCTTGCAACACCTGATTATGAGAATATTATTAAGGCAACGGTAATGCATTCGGACGCTGTAATTGTGGCTTCCCCAAATGTTAGTCCAAGTTTAACAAAATTTATTGAAACTTCGGGAAAACCTTTTTTACCTTTCGTCCCTAAAGATGCTTTCGCAGAAGCGTATAGCAATTTTTATAAAGAAATGCTTTAACCTTACTTTTTTAATATGCATAATAATTCTTTTTTTAAGAAAATTCTAATAGTAATAACGGTTGTTTTTTTTGTATCCTGTGATAAAGATTTTAATTCCATCGGTGATGATTTAGTAGGAAATGATCATTTTGGTTTGGAAAGAAAGTCTTTTAATGTGCTTGCATACAATCAAAAAATTAATGCAGTACAATCCAGTAATCTACCTGTAAATGCTTTAGGTGTTTATGAAGATGCTGTTTTTGGAACTACAACAGCCAGTTTTGTAACTCAGCTTACTTTAGCTTCTGTGAATCCGGTTATTGGGAATAACGTTGAGGTTGACAGTGTGATTTTGTCTGTTCCTTATTTTAACACTCCGCTGCCTAACCCGGATTTAGAATCAGGAGAGAACCTTTATAGATTAGATTCTCTTTATGGAAACAAAGACCTGGGCAAAATTAAGCTCAGTATTTATGAAAACGGATATTTTATGAGGGATTTAGATCCTGAAACCGGTTTTTTAGAAACACAAAGATATTATACAAATCAGATATCTGATTTTGAGACACTCAAAGGATCTGTTGCATTGAATGATGCTGCCGATGTTTCTCAAAACACCGCTTTTTTCTTTAATCCTAAAGCTGTCAGAGAAACTACAACAACTAATGGTGAAGCAGCAACAACTCAATCTGTTCCGGCTATGCGACTGGCTTTAAATAAAAGCTATTTTAAAACAAAAATTATTGATGCTGCCGCTTCAGGCAAATTGGTAACTAATGATGTTTTTAAAAATTATTTCAGAGGTTTGTATTTTAAAGTAGAAAAATCAGGTTCTAATCCGGGAGTTTTGTCTATGATGAATTTTAGAGCGGGTACGGTTACTATATATTATAAAGAAGATTCTTCAACGGATAATACGGTTAAAGTTTCTAAATCAATTCTGCTTAATCTTACGGGAAATACCGTTAATTTGCTTTCTAATGATGTAACAAATGCGACTGATTATACAAATGCAGCTACTAATTCTGATACTGCAGCCGGTGATGAAAAGTTGTATGTAAAAGGAGGAGAAGGTTCAATGGCTGTATTGGATCTTTTTGATCAAACGGATAACCTCAGTTATGATGCTAATGGGAATGTACAAGGACCTAACGGAGTTTATGATGAATTAGACGAATTAAGACGTAAAGATCCGGTAACCGGAAAGAGAGTGTTGATAAATGAAGCTAATTTGGTTTTTCATATGGATCATACCGCAATGGGAGCAAATAAGATTCCGGGCAGGATTTATCTATATGATTTAACTAATAATACGACGATTGTAGACTACCTCTTTGATGGAACAACAGGAACAAATAGTAAAAACGGATTATTGATATATGGAGGTCTTTTGAATACAACTAATACTGATGATAAAACGTATAAATTCAGAATTACCAATCATATCAGAAATCTGATTCAGAACTCTGATTCTACGAATGTTAAATTGGGAGTGGTAATTACTGAGGATATTAATAATAGTGCAATGAATAAGTTGCGATTGCCATTACAGCCGGGAACCACTTTGACTAAAGTGCCTCAGGCTTCGGTAATGAGTCCTTTAGGGGTAGTGCTTCATGGAAGTAAATCTTCTGTACCGGCAGATAAAAAATTAAAATTAGAGATTTATTACACAAAACCGAATTAATATAATATATATATGTGTGGAATTGTTGGTTACATAGGCCATAGAGAAGCTTATCCTGTTGTTATCAAAGGTTTAAAACGATTAGAATATCGCGGGTATGATAGTGCAGGTGTAATGATTTATGAAGAAGGAATCAAAGTTTGCAAAACAAAAGGTAAGGTAGCGCAACTAGAAGAACTTGCTTTGAAGGAGATGTCTACCAAAGGAACCATTGGGATGGGGCATACAAGATGGGCTACTCACGGGGTTCCTAATGATGTAAATTCACATCCTCATCTTTCAAACTCTGGTGAATTAGCCATTGTTCATAATGGAATTATTGAAAATTATGCACCTTTAAAAGAAGAATTAATTAATCGTGGTTACGTTTTTCATTCAGATACTGATACAGAGGTATTGGTCAATCTGATTGAGGAGGTTCAGAAGAATGAAAAAATAAAATTAGGAAAAGCAGTTCAGTTAGCATTGAATCAGGTGGTTGGTGCTTATGCAATTGCTGTTTTTGACAAAAAAAATCCTGATGAAATTGTTGCGGCTCGTTTAGGAAGTCCGCTTGCGATTGGTGTAGGTGAAGAAGAATATTTCATTGCTTCTGATGCTTCACCTTTTATCGAATATACTTCAAATGCAGTGTATTTAGAGGATGGAGAAATGGCAAATATCAATCTTCGTAAGCCAATTAAGATTAGAAAAATAAAGGATGATAGTTTGGTTGATCCTTATATTCAGGAACTTCAAATGAATTTGGAGCAGATTGAAAAAGGAGGTTTTGATCATTTTATGTTGAAAGAAATTTTTGAACAGCCTAGTGTTATCAAAGATACTTACAGAGGAAGATTGCATTCGGATAAAGGAATTGTTCAGATGGCTGGAGTTGAAGACCATTTAGAAAAATTCTTAAATGCCGACAGAATAATTATTGTAGCCTGTGGGACCTCATGGCATGCAGGTTTAGTGGCTGAATATATTATTGAAGAATTTGCTCGCGTTTCAGTAGAAGTAGAGTATGCTTCTGAATTTAGATATAGAAATCCGATAATTAAAAGTACTGATGTGGTTATTGCTATTTCACAATCGGGTGAGACAGCGGATACTATGGCAGCTATTAAATTGGCTAAGGAACAGGGGGCTTTTGTGTTTGGAGTTTGTAATGTGGTGGGGTCATCTATCTCAAGGGAGTCACATGCAGGAGCTTATACACATGCAGGACCGGAAATTGGTGTGGCATCAACAAAAGCTTTTACTACTCAAATTACCGTACTGACTATGCTGGCTTTACGTTTGGCTAAAGCGAAAGGAACATTGTCTCATTCTGATTTTCACAGGTATTTGTTAGAATTGGAATTGATTCCTGAAAAAGTTAAAGAAGCTTTAACTACTATCGAAAAAGCGAAAGAAATTGCAGCTGCTTTCAAAGATGCTCCTAATTGTTTGTATCTGGGACGTGGTTATAATTTTCCCGTAGCTTTAGAAGGAGCTTTGAAATTAAAAGAGATATCTTATATTCACGCAGAAGGTTATCCTGCCGCAGAAATGAAACACGGACCAATTGCTTTAATTGACGAACAAATGCCGGTAGTGGTAATTGCTCCAAAGCAAGGTCATTATGATAAAATAGTAAGTAACATTCAGGAAATTAAGTCCAGAAGCGGAAAAATTATTGCTGTAGTGACTAAAGGAGATACTCAGGTTAGGGAATTGGCAGATTATGTTATTGAGATTCCGGAAACATCAGATGCTTTATCGCCATTAATTACTACAATCCCATTGCAGTTATTGTCTTATTATATTGCTGTTTACAGAGATTGTAATGTAGATCAGCCTCGTAATCTGGCTAAATCTGTGACGGTAGAATAAAAGCATATTAATTGAGTCTTCCTAAAAGGCTGACAAGTTTATAAAAAAGCAAGGCAAACGCCTTGCTTTTTTGTTTTAAAAAATCAGAGAATTAATGAAAATTGAATTTTCTGCCATATTTTTTGTTAAATAATTATTTTTTTTGCTTAAATTTAAAGTGTTGAAAATTTTGAATGTTCTTGTAATGCTGTTGTAAAGTTGATTGTTTTTGAATGCTCCAACTAATAAAACTTAATCATATGAAAGCTAATTTATTTTTTTCGGTATTGTTTTTCTGTAGTATAATATATGCTCAGGATACTGTTCAGGGAGTTGTAGTTGAAAGTAATAATCAGCCTGTTGCTGGTGCAAATGTTACAGTGATTGGCGATACCGGTGTAACTGTAACTGACAGCGACGGGAAATTTATTCTTAATTCACAAAAGAAACAGCCTTATGAAATAGAAATTAGTAGTGTGGGATTTGTATCCCAAAGGATTATGGTTGCTTCAAAACAACAGATTAATGTAGTTTTACAGGAAGAGCAAAATGTGCTCAATGAAATTGTGGTGTCTGCTTCCAGAACGCCCGAAAGAGTTTTTGAATCGCCGGTTACTATTGAAAGAATGGGAATCAGTGATGTCAAGAAATCAGCATCGCCAAGTTTTTATGATGGTTTAGAGAATTTGAAAGAAGTTCAGATGAATACCAGTAGTTTGTCTTTTAAATCCATTAATACCCGTGGTTTTGCTACTGTGGCTAATTCCCGTTTTTTACAGTTAGTGGATGGAATGGATAATGCATCTCCTTTGTTAAATTTTGTTTTAGGAAACATGATTGGTATTTCTGAGATTGATGTACAAAGTGTGGAGTTGTTACCGGGGGCATCTTCGGCGTTATACGGAGCCAATGCGTTTAATGGAATTTTATTTATGAATAGTAAAAATCCGTTTCTCTATGAAGGAATTACGGCTTATGCCAAATACGGTCAAACCAGTCAAAAAGCTGCAGGAGCAAATGATTATATCGATTATGGAATCAGAATGGCGAAAGCCTTTAGCCGGCATATAGCGGGAAAGGCCAATTTTACTTATATGCGGGGTACTGATTGGTTTGCAACCAATTATGATGATAAGACAAATATCGGCAGAAATCGTTCGCATCAAAATTATGATGGAATTAATGTCTATGGAGATGAAGTTTCAACTAATATTTATACGGTAGGGCAGACTTTGGTAGCTAATAATTTACTTCCTGCTAATTTAGCTGCATTACTGCCTAATGAAAATGTTTCCAGAACAGGTTATAATGAAACAGATTTAACCGATAACAGAGCCAGTAATACAAAGATTGATCTTTCGTTGCATATCAGGCCTTTTGGTGACGAAAAGTTAGAAGTAATTCTGCAAAGTAAATTTGGTTTTGGTAACGCGGTATATCAGGGAGCCAATAGATATTATTTGAATAATTTTTTTATGCAACAGCATAAAATAGAATTTAAAGGCAAGAATTTTTTCCTGAGAGGTTATACTACGTCAGAAAACGGTGGTGACTCTTATGATATGCAATTCACGGGAATCAATATTAACAGAATGTGGAAGTCAGACAATAATTGGTTTGGTCAATATGCGGGTGCTTATTCTCAGGCTTTTGCAGGTTTGTTTGGTCCGGCTTATGCTGGAAACGCTGATGCTTCTCATACTTTTGCACGTGCCGCTGCCGAAACGGGGAGATTAGAGCCGGGTACACCGGCATTTAAGAATGCTTTTAATCAGGTGATTGCTAATCCGGATGTGTTGTCGGGTTCAAAATTGGTTGATAATTCTAAAATATATCATTCTGATGTGAATTATAATTTTAAAGATCTGATATCATTTGCTGAAATTCAGCTAGGTGGTTCTTATAGAAAGTATCAGCTGAATTCATTTGGAAGAATTTATACTGATGCCAACGGATCGATTCATTATGATGAATATGGATTGTATACGCAGCTGCAAAAGAAATTCTTAGAAGAAAGGCTTAAGTTTACTGGGTCAATCCGTTATGATAAATCTCAAAATTTCGATGGAAGTTATTCGCCAAGGGTTTCTTTAGTATATGCTGCCGGTGAATCCAGAACACATAATTTCAGAGCTTCTTTTCAAACAGGCTTTAGAAATCCTACTACTCAGGATCAGTACATTGGTTTTAATGTAGGAAATGCTGTTTTAATAGGTTCAGCTCCGGATAATTTATTGCGTTATTCTGAGACAAGAGCTGTTGCAAATGGAACCCCTGCTGTAGGACAATTATATGCAGGCGGTGCTTCTGTAATAATGACTGGTGAAAATGCATATAATAATTCATATACCGCATCTTCGGTAAGAGCCTTTGCTGCTTTTGCAGCTGCTAATCCGGGAAATACACCGGGAGCTGCTGCTTTATTACGAAAAACAGATGTGAATTATGTAAAACCCGAAGAAGTAAAAGCATTTGAGGTAGGGTATCGTTCCAGAATTAATGATATTAATATCGATATTAACGCTTATTATAATATCTATAATAATTTTATTGGAGCTGCTAATGCAGTTGCGCCACTATACGGTACTGCATCTAATACTTTTGATTTTGCCTCAGGAGCGCCTACATATGTCTCAAATTCTGAAGTTCAGTCTTTACATGCTCTTGCTAATGGGAATTTCAGAGCATATCAATTGTATACTAACACAGATGTTGAAATCAAGTCGTTTGGTTTTGGTTTGGGACTTTCCAGAAAAATATATAAAGATTTTGAATTAGGTGCAAATTATAATTATGCTGAGTTTGGTTTTGATCAGGCTAAAGATCCCAGTTTTGAAGCTGGATTTAATACCCCTAAACACAGAGTAAAAGTCTCTTTTGGGAATGAAAAATTATTTGAAAATTTCGGATTTAATATTAGCGGAAGATGGAATAGTGATTATTTATGGCAGTCTACTATGGTGGACGGAATGATTGACGGAGCAACTGTTGTTGACGCTCAAATTAACTACAGTATTCCTTCACTTAAATCTACTTTAAAAATAGGAGGATCTAATATTGGGGGGAAAGAATATGCACAGGTTTTAGGAGCCGGTTTAATTGGGCAAATGTATTTTGTTTCCTGGACCGTAAATCCATAGAAAAATCATTTTAAAAATAGTTTTAGAGAGCGTTTTAAAAGCTGTTTTAAGGTCTGGTTTTATTTTTTTATGTTTTTTAAATAAAATTGTTGATTTTTTATTTTAAAAAATTATCTTTGCGCTCTGAAAAAACACCTAAATCATTGAATTTTGATGGTGTGTATTTCATAAACCTAAATAGCTGTTTAATAAATACATAAGTAATGTCTAAAGTAATAGGAAAAGTTGCCCAAATCATTGGCCCAGTAGTTGACGTTGTTTTCAACGGTAAGGATGTTGAACTTCCAAAAATTTATGATTCATTAGAAATCACTAAAAAAGATGGTACTAAATTAATCCTTGAGGTGCAATCTCACATTGGAGAAAATACTGTACGTACCATTTCGATGGATTCAACAGATGGTTTGAGCAGAGGATATGAAGTAGTAGGAACAGGTAATCCTATTCAAATGCCGATTGGAGCAGATGTTTACGGTCGTTTATTCAACGTGGTTGGAGATGCTATTGATGGTTTGCCAGAATTGCCAAAAACAGGTGAGAACGGAATGTCAATCCACCGTCAGGCACCAAAATTCGAAGATTTATCTACATCTTCTGAAGTTTTATTCACAGGTATTAAAGTAATCGATTTGATTGAGCCTTATGCAAAAGGAGGTAAAATTGGATTGTTTGGTGGTGCCGGAGTTGGTAAAACAGTATTGATTCAGGAGTTGATTAACAATATTGCAAAAGGTCACGGTGGACTTTCAGTATTCGCAGGAGTAGGAGAAAGAACACGTGAAGGAAATGACTTGCTTCGTGAGATGTTAGAGTCAGGAATTATTAAATACGGTGAGGAATTCATGCACTCTATGGAAAATGGAGGATGGGATTTGTCTAAAGTAGATTTGCCAGGAATGAGAGAGTCTAAAGCTACTTTCGTTTTCGGACAAATGAATGAGCCACCAGGAGCACGTGCTCGTGTTGCACTTTCCGGATTATCTATCGCTGAGTATTTCCGTGATGGAGCTGGATCAGACCAAGGTAAAGACGTATTATTCTTCGTTGATAATATCTTCCGTTTTACACAAGCAGGTTCTGAGGTATCGGCACTTTTAGGTCGTATGCCATCTGCGGTAGGTTACCAACCAACATTAGCAACTGAAATGGGAGCTATGCAAGAGCGTATTACTTCTACAAACAAAGGATCTATTACATCTGTACAAGCGGTTTACGTTCCTGCGGATGACTTAACTGACCCTGCGCCAGCAACAACGTTTGCTCACTTAGATGCTACAACAGTATTGTCTCGTAAAATTGCTGAGTTAGGTATTTATCCAGCGGTAGATCCATTAGATTCTACTTCTCGTATCTTGACTCCGCATATTTTAGGAAATGAGCACTACGACTGTGCACAAAGAGTAAAAGAGATTCTTCAAAAATACAAACAATTACAAGATATCATCGCGATCTTAGGTATGGAAGAGTTATCTGAAGAAGATAAATTAGCGGTATCCAGAGCACGTCGTGTACAACGTTTCTTGTCTCAACCGTTCCACGTAGCGGAGCAATTTACAGGTATTCCAGGTGTATTAGTTGATATTAAAGATACTATCAAAGGATTTAATATGATTATTGACGGTGAATTAGATCACTTACCAGAATCAGCATTCAACCTTAAAGGAACTATCGAAGAAGCTATCGAAGCTGGAGAAAAAATGTTAGCTGAAGCGTAATAATTTGGTTGTTAGTTGTCAGTTGTCAGTTGTTAGAAAGCAACCATCAACCATCAACCATCAACTATTAACTAAAAAAAGACATGATTTTAGAAATAGTATCACCAGAAGCAAAATTATTTTCAGCAGAAGTTACTTCGGTAACTCTACCTGGAGTTAATGGAAGCTTCCAAATATTGAACAATCACGCACCAATCGTTTCTATTTTAGGAAAAGGTCTTGTGAAAATTGATGCGCCAAGTTTCAAGTTTTCTAAAGAGGTAGCAAGTAAGTTCTCTAAAGTAAATGACCATACTTATACATTAGCTATTGAGTCAGGGACTATTGAAATGAAAGACAATAAAGTAATTGTTTTAGCAGACTAAGACAATTTGCATTAATATAAAAACGTCAAGCTTTTGCTTGGCGTTTTTTTTTATTTTTGATTTATGAAAAGTTTACCCAAAAATCTCATAGCAAAACTAGAGGTAAGAACCCAAAATAACGCTTTGCGTCAATTGCCAGAGTATAATGATTTGGTCGATTTTACTTCAAACGATTATATTGGCTTTTCTAATAGCAAGCTTATTTTTGATGCTGCTCATCAGTATCTAGTTAAGAATGCTATATTTTCTAATGGAGCCACAGGTTCGCGATTAATATCAGGAAATCATAAAGTATATCAAGAAGCAGAAAATTATATTGCCCAGTTTCATCAGGCAGCGTCGGCATTGATTTTTAATTCGGGTTATGATGCCAATGTCGGTTTTTTCAGTTCGGTTCCTCAAAAAGGCGATTTGATACTTTATGACGAATTGTGTCATGCTTCCATCAGAGACGGAATCCAACTTTCAAATGCAAAATCCTATAAGTTTAAACATAACGATTTTGAAGATTTAGAAAGATTAATTTTAAAATTCAAACCAACAACCAGCAACCAGCAACCGGCAACCATTTACATTGTTACAGAAACTGTTTTTTCCATGGATGGCGATTGCCCAAATATTGAAGAATTGCTTGCAGTTTCCGAAAAGTATGGTTGTTGTGTTGTGGTTGACGAGGCGCATGCTTTGGGTGTTTATGGCGAAAATGGTAGTGGTTTGGTTCAGGAGTATGGTGTGGGAGACAAAGTTTTCGCGCGAATTATGACTTTTGGAAAAGGTTTAGGCTGTCATGGTGCAGCCGTATTAGGAAGTCAGGAATTAAAACAATATTTGGTCAATTTTGCAAGAAGTTTTATTTATACAACAGGGCTTTCTCCGCATTCTGTTGCGACTATTTTAGTTGCTTATCAGCAATTGGAAACCAAACAAAATAATATTCATTTGTTGAGAGAAAATATCATTCACTTTAATCAGCAAAAGAATTTGTTGGGTTTAAAACCGCTTTTTGTTAGATCTAAGTCAGCGATTCAAAGTGCGATTATTCCAGGGAATGATAAGGTGAAATTGATTGCTAATAAACTTCAGGAAAAAGGATTTGATGTAAAACCGATACTTTCACCAACCGTTCCAGAAGGACAAGAGCGTTTGCGTTTTTGTTTGCATGCTTTTAATTCTAAAGAGGAAATTGCGCAAGTATTACAATTGTTGAGTACTTTTGTTTTTTAGCCACGGATAATACGGATATAACTGATTTACACAGATTAAATATGGCAGACCTTTTGCATAAATCTATAACAGATTCGATTTTAAAAGTTTATTATGAGGTTTATAATGAACTCGGTTCAGGTTTTCTCGAAAAAGTGTATCAGAATGCGATGTATTTTGAATTGATTGCAAGGGGTTACAAGGTTGAAGCACAAAAGCAAATTAAAGTTTATTTTAAACAACAGCTTGTTGGGGACTACATTGCAGATTTGTTAGTTGAAAATAAAGTTATTGTTGAACTTAAGGCTTGCGAATTACTTATGAATGTTCACGTAGCACAAACAATGAATTATTTAAAAGCTACAGAAATTGAAGTCGGCTTATTATTGAATTTTGGGGAAGAACCAGAATTTAAAAGGTTTATATATACAAATGATAGAAAAATAAATTTAAAAAATCAGTGATAATCCGTACTATCCGTATTATCCGTGGCTAAAAATACATGAAATTATTTATAACAGGAATTGGAACTGATGTAGGTAAAACAATTGCTTCGGCAATCATTACTGAGGCTCTGGAGGCAGATTATTGGAAACCTATTCAGGCAGGAGATTTAGATACCTCTGATAGTCATAAAATAAAAGCTTATTTGTCAAATAGCAAGACGGTAATTCACCCGAATAGTTATGCTTTAAATACGCCTGCGAGTCCACATTTGGCAGCAGAATTAGATCATGTCATTATTGATTTAGAAAAAATAGTAGAACCAGCTACCGAGAATCATCTTGTAATAGAAGGTGCGGGCGGAATTTTTGTGCCATTGAATGATAATGAAACAATTGTCGATTTGATTCAGCCGGATTACAAGGTAATCGTGGTTTCCCGCCATTATTTAGGAAGTATTAATCATACTTTACTAACCATTGAGGCTTTGCAAAATAGAAAAATTGCTATAGCCGGAATTGTTTTCAATGGAGAAGAGAATGTAGCCACTGAATTCATTATTTTGAAAAAAACAGGAATTGACTGCATTGGAAGAATCAGTCAAGAACCTTATTTTGACCAAAATGTAATTCGTGAATATGCCGATCTGTTTCGTGAAAAATTAATTAATTTATAAGAGGAAAGAAGCAAGAAAAAAGAAGAAAGAGAACTTTTGTTTGAAATCAAGTATTAATCTTTCTTCTTGTATCTTTACTCTTTTATCTAAAAAAACAAATGACTTTAACAGAAAAAGACAGCCAATACCTTTGGCATCCTTATACCCAACATAAAACGGCTCAAACTCCGATTGCTATAACCAAAGGCGAAGGCGCTTTGCTTTGGGACGAAAATAACAAAGAATATATCGACGCAATTGCTTCCTGGTGGGTGAATCCTTATGGGCATTCGAATCGATTTATAGCCAATAGAATATACAAACAGCTTACCACTTTAGAGCATGTGCTTTTTGGCGGTTTTACCCATGAACCCGCTATTCAGGTTGCCGAGCAACTGATGAAACTATTGCCAAAAAATCAGCAAAAAATATTCTTTTCGGATAATGGTTCTACTTCGGTAGAAGTAGCCATAAAAGTGGCTTTGCAGTTCTTTTATAATAAAGGTGAAAAAAGAACGACTATAATTGCATTTGAAGATGCTTTTCATGGCGATACTTTTGCGGCAATGGCTGCCAGCGGAATTTCCTTTTACACTCAAGCTTTTCAAGGGATGTTTATTGATGTAGTGCGTATTCCGGTTCCTGTGAAAGGACAGGAACAAATCAGTTTTGATGCTTTGAAAGAAGTGATTCAGGAACATAATTGTGCGGCTTTTATTTTTGAACCTTTGGTACAAGGAGCCGCAGGAATGGTGATGTATGAAGCGGAAGCTTTGGACGAGTTAATTAAAATCTGCAAGGAAAATAAGGTGTTAACTATTGCCGATGAAGTGATGACGGGTTTTGGAAAAACAGGAAAAACTTTTGCCATGGATTATGCGCAGCAAAAACCGGATATGATGTGCTTGTCTAAAGCTTTGACCGGGGGAACCATCCCGATGGCGATTACCACTTTTACACAAGAAATATTTGATGCTTTTTATGATGAGGATATCAACAAGGCCTTATTTCACGGACATACTTTTACAGCTAATCCAACTGGTTGTGCGGCGGCATTAGCTAGTTTTGAATTGTTGCAAACTCCCGAAATGCAAGCGAATCTAGTTCGGGTAAATGCCAATCATTTGGCTTTTCAAAAACACATTGAAAAACATCCAAAAGTGACTAACACCCGGATTTTAGGGACTATTTTTGCATTGGAAATAAAGAAAGAAGGAGAGGAATCCTATTATGGAACTATGCGAACTAAATTGTATAATTTCTTTATTGAAAATGGAATTATTCTGCGTCCTGTAGGGAATATTGTTTACATTTTGCCTCCTTATATCATCACGGATGAGCAATTGCAAAAAGTGTATGAAGTAGTCGAAAAAGCTATTGATATGGTTTAAGTAGCTGATGTTTTTAAAAACTTTACGACATTTGCAGAAAATTAAATATTTTGTCACAAACAATCTCTATAACAGCCCTAGCATCCATTTCTCCATTAGGAAATGACTCCAAAACCATTTGGAAAAATTATCTTTCTGATGCGCCTTTTTTTTCAAAAAGGCATTTGGATAATCAGGAAACCTGGGTGGCTCCTTTGGATGCTACTTCGGAACAAATGGTAGCTGAATTGCAGGAATCAGATATCAAATACAAATCCTTGGATAAATCCGTTTTATATGCTATGGTGGCATCGCGTCAGGCTTTCGCTAATGCGGGATGGGATTCAGATTCCGTTTTCGGAATCAATATTGGTTCTTCGCGAGGTGCGACGGAATTGTTTGAAAAACATTACAAAGAATATTTAGACAACGGAAAATGCCAAACATTGGCTTCGCCAACTACTACATTAGGAAATATTTCTTCCTGGGTAGGACACGATTTGCAATGTACAGGACCGGAAATCTCGCATTCTATTACCTGTTCTACGGCTTTACATGCGTTATTAAATGGTGTTGCCTGGTTGCGTGCCGGTATGGTTGATAAATTTCTAATTGGTGGAAGCGAAGCGCCTTTAACTGATTTTACGATTGCTCAGATGCGAGCTTTGAAAATCTATTCGCATAGTGAAGAAGTCTATCCTAATCAAGCATTAAATTTAGAAAAAAGATTAAATTCGATGATTCTGGGTGAAGGTGCAGCAGTTTGTTGTCTCGAAATTGGGAAAAAAGATAATGCTTTGGCTTTTATTGAAGGAATAGGTTATGCTACGGAGATTTTAGAACATAATATTTCCATTTCGGCAGAAGCCACTTGTTTCCAAAAGTCAATGAAAATGGCTTTGGAAAATACCAATTTAGAAGATGTTGATGCCATTGTGATGCATGCTCCGGGAACAAAAGCAGGTGATTTGACCGAGTATAAAGCCATTCAGAAAATCTTTGGAGAAAATCTCCCTTTGTTAACTACAAACAAGTGGAAAATCGGACATACTTTCGGTGCTTCGGGAATGTTGAGTGTGGAGTTGGCTATTCTAATGATGCAACACAATCAATTCATTGGAGTCCCATTTGCGAAAGCGCAACAACAAATTAAACCCATTAAAAAAGTATTGGTAAATGCAGTAGGTTTTGGTGGAAATGCAGTGAGCGTATTATTGAGTGTTTAACCACAGAGCTCACAAAGAAGAAGGCACTAAGTCCACACTTTTTTACAGACTCAAAGATTATTTGTGGTGTTTCTTAACGTAAATGTTCTTAAGCCTTATGGTTAAAAAAGTTTCTTTTAAAATTTTTAGGACTACTGAATACTGATCACTGATCACTGTTTTCCAAATCCCGAACTTTTTCATAAACTAGGTTGCTCTCAAATCCTCGTCGGAGCATATAATCACAAAATTTCTTTCTTTTTTTTAGCGAATTGGTTTCGCGAATGGATTCCCAATTTCTGTTTGCTAAAGTTTCAAAAGTTTCAAAATATTCTTCTGGGCTAATTTCTTTTAAAGCAATATTAATCAATGTTTGGTTGATATTCCTGAATTTCAACTCATTGGTTATTCTGATTTTCCCCCAATGTTTGATGCGGTGTTTTCCTCTGGCAAAACTACAGGCAAAACGTTCTTCGTTTAGAAAATTGTCATTGATAAGATGGGTTATAATCTGGTCAATTTCTTCCGAATCCATTTTCATGTTTCGCAATTTTTGTACTACTTCCTCATGACAACGGTCTTGGTAGGCACAATAATGCTCTATTTTTTGTATGGCTTCTTTTAGGGAAAAAACTTCTTTCATCTTATCCTGATGGATTATAAATAAGGAGCAATAAAGGTACATAATTCTGGGAATAACTGCTGTCATTTGAAAAAAAAGCGGATTGGCGATGATTAATGTAGCTTAACGACTTTGTTTTACTATCTGACTTATAATGAGTTACTTTAATATGTTTCTTGCGAATGTTTAGGATTGTTAAATTTTATACTTGAGATTATGAGACTATTTTTACTTCAACTCATCTTGTTGTTTTTTGTCCTTACAAATTGTAATGCGCAATATACTATTACCGGAAATGTAAATTCAAGTTCGTACTCCTGCGCCAGTTTTTCAGGTAATTCCACTATTTATATAGGAAACGGAACAACAAGTACTAATTTGTCTATGAATCAGACTTTAGACCTTTATAATTCCTGCTCTTTAGGACCGATACAATTTGTAGTTAGAAATAATGCTTCTGTTGATTTTTCTCCTGGTAATGAGCGTTTGGTTTTACCCGCCGGATCTTCTATTATAATTGAATCAGGGGGTAGTTTAATAGGAGGAAGTTGTAATGCTTCGGAAAGAATATATATAGGTACAGACTTAATTGCCAGTTGTAATGGTGGTGCAGGAGCAGATTATGCTTTTAATCAGTTAGTTATTAATGGAGGATATAATTTTGTAAAGACAACAGTTTCACCTATCTGTGGTTCTGGTACAGCATCTGTAGCAGTTTCAGTAATTCCAACTCCTGCTGCTTCTACAACCTACAGATTATATACTGTACCAAGTGGGGGAAGTGTTGTTTCAAGTGTTACGGCTTCAACTAGTCCTTATTCTGCAACATTAACTACACCTTCGATATCAGCTACAACAACTTATTATGTGGCGGCTACTACAGGTTCAAATACGACTCCAAGAAAGGAGTTTGTTGTTACTGTAAATTCAATTCCAACTATAACAGCTACAGCCCCATCTTCTATTTGTGGTTCCGGTGTAGTAACATTAGGTGCTACTGCTTCATCCGGAACTATTAATTGGTATACAACAGCGACCGGCGGAAGTCCTGTTGCCACAGGAGTAACCTATAATACACCATCATTAACAAATACAACCACTTATTATGTTGATGCCACTAATGGTGGTTGTACGACTGCTACGAGAACGGCTGTTGTAGCAACAGTCAATAATGTACCAAATAATATAAGCAATGGTTTTTCAGCGACTACTATTTGTGCAGGAGGAAGCCCTCAACTGACTTTTGATGCTGAAGATGCTACTTTTGTATTGCCTTACAGTATCACTTATAAAAACGATGATACTTCAATCCAGTATACAGTTTCAATTCCATCAGCAGCGCCTTATAGTTTTACACCGGCAGATAACCCTACAGTTAATACAGGATATACTTTGGTATCTATATCTAATGGTACATGTACCCGAACAAGTGGTTTTGTGGATCCAGGATCTAATTTGATTGTTCGCCCTGCACCTGTTGTTACGATTAGTGGAACAACAAGCGTATGTGTTGGAAATTCATCTCCCAATATCACATTCACAAATCCTCAAACGGTAGCTGTTACAGTTACTTATACCGTAAACGGAGGAGCTAATCAACAGATCAATATTCCTGCTGGTAATACGGCAGCCGTAGCTGTTCCTACATCTACTGCGACTACATATAATTATAATTTAGTTAGTGTAGTTTATCAAACTATGCCAGGTTGTTCCAACATGATTTCTGGTAGTGCAACAATAACTGTAAATCCAATTTTGCCTGCAAATGTCACGGTGTCTGCCTCACCTTCAGGAGCAATTTGTTCAGGGACTTCAGTAACATTTACAGCTATTCCAACAAATGGTGGTACAATGCCAGTTTATCAATGGAAATTAAACGGTGGAAATGTAGGTTTAAATTCAGCCACTTACACAAATACAGCATTGACTGATGGAGATGTTGTTGCGTGTGTAATGACTTCCAATGCGACACCATGTTTGACAGCAAGTCCGGCAACGTCTAATGCTGTTACGATGACAGTTAATTTATTGCCGTCAGCTCCGGTAGTGGGAACAGTTACCCAGCCCACGTGTATGCAGCCCACAGGAAGTGTTGTATTAACTAATTTACCTGCTTCCGGTACATGGACAATAAACCCGGGTAGTTATTTGGGAACGGGGACAGCAACTACGATTTCTGGTTTGGCTGTAGGGACTCATACTTTTACAGTTTCTTATGGTAGTTGTACCTCAGTTTCATCTGTACCTGTGGTCATAAGTTCCCCTTTAATTACAACTTATAATGGTAGTAGCTGGAGTTCTACACCTGATAATACTAAAGTAGGAGTAATATCCGGATCAGGAACTATTGGAGTGGATACTGAATTATGTTCCTGTATTGTAAATACGGGAGTTGCTGCTATTGTAGCAACGGGAGTTACACTTAAACTTCAGGATAATCTTGTTGTAAACGGTTCGTTAACTTTTGAAAATAATGCCAGTCTGGTTCAGGTAAATAATGGAGCAATTAATTCTGGAAATATTCATTACAAGCGCCATACAGCAGCTGTAAGACGTTATGATTTTACGTATTGGTCCTCACCGGTTGCAGGGCAAACCATGAAAGCTTTGTCTCCTAATACACTTTTTGATAAATATTATAGTTATAACCCAAATACGGGATGGAAAATAGAATACAATGGGGTGCTTACCATGCAGCCAGGGAATGGCTATATCATTAGAGCACCACAAACATTTAGTATCACTACTGCTACGGTTGATACCAATCCTGTGTTTATAGGTGTTCCTAACAATGGAATGGTGAATATGACTTTGATGGCAAATAAAACCTATTTATTAGGAAATCCGTACCCATCGGCTATTGATGCAGATACTTTTTTAGATGTAAATGCCGGCGTTTTGGAAGGAACCCTTTATTTCTGGACACACAATACGCCACCAAATATTAACATTGCAGGAGATGCTATTTACAACTATACTTCTGATGATTATGCTACTTATAACAGAACCGGAGGAGTGAGTACAAGTATTTCTGCAATTTCGGGAGGTGCTGTACCAACAGGGAAAATTGCAGCTGGTCAGGGATTTTTTGCACCTGCAAGCGCTTCTGGAGGAAATTTAGTTTTTAACAATGCTATGCGTATTTCCGGTGGTTTGTCAGGTGTAAATAATTCTCAGTTTTTTAAATTAAATCCTGCAGCTAAAAGTGCTGCAACAACTGTCACAGCTGATAAACATCGTATCTGGCTGAATTTAACTAACAATCAGGGGGCTTTTAAACAAACTTTGATTGGTTACCTAACCGGAGCAACCAATAATTATGATCCAGGCTACGATGGAGTGACTTATAATGGAAATCAGTTTATTGATTTTTATAGTATAAATCAAGGAATAAATTTAGTAATTCAGGGAAGAGCATTGCCATTTGAAGAAAAAGACACCTTAATTCTGGGTTATAAATCGACTATCAGAGGAGATTTTAAAATCAGCATTGACCACACGGATGGAATAATAGATATGCAACAGGTTTTTCTTGAAGACCAGGATTTGCAGCTATTACATGACCTTAAAAAAGAGCCTTATACTTTTACTACCGAAAAAGGAACTTTCAATAATCGTTTTGTCTTGCGTTATCAAACTAAAAGTAATACTGATAAAACAGTAAAAAAAATAGCTTTAGTAGACCATGCTGCTTCCGTTACAGTGTTTGATAAGGAAATAAGACTCAGTTCATCCGAAAGTTTTATTTCTAAAGTCAGTATTTATGACGTTTCCGGAAGTCTTATTTATCAAAACGAGGCAGTGAAAGCAAATGATTTTATCATCCGGAATTTAAATGTAGCCCATCAGGTATTGCTAATCAATATGGTTTTGGCTAACGGGGAAAATAGTGTAACAAAGATTGTCTACTAAGATTATTTTTTTGAGATTCTTTCGCTCACAAAAGACTGACAGAAACCGATTTATTACCAGAAATCCGGATAAAAAAATGTTGATTAAATTCTTTCGGCAGAATAATAATTACATTCCTTAAACCAAACCCTAATAATTGTGAAAACCAGACGGTCTCAAAATCAGTCTGGTTTTTTTTAGGAATATCGCGCCATACTAAGACTATAGCAAACCTTACTGTTTTTTTAGATGTTATCTTTTGAGTAAATAGGCGGGTCTGGCTTTTTTGTAGATGGTGCTTAAAAAAGCCGGGTGTGTCATTATTTTTATAGCCATTCGTTGCTTTTTAGTATGTCATGCCTATTGTTTCAGTAGGCTGGCTTATTGCTTTTAAGCCCTGCCTCGGGTTTAAAAACTATTAGGCTTTTTTTTAAACTAAAATCCAGATAAAGGTGTATGTTAAAAAAAAAGTACTAAAGCATTGTTATTCAGTATTCTGATAAAGCTGCTTTAAATACCTGTGTTAGTGCTGAAAAACGGTAGCTTAACGACTATAAATGCAGATAAACGACTTTGTTTTACAGTGCTGTTTTCTATCATTTATTTTGACCCAAATTTAAGATTAGCCCCTTTTTTGATTTTATAAATACTACTATGAAGAAAATTTTACTTATTATAATTTTATTCCCTTTTTTAGCCTTTACACAGATAACTGGTGATTATCGTTCTGCTGGTAATGGAAACTGGACAGTACTAACAAGTTGGGAACGCTATAACGGTACAACATGGGGGACACCCACTTCAGGACAGGGATATCCCGGACAGAATTCTGGGACAGGTACTGTAACAGTTCGCGATTCCAATGTTATTACAGTAAATACTAATATCGCTAATAGTTTTGTTTCTTTGGTTATTGGTACAGGAACAGGGGGGAAATTAATTGTTGATGGAACTGTAACAGTCAATACTATGAGTGTTAGGGTTAATTCTGCTGGTCTTATGTCTTTTGTGGGTAATAGTCAAATAAATTTTCCAACTAATACTTCATTTGTTATTAATGGTTCTGGTAAATTAGTGTCTCAAAGTAATCCATGCAGTAACCAAACAGCTCTTTATATAGGAAGTACTAAGGTGTCTGCTTGTACTGGAGGTGGAGGAGCTCTCTCTAATTTTGATAGTTTTAGTAGTGGTGGTGGGACTGGTAGTGCAACTTCAAATTCTCCCGCATGTGCAGGGAACTCTTTAATTCTTACAGCTATTCCGCCTACAGCAACATCTGGTTCTTATACATATACTTACAGATGGTCGGGTAATGGGATCTATTATAATCCTGATTTTAGTACTACAGCTACGTATACCATAGAGGGTGTTAATATTTATAATCATGGGGGAGTTTATACTGTTGAAATTAAAAGGAATGATGGTTTTATTTCGACAGTGTCAACAAATGTTGTGGTAAATAATTCAATAGCAGCTCCTACCAATACAAGGGTAGATAACGTTAATTGGTGTACAGCTACAATAAGGTGGGATGGAGACGCTACAAATTTTAATTTAGATGTGGCAACAACTAATACATTTTCTGCGGGGACTATTCTTCCTGCCTATAATAATTTGAGTGTAGGAAATGTGAGAGATTTAATTCTATCGGGATTATCATCAAACACTACTTACTATTTTAGAGTTAAATCATCTGGAAATTGTGCGTCAACTAGTTATTCTCCATTTGCTAGTTTTACGACTACGACTATAGCGGCACCTGTAGCCAATTCGGGATATGGAAGTTGCAATGATTGGGTAGCACAATGGAACGGGGTTTACAATGTAAGTGGTCAGGAAGTTGATGGATACTTTTTAGATGTAGCAATTGATAATACTTTTACAAATTATGTTAACGGTTATCAAAATTTATATGTTGATAAGTCCAGTAACCGTAACTATACTATAACAGGTTTGGCCCTTGGAGGGGTTTATTATTATAGATTAAGAGCAAAAACAAGTTGCGGGGTAAGTGGTAACTCAAATGTAGTTACTTTTACTGAAAAAGGTAATGATTCTTCAACTCCTGGTACTATCAGTGGTGGGTCAACATCTATTTGTGTGGGTAGCACTGCTACATTTATAAAAGATCCAAATTTTTGGTCTTCTACAGGAACAGGTACTTGGTCAATTTTTAATCAAACGGGAAGTGCTACTATAACACAGGCAGGAGTTGTTACAGGTGTTAGTGTAGGGACTGTTAAGGTTATTTTTACTACTTATAATGGTGGTTGTGGAACGTCAACTTCTACAGATTTAATAGTTACATCAGGCAGTGTTGTAGGTACAGCTTCTGCAAGTCCAATATTATGTGCTAATACTGCAATGTCTAATATTACACATACTACAACTGGAGCAACAGGAATAGGTACTCCGTTAAATTTACCTGCAGGAGTAACAGCTTCTTGGTCTTCTAATGTTATTACAATCAGTGGTACACCTACACAATCTGGTACTTTTAATTATAGTATACCTTTAACTGGTGGTTGTGGAAGTGTTAGTGCTACAGGAACTATTGTTGTTAATACTATTCCGTCTACTCCTACGGTGGGTACACCGACAAATCCAACTTGTACAAGACCAACAGGTAGTGTTACTTTAAGTGGGCTGCCTTCATCTGGAACTATTCTTCAAACAGGAGAACGTCCGGATAATATCTCAATTACAACCGGTGGGTCGCAAACAATAACAGGACTTTTACCAGGTACTTATTATTTTGCAGTTGATAATGGAAGTTGTATTTCTGCTGTTTCTACTGTTGTAGAAATTATTGCTCCAGAAACAAACACATGGTCATCTGGATCTTGGAGTAAAGGAACACCAACTATTAATCAAAGATTAGTTTTTGCTTCAGATTATACAAATGCTAATGATGTTGATTTAGTAGGTTGTTCTTGTCAGGTTACAGGTTCAGTGGCTGTTACCATAAAATCTGGTCGTACTTTAAAAATTGAAAATGGGGTGGAGGTTCAGCCAAACGCAACATTGACTTTCGAAAACAATGCGAGTTTAGTTCAGGAGAATGAAGATCCTAATATTAATTCAGGAAATATTAGTTATAAACGTTTATCCAAAAATTTAAATCGTTATGATTTTACCTATTGGTCGTCGCCGGTTGCAGGGCAAACTTTAAAAGCTTTGTCGCCTAATACGCTTTTTGACAAATATTACAGCTATAATAATGGTTGGATAGTTTCGTATAATGGAGTGGATACAATGAAAAACGGACATGGTTACATTATTAGAGCACCGCAAACGTTTTTCATTGAAGGAAAAGGACCAGCAGAAGATTACTTAGCCACTTTTACAGGAGTGCCTCATAATGGTGTAGTTACTTTATCAGGATTAGCAGCAAATCAGGCTCATTTATTAGGAAATCCATATCCATCCGCTATTGATGGAGATAAATTTTTAGAGAAAAATGAGGATGTGTTAGAAGGAACGCTGTATTTCTGGACACATAATACGGAAATTCAATTAGCTACCAATATCACTAACGGAACTGCCGGTTCAGGAACTTATGCTTATACTTCTGATGATTATGCAACTTACAACAGGTCAGGGGGAATTGCAACCCGTCCCGCAATTAGTGGGGGAGCTCCACCAACAGGTAAGATTGCAGCAGGTCAGGGGTTCTTTGCACCAGTAAAAGCAACAGGAAATGTAGAGTTTAATAATACCATGCGAATTTCTGGAGGGGCTTCAGGAACAAATAATTCACAGTTTTTTAAATTAACTAGTGGTAAAGCTGCAACAACTACGGTAGCTAAAACAGAGAAAAACCGTATTTGGCTAAATTTAACTAATACACAAGGTGCTTTCAAACAAACATTAGTGGGATATATTACAGGAGCAACTAATAATTATGAAGGTGGTTTTGACGGTATTACTTATGACGGGAATTCATTTGTTGATTTTTATAGTATAAATCAAGATGTAAATTTAGCTATTCAGGGACGTGCTTTGCCTTTTACTAAAAAAGATTCTGTGGCATTAGGATATAAATCAGCAATTAAAGGAGAGTTCCAAATCAGTATTGACCATACTGACGGTGCACTGTCTTCACAAAATGTATTTATTGAAGATAAGGATTTAAAAGTGCTTCATGATCTTAAAAAAGGGGCATATACTTTTAGTACCGAAAAAGGTTTTTTCAATAACCGTTTTGTGTTGCGTTATGTAGATAAAAATGCTGTTGAAGAAGTTATAGAGCCGCAATTACCTGAAGAAGTATTAAATAAAGAAATTACGGTTGCGGTTAAAAATAAGTCGATTATCGTGGATTCTCCGCTGGTATTAATTGATAAGGTGGTGGTATATGATGTAGCTGGAAGAAAGTTATATCAAAAAGAAAAAACAGATGCCAATGCGTTAGTTATCGATTCTTTAATTTCCGGTCATCAGGTATTAATAGTTGATATTGTATTGATAGATGGTACAAAACTCAGCAGAAAGATTGTTTATTAGTTTTAAAATTGATTTTAAAAAGTCCCGATTACGCTATGTAGTCGGGATTTTTTTTGTGCTGTATCCACAAAGATTGCCTGCATTCGTGACTAAAAGAATAGCCCACAGATTGTACTGATTTTACAGATAAATACTGATCTTATCTAAAAGATTTAAAAAATATAATTTGCGAATTTGTGGTATAGTCTAAAGTTTTTTACAGATTAATTCGTGTATTCGTGGCTAAAAAAGGTCTACTATAATATCCATTCTTTTAATTCCTTGAGATTTCTATCAAATTAGTTTTTCAATTAAGTGTTTTATTAACGCTTTTTCTTATGATTTAATCTGTTGTAAATTAATGGAGTTACTTAAATTAAGGATTTCTTTGCTGTAGCTTTTGACTTTATTTTATTGTTAAAAGCTGTATTTTAACAGTGTAAAACTTCCGTTAAACGATTTTTTTAGTAATTTTATGTCAGATTTTTAGACCCCCTAAAAAATTGTGTTCACCTGATACATTTGGTATCGGGCGGGCTATATAATTTTTTAATATAGGGTTATGAATAAAAATTACTTTACCTCCTTTGTACCAATAAACTCGCTTAAAACCTGCTGTTTTTTATTGGTAATTTGTTTTTTACTTTCCGTTTCGATTGCTGCTCAAACAACAAAAACCTTAATGAGTTCCGGTACTCTTGAAATTCCTGCCGGTGTCACCAGTTTGTCCGTTCAGGCCTGGGGTGCCGGTGGAGGAGGAGGAGGTGCAGACAAACTAGTAGGTTTAGTTAGTCTTCTTGCTGCTGGTGGTGGTGGTGGTGGTGGTGCTTTTAATACAGGAAATGTGAATGTTGGTACAAGTCCTAATAATGTAAGAGTTAATTATGTTGTTGGTATTGGTGGTGCAGGAGAAATTTCACCTACAAATCGTAATGGCGCTCCTGGAGGGGCAAGTACTTTTCCATCATCTACTGTTCCTGCTTTTTTATATACATCAGTTGTTGCTAATGGTGGAACCGGAGGTAATAAAGGAGGAGTAAATTTGACAACATTAGTAGGTGATGGTGGTGCTGGCGGTGTAGGATTATATTCAGGTGGAAAGGGTAATTCGGCAAGTCTTCTGAACCTTGGTCTTACGTTAGTTAGTGGTGGTGGTGGTGGTGGTGCAGGATCTAATGGTAATGGATTAAATAGTACGAATGGAGTATTATCCAGAGCAGGTGGAGCAGGTGGAGCAGGAACTTCAGTTGATGAAATGGGAGGTTCAGGTGCTGATGGTTTAGTGGGACAAATTAATGTATTAGGAGCTATAACACTTGGTGGTACTAGTAATGGTGAAGATGGTTTTGCCCCTGGTGGTGGTGGTGGTGGTGGTGCTATATTGTTGAATGTTCTAGGTTCTGGGATTAGAGGTGGAAAAGGTGGTGACGGTCAAATAAAAGTAACTTATACTTGTCCAACTTATAGCATTACAAGTTTAAGTGCTGATGCTGATTGCGAACAAAGCCGAACTATTACATTGCATTCCACGCCTGAAGGATTACCCATAGGGACATATACCGTAACTTATACCATTGATGGAGGGGTCGTGCCCCCACCTCCGGCTACAATGGTTGTTGGAACAGCCGGAACAGGAACTATTGAAGTTCAGGAGTTACGTACTGTAGGTGTAACTACAGTTACTATAACCCACCTTAGCTCTGTTGATTGTTCTACAGCAGTGAATGCTTCAATAATTTTTGACCGCCCTGCTGTACCTGTTCAAGGAACAATAACTCATCCAACATGTGCTGAGCCAACGGGAAGTGTGGAATTGAGCGGCTTGCCAGACGGTTCTTGGACTATTAATCCGGGAGAATATGCCGGAACAGGCTCTACAGCGACCATTTCAGGATTAGCTTCAGGAACACAAAGTTTTGTTGTTTCTAAGGGAGATTGTAGTTCTCAAACAGTTTCTGTTCCGTTTACGGTGGTTATTAATGATCCACCTCCTGTAAGAACCTGGGAAGATGGTGAATGGGATGAGGTTCCTACTCTGGAAAACAAAGTGATTTTTGCGAGTAATTATGATGAGGATGCCGATGTTCAGGCTTGTTCCTGTAAAGTGAATACAGGAGCATATGTGGTGTTTAAAACAGGTCGTTATTTGCAAATTAGGAATGAATTAGTGGTGGATGATGGAGGTTCATTGACATTTGAAAATAATGCAAGTTTAGTCCAGATGAATGATGCTGCTGTAAATTTGGATTCGGGAAATATTATTTATAAGCGTCATACCATGCCAGTAAAACGTTATGATTTTACTTATTGGTCATCACCGGTTGCGGGACAAATGATGAAAGCTTTATCTCCTCATACACTTTTTGATAAATATTACAGTTATGATCCTGTTATGGGGTGGGAAATAGAGTATAACGGAGGAGTACTTCCAATGGTGGCTGGGAATGGTTATATTATCAGAGCACCCCAAACCTTCAGCATTACAGATGCAGCTATTGATGCTAGTCCGGTTTTTGAAGGGAAACCAAATAATGGTGAATTTACAAAAAATATAGCCGGAAATCGCGTTCATTTGTTAGGGAATCCTTATCCTTCGGCTCTTGATGCTGATGCTTTTTTAACTGCTAATATGGATATTGATCCAGTGACTGGAGATAATAATGGTCCTCTGGATGGGACGCTGTATTTCTGGACTCATAACTCACCGCCAAGTGATAATGCTGATCCTTTTCTCGGAAATGATAACGCTCCTGCAAATGATCCTGCAATCTACAATTATACGACCAGTGATTATGCAGGTTATAATCTAACAGGCGGTGTAGGAACTGCGGCTACAGTTGATAGCGATGCTAATGATCCCAATGACAATAATAATTTAAGTGTTCCAACGGGGTTAATTGCAGCTGCACAGGGATTTTTTGCTCCGGCAAGTGCAACGGGGGGTGATATCGTATTTAATAACAGTATGCGCTTTACCATTAACGAAGAGGAGGAAGAAGAGGTAATGGATAATTCGCAGTTTTTTAAATTAGGAAAGTCAGGTAAATCAACTGTGAAAATCGAGAAGAATAGATTGTGGCTGAATTTGACAAATGCAGAAGGAGCTTTTAAGCAAACATTAATTGGTTACATTACTGGAGCGACTAATGATTATGAGGGAAGATTTGATGGGGTGAGTTATGATGGCAATCAATTTGTGGATTTTTATAGTGTAAACCAAGATGTGAATTTGGCTATTCAGGGGCGTGCGTTACCATTTCAGGAACAAGATTCGGTAGCATTGGGTTATAAATCAACTATTAAAGGCGATTTTAAAATCAGTATTGATCATAGTGATGGTGTTTTGGCTTCGCAAAAAGTATTCTTAGAAGACAAATTGTTAGCAGTGCTGCACGATTTAAAAGAGCCTTACTCGTTTACTACCGAAAAAGGAATTTTTAACAATCGTTTTATATTGCGTTATCAGGATAAAGATGCTTTGACAGAAGATGTTAGCGATATGGCTGTTGAAGGAGTTGTTATTTCGAATCAGAACAAAGTAATCACTATTAATACTTCAGATGAAATCATTAAAACTATTTACGTTTATGATTTTTCGGGAAGCTTGATCTATTCGGATACGGAAGTTAATTTAGAAACTGTAACTATTAGTAATATATCAGGAGTACATCAGGTTTTGATTGTAAAAGCAGTATTAGAAAATGGTAAAACAGCAGTGAAGAAAATAATCTATTAATGATTTTACATGCATAAAAAAATCCATTAGCATTAGACTAATGGATTTTTTTTGTATTCAAAAAGGTATTTATTTGCCTTTAATGGATGCTTCCACATTACGTTCAATAGTGTGTCCCGGACGAGACCATTTTGGTTTTTCGCCAAGAGGCGCAAATTGAGAATCGGCAGCTTCAACAGTTTGTGGCTGTGAAACTTTAGTAAATGGTTTTTGTGGATTTAAACCTAACATTTCAAACATTTTCATGTCTTCGTTTACATCAGGATTTGGTGTTGTTAGAAGTTTATCTCCCGCAAAAATAGAATTAGCGCCTGCAAAAAAGCACATTGCTTGTCCTTCACGACTCATATTTGTTCTTCCGGCTGAAAGGCGAACCTGAGTTTCCGGCATGACAATACGGGTAGTGGCTACCATTCGAATCATTTCCCATATTTCAACCGGTTTTTCTTCTTCCATTGGTGTTCCTTCCACAGCAACTAAAGCATTAATAGGTACTGATTCAGGTTGTGGGTTTAAAGTAGAAAGAGCTACCAGCATTCCGGCGCGGTCTTCGATACTTTCCCCCATTCCGATAATTCCTCCGCTGCATACCGTAACATTTGTTTTACGAACATTTTCTATCGTTTCCAGACGGTCTTCAAAACCTCTGGTGGAAATAACATCTTTATAATATTCTTCAGAAGTATCTAAGTTGTGATTGTAAGCATATAAACCTGCTTCAGCTAATCGTTGTGCCTGATTTTCGGTAATCATACCGAGTGTACAACACACTTCCATATCAAGTTTATTGATAGTGCGTACCATTTCAAGAACCTGATCAAATTCGGGTCCGTCTTTCACGTTTCTCCAGGCTGCTCCCATACATACGCGGGAAGAACCTGTAGATTTTGCACGCAAAGCTTGTGCTTTAACCTGGCTCACACTCATTAAGTCATTTCCTTCAACACCTGTATTATAGCGTGCTGCCTGAGGACAATAACCACAATCTTCAGGACATCCGCCTGTTTTAATGGATAATAATGTAGATACCTGAACCACATTTGGGTCGTGGTGTTCTCTATGAATAGAAGCTGCTTCAAAAAGCAAATCCATCATAGGTTTGTTATATATAGCAATAATTTCTTCTTTAGTCCAGTCGTGTTTTGTAATACTCATTGTATTGTATTTTTTGATGCGTCAAAAGTAGTCAAATTGTTCAAAATAGCAATGCAATAGCTTTAAAAAGGGATGGAGTAGTACATCAGTCTGTTGAAAATTTATTGTTCCAATACAGCATTAGCAGGAGAGTTACAATTACTGACGAAGCGACTCCTTCAAATAACAATGAAATCGAGTAAGCATCGATAGAAGGATTTCCGCCAAAGAGAAACGTTTCTGACAGCGATTGTACAAAAGCATCACCACCTTGTAGATAACTGTAAATGACTAATGCAACAATGCTTAAGATGACACCAATTACAGCAGTAAACATGGCAGAAATGGCATTGGAAACAAACTGTTTGTTTCCTTCATTCAAATTTTGTTTAATGGTTCTGTTGACACCATAAAAAACAAATACTATGTTTAAAAACCTCAGGTAAAAATGATGAGACAGACCTAATAGTTCCATTAACAAAAAGTAAATACTTATAGCAATGAAAATAATAAGTCCGTTGATAATTTCTTTATTCAGTTTCATTTTATTTGAATTCAAATTGAAAATAAAAGAACCGAAAACTTAAATTTAAAGGATTTAAGTTTCTAGTCAGATGGGTATTTTCTTTTCCAGAATAATAATAATGAAAAGCTAACAATCATTACCGAAACAATGGCTTCAATAAGTAAGGAAAAAACATAAGTCATTACAGTAGCTTCTCCCGGATAAAGTAAAGTATAAGATAAACTTTCAATGAATTCATCACCTCCTTTGGAATAAATATAAGCTGTTAAACCAATAAGACTTAAAAAGACACCAATAAAACCTGTCACAAATGCTGAAACAGCATTTTTTCCAAAATTATTTTTTCCGTGTTTATAGTTAGACTCTAAGGTTTTATTGACTCCGTAATAAACAAACAGGATGTTTAATAATCTTAAATAAAATACATCAGTGAGTTGGAGTACTTCTATTAATGCAAAATAAAGAGCAATACCTATAAAAATAATTACTCCATTGTATAATTCTTTGGGCATTTTCATACGTTTAATTTTTAAAGTTAAAAAATTATTTGATAGTAATCTGGGCGTTGTCTATCAAATTTACGTAAAAAAGCAGGAATTATTTAATAAAATGAAAGGTTTTTTTACTTAAAATTTAAAGCCTTGCTATGTAGGAAAGTGTTTGTGTTTTGTCTTTCTCAATTTGTTCTTTTAATAAAGTAAGCGAATCAAATTTTTCCTCATTCCGAATCCTTTGGTGTATGGCTACTGTAATTTTTTGGTCATATAGATTACCCTCAAAATTTAAATAATGAATTTCCACAGACAATTGTTCTTCACCAACAGTAGGGTTAACACCAATGTTCATCATACCATAAACCGTTTGATTGTTAATCTCACTGGATACAATATAAACCCCTTTTGACGGAATAAGCTTGTAGTCTTCTTCGATTTCCAGATTAGCTGTTGGAAAACCAATTGTTCGTCCCAGTTGTTTGCCTTTACAAACTGTTCCGGTTAAGAAATACTGGTATCCCAAATATTTATTGGCTAAAACCATTTCGCCTTGCTGAATAGCGTTTCTGATTTTTGTAGAACTTACTGAAATAGCATTGATTTCCTGTGCAGATATTTGTTCTACTTCAAAGTTGTATTTTTCGCCAAATTCAATGAGGTTGTTGATGTCTGCGGTTCTGTTTCTTCCAAAACGATGATCGTAACCGATGATTATTTTGTGAATTTTAAATTGTTCTAGAAGGACAGTTCTTACAAAATCTTCAGCTGTTAATCTCGAAAAAATTTCGTCAAAAGGATGTATAACAAGGTTTTGTATGCCTAGTTGTTCCAGAAGAATTATTTTCTCAGACATAGTATTCAGCAGTTTTATTTCTGAACGTTCCTGCAAAATCATTCTGGGATGCGGAAAAAATGTAAGTACCAGACTTTCATACTTGTCATCCCGGGTGTTCTGAATTACTTTTTCCAGTATTTTTTTATGCCCGATGTGTACTCCGTCAAAGGTGCCTAAAGTAAGGATTGTTTTTTTGGGAGAACTGAAATCTTTTATAGAATGAAAAATCTTCAAAGTAAATATTTTATAATAGTGCAAATTTATACTATCTAATTTAAATTTGATACTATGCTTAT
This sequence comes from Flavobacterium plantiphilum, assembly GCF_046000495.1. Classification (NCBI taxonomy): domain Bacteria; kingdom Pseudomonadati; phylum Bacteroidota; class Flavobacteriia; order Flavobacteriales; family Flavobacteriaceae; genus Flavobacterium; species Flavobacterium plantiphilum. The sequence goes on from NZ_JBELQA010000002.1 coordinate 606,368, forward strand.
TCTATTTTTAAGGATTTATGCTCTTTGTCACAAAAAATGAAATTTAATTTAATTATTACGTTTGTTTTGTGTGTTAATTAAAATTAGAAGTTGAATATTTTCTGATTTAAATGCTTTATTTTTGAAACTTAAATTTAAGCTAATCATGAAGATAAATTATCTGTTCCTCTTTTTTTTATTGTGGTTTTCCGTTACTCAGGCTCAGGAAAAGGAAACGTGGACAAGAGTTAATTTGTCGGCTACAGAAAAATTACGCGGAAAATCAGATTCTAAACCTGCTGTTTTATTCCGATTAAATGAAGAAATTTTAAAAAGAAAACTGAAAACGGTACAGGATACAAAGTTTTCAAATGCTTCGACCGAAGTTACGATTCCGAATTCTAATGGTGAGTTGGAAAAATTTGTTATTCATGAAAATTCTAATTTCGAACCGGAACTTCAGGCAAAATATCCGGACATCAGGTCTTATTCGGGTGCAGGAATCACGGATGTTTCGGCCGTTTTAAACTTTAGTATGTCGCCATCAGGAATTCAAACGATGATTACCAGAAAAGGGAATCAGGTAGAGTTTATAGAAAAAGATACAACAAATAAAGATGTATATGTAGTTTTTAATTCTGAAAACAAAGATCAGGAAAAGCTGCCGTTTCGTTGTGCCACTGCTGATGAGTCCGGTTCAACTAAGAAAAATGCTCAGAATGCTAAGCTGGTTTCCAGTGATAAAAAATTTCGTACTCTGCGATTAGCGTTGTCTTGTACGGGAGAATATGCTGTTTATCATGGCGGTACCGTAAACGGAGCATTGGCAGCAATGAATGCCACTATGACAAGAGTAAATGCTGTTTTTACAAGGGATTTAGCGGTAAAATTACTTCTTATAGCTAATAATAATGCTGTGATTTATACAAATGCAGCGACTGATCCGTATTCTGCCGCAGAGGCAGGTGTTGGTAATGGAGATGCCGCCGGAGTCTGGAGTGGAGAGTTACAGAATAATTTAAATTCGGTTATTGGTAGTGCTAATTATGACATAGGACATTTGTTCGGGGCTACTGGTGGTGGTGGAAATGCAGGTTGTATTGGCTGTGTTTGCGAAGCAGCTAAAGGAAGCGCTTATACTTCTCCATCTAATGGCCGACCGGAAGGAGATAGTTTTGATATCGATTTTGTAGCTCACGAAATGGGTCATCAGTTGGGAGCTAATCATGTTTTTTCTTATGAAATAGAAGGTACGGGAGTGAGTGTCGAGCCTGGTAGTGGATCAACAATTATGGGATATGCCGGAATTACTACTGATTATGATGTAGAACAACGTTCGGATGATTATTTTTCGTTTGCAAGTATCAGCCAGATTCAAACTAATTTAACCTCTAAAACATGTCCTGTAATCACGACTATTAATGGAAATACATTAACAGTAAATGCTGGAGCCGATTATACAATTCCAAAAGAGACTGCATTTATCTTAAAAGGCACTGGTAATTCTGCGGCAGGTGTTACTTATGCCTGGGAACAAAATGATTCGGCTACTTCTGCAGATGGTGATTTGAGTGTGGCTTCGGCTACTAAAACTAACGGATCGCTTTTTAGGTCTTATCCGCCGGTCAGCACTCCCATACGCTATATGCCTGTTTTTGAAAATGTCCTGGCAGGAAGATTAACCAGCAGATGGGAATCTGTGCCTGCAGTGGCTAGAACGCTTCATTTTGTTTTAACGGCCAGAGACAACGCTCCAGAGGGTTTTGCACAAACGCTTTCAGATGAGATGGTAGTAAATGTTAATGCAGCAACTGGCCCTTTTGAAGTTACGTCTCAAAATACAGATAATCTCAGTTGGTTTCAGAATACTGAAAAAATAATTGAATGGAATGTTAATGGAACCAATGCTTTGCCGGGTTCGTCAAAGGTTAATATAAAACTTTCAATTGATAACGGAGTTACTTTTCCTATTACGCTGGCTTCGGCTGTTACTAACGATGGTTCTGAGACTATTACAGTTCCGGATGTTTCTTCTCAGTTTTGCAGAATTTTGATTGAGCCAACGGAGAATATTTACTATGCTGTTAATAAAAAAACGTTTACTATAGGGTATACTATTGAATCTGATTGTGAAACTTTTGCTGTTCCCGCAACTCCTTTTGCAATTCCGGAATCGGGTAGTTTTGCTACTAAGGTTATTACAGTGCCTGCGACGGATTCTTTTGTAACTGCTGTAACTGTAGATATAGATATTTCTCATAACTATTTTTCAGATGTTCAGTTCGAATTAATGAGTCCAAAAGGCACTATAGTCAAATTATTTTATAATGGCTGCAGCAGTACTAACGGGCGTTTGTTATTGCATTATGATGACGCTGGTTCAGATTTATCTTGTGGAAATGCGAGTTTACAAACGGTAGCTCCTTTAGGAGTTTTGGGAAATTTTAAGGGTGAAAATCCCACAGGAAACTGGACGCTGCGCTACAGGGACATTTTTACTAATGATACCGGAACGATAAATGCAGCATCCATTGCTGTTTGTACGCAACGATATACCCTGATTCCTTTTGACGAAATTAATAAGGATTTAATAGTGAGTTCTAAGAATAATGATGGCAATTTTAATGTAAAGTATATTAGTACTTCTTCCTCTGCTGAAATCAGGATTTTAGTCTTTGATACTACTGGGAAAAGATTATTTGATGATAAATATCCTAATAATGGTGATTTTAGTCAGGATATCCAACTGGATACCAAGCCAAAGGCAGGAGTTTATTTTGTACACATGATAGATGGAGGTGTGAAAAAAACAACTAAAATTATTATTAAGTAGTTTGTAATCAATTATAAAAAAGCAGGAAAACAGATTTTGTTTTCCTGCTTTTTTATTTTCCGTTGAAAGCTGACATGGTGTTTTCTAAGCCTGCAGTTCCAAAAGATTTAATGATTTCGGCAGCTGTTTCCAATCGTTCAGGAAGCGTTTCATTTTCGGCAGTACTCCATTCTCCTAAAACGTAATCTACTTGTTTTCCTTTTTTGAATTCGTCGCTGATTCCAAAACGAAAACGAGCGTATTCGGTTGTGTTTAGTACGGCCTGAATGTTTTTCAAACCATTGTGTCCGCCATCGCTGCCTTTTTTTCTAATGCGGATAGTTCCGAAAGCAATGTTTAAGTCATCCGTAATTACTAATATATTCTCTAATGGAATTTTTTCTTTTTCCATCCAATATTGAACCGCTTTTCCACTTAAATTCATGTAGGTGTTGGGTTTTAAAAGTAAAAAAGTTTTTCCTTTGAATTTGTATTCGGCAAGAGATCCTAATTTTACGGTTTGAAAGTCAAGACTTTCTTTTTTGGCTAAAAAATCTAATACTTTAAAGCCGATATTGTGTCGTGTGTTTACATATTCGGCGCCAATATTGCCTAATCCTACAATTAAATATTTTTTACTCACGCTTTCTATATTGTTTTCTGGGTGTTCGTGAACCTCCGGTTTCATGTTGTTGCTGTAATCTTCTTTTGCTGCTGTGGGAAACAGCCTCTTTATCCATTGTAACATGCTGCAAAAATAGAGTAAAAAGAGAAAAGAATAAAGTGTGAGGACGAATTGTTTTTAATGTATAATATTCTTTTTTAGCCCCGATGGGAGGGAAAATCCTTTTATTTTTTTCTTTAAAAAATAAAAGATTGGAAGGACAGCGGGACGGCTGTTGTTGTGTTACGGAATAGTTTGCTCCAAAAAAAAAGCACCAACCTTTCGATTGATGCTTTTAAGTATGATTGAAAAAAGATTATTTTTTCTTTCCTTTTGCTGGTGCTTTTGCAGCTTTTGCAGCTTCCTGAGCCGCTTTCATAGCAGCACGAGACATCTTCACCTGACAAATAACAGTGTTGTCCGGGTGCATGATTTTGAAATTTGGAGTAGGAACTTTAGTTACATATAACTTGTTACCCATGTCTAATGGAGTAATATCAGCTTCAACAAAATCAGGAAGATTTTTAGGTAAAGCTTTAACTTTTAATTTACGGTTGTTGATACGTAAATCTCCACCAGCCATAACTCCTTTAGAGTTACCAGTGATTTTTACAGGAACTTCAATAGTGATTTCTTTGTTATCATATAACTGGAAGAAGTCAATGTGTAAGATTCTGTCAGAAACTGGGTGAACCTGGATATCTTGTAAGATAGCGTTGAATGATTTTCCGTTACCCAATTCGATCACAACTGTGTGAGCGTTTGGAGTGTAAACCAAGTTTTTGAATGCTTTTTCTTCTGCTGAAAAATGAACTGGTTGATCTCCTCCGTATAACACGCAAGGAACCGCTCCAGCATTACGTAAGGCTTTAGTAGCTACTTTGCCCACGCTTTCTCTTTCTGATCCTTTAATTGTAATCGATTTCATTTTAAATATTTATATAGTTATTAATTAAACTCTTATTCAGTGACTAGTGACTAGTAACTAGTTATTAGCTACTATTTGACACTAATCAGGTGTTTTTTACATGATAAACTTTCCGCTGATGGAATTGTTGTTTTGTACCATGTGCATTACTTCAGCAAAAAGAGGCGCACAACTTACTACTCTGATTTTGTTTGAAGCTTTCTTTAATGGAATAGAATCTGTTACGATTAATTCGCTCAATTTAGATTCTTCTATTCTTTCGTATGCTTTACCAGATAAAATAGGATGTGTACAGATTGCTCTAACACTTAAGGCTCCTCTTTCTATCATTAGGTCAGCTGCTTTTGCTAATGTACCTCCGGTATCAATCATATCGTCAACCAGGATAACATTGCGTCCTTTTACATCACCAATTAATTCCATGGTGTCAATAACGTTAGCTTGTTTTCTTTGTTTGTAACAAATTACCACATCAGATTCTAAGAATTTAGAATAAGCATAAGCTCTTTTTGAGCCTCCCATGTCTGGAGAAGCAATTGTTAGGTTATCTAACTTAAGGCTTTCTACGTATGGTAAAAATATAGTAGAAGCAAAAAGATGATCTACTGGTTTTTCAAAGAATCCCTGGATTTGGTCAGCGTGTAAATCCATAGTCATAATTCTTGTTGCTCCTGCTGTTTCCAGCATTTTAGCTATTAACTTAGCTCCAATTGGGACTCTGGGTTTGTCTTTTCTGTCTTGTCTTGCCCAACCAAAATAAGGCATAACAGCAGTTATATGTCTTGCTGAAGCGCGTTTAGCAGCATCAATCATCAATAATAACTCCATTAAATTATCCGTATTAGGGAAAGTAGAGCAAACAATAAAAACACGTAATCCTCTGATTGACTCTTCGTAAGACGGTTGAAATTCTCCATCACTATAATGTGACATAGATACTTTACCTAATGGAATTCCGTATGCTTCGGAAATTTTTTCAGCTAGATAGACACTTTGTGAACAAGCAAAAATTTTAGCTTCTGGTTCTTTTTGTGACATTTAATTTGTTGTTTTTATTCCGCTACACTCAATTACAATTTTGTTTTGTCTTTTTTTAAAAGACAGAATGTGTTTAAATGCCTCGGATGGAGTTAGTTAGTATATGCTGTTTTAACGAGCTGCAAATTTAGAAAATTAATTTGACTGTGAAAGTAAAAAATTAAGATTTTTTCTTAGAATGTTTAAGAATATTTTTTACATTTGCACCGTGTTAAAGAAAAGATATTTTTTCTTTCCTTTTTAAAAGCCCAGGTGGCGGAATTGGTAGACGCGCTGGTCTCAAACACCAGTTCTTAGGAGTACCGGTTCGATCCCGGTCCTGGGTACAAAAGCCCCTTCGAAAGAAGGGGCTTTTTTTATGCTTATTATTTTCTTTTTTATAGAAACTATGATTTAGTTTTTCTACCGTTATTTTTTATTCATATTGCTATTGAATAATAAAAACCCTTAAAAAATATTGGGTTTACAAGCGTTTATGTCAAAATACCCCCGCTAATGTATTGTAATACCCCTCTTGTCTTTTGTGTTGTTGTCTAAATTTGTAAACTAGATTTTTATTTCTTATTTGACTTTTTGTTTTGTTTTGAATTCTATGTATTTCCCAATGATACCTATAAAGTTTTTTAGAATATAATTTCTAAAAGTTGTCCAATTTTAAAATACGAGTTTATTAAAGAAGATTAAATGAGAAATATTGTAGTAGCATTTGCTTTGTTTTTGAGTCTGCAAAATAGTTTTGCACAAACTAACGAATGGGAAAACCCACAAATTTTAGATAGAGGGAAAGAAGCAGGAAGAGGTTCTTTTCTTTTGTTTAGTAATGAATCAGAATTGAAAGATAATGAACCTCAAAAATCAGCATTGTATCAAAGTCTGAATGGGAATTGGAAATTTAACATGGTTAAAAATCCACTGCAACGTCCTGTAGATTTTTATTCTACTGCTTTAGATGACTCTAATTGGAAAACTATTAAGGTACCTTCAAACTGGGAAATTCAAGGTTTTGATATTCCTATTTATACTAATATAACTTATCCATTTCCTAAAAATCCACCGTTTATAGGTGGTGATTATAATCCAGTAGGAAGTTATAGACGTACTTTTTCTGTTTCTGATTCATGGAATGATAAAGAAATTATCCTTCATTTTGCTTCTATTTCGGGTTATGCACGAGTTTTCTTGAACGGAAAAGAAGTAGGGATGACTAAAGCTTCTAAAACGCCGGCTGAATTTAATATTACTTCTTTCTTGAAAAAAGGCGAAAACTTATTAGCGGTTCAAGTGTTTCGCTGGCATGATGGAAGTTATTTAGAAGACCAGGATTTCTGGAGATTAAGTGGTATTGAGCGCGATGTGTATTTACAAGCTATGCCTAAAACTACTATTTGGGATTATTTTGTAAAAAGTGATTTAGATAATCAATATAAAAACGGAATTTTCAATTTGGAAGTTAGTTTGAAGAGTTTCCAAAACACTAAAATCAAGAATCCTTCAGTAAAAGTAGAATTGTTTGATCATCAAGGGAAAAGTGTTTTTTCTGAGAACAAAAAAGTAGATGTAAAAACTCAAAAAGTAAGTTTTAGCAAAACACTTGAAAATATAAAACAATGGAGTGCCGAAACGCCAAATTTATATCGCTATACTATTACATTAGTTGATGTTAAAGGGAATACTTTGGAAATAATTTCTAAAAAAACAGGTTTCAGAAAAGTAGAAATTAAAGATGCGCAGTTATTGGTTAATGGAAAAGCCATTTTGGTAAAAGGGGTTAATATTCATGAACACAGTGATACAAAAGGTCATACTCCTGATACTGAATTGATGCTGAAAGACCTCCAGTTAATGAAGGAAAATAATATTAATGCAATTAGAATGAGTCATTATCCTCATGATACACATTTTTATGAATTATGTGATGAGTACGGATTTTATGTGGTAGACGAAGCTAATATAGAAACGCATGCTATGGGAGCTGAATGGCAAGGTTCATTTGATAAATCAAAACATCCCGCTTATATGCCGGAATGGGCAGCAGCACATTTGGATAGAATTAAAAGGATGTTTGCTGTAGATAAAAATCATCCTTCGATTATTATTTGGTCTATGGGTAATGAGTGTGGAAATGGCCCTGTTTTTTATGAAGCTTATGATTGGTTGAAAAAAATCGACACAACGCGTCCAGTTCAGTTTGAGCAAGCGGGAGAAAATCCTGACACAGATATTGTGTGTCCAATGTATCCCGGAATTAAAAGTATGAAAGCCTATGCTAGTGCAGATAAAAAGCGTCCTTATATTATGTGTGAATATTCACATGCAATGGGGAATAGTAACGGGAATTTTCAAGAATATTGGGATATTATCAACAGTAGTAAACACATGCAGGGTGGGTTTATCTGGGATTGGGTAGACCAAGGTTTGAAAACTAAAAATGAAAAAGGAGTCACATTTTGGGCTTACGGAGGTGATTTAGGAGGGAAAGATCTTCAAAATGATGAGAATTTCTGTGCTAACGGATTAGTTTCGGCTAATAGAATTCCGCATCCAGGTTTATTTGAAGTGAAAAAGAGTTATCAAAACATTCAGTTTCAGTTAAAAAATGATAAGGATTTAGTAGTGACTAATAATTATAATTTTACCAATCTTTCTAAATATAATTTCAAATGGGGGTTAGTAAAAAATGGAAAGATTGATAAATCAGGCGAATTTAATGTTGAAGGAAATCCGGAAGAAAGTAAATCTATTGTTTTAGACTTAGGAAATATAGGTATTAATTCAGAATATTTCTTGAATGTTTACGCCGTTTCAAAATATGATGAGCCTTTGGTTGCTAAAGGACATGAATTTGCGAGAGCACAATTTGCAATTGGAAAAGGAAGTTATTTTGATAATAATACGGTTGATAAAACGACTAAAAAATTAAAATATAAAGTAAAAAATGAGTTGCTTTCTTTTGAAACGGAAAGTGTAGCAGGAGTATTTGATTTGAAAAAAGGCGAAATTGTAAAATATGCATTGAAAAACACTGTCGATACTATGATTACAAATTTCCCAACTCCTTATTTTTGGCGTGCACCAACCGATAATGATTTTGGCAATGGAATGCAAAATAAAGCAGAGGTTTGGAAAGAGGCTTCTCAAAATCCAACAGTAATCAGTGTTGATTTGGATAAAAAATCTTCTGAAGGTTTGTTAATTAAAGTGATTTATCAATTAGCAGAAGTAAAAGTTCCTTATACTGTAAATTATTTGATTCAAAATAATGGAGCGATTCAAGTAACTGCTGCCATTGATATGGAAGGTAAAGATTTGCCTGAGTTACCTCGTTTTGGAATGCGATTGAAATTGAATGGATCTTATGATAATTTGAATTATTACGGAAGAGGACCATGGGAAAATTATTCTGATAGAAAATCAGCATCTTTCATTGGAGAATATTCAGATAAAGTAATCAATCAATTTACCCGAACATACATTCGTCCGCAAGAATCGGGTTATAAAACAGATGTTCGCTGGTTGACTTTGAAAAATGATAAAGGGCAAGGTTTGAAAATTGAAGGAAAGCAAAGTCTTGGTTTTAGTGCGTTGAATGTTTCAACAGAAGATTTAGATCCAGGAAAACATAAAAATCAACGCCATCCTTCCGATTTGGATTTAGATTCTAAAGAAGCAGTGTATTTGCATTTGGATTACAAACAAAGAGGACTTGGTGGAGATGATAGCTGGGGTGCTTTGCCGCATGAGGCTTATCGTTTGTTGGATAAAAGATACAGTTATTCTTACTTAATCTCATTGGTTAATTAATTTAGTGGTTTTTTTGTGTTATTAGGAGAAAACCTATGATGTTTATTCATAGGTTTTTCTAATTTTAAAGATTTCAGTTCTTTTTTTAATTGTTTTTTGATTTTTAATGGTATTTGATAAATGAATTATATTTGATTGAAGTAGTTTTTAGCTAACCAAAAATACATTGTATTTTGAGAAATATATCTTTTTTGTTTTTTATGTTTCTAATCTGTTTTACGACTAATCCACAAGTTGTAAAAGGATTGCTTGTGCCAAATTCTAATCAAGAAAAATATACAATAGGTTATATAGGAATTGAAAACGGATTAGCAAATAATGCTGTTACTTCAGTTTATAAAGATAAGCGAGGTTTAATGTGGTTTGGTACTTATGATGGAATTAGTAGGTACGATGGATATAATTTTTCCAATTATAGAAATCAGCCTAATGATGCAAATTCATTAATTAATAATAGAGTTGTAACTATTTGTGGAACTCAAAATGAAATTTGGATTGGTACAAAATCAGGAATAAGCGTTTATAGTTATTTGACAAATCAGTTTAGTACCAGGAATTATGTAAATCCTATAACGTCTAAAAAAGAGTTGATTGCTTATGCGATTAATGATTTAAAAGAGGAAAAAAAAGGGATATATATTGCTACGGCAGGTACGGGATTGCTATATGGTTCCAATAAAGGAGGTGATATTACTGAGATACCTCTTTATGTAAACGGAAAATTGCAATGGGATTATCATATGCAGGGAATCGATTTTGACAAATCGGGCAGATTATGGGGTTTTGTTCAGGGGGTTGGAATTGTGAGTATGGATACCAAAACCAATAAACTATCGGTAGTTTTGTCAGATATTTTGACTGGAACGAGTGTCTTTTATGACGGATTTTCAAATGTTTGGGTAGCTACCGAATTAGGCTTGTTAAAATACAATATTGTAGATAAATCGTATCGTGTTTATAATAATCAGCAAATTCAATATCCCATTGCTGATTTAATTTATAAGCCGGATACAAAAGAAATTTGGATTGCTACAAATGGGAATGGAGTTGTGAAGTACAATTTTACTTCAGATTCATTTTCTTTATTAAGTAATTATCTAGGGGAAGAAAAACTCAATAGCAATGCTATTTCCTCTTTATGCTTAGATAGTGATAATAGAGTTTGGATTGGAACCTTAAGAGGAGGTGTTAATAAAGTGGAAAATAGGAAAAGCCCTTTTACCACCATTTCTAGAAATGAAAAAATTAGTAACACCTTACCAAGTGATTTTATTCTTTCCTTATGTGAGCAAGATGCTAATCATCTTTGGATTGGTACCGATGGAGGAGGAGCCAGTTTGTGGGACAGAAAAAATAATCAGTTTACGAATTATTCCTATAATGCTACTAATCCTAATTCCTTGTCAAATAATTTTGTTACATCAATTATAAAGGACAGTCACGGAACTTGGTTTGGGTCTTATGGAGGCGGAGTTTGTGTTTTTAATCAACAAACAAATAGTTTTAAGAGGTATCGACTTTTTAATCTTACTTATAATATTGTTCAAAAAAATATCTGGGTACTTTTTAAGAGTAAAGAAGGGATTTTATGGGCTGCGTCTCCTGACGAAGAGGGCTTGTATCGTTACAATGAAGCGCTTGATCAATTTGACTTTGTGGATGCTAAAATTAGTGGGATTATTTCTATGGCCGAAGATGCTCAGGGCAATATTTGGTTAGGAACTTTTACTAAGTTAATTAAACTTAACCCAAAGACATTACAAAGTCAAAGTATTGAAGTTAAATATCCGGTACGTTCCATTGTCGCTATTTCGGGTTCTAAAATGCTTGTTGGGACAGAAGGATCTGGCTTGATGGTTTTTAATCCTCAAACACTACAAATGCGGTTTTTGACTCAAGCAAACGGACTTTCTAATAATTCGGTTCTGAATATTGTTAGAGATAATCAAGGGCTTTATTGGTGTAGTACTTACAATGGTATTTTTGTGTACAATCAAACTAGTGAAAAAATCACCACTTATTATGATGCCGATGGGCTTCAGAGTAATCAATTTAATTACAATGCCGGACTCAAACTTTCTACAGGAGAAATAGTATTTGGTGGGATTAAGGGTTTTAATATTATTGATACTAAAATAAACAATGCCGTTCATGCTTTTCCTAAACTGATTATTAGTAATATTAAAGTTAATAATAAGGTGTACAGTGAATCGGGTTTAACTAGTTTTGGTATAGAGAAATTAAAATTACCCTATGAAGAATCAATGTTAAATATTGAATTTGCTGCTTTAGAGTATAGTTTGCCTGAAAAAATATCCTATGCTTATTTTTTAGAAGGCTGGGATTCGCAATGGCATTATGTTGATCATATAAGAACGGCTAATTATTCCAGATTGACAGAAGGGAATTATGTTTTAAAAATTAAATCTACTAATGCAGAAGGTGTCTGGAATTCAAAAACTATTTCGTTACCTATTACAATTTTACCTCCTTGGTATCGAAGTGGATTTGCTTATTTTATTTATGTTTTAGCCATTGCTTTTGGAATTTTTATTGTTGATAAATACCAACGTAAGCAAGCACAACTTAAATATGAAATACAGCTTTCGCAAGATTTAGCCAAACAGGAAAAAGAGCTGAATGAGAAAAAATTAACTTTTTTTACTAATATTTCTCATGAGTTTAGATCGCCTTTAACGATGATTATTAATCCTCTCAAGGATATTATTTATGGTGATAAGCAACAAATAGAACCAAGTGCTATAGAAATGGTATATAGTAATTCCAGAAGATTGTTAAGCTTAGTAGACCAATTGTTACTTTTTAGAAAGACAGAGACAGAAACAGGTAAATTAAAAATTGCACACATTGATATTGTTGAATTAGCTAAAGAGGTTTTTAGCTGTTTTGTTCATCATGCCAAAACTAAAAAGATAGATTACACTTTTAGTATTTCCGAAGAAAAATTATTGGTTTATGTTGATCGTGAAAAGATTGAAATGGCTTTGTTTAATTTGATTTCAAATGCTTTAAAATTTACCGAAAAAGAAAATGGAACTGTAGCTGTCAACCTGCGTTGTATAGGTGATGAAGTAATTATTAATGTGGTTGATAATGGTGAAGGTGTTTCAAATGCCGATAAAGAAAAAATATTCAACTTGTTTTATCAATCCAATAAGAATATTAAAAACAACCGAAAAGGATTTGGAATTGGTTTGTATTTGGTAAAACAATTTGTCAATCAACATCATGGCGAAGTATATTGTTATGATAATGAAAATGGAGGTGCAACTTTTGAAATTAAATTGCCTTTAGGAAAAGAACACTTTGGTGATATAGAAATAAGAGAAGATTTAAGTGATAGAACCTTGTTTTTAGAAGAAGCTTTAGAAGATAAATTAATACAGGAAAATGTATTAGAAGCCATAGAAGAAAATAATATTGATGCGGATTTAGTTAAAGACGCTAAAAGTATTTTGGTTGTAGATGATAATCCTCAAATAAGAAATTATTTGAAGCGTATATTTGCATTAAAATATAAAGTAACTACTGCTGAAAGTGCTGAAAATGCATTGGCAATAATTAGAAAACTACAACCCGATTTAATTATTTCGGATGTGGTAATGGGTGATATGAATGGAGTTGCTTTTTGTAAGCAAATCAAATCAGATGATGAGTTAAAACATATTCCTGTAATATTGCTCACAGGAGGTACTTCGGAAGATGTAAAGCTTAAAGGTGCTGAAGTTGGCGCCGATGATTACATAACCAAACCATTTGATAACGACTATTTGTTAGCGCGAATTAATGGAATTCTTACCCGACGCGATAGTGTCCAGAATTACTTGCTGAATTCCGTTACTAAAAATGTAGCAAGTCCTAAATTGTCTGATGAGGACAAAAAACTAATTGATAAAATAGTAGAAATAATTGACGCTAATCTGGATGTCGAAAGTTTTAATGTCAAAGATTTGGCAATTGAATTAGGAATGAGTCATTCCTTAGTTTATAAAAAAATTAAAAAAATCACGGGTAAATCGGTTTCTGAATTTACCAGAAATGTGCGTTTGCGAAAAGTGGCAACTTTGTTAATAACAACCGATTTGCAAATTAGTCAGGCTGCTTCGATGGCCGGTTTTGGTGATATTAAGTATTTTAGAAAACAGTTTCAGCAATTCTATGAAATGAATCCTTCTGATTTTAAAAAGAAATATCAAAACGTAAAAGACAATAAATATATTTTGAACGAGAGTTTTTGGAAATCAACTTAATTGTGTTTTTCAAACTTTAAAAATTAAAAAACTATGAATTTTAATACCAGAAAAACAGTTCTATTGCTGTTGTTGCTTTTAGGAGTTAATGTGGTACAAGCGCAGCACAAAAAATTGGAGAAAGATTCGCCAGAAAAAGTTCGTGAATTCTTTGTGTCCTCATTAATTACTATTGGCGATCCTGTTTTAGAGGCGCTGAGTAAAAATGAATTAAAAAAGAACATGCCTGTAGAACGATCACCTGGCGCTTGGGATGATAGAAAACATGTAACTTATTTAGAGGCATTTGGTCGATTGTTATCAGGAATGGCACCTTGGTTAGAATTAGGTCCTGATACAACAGCTGAAGGGAAATTAAGAGCTAAGTATATTGATTTAGCGCAAAAATCCATTCACAATGCAACTGATCCTGCTTCTCCGGACTTCATGAATTTTGTAGTAGACAGGCAGCCATTGGTAGATGCTGCTTTTTTGGCGCAAGCCTTACTTAGGGCGCCAAAACAATTGTGGGAGCCACTGGATGTTACCACTAAAGAAAATGTGATAAAAGCTTTTAAGTCGTCTAGAAAAATAGAGCCGTATCATAGTAATTGGCTTCTTTTTGCCAGTATGGTAGAAGCTGCAATACTTAAGTTTGATAAAGACGAAGACCAAAAACGATTAATGTATGCCTTAGATGAACATAAAAAATGGTATTTAGGAGATGGAATGTATGGTGATGGTCCCGATTTTCATTGGGATTATTACAATAGTTTTGTAATTCATCCCATGCAATTGGATATATTAAAAACACTCAACGAAAAAGAGGCTAATTTTAAAGCCGATTTTAAAACTGAATTGGATAGAGCCAGGCGTTATGCGGCTATTCAGGAACGATTAATATCTCCTGATGGTACTTATCCTCCTATAGGTAGGTCGTTAGCGTATCGTTTTGGAGCTTTTCAGTTGTTGTCCCAAGTGGCACTTTGGAAAGAATTACCCAAAGAAGTCGAACCTGCTCAGGTACGTTCGGCCTTATATGCTATGATTTATAATCAATTGAAAGCGCCGGGAACTTTTGATAAAAACGGTTGGCTTCAGATTGGATTGTATGGTCATCAACCTAACATTGGTGAAGGTTATATTTCAACGGGAAGTTTATACTTGTGTTCAGAAGCCTTTTTAGTACTTGGTTTACCGGCTACAGATGCATTTTGGAGTGACAAATACGAACCTTGGACCCAAAAGAAAATTTGGTCAGGACAGGTTATTCCAATTGACCATGCTTCAAAATAAATAAAAACTAAATCAACTTTATAATTATGAATTTTAAAAACTCATTTTTTATCCTAATGACATCTTTTTCGTTGATGATTGTTAGTTGTAAAAGCAGCGCTGTTAAGAAAGAAAATGCTATAAAAGAATCTAAAAAAGAAGTTCTTGCTATTATTGATAAAGTAAACAGCCGTTGGCAAGATACACATCCTGAATTGGGTAATGCTTTTTGGAATGTTGCGGCTTATCATACGGGGAATATGGAAGCGTATAAGGTTACTAAAAACAAAAAGTACTTGGATTATTCTTTGGCTTGGGCTGAAAAAAATCAGTGGATGGGAGCCAAATCAACTAATAAATCGGAATGGAAATACAATTATGGGGAAAATGACAAGCATGTGTTGTTCGGTGATTGGCAAATATGTTTTCAGACCTATATTGACTTGTATAATTTTACAGGGAAAAAAGATCCTCAAATGATTGCCAGAGCTCGTGAAGTTATGGAATACCAAATGAGTACAGCTGCTAATGATTATTGGTGGTGGGTAGATGGCTTATATATGGTTATGCCTGTTATGACTAAGTTGTATAAAGTTACGGGAAATGAATTGTATCTGGAAAAATTGCATGAATATTTAACTTATGCAAACTCTATTATGTATGACGATGAAGAGAAATTGTATTTTAGAGATGCAAAATATATTTATCCAAAACACAAAAGTGCCAACGGTAAAAAAGATTTCTGGGCAAGAGGAGATGGATGGATTTTTGCCGGTTATGCTAAGATTATTCAGGACTTACCAAAGAATACAAAACACAAACAAGAGTACATTAATCGTTTTAAAGATATGGCTAAGTCATTAGCTGCAGCGCAACAAAAAGAAGGCTATTGGACCAGAAGTATTTTAGATCCGGAACATGCTCCGGGACCGGAAACCAGTGGGACAGCCTTTTTTACCTATGGTTTTTTATGGGGAATCAATAATGGCATTTTAGATAAAGAAACCTACTTGCCAGTAGTGGAGAAATCTTGGAATTACTTGACTCATTTTGCACTTCAAGCTGATGGTACTGTAGGTTATGTTCAACCTATCGGTGAAAAAGCTATTCCAGGGCAAGTAGTAGATAAAAATTCCACCGCTGATTTTGGAGTAGGAGCATTTTTATTAGCAGCTTCTGAGATGTATCGTTTTGTGAAATGATTTGAATAATAGATTTTATAAAGTCATAAAAAGCTAGTGTTTTTTAAAAAAAAGCACTAGCTTTTTTTTAACTTATGTTTAAGATACAGAGAATGTTCAGGATTTTTTGGTATTTTACAATTATTGATTAATTGTATACTATATATAATTAATCTTATTTTTTTTAATAAGATGTAAAAATACAAGCTTTTATTTGATGTAAATGTGATTTTGTCCCTTTATAAATACTATAATACCCCCTATAGAATAATTTGGTTTGGTTAGATTTGTAATGTGAAATATATGTTAAAGTTTTGAGTGTTAGCTTAACATTTTTATAATGTTTCGCAACTAACAAAAAAATAAACCAAAAAAATTAAACTACACATGACAAAATTTATTAGGATCAAGAGCTGTCCAGATAGTATGTCCGGATTTGATTTGAAAAAGAGATTTACGCTATTCTGTTTTCTGTTTTCTTTATTTCAAATGCAGGCTAATATTATTAATACTACTTCTGTAGTAGAGTTAGTAAAAGTGGCGCAGCAGAGAACAATTACAGGAATAGTTAGTGATGAAAGCGGTATGCCTTTACCAGGAGCTTCTGTTTTAATCAAAGGTACCCAAATAGGAGCAGTAACTGATTTTGATGGGAAATTTACTTTAAAAGTAGATTCTAATTCAATATTGATTGTTTCCTATATTGGTTTTACCACTTTAAACATTGCAGTGGATGGAAAGGATACTATTAATATAAAGTTGAAAAGTGATGCTGCTGCATTAAATGAGGTTGTGGTAGTTGGATATGGTAAGATGAAAAAATCGGATTTAACAGGAGCAGTTGTACAGGTTAAACCTGAGACTTTAGCGAATCAAAATCCACAAACAGTGCAAGATGTATTGCGTGGTGTTCCAGGCTTGCAAGTGGGGTATTCATCCGATGCAAAAGGAGGCGGTTCTTTGCAGGTACGTGGACAAACTTCTGTATATACCGGAGGAGGACATAATTCTCCACTTATTATTTTAGACGGAATGCAGTTTTATGGTGAGCTTTCAGAGATTAACCCCGGAGATATTGGTCAGATTGATATTTTGAAAGATGCATCAGCGACAGCTGTATATGGTTCTAAAGCAGCAGCTGGGGTGATTATTATTACAACTAAAAAAGGAAAAACAGGAAAACCTGTTATTAGTGTTACTTCAAATATGACTGTTAATACTAAAAGTGCTTATCGTGATGTCTATTCTCCAGAAGGCTATTTAAAATATCGTGAAGATTGGGAAACAGCTAAAACCTATGGTACTAACACTGCAACAGGAGAATATGAATCTTTTGTTGCAAATCAGGTCGGACAGGTCGGTTATTTTTCAAATCCTGAAAATTTAGAGCAGTATGGAATTACACAGGATCAATGGTTAGCATATCAACCTAGTTCCCAGACACAGGGGAAAAGTTTAACAGAAGTTTGGGGACTTCGTCTGGGAATACAAAATGGACTTCTTTTAGATAATTTTATTGCTGGGAAAACTCACGACTGGTACGATAGTACTTTTAGAACAGGATTGAATCAAGATCATAATGTTAATATTTCGGGAGCAGGTGATAAAGTCAATTACTATTTGTCTTTAGGTTATTTAAATTCAGAGGGAGCTATCCAAGGAAATGACTACTCAGCTGTGCGTGCAAATATGAAATTGAATGGACATGTTACTGACTGGTTGGAGTTTGGTGCAAATGTCAATTTTCAAGATCGTACAGATGGAGACATTAGAGTAGGAACTGGAACTAATTACTGGGAAGCTAACATGTTAAGGAATAGTCCGTTTTCTAATTTCAGAGATGTAAATGGAGATTATGAGAGACAACCGATGGGACCAACTATTGGAGGTTATAATTATTACTATGATCGTCAATTTCAGGAATTAGAAAAAGGATATACTGTGTTAAATACCATTTTTAATGCAAAAGTAACTCTTCCTCTTGGAATTACTTATTCTTTTAATATTTCACCTAGATATGAATTTTTTTATAACCGTTATTTTCAATCAGCAGGTAATGTTGGGTTAAATCCCGCAAATATAGGTGTAGACAGAGATCATGGAAAGAATTTCGATTGGAATATGAATAATACTTTAGCTTGGGATTATACTTTTAATGAAAAGCATCATGTTATAGCAACTTTTGTTCAGGAAGTAGAGGAACGCAGATCGTGGTTTGATGAAATTAATGCACGTAATATTTTGCCTTCAGATGCCTTAGGCTTTCATAATACATCAAATGCTACATTAGCAAACAGCTCTTTTTCAACAAATGATACACATCAGACAGCTGACGGACTAATGGCAAGACTTTTTTATTCCTTTGATAATCGTTATCTGATTACAGGAACTATTAGACGGGACGGATATTCAGCATTTGGTGCTTCAAATCCTTATGCGACTTTTCCCTCTGTTGCTGTAGGATGGAATTTTACAAATGAAAAATGGTTTAATTGGAATGCTATGAGTTCAGGTAAACTACGCCTTTCCTGGGGTAAAAATGGTAATAGATCACTTGCTGATCCTTATATTTCTTTAGCTAATTTAGGTTCAGGAACAGGAGCCACAATGGGTTATATTGATTCTTCTGGGAATATTGTTGATGTAAAGTATCTGGCAATAGACCGTCTGGCAAATCCGAATTTGCAATGGGAAAAAACCGAATCGGCAAATATTGGTTTAGATTTTGGGTTCTTAAATGAGCGTATTTCTGGTACTGTGGATGTATATAGATCAAAAACCCATGATATGATTATGAGTCAACGCTTGCCAGGTTTCTCTGGATTTGGATCTATTGCAACTAATCTAGGAGAAGTTGAAAACAGAGGCTTTGAATTGAGTGTTAGTTCAGTTAATATGAGACAGCCTAACTTTGAATGGCGTACCAGTGTTTCTTTCTCATATAATAAGAATATGATAAATAAACTATATGGAAATATGGAGAATATTTTGGATTCCGATGGGAACATTATTGGACAGAAAGAATCTGATGATACAAGTAACCGATGGTTTATAGGTAAATCTATTTCAGAAATATGGGATTATAGGGTAACCGGTATCTGGCAAAAGGAAGAGGCCACAGAAGCTGCAATTTATGGTCAACGTCCTGGAGATCCTAAGATTGCAAATAATTATACTGCAGATGATGTAAATGGTAAACCTGTTTATAATGATAAGGATAAAGAGTTTTTAGGGCAAACTGCTCCTCCAATTAACTGGTCATTGCGTAATGAATTTACACTTTTTAAGAATTGGGATTTAGCGATTAATATGTATTCCTATATGGGACATAAGTCACTTGATAATAATTACATGAATCTATATAACGATGGTAGTTTGTATACAAATAATTATAATCCATTCGTTAATCCTTATTGGACAATTGATAATCCGACAAATGATTGGGCTCGTCTTGATGCCAGAGGACCTGCGGGTGCCGGAACTGCAAAATTGTATAATCGTAGTTTTATTCGTTTAGATAATATTTCGTTAGCTTATAAATTTCCAAAAGAGTTTACTCAGCGGTTATACATGAATAATATAAAAGTTTATGCTTCAGTTCGTAATGTAGCAACGTGGTCAGCAGAAAAAAATTGGAAATATTTTGGAGATCCGGAAACAGGTGGTCTGGCTACCAGGATGTTTAGTTTAGGTTTTAATCTTACACTTTAAAAATTATACAAAAATGAAAAGATATATAAAAAATAATATTTCCAAACTGGCGCCCTTAGTAGTAGTGGCTGCTTTGTTTTCTTCTTGTTCTAAAGATTTTTTAGAACCTGATCCGCTTTCTTTTTACGAACCCGGAACTACATTTTCTACTGAGTCAGGTTTACAGGCAACTTTGGCTATTGCTGATAGAGCATTACGAGGAAATTATATTCATTATAATTTTGCTTCTAATAGTGTACCTATTGGTACTGAATATGTTTTTTCAGATATGGCAAAATACGGAAAAACAGATGCTAGTACTACCGCTGCTGATTATGCTAATATTATTATTCCTACCGGGAGTTTTACAACCTCAACAAATGATGGTATTTATCTTGGATATTATTGGGATGAAGGTTATAATGGTATTAAATACGCAAATACAGTTTTGACTTATATAGATCAAGTTCAAAATTTATCAGAAGAGGTTAAAAATAAATATATAGGTCAGGCTTATTTTCATAGAGCCTATCGCTATCTTAATTTAGTGTATCAGTTTGGAGATGTGCCATTAATTACTAAAATTTTATCGGTTCCAAAGCAAAATTATTATTCTACTAAGAAAGACGCTATTATTGAGATGATTACGGCGGATATGGAAAAAGCCGTAGAATGGGTGCCTGAACAATCAAAATTAAATTATTTGGGTTTGGTCAATAAAGGAGCTTGTCGTCAGTTACTAATAAAATGTTATTTGGCATCGGGTAGATTTAAGGATGCAGAGGATCAGGCGGATATCCTTATCAATCAATCGGGATATTCTTTGATGCAAAATAATTTTGGCACCTTTGATCCGGGAGGGAATCCTACAACATGGCCAATTACAAGAAATGTTATTTGGGATTTGCATAGACCTCAAAATAAAGCTATTACAGCCAATAAAGAAGCAATAATGATAATGCCTAACGCGGGAGCACAATCATTTTTAGGTTTTGCCTCGATGCGTATTTTTGGTCCTTTTTGGAATTCAGGAAATATTACTACACCTGATGGTAAAAAGGGAGCAGAGCGATATGCTTTGAATAACTCTAACTATAATGCTAAATATGATTATACAAGAGCATTTGGACGTGGTATTGCCACTATTAGTGCGTCGTATTATTCGCAAGTTCCTATGTGGGTTGTTAATGGAGTTGAGGACAAGCAGGATCTAAGACATAATAGTACAGTTGGTAATTGGGTTAATATGGAAGATATAAAATATAGTGCTCCTTCATCTACTTTTTTTGATCAAAATTTTAGAATGAAAGAGGGGAATACATTATTAGTAAAAGATTCTATTCGTGATTATTTTGATTTTCCATTGTATAAAATTTACTTGCATGATGTTGTAAATGAAGCGAATCCTAATGCAACTGATTTTCAGGGAGCGAGTACCGGAAGTGTTGCTCATATGTATCTATATCGTTTAGCTGAAACTTATCTATTGCGTGCTGAAGCTCGCTTCTATCAGGGGAATGTTTCTGGAGCTACTCAGGATGTAAATTTCATTAGAGCAAGAGCTGGCGCTTCACAAATGTATTCTGCCGTTACCATTGGCGATATTTGTGCAGAGAGAGGAAGAGAGCTTTATCTTGAAGAATGGAGAAATGTAGAGTTGACTCGTATTTCGCACTGTTTAGCTATGAGCGGTAAGCCAGATGAATGGGGAAATACGTATAGCTTAAGCAATTGGGATAAACAAGCCGGAACTGATAACGCCGGGGGGAGTTATTGGTATCAACGGATTGTGCATTATACTTTATATAATAAATATCCTAATGGAATCGTAGTCCCAAATGGTACTAAAAAATATACGATGGATAAACGTAATGTTTATTGGCCTATACCTAATAGTGCTATAACAGCTAATATAAAAGGACAATTAAGTCAAAATTTTGGCTACGACGGCTATGATGCTAATGTTAAAGTTTGGGATAAATGGCAAGATGCTGTTGCGGATGAAGACAAAATTGAATGATACTATTTTAGTTATTTAATTAGTTAGATTATGAATCGGGTGTGAATTAATTTCATACCCTTTTTAAATTATGATGAGTTGTTATTAAAGTATTTTCTATTAATAATTTTGAATTTCTAATACTATTTTATAAAAGAGAATTTAACCAAAGTTTATATTAATGAAATTAATTCTATTTAAGTTTTTGTTTTTAAGATTCATATTAAATGTTCTTTTTACTTTCATTACTGACAAGGATGCATCGGTTAATAATTATAAAAGTTATCAATTGGTTTGGAGTGATGAGTTTACTTTAGATGGTCTTCCAGATGACAAAAACTGGAATTATGAAACTGGTTTTATTCGGAATCAGGAAGACCAATGGTATCAAAAAGAAAATGCCTATTGCAAAGACGGTTTTCTTATTATAGAAGCCAAGAAAGAAAGCAAAGTCAATCCAAATTTTGTTTCCAAAAACCATCGGGATTGGGCTAAAAGAAGAGATTCTATAAAGGTAACGTCTTCTTGTTTAATTACCAGAGGAAAGCATTCCTGGCAATACGGTCGATTTGAAATGCGAGCTAAAATTCCAATCGAAAAAGGAATGTGGCCAGCTTTTTGGACTTTAGGTATTGAAGGGAATTGGCCAGCTAATGGTGAAATTGATATTATGGAGTATTATACTGGAAAAATATTAGCTAATACTGCTTGGGCGTCAAACAATACTAATATAGTTTGGGATAGTCAAACAGTTATGTTAAATCATTTTAAAGATGATTCCTGGGCAGATAAATTTCATGTATGGAGAATGGATTGGGATGCTCAGTCTATTAAATTGTATGTTGATAATGAATTGCTTAATGAAACAGATTTGAAAGAAACAGTATATTCTGTTAGTCAAAAGATTCTTCCATTTCAGCAGCCTCATTATTTATTAGTTAATCTGGCTGTAGGGGGCACTAATGGAGGTAATTATACTAGTACAAGTTTACCTTCAAAATACATAATAGATTATATCAGGGTTTATCAGAAAAAACAATCCAAGTAATACATTTAGTAGTTTCAAATTTAGAATTATTCTTTTATTCTGAATCAGAAGCGTTCTTGTTTATAGTAATAATATACTGATAAGTTGAGGTGAATACGGATAATGGTTGTTTAGCCAGAGTGTTTGGATGTAATAATAAAAGGAATAAATTCAAATTCATTCATGTTTTGTTTTTATACGGCCGTTTTTATTCTAAAAAACTGGTAGGGGCTGGTATTGAAAACTAGATTAATTACATAGATTTGAATTTTCATGATTAGAAAAAAACAAAATTACAAATTGTACAGTGATGAAAAACATACCATTTGTAACGGTCTTATTTTTGCTTGGCTTGTTAACTGTGAATTGTGTTTCGGCTCAGACGAAAGTGAAGAATACATGGAAAGGATTCTGTCAACTGATAAAAATATATAAAAAAACCATTTGAAGATGAATAAATCAAGTCTTTTACTTTTAGCTATTTTTTTAAGTCCTTTTTTGTTTGCACAAAAGAAGGAAAGCAATAGAGAGGTATTTCAAATTACAAATCCGGATTATAAATTGAGTCCTTATACCGGAATGACTAAACAACACTGGAGAGATGCTGCCTTATATTTACTGGAAGGTGCATTTACATATATTCATACACTGGATGACCCAATGAAATTTCCTAAACAGCAAGGAAAAAGTTATCCAATAAATGAAAGTCAGATTCCGACAGAAAAATTAGAAGGACTTTGCAGAACCTTATTCATTGCTGCTCCCTTATTAAAAGAAAATCCGGATTTAGTTATCAACAACATACAAGTAGCCGATTATTACAGACATCAGATAGGGGAATTGACAAATCCCTCAAGCCCTTCTTATATTGAATCACGACCTAAAAATGGAGGCCCAAATCAAAAATTAGTTGAATTTGGAGCATTAGCAGTTTCGATGATGATTAATCCAGAGGTTTTATGGAAACCTATGCCTCAAAATCAAAAAGATGCATTAGCCAAAATAATGCTCAGTTACGGAGATGGACCTACGGTAGATTCGAACTGGAAATTCTTTAATGTTTTTGTGCTGAGTTTTTTTAAAGAACAAGGTTATGAGGTTAACGAAAAGCTGCTGGTTGAATATCTGGAAAAATCACTGAAACATTATAGAGGAAACGGCTGGTATAATGACAGCCCTGCTTATGATTACTACAGCATGTGGGCTTTTCAGATGTATGGAATGATTTGGTCGGAGTATTTTGGTAAAAAAAATTATCCTGAAATAGCAGCTCAATTTGTGCAAAATTTTAGCGATTTAAAAGGTAATTATCCTAATCTTTTCAGTAAAAACGGAGAAATGATTATGTGGGGACGAAGCATTAGTTATAGAACCGGTTCGATTATTCCTTTTCCGTTAATGGGATTTCAAAATGACCCGAATACTAATTTTGGCTGGATGCGTCGTATCGCATCAGGAGTGATTAAACAATTTTTTACGCATCCCGATTTTATGAAAGATAGAGTTCCTACTTTGGGTTTTTATGGAGCTTTCGAACCTGCCGTTCAAATTTACAGTTGCCGTGGTAGTGTTTATTGGATGGGAAAAGCCTTTTTAGGCTTACTGGTTCCGGATAATAATCCGTTTTGGAATGCTAAAGAAAATAATGGTAATTGGGATACCCAATTTAAAAAAGACAAAGTTTACAACCAATATCAGGGAGATTCTCAAATTCTTATTACCGATTACCCGAATATAGGCGCTTCTGAAGTGAGAGCCTGGTGCCATGAAAAGGTAAAAAACGATTGGCAAAAATTCCGTTCTACTGAAAATTACAACCGATTATCTTATAACAGTGCATTTCCCTGGCAAGCCGATGGTGAAAATGGTGAAGTGGCTATGAATTATGTTGTTAAAAATAAAGTGAATAAATGGGAAGCCTTTCGATTATTCACTTTTAAAAATTTTGAAAACGGAATTTACTATCGCGAGGTGGTTTTAGAAACTGATGAAAATATTAAGTTTAGTTTGGCTGATATTCCTCTTGCCAATGGGATTTTGAGAGTCGATAAAAACAATTCGGATAAAGCCATTTCAATGCGTTTAGGGCATTATGCTTTGCCTGAACTTGATAAAGAGATTATGGTTACTAAAAAGAAAATAAAAAATTACGAAGTAACTATTATTGATAATGGTAAATATCAATTAGCGATGATTCCAATCTTAGGATGGGAAAAATCAGAAGTTGTAAATGCTCAGGGATTGCACCCTGAAAGTAACAAGAGTGCCGTAATTGATGTAATAGCGCATACTAATCCGGAAAAAGAAGGCTCAGGTATTTATGCAACTCTAATGCTGTGGAAAAAATCAGGAGAAAAATGGAATTCAAAGGAACTAATTCCGGTAAAAAACATACAGCAAAGTGATAAAAGCATCACTATTGATTTTTACAAAGGAAATGCAAAACATATCAGTTTTGATTAATTCTTTGGGATAAGATAATGTCAGTTCATTTTTTCAATCTAGTGGCTTTATTTGAAAAACTGGTAGGTACTGGTATATACAATTGAGGTTTATTTCTATTTTTGCTCAACCAACTTAAATAAAAATAAAACCAATTCCTATGTCTGCTTCTGATAATAATTTAAATTATTCCAATACTACTGTTAATACTTTTTATGTGTTAACCAATAAAAATGGAGCGCAACTTACCGTAATGCCTTTTGGAGCTACTGTTACTTCATTAAAAATTCCGATCACAAATGGAGAATTGATTGATGTGGTTTTAGGATTCGATAGTGTAGAAGGTTATGAGAAATCATTTCGATTAGATGGTTCACCTTATATGGGAGCTACCGTTGGGCGTTATGCCGGGAGAATTAAAGATGGGAAATTCGAATTAAACGGTAAAAAATATCAACTAGCAATCAATAACGGAGCTAATTCATTACACGGAGGAATAGAAAATTTCAGTAAAAAAAACTGGGATGTTGATGCGGTAAATACGGGCAAAAATCAATCAATTACGTTGAGTTATGTCAGTGTTGCTAACGAAGAAAATTATCCGGGTGAGCTTTCAGTAAGTTTGACTTATACTTTGACTGAAGAAAACGAATTGATTTTGAATTACAAAGCCACAACTACCGAAGATACCATTATCAATTTAACACACCATAGTTATTTCAATCTGGAGGGACACCAATCGGATGTTTTGAATCAGGATTTGGTTGTTCACGCTCAAAAAGTAGTTGAAACCAGAGAAGACGGTATTCCTACAGGAACTATTCTGGAGGTGGCTAATACGGTTTTTGATTATCGAACAGCTAAAAAATGTCCTCAAAATATCGATAACACTTTTGTAGTGGAGAATAATGATGAGGTAAAAGCAACTCTTTTTAGTCCAAAAACTAATTTAAAAATGGATGTTTATACCGATCAGCCTGGAGTTCATATTTATGTGGGCGGAAATTGCGGTTCTGATTTAAAAGGGAAAGAAAATGCAGCTTACCACGCTTTAAGCGGAATTTGTTTTGAAACACAAAATTTCCCTGACGCACCAAATCACGCCAATTTTCCAAATGCTGTTTTGAAAAAAGGCGATGTTTACACTCAAAAAACTATCTATAAATTCGAATCATTATAATACACGATTTTAATAAATTTAATACTATTCCAATTTCTAACTAATGAATGATATTTTAATAAACAAAACAACCAGTTCTTTTAAGGACACTTTTGGTGCTGAACCCACTAAAATAGTAATTTCTCCGGGAAGAATAAACATCATCGGAGAGCATATCGATTACAATGACGGTTATGTTTTGCCGGCAGCCATTGATAAAGTAATTTGTTTTGCTTTTGCAAAAAACCATACGAATACTTCCAGAGTGATTGCTTTAGACCTGAATGATGAGTTTGAAATTGATGTTACGGCTGAGGTAAAATTAGACGATAATTCCTGGACAAATTATATCAGAGGAGTAATTAATCAGTTAAAAATCAACGGATTTCAATTTGAAGGTGTAAACTGTGTTTTCAGCAGTAATATTCCTGTTGGTTCTGGGTTATCTTCTTCGGCGGCCTTAGAATGTGGATTTTTATTTGGAATAAACGATTTATTCAATTTGAATATCAAACCTATTGATATTGCTTTGTTAGGACAAAAAGCAGAGCATTGGGTGGGAATTAAATGCGGAATTATGGATCAGTTCTCAAGTGTAATGGGATTGGAAGACAAAGTGATCAAGATTGATTGCCGTACTTTAGAGTATACCTATCACGATGCTGATTTTAGCGATTATTCATTGATTTTATTTGATTCAAATGTAAAACACTCGTTAATGACTTCGGCTTATAATGAAAGAAGACAGCAATGTGAGGAAGGAATTGCTATTGTAAAAGCGAATTTTCCTGAAATCAAAAGTTTTAGAGATTGTACAGAGCAAACCATTATTGACTTGAAGGACAAAATGAGTCATGACGTTTTTAGACGTTCTCTTTTTGTGGTAAGGGAAATCAACCGTGTAATTCAGGCTTGTGAGGCTTTAGACAATGGGAAAATTGAATTGTTAGGCGAATTGATGTTTGCTACTCACGAAGGATTGTCTAAAGATTACGAAGTAAGCTGTGAAGAGTTGGATTTATTAGTAGATTTGGCTAAAGAAGAAACAGCAGTTATTGGTTCAAGATTAATGGGCGGCGGTTTTGGAGGCTGTACAATTAATCTGGTGAAGAAAGGACAAGAGCAACAAATTAAAGATAAATTCTCAAAATTATATAACGATGCTTTCGGAATCGAATTGAAAATTTACGACGTGAAAGTAAGTAACGGAACATCACTATATACTAAATAATGACTATGAGACAGTTTGATATTAATGAAGATCCGCATAGAAGATTTAATCCTTTAATAAACGAATGGGTTTTAGTTTCTCCACACCGTGCTAAGAGACCTTGGCAAGGACAAAAAGAAGCGGTAAATACTATTGCGTTACCAAAATACGACCCGGAATGTTATTTATGTGCTGGAAATGTTCGTGCTAATGGTGAAGTAAATCCAGCTTATGAAAGCAGTTTTGTTTTTGAAAATGACTTTGCAGCCTTAAAACAGGAGGAGATTGCTTTTGATGGAAATGAAAAAAGAAGTTTTTTTAAAGCGCAACCGGAAAGAGGAATTTCAAGAGTAGTATGTTTTTCACCAAGACATGATTTGACTTTGCCGGAAATGGAAGTGGACGGAATTGTAAATATTATCCATACCTGGCAAAAAGAATACACTACTTTAGGAAGTGTAGATTACATTAATCACGTACAGATTTTTGAGAATAAAGGAAGTGTAATGGGATGTAGTAATCCGCATCCACACGGACAAATCTGGGCGCAATCTTCATTGCCAACTCAGGTTCAAAAAACGCAGGATAGTTTAAAAGCTTATTTCGATAAAAACGGAACCAATCTTTTACAGGATTATTTGCAACAAGAATTATTGAAAAAAGAGCGTGTGGTTGTTGAGAACGATCACTTTGCAGCTATTGTTCCTTTTTGGGCAATCTGGCCTTTTGAAACGATGATTATCAGCAAACGTCATATTACAAAAATCACTGATTTTACTGAAGATGAAGTGATTGCTTTTGCTGAAGTTTTGAAAAAACTGACGACAAAGTACGATAATCTTTTCGAAACTTCATTCCCTTATTCATCCGGAATTCATCAGGCACCAACAGACGGTGAGGAGCATCCGGAATGGCAATTTCACATGCATTTTTATCCGCCATTGTTGCGTTCGGCTTCCGTAAAAAAATTCATGGTAGGTTATGAAATGATGGGAGAATCACAAAGAGATATTACACCTGAGAAAAGTGCTGAAATGTTGCGAAATTTATCTGATGTACATTACAAACAAAAATAAAATTTAAAAGATATGAAAATACTAGTAACGGGAGGTTTGGGTTTCATAGGTTCGCATACGGTAGTGGAATTGCAAAATGAAGGTTTTGAAGTGATTGTGATTGATAATTTATCCAATTCATCGGAAGATGTTTTAAAAGGTATCGAAGCTATAACAGGTAAAAAACCACTTTTTGAAAAACTGGATTTAAGAGAAAAAGCATCGGTTCAGGATTTCTTCAAAAAACATGCTGATGTAAGTGGAGTGATTCATTTTGCGGCTTCCAAAGCAGTAGGAGAAAGTGTAGGGAATCCATTGTTGTATTACGAGAACAACATCAGTGCCCTTGTATATATATTGCAGGAATTAGAGAAAAAGGAAAATACTAATTTTATTTTCAGTTCTTCCTGTACAGTTTATGGTCAGGCGGAAACAATGCCTATTAATGAAGATTCAGCAGTTCAGCCAGCGATGTCTCCTTATGGAAACACGAAACAAATAGGGGAAGAAATTATTAGTGATGTAGCTAAAATAAGTGGAATCAACGCTATTTTATTGCGTTATTTTAATCCAATTGGAGCACATCCATCGATTGAAATAGGTGAATTACCAATAGGTGTTCCCCAAAATTTAGTGCCATTTATTACACAAACCGGAATTGGATTGCGCAAAGAATTACTGGTTTACGGAAATAACTATCCAACACCAGACGGAACCTGTATCCGCGATTATATTCATGTAGTCGATTTAGCTAAGGCGCACGTAGTGGCTTTGCAACGTTTATTAAATAAAAAGAACGTTGAAAAAGTAGAAACTTTTAACCTTGGCACCGGAGTAGGAAGTTCTGTTTTAGAAGTAATCAATGCTTTCGAAAAAGTAAGCGGTCAAAAATTAGCTTACCAAATTGTTGACAGAAGAGAAGGTGATGTGACTTTAGCTTACGCTGATACTACTAAAGCAAATGAAGTGCTTGGGTGGAAAACACAATCTACTTTGGAACAAGCCATGGAAAGCGCCTGGAAATGGGAACAAAAAATAAGAAGCTAATGCTTAAACCAATTACTAATTTAAATAATTTCTTATGAGCTCAAGTCTCGAATTTGCAGATTATGCAGTATTTATAATCTATTTTTTAATTGTATCGATTTAC
>NZ_JBELQA010000003.1:0-274529 GCF_046000495.1 Flavobacterium plantiphilum
GGAGTTGATGTTCAGGATATCTCAGGAACAGCGGTTGATAATGATACCAGCACAGAGACGACTATCCCAAAATCAGGATCATTAGCCTTTGTTAAAACCGGAGTTTATAATGGCGATGCGACTAAAGCAGTAGTAGGAGATAAGATTACCTACACTTTTACAGTAAGCAATACCGGAAATGTAACGGTAAGTAATATTGTAATCAATGATGCTAAATTAGGAACGACAGCTTTGGCCTTAGTTCCATCTACTTTAGCGCCATTAGCAACAGGAGTAGTCACACAGGAATATACGATTACTCAGGCTGATATTGATGCAGGAGTGGTAAGCAATACAGCTATTACAATCGGTCAGGACCCACAGGGAGTTGATGTTCAGGATATCTCAGGAACTGCGGTTGATAATGATGACCCAACAATTACAAATTTACCCGAAAATGCAAAAATCGCATTGTTGTTAAAAGGTATACTTCAGGATGAAATTCCAGATGGACAAGCTCAGATAGGAGAGACTATTAGGTATGAATATACTATCATGAATATGGGAGATGTTCCATTGTCTAATGTATGGATAGAAGATGCAATGGTGGGCTTAGATATGAATTCAGGAACAATCAATTTGCCTATTGGTGCTATGGACAGTACTACTTTCTCTGCCACTTATGTAATCACTCAGGCAGATATTATTGCAGGAAATGTTAGTAATCAGGCAACAGTTTACGGTACAACTCCATTAGGAAGAGTGGTTCAGGATTTATCACATGAGACAAATCCTCTTGAAGATGGAATGACTGTGGTAGGTGTTGATGGATGTGTATTAAAAGTGTTTAATGCAGTTGCTCCAAATTCAGGTTCAGAATTTGAAAAAATATTATACATAAGAGGTATAGATTGTTACCCTGATAATTCGGTTCAAATATTTGACCGTTGGGGAGTGAAGGTGTTTGAAGTAGATGGTTACGATAACAATGCTAAAGCTTTTAGAGGAATATCTGAAGGTAGAGTAACAGTAAATCAATCCAAAGGACTGCCAAACGGAACTTATTTCTATGTGATTAATTATGTAGACAAAGATGGTAATGGGTTGAATAAATCAGGCTATCTGCATTTAATTAATGATTAATGAATGCAGAATACGAAAAAGAAAGGTTCTTTTAGAATAAAATTAAAATTAATAGTATGAAAACAAATTCTATAATAATACTTCTGTTATTAGTAATGGTGTCTGGTTTTGCCCAACAAGATTCACAGTACACGCATTATATGTATAATACCATCAATATCAATCCTGCTTATGCCGGAAGTCGCGGTGTAACAAGTATTTTTGGACTACATCGTACACAGTGGGTAGGTCTGGACGGAGCACCAACAACAAATGCATTTTCTATCAATACGCCTATACGGAATTCAAGATTGGGTCTTGGACTGTCTTTTGTAAATGATAAAATTGGAGCTTCAGATCAGAATAATATTTCAGCAGATGTATCCTATACGATTCCAACTTCTGAAAAGTATAACTTGTCTTTTGGTATTAAAGCTACTGCCAATTTATTAAATGTGGATTATACAAAACTGGATCGCTATAATGGAGGCAGTCCGGTATTTCAAAACAACATTGATAATGAATTTTCTCCTAACATTGGAGCAGGTGTTTACTACCATTCGGATAAATTATATGTAGGTTTTTCGGTTCCAAACTTTTTAGATGTAAAACATTTTGATGACAATGCTTCGGCTGCTGTTCAGGACAGATTACATTATTATTTAATGGGAGGATATGTTTTTGATGTAAGTCCTACAGTAAAATTAAAACCAAGTGTTTTGACAAAAATGGTATCAGGAGCACCTTTACAAGTGGATGTTTCTGCGAATGTTTTGTTACAGGATAAGTTTTCGCTGGGGCTTTCTTACCGATGGAGTGCTGCTGCTACAGCCATGGCAGGAATTCAGGTTACTGATGGATTGCTTATAGGATATAGCTATGATTTTGATACCACTAGTTTGGAAAATTATAATTCAGGTTCTCACGAAATATTTTTACGTTTTGAATTATTCAACATTCAAAAGAGAATAATAACTCCAAGATTTTTCTAAAAAAATAGCTTATGAAAAAGTATTACATATCAATATTGTTGTTTAGTTTTTTTGCTTTACAACTCTCAGCACAGGTTAGTCCGGACAGTAAAGCAGATAAAGAATACGATAGATTCGCTTACATTGATGCTATCAAGACCTATGAAAGAATGTATGAAAGAGGGTATAAATCGCCCGATATGTTATTAAAATTAGCTAATGCATATTATTTTAATGGTGATTTAGAAAATGCAGCCAAATATTACAAAGAACTTTATGCTGCGGGAACAATCGTAAAGCCAGAATTTTATTATCGTTTTGCCCAATCCTTAAAATCCATTAAGGAGTATGAAAAAGCGGATGAAATGATGGCCAGATTTAACAAAGAAAACGGAAATGATCTTAGAGCCAAATTAGCTTTAACGCAAAAGGATTATCTGG
This sequence comes from Flavobacterium plantiphilum, assembly GCF_046000495.1. Classification (NCBI taxonomy): domain Bacteria; kingdom Pseudomonadati; phylum Bacteroidota; class Flavobacteriia; order Flavobacteriales; family Flavobacteriaceae; genus Flavobacterium; species Flavobacterium plantiphilum. Next base: position 2,514 of record NZ_JBELQA010000003.1, read on the forward strand.
AGGTTATCAAAAAGAATTCCGGCAGATATATAATTGAAAATGCAGGAATCAATTCAGAATACTCCGATTACGGAAGCTCTTATTATAAAGAAAATTTAGTATTCACCACTGCCCGTGATACCGGAAATTTTGTAAAAAGAATGGATCCCTGGACAGGAGAAGGTTTTACTAATTTATATCAATCCAGCATTGATGGCGATGGATCTTTGAAAGACGTTAGAAGGGCATTCAAAAAACTGAATACTAAATTTCACGAGTCAACCCCTGTTTTTACTAAAGACGGAACTACAGTTTACTTTACCCGAAATAACTACAATAACGGTAAACGAGGTAAAGATGCTAATGAAACTACTTTATTAAAAGTTTATAAAGCTACTTTAAAAGGGGAAAGCTGGGATGATATTACTGAACTGCCTTTTAATAGTGATAATTACAGTACGGCACATCCTGCTTTGAGTTTTGATGAAAAAACCATGTATTTTGCTTCAGATATGCCGGGAACTTTAGGTCAGTCAGATATTTATAAAGTAAGTATCAACGAGGATGGAACCTTTGGGACTCCTGAAAATTTAGGCAAAACAATTAATACTGAAGGAAGAGAAACCTTTCCTTATATAACAGAAAAAAATGAACTTTATTTTGCCTCAGACGGTCATCCGGGTCTTGGTGGGTTGGATGTTTTTGTGTCCAAAGCCAGACAGGACGGAAGCTTTAAAGACGTTTTAAATGTAGGGGAACCTTTAAATAGCTCAAAAGATGATTTTGGCTTTTTATTCAACACTAATACCAAGATAGGTTATGTTACTTCTAACAGAGACGGTGGTATGGGAGGAGACGATATTTATAAAGCAAAAGAAACCAGACCAATTGAATATCCGTGTGAACAATTTTTAGCAGGTACTGTTGCGGATGTAGAAACCGGCGAAATGATCGAAAATGCTAAAGTGAGTTTATACGATAGTAGTTATAAGCTTTTAAAATCAGCTACTACAAATGCAAAAGGGGAGTTTGATTTTGGCGAAGTAGACTGTGAAGCTAAATATTATATCAAAACAGAAAAAGAAGCCTATAACACTGATGAGATTTCAACAACAATTGCTGATAATACAGGAAAAACAATTGTTCCTATTACCATAGAAAAAACACTTAAAAAGGTAACAGTTGGAGATGATATCGCTAAGGCTTTCGGAATCAAAATCATCTATTTTGATTTGAATAAATACAACATACGTCCGGATGCAGCTTTAGAATTATCTAAAATTCTGGATGTTATGGTGCAAAATCCAGCAATCAAAATTGATATTCGCTCGCATACCGACAGTAGAAATACAGCAGCATATAATGAAAAACTTTCAGAAAGAAGAGCTACTTCAACTAAAGAATGGCTGATTGAAAACGGAATTGATAAATCCCGTTTGACTGCTAAAGGATATGGAGAATCTCAGTTAGTTAATAAATGTGCTGACGGAGTTGAATGTACAGAAGAAGAACATCAGGCGAACAGAAGAAGTGAGTTTGTTATTGTTTCTATCCAATAACTAAGTTTTTAGTTAGGTTAGTTTTTGTATCGCTATCCTATAACGGGGGTTAATTAGGATAGCATTTTAAACACACTAATCGACCATATATTTGGTTGATTAGTGTTTGTTTAAAAATACATTAAAAATTTCCGGCCAGTTTAAATCAGACTTTATTTCAGAAAGTCCTTTGTAATCGTTGATTTCATCTAAATTTTTAATAGTAAAGAGGTCTTGTTCTATGTAGGGAACAAGGCCTTCTTTTTTTAGTTTTTTAGCTAAATATTCTTGTTCATACTGTCCGGGAGTGGGAATGAAAAAAGCTTTTTTATTGAGTTTTGCTAAATCCATTATGGAGGTATATCCGGAACGGCAAACAATAAGCCGACTTTCATTAAATGCCTGATCCAGCTGACGGCTGTGCATGAAATTATAAAAAGTTACATTATCTTTTTGTTCCTTTTTCTGCTCTTTTTCTATGATGCCTTTTATAAAGAGAATATTGCCATTATAAAGAGGAATCTCTTTTTTTAATTTTTCCTCCAGCATCCCGCGTTGGGGTTCCGGTCCGGAAAGAATAATCATCAAGTCATATTTTTCAGCTGTTTTTTTAGGATGCATTCTGCTCAGCGGACCTATATATCTGATATTTAAATCGGGATTTTTTAGATGACTTAATTCTCCTGCCAGATTTGGTTTTTCTGCTACATCAGGCACCCAGCATTCGGTATATTTTTTTATAATATTCTGATGCAATAAACTCGTTAACCATGTGGTGTTTCCTGTCATAACATTGAGTTGATGCGTAATAAATACCGAAGGCACTTTTTTACTGTAAACCCCCAATCTGTTATCAGAAATAATGCCGTCTATATCATGTTTTTTAATCCATTTTTTTACCAGCCTTTTTTCTTCTAAAATGGCTTCAATCATTTTAGGACAATTTTTAAGCAATTTCCATTTAAAATGTTTGCCGTTTTTTGCATATTCTATTTCGTAGGAAGGTAATTCAAGAAATTTTAGATATGGAAATTCTTTTTTTAATAAGTCCAAAGCAATTCCGTCAGAAGCAATAACGGGAATGTGATTGTTGTCTTGTAAGGCTTTAATAATAGGAATACATCTTGTAGCATGACCCAGACCCCAGTTTAGCGGAGCCACTAAAATTGTTTTACTTGGCGTATTTAAATTCATTGCTTTGTTCATTTTAAGGATAAAAATAAGTAAACAAAGTTGCTATAGACTTTCTTATGAATTATCAAACTATTAAGTTATTATTTCCTAATTTAATAATTACACAGGAATCCGTTTTTAAATAAAAAAGACATTGCGTTTGTCATTAAACACAATGTCTTTAAAATATATTAAAAGAAAATTTTAGTTTTCTTTAGTTACAATCTGCATGGTTTCTGTACCTAATTGTTTTAGTAAAACGGTTTTGCCTTCACTAACGGTTTGAGCAGCAGCATCGTTAAAATGTCTGATAGTATATAAGGTAACATTTTCATTATAACCTACTTTGAATTTTTTAGATAAAATGGCCAATAAATCTTTAAAGTTGCCAAATTTATCCTCCACACAAACAGAGAAACTGATGGCAGAGTTTTGAATCAGGTTTACTTTGATTTTAAACTCATGGAATAATCTAAATATTTCACTAATGTTTTCCTCCATTATAAATGAAAAATCAATAGAAGAAAGCGAAATCAGTAATTGTTCTCTTTTTACAATAAAACAAGGCATAAAGGGTTCCAGAGTTGCTCCTTTGCTCACTACAGTTCCTTTTAATAATGGATTAATAAAGGATTTTACATGTAAAGGAATTTCCTTTTTTTGTAAAGGTTGTAATGTTTTTGGGTGAATAACCGTTGCTCCGTAAAATGCTAATTCAATGGCTTCACGATACGAAATCTGGTTTAGCAAACTTGCGTTTTCAAAATACCTTGGATCAGCATTCATAACTCCGGGAACGTCTTTCCAGATGGTTACACTTTCGGCATTTAAGCAATATGCAAAAATAGCAGCAGTGTAATCTGAACCTTCACGTCCTAAGGTAGTGGTGAAATTATTTTCGTCAGAACCTAAGAATCCCTGAGTGATGTTTAAACTTTTGGTCTTAATATTTTTAGAAATATTACTTTGAGTAAGTTCCCAGTCTACTTCGGCATCACGGTAATTATTATTGGTTTTAATAAAATTACGCACATCAATCCATTGGGTTTCAATTCCCATAAAATTCATGTAATAGCTCAGGATTGTTGTGGAGATAATTTCTCCCATGCTTACAATCTGATCATAAACAAAGTTGTAATTAGGAGATTTATTGTGTGCTAAGAAATATTCTAAGTCTGAAAAGTGTTCATTTACAGCTGCAAATACGGCATGATTTTCATCTTCGAATAAGTCTAATAAAATTTGATTATGGTATTTTTTTATCTCCTGTACCGAGGCATTCAGTTCAGCCGATTTGTCAAAATAATTTTTAATTACTAATTCTAAGGCATTAGTTGTTTTCCCCATTGCCGAAACCACTAATAACACATCCTGATATCCTGCTTTTTGTAAAACGTCATACACGTTTCTTATTCCGGCAGCATCTTTTACTGATGCTCCACCAAACTTAAATACTTTCATATTTTTATTTCTCTAATATTGTTTTAATCTGTTCTTTAAAAAATCAGCAATTCCTGATTCATCCATTTGAGCAACATGCCATTCTTTTAATACTTTTGCTCCCGTTTTTTCATAAAAATCAATCGCCGGTGTATTCCAGTCCAGTACATTCCAGTCAATTCGTTTTACCCCATCTTTTTGTGCCTGCCTGATGATTTCTGAATATAAGGCGTAACCTATTCCTTTACCTCTCATACTGTTTTTGACCACTAAATCTTCAAGATGGATAATTTTTCCTTTCCAGGTAGAATAGCGATAATAGTAAAATGCAATACCTACAATTTCCAAATTAATCTCGGCTACAAAAACATGGAATAAAGGCTGATTCCCAAAACCATCCCGAATCAAATCCTCTTCAGTAATCAATACGGCATCTGGCTCCTTCTCAAATTCTGCTAATTCCTGAATAAGTCCAAGAACGGCTGCCATATCTTCTTTTTTGCCTACTCTAATATTCATAAATTCGTATTATTAGGGTTTAAAATTTAACAATATGACTTTCTTAAATTCTATTAAGCAATTAATTGTTAGCAAATATACAATACTGACAAACTTAGTAAGTTTTATTGAGTCATTATCACAAAAAAAGCGATATTTGTTACTTCAAATTCAAATTATATCGATTTCGTAATGGAAGAAAGCAGTAAAACCTTAGGAGAATTTATTATTGAAAACCAAAAAGCTTTTCAATATTCATCAGGTGAATTATCAAGAATAATCAATTCAATTCGTTTAGCAGCAAAAGTAGTTAGTTATAAAGTAAACAAAGCAGGATTAGTAGATATTACCGGAGCCGCAGGAGAAACTAATATTCAGGGCGAAGATCAGCAAAAATTAGATGTATATGCTAATGAAATTTTTATTCAGACTTTAACCAATCGCGAAATTGTTTGCGGAATTGCCTCTGAAGAAAACGATGATTTTATTACCGTAGAAGGCAAGGATAAAAGCCATAAAAATAAGTATGTTGTATTGATGGATCCTCTGGACGGTTCTTCTAATATTGATGTAAATGTTTCGGTAGGTACCGTTTTTTCTGTGTACCGAAGAATTACTCCAATCGGGACACCTGTTACTCTGGAAGATTTTTTACAGCCGGGAACCATGCAGGTTGCTGCAGGGTATGTAATTTACGGAACATCGACTATGTTAGTATACACAACAGGACATGGAGTAAACGGATTTACGTTAAACCCGGCGATAGGTACTTTTTACCTTTCACATCCTGATATGAAGTTTTCGAGAGACGGACATATTTATTCTATTAATGAAGGGAATTATGTTCAGTTTCCTCAAGGTGTAAAAGACTATATTAAATATTGTCAGTCTGAAGAAGAAGACAGACCTTATACATCAAGGTATATTGGGAGTCTGGTTTCTGATATTCACAGAAATATGATAAAAGGAGGTATTTATATTTATCCTACCAGTTCTAAAGCGCCCAAAGGAAAATTAAGATTGTTGTATGAATGCAATCCAATGGCTTTTATTGCCGAGCAGGCAGGAGGAAAAGCGTCAGATGGTTTCGGACGAATAATGGAAATCAAACCAAAAGAACTGCATGAACGGGTACCTTTCTTTTGTGGAAGCTATAACATGGTAGCTAAAGCGGAAGAGTTTATGCTTAAAGCAAAAAAATAACAACAATTTATATATACAAAAAAGCTCTTGAATGCTAAATTCAAGAGCTTTTTCAGTATGTGAAAAGTAAAAATTACTTGTGCATGTTTTGCATTTCGTAAGCAAAAGTGTCAAAGTCAACTTTTTTGTCAACCAGAGACATTGCTTTTGCAATAATATAATTTACGTTACTTGGCGTGAATCCTAAACCAACGGCAATTTTCTTCAAAACCACTTCCTGTTTGTCTCCTAACTGATGATCAACATGTACCATTCTTGCTAAATCGTATAAGCGCTCCAGTCTTTGAGAGTATAAGTATGGAGGGTTAATCGGATGAATTGCTGGGTTCTCTAAAATTTCTTCGTACTCTGAAGGTGAAATTTCAAGTTTTGTAGCTAGTTTGTCTAAGAAGTTTTTTTCTTCAGCAGATACAATTCCGTCAGCTAGAGCAACACGAACAATCGCAGAAAAATGTCCCTTATTTCTTTGTTTAAATTCGCTATCAAATAAATCTGAAAATGACATAATTATTGTGTTTTTTTATTCGGCAAATATAATTCAATTTTTAAATTATTAATTTTCTTTTAAACTTAATTTAAGGATAAATTTAATTTATAATAAAATTATTCTAATGAATTGCCGGATTGAATTGAGGGGTTTCAAAATTAATCGTAAGTTTACAAACCCTTTATCAATTAATTAGTGCTATGATGTCCCAATTTTTAATCTATTTTCAATTAGGATTAAAACATATTTTAAATATCTATTCCTACGATCATATTCTGTTTTTAATTGCGCTGGCAATACCGCTTTCTTTTAAAGACTGGAAACGGATTTTGCTTCTGGTTACCACATTTACCGTTGGTCATACTGTGGCTTTGTTATTGTCTGTTTACGGAGTTATAGCAGTAAAAGTAGCAGTTGTAGAGTTGTTAATCCCTGTAACCATTTTAATAGTAGCTTTGTTTCATCTCTTTACAGCCGGAAAGTCAGGAAAAAAAGAAAGTATTAATCTGATTTTTTTCATTACGCTTTTCTTCGGAATTATTCATGGTTTAGGATTTTCTAATTATTTTAAATCCATACACCACGGAACAATAACTTCTAAATTGCTGCCTATATTAGAATTTGGATTGGGTATTGAAGCAGGGCAATTAGCAGTTATCTTAGTTTTTTTAATTATTGCGTATATTGTGCAGACTGTTTTTAGATTTTCTAAAAGAGATTGGACTTTAGTTGTGTCGGCATTTATTATTGGAGTAGTTTTGCCAATGATTATTGGAAATGAAATTTGGTTAAGATGATTATGGATCAAAAAAAATTAAATAAATACGATAAAGCTTATTTACGTATTGCTAAGGAATGGGGACTTTTATCTTACTGCAAACGCAAACAGGTAGGAGCTATTATTGTAAAAGACAGAATGATAATTTCTGACGGGTATAACGGCACACCCTCAGGTTTTGATAATTGCTGTGAAGATGAAGAAGGTTTGACCAGATGGGATGTTTTACATGCCGAGGCTAATGCGATTCTTAAAGTCGCACGTTCCACACAATCCTGTGAAGGAGCAACTCTTTATATCACACTTTCTCCCTGCAAGGAATGCAGTAAATTAATTCATCAGTCCGGGATTAAAAGAGTGGTGTATCAAAACGGTTACCGTGACGACTCAGGGATTCAATTTTTAAAAAAAGCAGGTGTAATAGTGGATCATATTCCGGAATTGGAGGATTAAAGTGAAGATAAATTTTAAATACATACCTGTTTATATTGCTGTTATTCTTTCCATAGGAATATTTATTGGCGGTTTTTTAAATTTCTCAAGTCAAAACAGGTTTTTAGTAACTAATAATTCTAAAGCTAAACTCAATAAATTAATTGATTTTATTGATAATGAATATGTTGATGAACTCGATACAGATTCTATTGTTAATAGAACAGTAGATAACATTTTGTCGCAGTTAGATCCGCATTCAGTTTATATACCTCCTTCAGAACAAGTCGTAGCGGCTGAGAATATGAAAGGTGATTTTGTAGGTATAGGAGTTCGTTTTTATGTTTACAAAGATACTGTAGCGGTTATTCAACCATTAGAAAATGGCCCTTCGGCAAAAGCAGGAATCAAATCCGGGGACCGTATTCTGTATGCAGACGGGGCTAGGTTATTTGGTCGTAAATTGGCTAATGACAGTTTATCTGCCAGACTTAAAGGAGAAGAAGGTTCAGAGGTGGTTCTTACTGTTTACAGAAAATCAGAAAAGAGAAAAATAGAATTTAAGCTTAAGCGGGGTATTGTTCCGTTGCAGAGTATAGATGCGGCACTCCTGCTTAATTCTTCAACAGCCTATATTAAAATAAATCGTTTTGCCGAAACGACTTATGAAGAGTTTAAATCTAATTTGCTCAGGTTGAAAAAACAAGGGGCTCAATCGCTGTTGATTGATCTTCGTGACAATGGTGGCGGTTATATGGAAGAGGCTATTGCTATTGCCGATGAATTATTGCCGGATAAACAGCTGATTGTTTTTACAAAAAATAAAAACGGAAGAATTGAAAAAACCTATGCGACCAAAAAAGGTGCTTTTGAAAAAGGAAAATTATTCGTTTTAATCAATGAAAACTCAGCGTCAGCAAGCGAAATTCTAGCGGGAGCTATTCAGGATAATGACAGAGGGACAATTGTAGGAAGGCGTTCTTTTGGTAAAGGTTTGGTACAACGGGAAATGGATTTTGCTGATGGTTCTGCCGTGCGATTGACCGTAGCCCGCTATTATACACCTACGGGAAGATCTATTCAGAAACCGTATTTTAAAGGAACGGAGCAATATTTTAAAGAATCAGAATTGCGTTTTAAAAACGGCGAATTGTATGATAAAGACAGTATCAAAGTAGCAGACAGTTTAAAATTTAAAACACCAAAAGGGAAAATTGTATACGGCGGCGGCGGAATCGTGCCTGATGTTTTTGTTCCGCTTGAATTTGAAAATGCCGATGAAGCAGCGGTTTATATAATGGAATCGGGGATTTTGGGTAATTTTGTTTTTGAACAATTGGATAAAAAAAGAAATACTTTTAAAGGACTTTCATTTGAACAGTTTTTAAAAAAAATGAATGCCACAGATGTGTATTATAGTACTTTTGAGAAATTCATTTCTAAACATATACCTGGAATTCAGTTAGGTAAAAGTAAATCTGTTGTAAAGCGTTATATTAATGCTGAATTTGCAAGGCAGTTGTATGATAATAAGGCTTATTATGATGTGGTTTTAAAACATGATAAAATGATTAAAACGATTTTAAATAAAAAATAAAAAGATGAAAAAGTTTCTGAGTTTATTATTTTTAATGGGGATGATTTTTTCCTGTGCTTCGGTAAAAGATAAAAATCAGCTGACAGGAAATGTGGAATCTGTAACATATGGTAAAGATGGTTATACTGCTAAGATAAAAACCGATGATAATCAGGTTTATCAGGCGACTGTGAGCAGAATTAATCTGACAGATGCACAGGAGTACAGAGTATTTCAAATAGGCGAAAAAGTGACTTTGAAAGGAGAATTTTGGAAAGCAGAAACAGAAAATTACATTAAAGTTACCGATATCGTTTTGGTTAAGTAGTCAGAAAACTATTTAAAGTATTGATAAAGAATGAGACTAAGTGGAAAGCTTAAATTCTGAAAGGTTTGAATATTGAATGTTGTGAAGAAATTTATCGGATACTGTCGTGAGCATGAGTCTGAGTGCCATTATTCCATAAAGTAAGAATATCAGTAGCAACTGCTGCACCGCTTCCTGCGGCAATAGAAAGCTGGCTTCTCCATCCGGCCAAAGTTCCAATAACATAAATACCATCGGCAACTTTATGGTCGTTGTTTTGTAGTTGTATCCTTTGTTTTTCAGGAAGTGCTTTTTGATGTGGGATAACATATTGCATTAATCCTTCAATTGCAAATGTATTTGCTGAGCCAATTCCTACTACGATTATTTTCGTTTTATAGCTGTTTTTATTAGTGATTACAGTAAAATCAGGAGAATTTCCTTCAATGCGAAGTACTTTTTCGTTTGGAATCTGATTAATATGTGGATAGCTTTTTTCTAAATGTTCGATGCTTTCGCTAAGGAGTTCAGACCCTAATTTTCCTGCCGGAATTCCGTAAGCATTATTAAACAAAGCATCTTGTAATGAAGAGGATTTCTGATGTGAGAAGATGCCAATTTTTTTGTCCGTTACAAAGCTTTTGTTTTTGGCTGAGCCAAGAACTAAAGCACATGACATTCCGGAAACTCCGCCCCCTATGATTAAAACGTCAAACATGGATTATTTGTCGTTCATTTTGTCTTCAATTTTTTTAGACATTCTAAAAATGATTAAAATTAAAATGGCACAGCAAGAAGCGGCTATTCCAATAAAAGCTATAGCGTTATCTTCTTTAAAAAGATTTTTAAAATCTAATTGAGTGATGTTAAAAATAACAAGAGCTGCTGCCAGAATCACTAAGATGTTAGTAAAGATTTTCATAATATTTTTTTTGCTTGTAGTTATTAAACAGACCTGATTTTTGAAATAACTTATTACTACAGGCTAAATTATGGGGTAAAATTATAAAAAAATAATTTAGAGCAATACTCCTTTAACATTAGAAGCTTATAATTTAACAGCAGACTGTTAAAATAAACAGATTTTATGATTTCAGATAGTTCTTAATAGGCAGATACGCTATTCTGTGCTGGAGATTGATTATCTTTGCATTTTATAAATTATAGTAAGACAAGTCATGTTTCAATTAGGGAAAACCATAGTCTCAGAAGATATATTGGAGAAAAATTTTGTTTGTAATCTATCAGCTTGTCATGGTGGTTGTTGTGTTGACGGTGATGCAGGTGCACCATTAAATGAAAAAGAAACTAAAATTCTGGAAGAAATATATCCTAAGGTAAAGCCTTTTCTGAGAAAAGAAGGAATCGCTGCAATTGAAGCTCAGGGAACCTGGATAAAAGGAACCGATGGTGATCTGGAAACACCATTAATTGATAACAAGGACTGTGCTTATGTGATTTTTGACGGTAAAACAGCACTTTGCGGAATTGAACAGGCTTATAATCAAGGGATTGTAGACTGGAAAAAACCGGTTTCCTGTCACTTGTATCCTGTTAGGGTAAAAGATTTTACGGAATTTGCTGCTGTGAATTATGATAAATGGGATATTTGTGATGCAGCCTGTTCTTTAGGTAAAGAATTAGAAGTTCCTGTATATAAATTTGTCAAAGAAGCTTTAGTCAGGAGATTTGGAGAAGATTGGTATTCGGAACTCGAAATTGTTGCTCAGGAATGGGCAAAAACAAAGATAAAATAAAGTATTTTTTTCTTGGTTTCTATTTTTTAAATCCTATATTTTACGGCTTTTTACAACGTTTTCGAATTTTTAAATACCTGATTGTTAAAGGTTTATTTTTATTGATGGATTTGAATGTCTTTTCTGTCTTTGTTAAAAACTAGGGGGTATTGTGAATAAGTTTGGCTTTTAATTGCCGCAATATTTCACAATCTTTGTAAAGCTTCAAAAAGCAAAAAACTATCCTTAAATCTCATTAAAAATAGAATTACAATGTCGCAAATTGAACCCATTTTACAAGAGAATAAAAATCGTTTCGTAATATTTCCAATTAAACACCATGATATTTGGGAGTGGTATAAAAAAATGGAGGCAAGTTTTTGGACTGCAGAAGAAATTGATTTGTCTCAGGATTTGCATGATTGGAATAATAAACTGAATTCGGATGAGAAATATTTTATCAAGCATATTTTAGCTTTCTTCGCTGCTTCTGACGGAATTGTAAATGAAAATCTGGCTGAAAATTTTGTGAATGAAGTACAATATGCTGAAGCTAAATTTTTCTATGGTTTCCAGATTATGATGGAAAATATTCATAGTGAAACTTATTCGCTTTTGATTGATACGTATGTAAAAGACGAAAAAGAAAAAGATGAATTATTTAATGCTTTAGATGTTTTTCCTGCTATTAGAAAAAAGGCAGACTGGGCTTTGAAATGGATAGAGTCAGATTCTTTTGCTGAAAGACTAATTGCTTTTGCTGCTGTGGAAGGAATCTTCTTTTCAGGTGCTTTCTGTTCTATTTACTGGTTGAAAAAACGTGGATTGATGCCGGGATTAACGTTCTCTAACGAATTAATTTCCCGTGACGAAGGAGTTCACTGTGATTTTGCGGTGCATTTACACAACCACCATTTGGTAAACAAAGTACCAAAAGAAAGAATCAAAGAAATTATAGTAAACGCTTTAGATATTGAAAGAGAGTTTATCACAGAGTCGCTTCCTGTAAGTTTAATTGGGATGAACGCTGGTTTGATGACTCAATACTTAGAATTTGTTACCGATAGATTATTGGTAGAACTAGGTTGTGAAAGAATATATAATACTGCCAATCCGTTTGATTTTATGGATATGATTTCATTGCAGGGAAAAACTAATTTCTTTGAGAAAAAAGTATCTGAATATCAAAAATCGGGAGTTTTAAACAGTGGAACAGCAAATGATTCTGATGCTCAGAAAATTTCTTTCGACGCTGATTTTTAATATAAAATAAAAGCGGTATGCTTTATCGCCCACGGGCAAAACAAAGATTACAAATAACCCAAAGCAGAGAAGGGATTTTCTGTTTTACAAAACCAAAAAACTTATGTACGTAGTAAAAAGAGACGGCCACAAAGAGCCAGTAATGTTCGACAAAATCACAGAAAGAATTAAAAAACTTTGCTATGGTTTAAATGATTTAGTGGATGCCGTAAAAGTGGCAATGCGAGTAATCGAAGGATTATATGATGGAGTTTCTACGTCAGAGTTAGATAATTTAGCTGCCGAGACTGCGGCTTCGATGACAATTGCACATCCGGATTATGCTCAGTTGGCTGCGAGAATTGCAATTTCAAACTTGCATTCGAATACAAAAAAATCATTTTCGGAAACAATGACCGAAATGTATCATTATGTGAATCCTAGAAACGGTCAGGAAGCTCCGTTAATTTCGGATGAGGTTTTTAAAGTAATACAGGAAAATGCAGAGTTTTTAGATTCGCATATTATTTATACCAGAGATTTTAATTATGATTATTTTGGTTTCAAAACATTAGAACGTTCTTATTTGTTAAAAATAAACGGTAAAATTGTTGAAAGACCACAACATATGTTAATGCGTGTAGCTGTAGGGATTCATTTAGATGATTTAACTGCTGTTTTAGAAACATATGACCTGATGTCTAAAAAGTTCTTTACACATGCTACTCCAACATTATTCAACGCAGGGACACCGAAACCTCAAATGTCTTCGTGCTTCCTTTTGGCAATGCAGGATGATAGTATTGACGGAATTTACGATACGTTGAAGCAAACGGCTAAAATTTCGCAATCGGCGGGAGGAATTGGACTTTCTATTCATAACGTTCGTGCTACAGGTTCTTATATTCGTGGTACTAACGGAACTTCCAACGGAATTGTTCCAATGTTGAGAGTATTTAACGATACGGCTCGTTATGTAGATCAGGGTGGAGGAAAACGTAAAGGTAGTTTTGCGATTTATATCGAAACATGGCATGCTGATATTTTCGAATTCTTAGATTTGAAAAAAAATACCGGAAAGGAAGAAATGCGTGCAAGAGATTTATTCTTTGCAATGTGGACTTCGGACTTGTTCATGAAACGTGTACAGGAAGACGGACAATGGACTTTAATGTGTCCTAATGAATGTCCTGGATTGTATGATGTATACGGAGAAGAATTTGAAGCTTTGTATACAGATTATGAAGCTAAAGGAAAAGGTAGAAAAACTATCAGAGCACGTGAGTTATGGGAAAAAATTCTGGAATCTCAAATAGAGACAGGAACTCCTTATATGTTGTATAAAGATTCAGTTAACCGTAAATCGAACCAAAAGAACTTAGGAACAATTCGTTCTTCTAACTTGTGTACCGAAATTATGGAGTACACGTCTAAGGATGAAATTGCTGTTTGTAATCTGGCTTCGCTTTCATTACCAATGTTTGTGGAGAACGGAAAATTTGATCATGAAGCTTTATTTAATGTTACCAAACGTGTTACCAGAAACCTGAATAAAGTAATTGACAGAAATTACTATCCGGTTCAGGAAGCTGAGAATTCTAACCTTCGTCACAGACCGGTAGGTTTAGGGGTTCAGGGGTTAGCCGATGCTTTTATCATGTTGCGTATGCCGTTTACAAGTGATGAAGCTAAGAAACTGAATCAGGAAATTTTTGAAACGTTATACTTTGCTGCTGTAACCGCTTCTATGGAAATGGCAAAAGAAGAAGGACCTTATTCAACTTATGAAGGTTCTCCAATTTCTAAAGGAGAATTCCAACATAATTTATGGGGATTAAAAGACGAAGAATTATCCGGGCGTTGGGATTGGGCTTCATTAAGAAAAGAAGTAATGGAGCATGGAGTGCGTAACTCATTATTAGTAGCGCCAATGCCTACGGCTTCTACCTCTCAAATCTTAGGAAACAACGAAGCATTTGAACCTTATACTTCAAATATTTATACACGTCGTGTATTGTCAGGTGAGTTTATTGTGGTAAACAAACATTTATTACATGATTTAGTTGAACGCGGATTGTGGAATGAAAGTCTGAAACAAGAAATCATGCGTCACAACGGATCAGTTCAAAACATTGATGTGATTCCTCAAGACCTGAAAGAATTGTATAAAACCGTTTGGGAAATGTCTATGAAAGACATTATTGATATGTCCCGTCAAAGAGGGTATTTTATTGACCAGTCACAATCATTAAACTTGTTCATGCAGGATGCTAATTATGCTAAATTGACATCAATGCATTTCTATGCATGGCAATCAGGATTGAAAACAGGAATGTATTATTTAAGAACAAAATCAGCTGTAGATGCGATTAAGTTTACCTTAAATAATGATAAAAAAGAGGAAACCCCTGTGGCTAATGAAGAAATTAAAACAGAATCTATTAATATTGACGATTATAAAAAAATGATTTTACAGGCACAGGCTGGCGGTCCGGAAGACTGCGAAATGTGTGGAGCATAAATATTTCCTATTAAAAAATATTTATATATAGATATTTTCTATATTTTTGTATTGTAAACAAGAAAGGCTTCTTAATTGAGGCCTTTTATAAAAATAATAACTTTAAATAATTACGGAGGTAAAGAAAAAACAAGAATAGCATACATAAAAAAGGGATATCTTCTAGATATCCCTAACTTGGAAAACTTAATAATAATGCCGTCGGAAGCTTTTAATTAAGTAATATAAAGATGATGAGGTTACCTCACCCGCTTATTTTATACTTCAAAAGTATAAAATTCAAGTCTTCTTTCCAAGTTAAATTTTTCATCACAAAGCATATCTCCCATAAAAAACTACGTTAGTGGTTGTGGATTCTGATGTTGTGATTTATTAACAATAAAATTTAATAACTTTTAAAATAAGAAGACAATGACGAATTTGAATATTTACAGATTTGAGCTTTTAAATAAAGCAAAAGAACAACAAGTCCTAAGTTTTTACAATGAAGAAGAAGACTTGTTAGACACAATGAATGATTTTTGTAGTTATATCCACGAAAATATAAGGAAATATATTGATAATCAAGGTAAATATCGGACTTTTACGCTTGATAAGATTCAAAAAAAAGACTCAGAGGAAAGAATTATTTCTGGTTATTTTGATTCAGCTTATACAGGAGAAAAAGGTAAAGTAAAAGATGGTTCAACCAATCGTTTAAAATTTGATATTTTCAAAAAGGATTTAGTTTCAAAAGATTTCTTCTATTTGATTCATGTTCCAAAAGGAGCTAAACAGGGTTTTCTGATAGTTGAAAAGAAGGAAAATCATGGTGTAAAGCAAATTTTTGAAAATGCTTTTAATAAGTTTATGCAATTAAAAGGAGTCTCAAATTATCATTTGCATTTAAAACAAGCTCCACCTAGATACTTTATAAAAAATTTCTTAGAATATGGTATATTAAAGGAGTTTAGGTTGATAGATGGTGATGAAACTGATAATGTTGGTAATATTAATTTAGGTAAAGAAGAGAGGATTTTTAAACCCAAAGGAATCTCAAATGAAGGTAAGGAATTAAAGAACATATTAGTTGCTCTTTTCAATTCATTTGCTTCAACTGAAGATAGAATTCCTTTTTTAGATAAAGGTGAATTTAATGAGATAGCTTTTGTTTTAGAGTATGGTAGAGCATCAAAAACTTTCTATATTAAAAATAAAGATAAAATTAGGTCAAACGTTGATGTGACAAGTTTAATAGAATTTGAAGATGGAGAACCAACTACTGAGTCTTTAATTAGAATTTCATTAGGTTTAATTAATCTAGCTGCTTAAATAGTTAATGAAACGGTCATCGAAACGATGGCTGTTTTTTTTTTAGAGCTATTCCATTTGGATAACGGAGTTAAAAACGATTCTTATTTAAACTTAAATTTGCTTAAATGGTAATAATTAAAACTAATTCAGTTGGTTATGGAAATTAAAAATTTGTCTAAATACAGCGATGCTGAAAAAATTGTTCTCGCTGAACAATTGTGGGATAGTGTTTCTAAAAATGATTTAGAAATTTCTGATGAGGTAAAAAGAGAGTTGGATATTCGAATACAAAATTTAGAAGAAGGGAAAACAGAATTATATACTTGGGATGAGGTTAAAAATCACTTGAAAGCCATCCGAAGTGTATAAAATTTGTTCGTTAAAGAGCTATTTAAAAAATAAAAAGTCTGTTTGAAAAGTGTTTTTCGAATAGATTTTTTGCTTTATTTGAAAAACATAAAGCCTGATTTCTTTCTGTTTTAGCTAATAATTACTTATATTTGAGATAGACATTGGTCGTGAATTTCTTTTTTTAACACTAAATTTAATAGTATGGAAAATGAAAAATTTGTAATCACAGATAATTTGCAGGCAACCCAGTTTCAGCGCTTTCTGAATTGGTTTGTTGATTTAATATTTATTTATATTTTAATCCTGAGTTTAGGAACTACAATTATTTTAATTGCACTTGCTGTAGATAATTTTGAGTTATCCAATTGGGTTAAAAATATGAGCAAATCTGAAATAGGTGTTTATTCTTTAATAATTGCCTTTTTGTACTATTGGCTTACTGAGATGTATTTTTCCCGTACTATTGCAAAATTAATTACTCATACAATAGTTGTAAACAGTGACGGATCTAAGCCTGCTAAAAAAACCTTTTTTATCCGAAGCTGTTGTCGTTTTATTCCTTTTGAAGTGTTTTCTTTTTTGGGGTCTGTTCCCAGAGGCTGGCATGATGTTTTTTCAAAAACCTATGTGGTTAAGAAGAGAGAATTGCTCAATGTCAGAAAAAATCAAAATAAACTTATTACGGATGTGATGTAAAATGTTGAAGTAGAAATATTAAAGTTTAAAACAGCTATTGTTCTAATGGCTGTTTTTTTATTTTATTCAGAATTTCATAAAACTATCCTGAAATAGTATAAATAGTCAGAGCCTTTTCTAATTTACATTTGTATTAGTACTAAATGAAATAGTTATGAAAGCAATTCAGTATATAAAAAATACAGGTACGGCTATTATTCGTTTAATGTATGCTGTATGTACAAATGATATGATTATGTATTCCAGACAGGCTAGTAATATTGAGGTTTTTGTAGTCGCTTTTTTTATAGAATTCAACCGCCTTTTTATTGCAGATAGTTTATTTATGAATGCCTTGCAAAAACATTTGTTTTTAAATATTAAAAAAGATTTTAAGTATAAAAGTAATTTGTATAAAACAATTCTTTTGGAAAATAAGAGTTGTTTTTTAAAATATCTTGACAGTATTCCATTCAATAAACTGAAAAAAAATACTGTTTTTTAAAATTCTCAAAAGAGAAAAATAGATTATTTTGAAAACAGTTCAATCCTTTCTTCGATGTGTAGATTCAGGGAATAGCAAATATTTTATTGTAAGTTCCGTATATTGTTTTGTCCGTTAATTCTTGTCTGAAAAAATTTTTAAATATAAATATCGAAATAAATCGATTTATTTATTATCTTTGCCTCATGATTACCCCATTAAATATAAAACAGGTAGAAAAAATATCCAAAGCGTTAGGAGATCCTTATCGGTTAAAAATACTGGATATGATTAGTAAGCGTAAAGATTTTATGCAGTGTTGTGAAGTTTCTGAATGTTTTAATCTGGCACAATCAACGATGTCTCATCATTTGAAACAATTAGTAGAAGCTGAATTGTTATTGTCAGAAAAAGAAGGACGGAATCTGAAGTTTGTTATCAATAAAGAAATGTGCGAGGCTTATAGCCGGTATATTGCGAATTTAGGCTTTTAGCCTTTTTTCTAATCATATAAATCGAAATATTTAGATATTTAAATACTTATAATAATTAAATTGTTAATGCAAAAAATGAAAAAATTAGAAAACAAAGTTGCTGTTGTTACAGGAGGGAACAGCGGTATCGGATTAGCAACAGCTAAATTATTTGCTGAAGAAGGAGCTAAAGTTGCCATAACAGGACGTAATAAAGCTACCATTGATGCAGCGGTTTTTGAAATAGGAAATGCAGCAATCGGAGTCATAAGTGATGTTTCGGATATCAAAAACATTGATAAAAGCTACTTGGCTGTAAAAGATACTTTTGGAAAAATTGACGTATTAGTGATTAATGCAGGTGTTTTTATTGCATCGCCCCTTGCTGATTTTACCGAAGAGATGTTTGATCAGACGAGCGATATCAACTTTAAAGGTGTGTTCTTTAGTGTACAAAAAGCATTACCCTATCTGAATGACGGGGCTTCAATTATTCTTACAGCATCCACGGTTGCTCATAAAGGTTTTGCTACTTTGGCAGCTTATTCGGCATCAAAAGCTGCTGTTCGTTCGTTAGCAAGAACTTTATCGGCAGAATTATTAGACAGAAATATTCGTGTAAATGTACTTTCGCCCGGACCAATTGATACACCACTCTTTGCAAGAAACGGGGCTTCAAAAGAAGAAGTAAACGGAACTAAAAATCATTTGGCTTCAGGAATTCCGGCTAAACGATTAGGAACTTCAGAAGAAATAGCAGCAGGATTTCTTTACCTGGCTTCCGATGATTCTAAATTTATGATAGGAGGTGAGTTGTTACTTGACGGAGGTGCAGCAACACTGTAACTATAAAATAAATACTTTCATCATAATTATAAATAGTTTTTTTCAAGAGGATGAAACATCCGGGGAAATTTAGCCCAGACCGGATGTTCACTTTTAAAATTTAAATAAAAATCGTATTCTGAAACGCTTGTTTCAAAAATAATTATATCTTTGCAAAATGTAAATTAAACTCATATGGCTCGCTGTGTAGAATTTAACGAAGTGGAAAAAATTGAAAAAGCAATGAATGTCTTTTGGGAAAAAGGATATAATGCTACTTCAATGCAGGATCTCGTAGATGCTATGCAGATTAACAGAAGCAGTTTATACAACACCATCGGCGACAAACACCAATTGTTTATGAAGTGCATCAGCAATTATTTTGATAATGCGATGACTGAAGTAAAAGAAAAAGTGGTTAAATATCCATCAGCTAAAGAGGCACTGATTAAAATTATTACTGATAAAGCAGATTGGATTGTTGATTGTGATAAAGGATGTTTGGGAATGAAAACAATTTTTGAAATAGCTCCCGATGATTGTAGTGTTCGCAATCAAATGAGTAAAAACAATGATGTTTTTATCGAATTTATAGCTACCGTGGTTCAAAAAGCAATGGATGATGGTGAAATGGATGATTCAGAAGATGCCGCTTTAATGGCAGAATATATTGTTACTTCTTTCACAGGATGGAAGCAATCCTATATCCTTCATGGCAACCCAATAAAAATCAAAAAAATGTCAGAATTTCTGATTAAAAACATATTTAAATAATTTCCTTTTTTTTTTATCTGAATTCTGAAACGTTTATTTCAGAAAACAATACATACTAAAAGCATCATTTTTAAATTACAGCATTGATTCTGAAACGTTTATTTCAGAATAAGTGATTATACAACAAACATTAATATTAATTAAAAACAGCATGAATTCTGAAACGATTATTCCAAAAACAATAGTAATTACCAAATTAAATCAAATCTTCATTATGAAAAAAGTTACTTTTCTAAGCCTAATAGCACTATTTTTTATCAGTTGCGCCGATAAGAATGCAGCTCCTCCAGCTCCTGAAGCACCTAAGTTACCTGTTTTAAGTATTATTAACGAAAATGTGACTACTGAAACCGAATATCCCGCATCAATTCAGGGAACTGTAGATGTGGAAATTCGTCCGCAGGTAAGCGGAAATCTTGACCGTGTTTTAGTAGACGAAGGTGCTTACGTAAATAAAGGACAGACTTTATTTAAAATAAATGAGCGTCCTTTTCGTGAACAGTTAAACAATGCTCTGGCCAGTCTTCATGCTGCTGAAGCAGCTTTGATTAATGCTCAGTTAGAAGTAGATAAATTAGCTCCTTTAGTGCAAAACAAAGTAGTTTCAGATTATCAGTTAAAAACAGCTAAAGCTTCTCAAAAAATTGCTGCAGCCAATATTGAGCAGGCAAGAGCGATGGTAGCATCAGCCAGAATCAATTTAGGATATACGAATGTGATAGCCCCGGTTAGCGGTTACATAGGCAGGCTGCCTAAAAAGCAGGGAAGTTTAGTTTCTGCTACCGATATTGAACCTTTAACAACTCTTTCGGATGTACACGAGGTTTTTGTTTATTTCTCATTGAGCGAAACTGATTTTATCAAATTCAAATCACAATATAACGGTAATACAATTGGAGATAAAATTAAAAATCTGCCTCCTGTAACCTTGATTCTTGCGGATAATAATGCTTATGCAAAATCCGGAAAAATTGATATGGTAGACGGTCAGTTTGATAAAACTACAGGAGCCATTACTTTGAGAGCTACTTTCCCAAATGCAAACGGAACTTTGCGTTCCGGAAATACGGGGAAAATTCGTTTAGGAATCAATCATGACGATGCTATTTTGATACCACAATCAGCAACAATTGAAATGCAGGATAAAGTATTTGTTTTCACTTTAAACAAAGAAAATAAAGTAAGTAAAATGCCTGTCAGCATTATTGGTAAAAGCGGCACAAACTATCTGGTTAGTGAGGGAGTAAAATCCGGAGACCAAATTGTATTAAGCGGCATTGATAAACTTCAGGAAGGACAGGAAATTCAGCCTCAAAAAGCAGCTGTTGAGGTTGCACAAATCATTACTAAAAAATAATTTTTATAAAAATGTTCAAAATATTTATACAAAGACCTGTACTGGCAACGGTTATCTCCATATTGTTAGTCATTCTCGGGGTGCTTGGACTTACAAAATTGCCTTTACAACAGTTTCCTGATATTGCACCTCCCTCGGTTTTAGTAACGGCAGTGTATCCTGGAGCAAATGCCGAAACAGTTTTACGTTCTGTAGCACCATCACTGGAAGAATCTATAAATGGAGTAGAAAACATGACTTACATGAGTTCTACCGCCAGTAATGATGGAACTTTAGCCATTACCGTTTTCTTTAAACTAGGGACAGATGCCGACCAAGCAGCGGTTAACGTGCAAAACAGAGTTGCACAAGCCACCAGTCAATTGCCTGCCGAAGTAGTGCAGCAAGGAGTGATCACCGCCAAACAACAAAATAGTTTCATCATGGCGATTGGTATGTATACTGATGACGAAGCTAAATACGATCAGACTTTTGTTGCCAATTATGCTCAAATTAATATTATCCCTGAAATCAAACGTATTCCGGGAGTTGGTTCTGCCAGTATTTTTGGAGGTGTAAAAGATTACTCGATGCGGGTTTGGCTGAATCCAACTCAAATGGCGACACACAATGTAACGCCTAATGAAGTTATGGCAGCAATTCAGGACAAAAGTCTGGAAGCTGCTCCGGGTAAATTTGGAGAACGAAGTAAAGAGGTTTTTGAATACGTAATCAAATACAAAGGAAAACTTACTAAACCGGAAGATTATCAAAATATTGCTATTCGATCCAATGCTGATGGTTCTGTACTTCGATTAAAAGATGTTGCCCGAGTGGAACTTGGTGCTTACTCTTATAACAGTTTAACACGTTTGAACGGTAAAAAAGGAATTGTAATTGGTGTTATTCAGTTGGCTGGATCTAACTCCAATGATATTCAGATTGCTATTAATAAATTAATGGAGAAAGCTTCGAAGGATTTTCCAAAAGATATCAAACATAATATTTTTTATAGTACCAAAGTGTCATTGGATCAATCCATCGATCAGGTAAAACATACTTTATTAGAAGCTTTTCTATTAGTATTTATAGTGGTATTTATTTTCTTACAGGATTTTAGATCTACTTTAATTCCGGCCATAGCGGTTCCGGTAGCTATTTTAGGAACCTTCTTTTTCATGCAGTTATTTGGGTTTTCGATTAATCTATTAACACTTTTTGCTTTAATTCTGGCAATTGGAATTGTGGTGGATGATGCTATTGTGGTTGTGGAAGCGGTGCATGCCAAAATGGAGCACAAACATCTGTCTCCAAAAATAGCTACACATGAAGCGATGCATGAAATTACGGGAGCTATTATCTCAATTACGCTGGTAATGGCCGCTGTATTCCTGCCGGTTGGTTTTATGGAAGGTTCGACCGGAGTTTTCTATCGTCAGTTTGCTTTTACAATGGCTATTGCGATTGTAATTTCAGCTGTAAACGCATTAACATTGAGTCCAGCATTGGCGGCTTTATTTTTAAAAGATAATCACGCACCACATGATGGAAATATTCCTTATACCAAACCAGGTTTTAAAGAGAAATTCTTTACCGGATTCAATAATAGTTTCGAATCCTTGACCAACCGTTATATAGGTGGATTAAAATTCTTAATTCGTAACAAATGGGTTTCTTTGGGTGGATTGGCTTTAATTACTATTGCTACAATTGTAATGGTAAAAACAACGCCGGCCGGGTTTATCCCGACAGAAGATCAGGGATTTATTGCCATTGCAGTTAACACACCTTCGGGAACTTCGCTTGACGGAACACAGAAAGTAATGACAGAAGCTGAAAATATTTTAAGCAAATTAGATGCTTCCAGAGACGTTACTGCTATTTCAGGGTTTAATTTATTAACTAATTCTACCAGTCCGTCATCAGCGGTTGTTTTTGTATTGTTGAAACCAAATGAAGAGCGTGGCGAAGTGAAAAACATCGACGAAATTATGAATCAGGTTCGTGGTAAATTAGGTGCAATTTCAGGCGGAAGTTTCTTTGTATTTAGTTTTCCTACTGTTCCCGGATTTAGTAATGTGGAAGCTTTAGATTTGGTGTTGCAGGATAAAACCGGCGGTAAACTGGATAAATTCAGTGGAATTTCTCAAACCTTTATTGGCGAATTAATGAAACGTCCAGAAGTTGCAGTTGCCTTTACCTCTTTCAAAGCCGATTATCCGCAATTGCAATTGGATATCAACGATGAAAAAGCCGATCAATTGGGAGTGAAAGTAAAAGACATTTTACAAACCATGCAGGCATATTTTGGTAGTGCCCAGGCATCTGATTTTAACCGATTTGGTAAATATTACCGAGTAGTTGTGCAGGCTGATATTGATGACAGAGCCGATCCGTCATCTATTGACAGAGTTTTTGTGAAAAATAACAATGGCGAAATGGTTCCTATCAACACATTGGTAAAACTAAGTCGTATTTATGGTTCAGAAACCGCTTCGAGATACAATTTGTTTAACTCTATTTCTATCAATGCTATTCCTGCACCTGGATTTAGTTCTGGTGATGCTATTAAAGCAATCGAAGAAGTAGCTGCACAACAACTGCCGGCAGGTTATGCCTATGAATTTTCAGGACAAACCCGGGAAGAGATTTCATCCGGAGGGCAGTCGGCAACTATTTTCTTATTGTGTCTGATATTCATTTACTTTTTACTTGCTGCACAATATGAAAGTTACATTTTGCCATTAGCAGTTATATTTTCTATTCCGGCAGGAATTTTTGGAGTATTTGCTGCAATAGGTTTAACAGGAATCGAAAATAATATTTATGTACAGGTGGCATTGGTAATGCTTATAGGATTGCTTGCCAAAAATGCGATTCTGATTGTTGAATTTGCCGTTCAGAAAAGAAAATCCGGACAAGCATTAGTCAAAGCATCAATAGAGGCGGCTAAACTACGTTTGCGTCCTATTATCATGACATCACTGGCTTTCGTAGTAGGATTAATTCCGATGATGGGTGCTACAGGACCGTCTGCACAGGGAAACCATTCCATTAGTATTGGCGCTGCGGGAGGTATGGTTTCAGGAGTAATTCTGGGGTTATTAATCATTCCGGTTTTATTCATCGTATTCCAGCATTTACAGGAAAAAGTTACCGGAAAACCGATAGCCGTAATTCATAACGAAGAAAAATAAAAAAATGGAAAATTTTATAACGACAATTCTGCTGGCCGTCATTATTGGCATCGGCTATATATCGTACAGGATTTCTAAAGATTTAGAAAGCAGAAAAGATACTTGTACAGAAATTTAATGACAATTTATAAAATGAAAAAATATATAACTAAAATTGTGATGGTCGCCATTTTGATCCTCACAATACTATCCTGTACCGTTTCAAAGGATATTGAAGCTCCCAAAGAGGCACTTCCTGAGAATTTCAGGAATCAAAAGACTGCTGATACCACAAGTAGTGCGGATATTAAATGGAAATCTTTTTTTGAAGAACCTGATTTAGTAAAGCTTATTGATGTTGCATTAGAAAAAAATAACGATTTACAAATTGCGGAGCAAAATATAGCAATTGCTAACTTGAAATTTAAGCAGGCTAAATGGGGAAATGTTCCTCAGCTGAATGCCTATGCTACGGCAGTAACGAACCGTCTTTCCGATAATAGTCTGAACGGATTAAGTACCTCTCAGTTTTTAGGACAAAAACACCTGGAAGATTTTTCAGCCGGATTAAATTTATCTTGGGAAGCGGATATTTGGGGTAAAATAAAAAACCAGAAAAAAAGTGCTCTAGCTGAATTTATGCAAACAGCTGAAGCTAAAAAAGCATTGCAAACTACTATTGTAGCTACAGTGTCAAAAGGGTTTTATGATTTGCTTATGCTCGATGCACAGCTGGAAATTGCCAGAAAAACGTTGGTTCTAAATGACAGTACGCTCTTCATTGTTAATTTACAGTTTGAATCCGGTCAGTTAAGCTCGCTGGCAAAAGATCAAACCGAAGCACAACGATTAGTAGCGGCTCAGTTAATTCCCAAATTAGAGCAGGATATAGAAATTCAGGAAAATGCTTTAAGTGTTTTATCAGGAAGTTTTCCGGATGCTAAAGAAAGGGAAAGTAAACTAAACACAATTCTTGTCAAAGAAAATCTTTCAGCAGGGATTCCGTCTGAGTTGTTGGAAAAAAGACCGGATGTTAAGAGTGCTGAACTGGCGTTAAAAATGGCGAATGCAAAAGTTGGAATTACAAAATCAAGTTTGTACCCGGCTTTGAATATCACTGCCGTAACCGGTGTGAACTCATTTGAGTTTAACAACTGGTTTAATATTCCGGCTTCTTTATTTGGATCAGTAACAGGTGGATTAACAGCTCCGGTTTTGAACGGTAAAAAACTAAAAACCCAATATGAAGTGGCTAAGGTTCAAAGAGAACAGGCAATCTTACAGTTTAAACAAACCGTTTTAGTTGCGGTACAGGAAGTATCTGATGCTCTGGCAAAAATTAACAAGCAGGAAGAACAATTTGCTATTGCAAAACAACGCGTGGAAAAGCTTCAAAAAGCAATTGGAAATGCAGATTTGCTTTTTAAAAGCGGAATGGCTACTTATCTTGAAGTGATTGTTGCTCAAGGAAACCTTTTGGCTGCAGAACTGGAACTCGCATCAATAAAAAAGGAACGTTTGTCGTCAAATGTCGAATTGTATCGTGCTCTTGGTGGTGGATGGGAATAACCGGTTTATAACTATTTTTTAAATAATTTTAAGCAGAAAAAAATGAATTCAAAATTTAATAATTATCTTTTTAATACCGATCTTAACTCTGTGTATCAGAAATTTTGGGTTACTTATGATCTTTTAAATTTAAGTCCCAATGCTATTTTGAAATTTAAAAAGCAGGAAAAGAATAGTCTGATTTCTATCGAAAATTCGAATTTGTCTTATTCAGAAATCCAGTTAATTTTTATGGAACATCAAATTAAATACAATCAGATGGCTTTGTAATCAGGTATCAATAAATGCAAAAACCCTGGCTGAGATTAACTCAGCCAGGGTTTTTAAATAATAAAAAAAAAATTAAGCAAGAACAGTATTTTTGGCAGCAATACGCATTTTTTTAGCGGCATTTACCATTTCAATCAGTGCTTTTTTAGTTTCTTCCCAATGACTGTTTTTTGTAATGTGCGTCTTAAAGAGCATGCAAAAAATGTAGGAGCCAATTTTGTAAAAGATATTGTGGCGCTTCCGGAGATTATTGAGTGCTATAATATTGCAGGTGATTATGATTTTATGCTGAAAATTTTAATCGAAGATATTATCTACTATTGAGAATATAGGAAACACTCAAACTATATTTGTCATGGGCGAAATTAAAAATAGTACGGAATTGAATTTTTGAGATATATATTTTTACCACAGATTTTCATGTGAATCAATAAATGAAAATCTCAGAATCTACTTTTTTTGATGTGATTGTGTTTCCTCGAATTTACCTTATAAATCGTAAAATAAATGTATTTTTGATTTTTTTATCTAAACTTATAAATCTACAATCTACCATCAATATGAACTGGGAACAACTTTTATCTTTAAAAAGGCAAGGCGATACAAGTAAACGATTACGAATTGAACAGGATGACACCCGTTTAGGATTTGAAGTAGATTATGATCGTATTATTTTTTCGGCTGCTTTTAGAAGTTTACAGGATAAAACCCAGGTAATTCCGCTTTCTAAAACTGACTTTGTACATACCCGATTAACGCATAGTTTGGAAGTTTCTGTAGTGGGAAGGTCTTTAGGACGTTTGGTTGGAAAAAAAATTATAGAAAAATATCCGTATTTAAAAGATATTCATGGATTTCACATGAATGATTTTGGAGCTATTGTTGCCGCAGCATCATTAGCGCATGATATTGGAAATCCTCCATTTGGGCATTCCGGAGAGAAAGCTATAGGAGAATATTTTTCTATTGGAAAAGGAAAAAAATACCAGGAATATCTGAGCCCAAAACAATGGCAGGATTTAATTGATTTTGAAGGAAATGCCAATGGTTTTTCGGTAATGACTTCAAGCCGTCCGGGAATTGAGGGCGGGCTTCGCATTTCCTACGCTACTCTGGGTGCGTTTATGAAATATCCAAAGGAGAGTTTGCCCAAAAAACCTACCCGAAATATCTCCGATAAAAAATATGGCTTCTTTCAGGCTGATGCGGCTTTTTTTAAAGAAGCCGCTCAGGATATGGGTTTGATTCCCAATAAATCCGGTGAGGATATTGGTTTTGAAAGACATCCGCTGGCTTATTTAGTTGAAGCTGCAGATGATATCTGTTACACTATCATTGACTTTGAAGACGGTATAAATTTAGGTTTGGTTTCCGAAGATTTTGCTTTGGAATATTTGATTAAATTAGTAAAAGACAGTATTAATACTTCCAAATATAAAACTTTAGAAACTAAAGAAGACCGTATAAGTTATTTAAGGGCATTAGCGATAAGCAGCCTGATAAATGATGCCGTAAAAGTGTTTATCGCTAATGAAGAGGCTATTTTAAAAGGGCAATTTCCATTTGCATTAATGGACAAAAGCAAATACAAAGCTCAGATGGATGACATTATCAAAATTAGTATTGATAAAATTTATCAAAGCCGTGAAGTCATTGAAAAAGAATTAGTAGGTTATCAGATTATACAGACTTTACTGGATAAATTTATTACTGCTTATGACAATACATTTAATGGTACAGCTTCTAATTATGATAAGTTAATATTAAAATTATTGCCGGAAAAACACCATCTGGAAAAAGAGAATCTATATGATCGTTTGCTGCACATTTGTCACTACGTATCCTTGCTTACAGATGGAAATGCATTAGAATTATATGAGACCATTAATGGTAGCAAAAAAAGATAATGGCTTAAAAAGCATATGTAATACCTACTCCTAAAACCTGTTTTAACTGGGTTTTAGGTCCTTCGGTAACCTCAACGCCATCAATTTCTGTTTTGTTTTTGATGTCATCATCGTATAAAATACGGGCACCAATATTTGCTTTTACATATTGATTTACGACTAAATTTAAAGCTAAATCACAGTCTACATCGACATTTCCAAATTTGTTAATGTAGTCTGAATAGAGACTCACATTGCTCACAAAAATCACATTTTTGGAAATTTCACTTTTGTAATGATTTGTAATCAATACACCGACTTCATTTTTAGCTCTTCTTCCTCTTTTGACAATATTTCCGTCTTCATCATAAATCGCTTTTTCGACCCCGAAAGATCCATTGTTAGCTAAATCCTGATCCCACACTAATGTTGCTTTATAAGTAAAAGGAGAAGCGTAAAAAACAAAATCTTTATTTTTCTTGCTATACTCCGCTCCGGTTCCTAAAAACATATATGCCGGTGCAAAGAGTCGTGAAATAGGATTGTCTTTGTTCGGATATTTGTATCCGTTAGTCAGCTGAGTGTTAAAATTAAGTTTTCCCGAATGAAACCAGTTGCTTTCAGGGTTTTTTCGGTATCCAAAAGTAGAATTAAACCGAAAAGCATCGTCGGTTTTACGAACTTCAACACCGTCCTGTTTATTCATTCCGTATCTGATACTGAGTTCGTTCACCCATTTCATGTATTTTCTCTCATAAGTTCGGTTGAAATCTCCTTTGAGTAATCCTGAAATAGAACTGGTACCACCCGCACTCCAGTTTACAAACGCAATTTCGGAAATGTCAAATCCTAAAATGTTTTTGCCGTGCCAGTGTGAGTAATGTGGTTCTATTTTTATAATTTCAGGAAGTTTAACCGTTCTTGCAATTGTGTATCTTAATTTAGGAGGAGAAGGTTTTCTGTAAAAATTATCATGTAATACCGGCTGAAGTATTATTTTAGGGATTGAATCTGTAGCAATGGAATCCGCAACAATTGTATCTTTAACAACCTGCGAAAAACTACTGGTCCCAGTAATAAATAGTAATAACAGAATAAGAAGAGTTTGTTTTTGTACTTTCATTATTGAATCGGTATTTAATGTCAGCAAATTTCTTGTTTTAATAACTCAAAAAGAGTGATTTTAGTGTTTCAACGCTAATTGTGCAATATTGTTGTAATTGGTTTACAGTTCCTTGTCCAATAAACTCATCCGGAATTCCTAATGTTTTAATATTGGACCGGTAGTTATTCTGAGCTGCAAATTCCAGAATTCCGCTTCCGAAACCACCAATAACTGTGCCATCTTCAATTGTAATGATGAATTTGAATTTTTGAAATATTTCGTGTAATAATTTCTCGTCTAAAGGTTTTACAAATGCAAAATCAAAATGGGCAATTTTTTCAGGATTTTCTATTTCGTTCAGCGCCATTTTTACATTGTTTCCTATGGTTCCGCTCGATAAAACGGCTACTTTACTTCCATTTTTGATACAAAAAGCTTTCCCAATATCAATTTTTTGATAGTGACCAAAATATTCTTTTTTCCAATCAGGAATTACACCGCGACCTCGGGGATAACGGATAGCTATAGGATGTTCCAGTCCTGACTGAGCGGTATACATAATGTTTTGTAATGCTATTTCATTCATAGGAGCATAAATAATCAGATTAGGAATGCAGCGTAAGTAAGCAATGTCAAATACGCCATGGTGTGTTGCTCCGTCTTCACCTACTAATCCTGCTCTGTCCAGGCAAAATATTACAGCTAAATTTTGCAAAGCCACATCATGAATGACCTGATCATAAGCTCTTTGTAAAAAAGTAGAATAAATATTGCAAAAAACAGTCATCCCCTGTGTTGCCATTCCGGCGGCTAAAGTTACTGCGTGTTGCTCGGCAATTCCTACATCAAAAGCGCGTTCCGGTAAGGCATCCATCATAAATTTTAATGAACTTCCTGAAGGCATTGCAGGTGTGATACCTATAATTTTTTCATTGGCTTTTGCCAGATCTAAAATAGTCAGACCAAAAACATCCTGATATTTTGGAGGTAGATCCGCTTCTGATTTTGGTATAATTTCACCGGTTAAGCGATTAAATTTTCCGGGAGAATGATAGACGACCTGATTTTCTTCTGCCTGTTGTAATCCTTTCCCTTTTTTAGTAATTACATGCAAAAATTTAGGTCCTTTTATTTTTTGTAAACGCTTTAATTCTTTGGTTACTGCAAAAATATCGTTGCCGTCAATTGGTCCTGAATAATTAAAATTCAGGGATTTAATCATATTATTTTGTCTGGGATTTTTGCCTTCTTTTACCGCCGTAAGATAGTTTTTCAAAGCACCGACGCTTGGGTCAATTCCGATGGCGTTATCATTGAGAATGACTAATAAATTGGCATTAGTCACTCCGGCATGATTCAGTCCTTCAAAAGCCATTCCTGAAGCTATCGAAGCATCACCAATTACGGCAATATGTTGTTTTTCGAAATCTCCTTTCAGATTTGATGCAATTGCCATTCCCAGTGCGGCTGAAATGGAAGTCGAGGAATGACCTACGCCAAAGGCATCATAAATACTTTCGCTCCTTTTGGGAAAACCTGAAATCCCGCCTAATTGTCTGTTAGTGTGGAAAACATCTCTTCTTTCCGTTAGGATTTTATGTCCGTAAGCCTGGTGACCCACATCCCATATTAAAGCATCAGCGGGTGTGTTAAATACATAATGCAAAGCAATGGTTAATTCAATCACTCCTAAACTCGCACCCAGATGTCCTTCTTTTACTGAAACGATATCGATAATAAAATTGCGTAATTCCTGAGCCAACTGAGGAAGTTGGGCTTCGTCAAGGACACGTAAATCAGAAGGAGAATTGATATTTTGGAGTAGACTGCTTTTCATTAGGAATTCTAAAAAAGCAAATTTACGGTTTTAAATTTAAATCTGTTTTTGTATCTGCAGATTGAATTGAATTTTAAAGCAGGAAGGCATTATAAAACGATTTTAAATTATACTGTTATTGTTTATTCGTCTTGCTAAAATTTCAAGATTCAAATTGAAAAAACGCCATAACAATTGCTGCAAGAGATTTAGATCTTAATTTTAAGCTCCCGAAAATTATTTCAAAATCGTACTTTTGCTGTATGGAAAATATTTTCACCGACGAATATTTTATGAAAAAGGCTTTGCAGGAAGCCGAAAAGGCTTTTGAGAAAGGCGAAATTCCTGTAGGAGCAATTATTGTAGTCAATAATACCATCATTGCCCGCAGTCATAATCTGACTGAAATGCTTCATGATGTTACTGCTCATGCCGAAATGCAGTCGATAACTGCTGCTGCAAATTATTTAGGCGGGAAATATTTAAAAGATTGTACGCTGTATGTAACTCTGGAACCTTGCCAGATGTGTGCCGGAGCTTTATACTGGAGTCAGATTTCTAAAATTGTTTTTGGTGCCCGTGATGAACAACGTGGTTTTATGACTCTGGGAACAAAACTACATCCTAAAACTACTGTGGTTTCAGGAATCATGGCAAATGAAGCTGCTGATTTGATGAAACATTTTTTTGTTTCGAGGAGAAAATAATTTTTGTAAACGATTATAATATTCCTCTGGCCTTAATTTCAAGATATTTGTTAATGGTGTCTAAGGTCAGATTTTCGGGTTGTGTCAAAACCGAATGAATTCCGTATTTTTTAAGTTCGTTTACAATAAGCTTTTTTTCAAAAATAAACTTTTCAGCAATGACTTTGTCGTAGACTTGCTGGATTGTTTCTGCTTTTTTAGTGGTTATCTGATTCAATTCGGTATTTTGAAAAAAAACGACTACCAGTAAATGGCTTTTTGCAATTCCTTTTAAATAAGGTAACTGACGGTGGAGGCTATCTAATGTTTCAAAGTTGGTATACAAAATAATCAGACTTCGCTGGCTGATGTTTTTCTTGATGTCCGCATAGAGTCTGGAATAATCACTTTCAAAATAATCCGTTTTAATTTTATAGAGATTTTCCAGAATTTTTTGCATTTGCAACGTTCTTTTTTCTGAAACGACACGGTTTTCTACTTTTTTAGAAAAAGAAAACATACCGGCTTTATCTTGTTTTTTCAGAATCACATTAGACATCACTAAAGTGGCATTTATAGCATAATCAAGCAGACTCATTCCGTTAAAAGGCATTTTCATCGTACGCCCTTTATCAATTGCCATATAAATATTTTGGGATTTTTCGTCCTGAAACTGATTCACCATTAAACTGTTTTTCTTGGCAGTAGCTTTCCAGTTCAGGGTTCTGATATCATCACCGGGAACATATTCTTTAATTTGTTCGAATTCCATTGTATGTCCCAGTCGTCTTATTTTTTTAACCCCGTACTGAAACAAATTATTAGAAAAAGCAATCAGATCGTATTTTCTTAACTGAATGTAAGAAGGGTAGACCGGAACCATTACATCTTTATTGAAAATATAGCGCTTAGAAAGCAACTTTAATGGAGAAGAAATATAAATATTTAAATTTCCAAAATGATATTCACCGCGTTCTGTGGGTCTGAGATAATATTGAAAATCATCAACTGAAGCATTTTTTATTTTTCGTTTAATTTCAAAGTCTCTGATTTGGAACTGAAAGGGAATTTCGTCAATTACTTTAGCATAAACACTAAAAGCATAGAAATTTTTAATGCTAATGATTATTGGATTTTCATCACCGTTAGATAATTTTTCGGGCGTTATTCTTTGTGCTTCTATTCCGTTTTTTGTCAGAAACAAAATGATAAAATCCAAAACGAAAAAGCACATTAAAGCAAGCAGAATATATTCCGCAGCCTGATACAAAGCTGGAAATATAAACGACAGACAAAATATCCCTATTATGCCTGCCAGCAAATAGAAGAACAGCAGATTGATATAAAATTGTTTAAAATAGTTCAATATTTATAGCGCTTATGATTTGTAAAAGGATTTTTTTTTGAAATTTATTTATCTGGGAATTTCAATGTTTTCTAATATTTGTTTAATGATTTCGACACTTGTTAATCCTTCCATTTCACGTTCAGGAGTAACAATTACCCGGTGCTGCAATACGGGAATTGCGGCCTCTTTAATATCCTCTGGAGTAACAAAATCCCTGCCTCTGATAGCAGCAAAACCTTTGGCTGCATTCAGGATTGCAATAGAAGCGCGTGGAGAAGCACCTAAATATAAAAATGCATTTTCGCGGGTATTCACCACAATTTTAGCAATGTATTCAATCAGGTTTGCATCTAGCAGTACTTGTTTTACTAAAGCCTGATAGCTGTTGATTTCACTCGCCGAAATAATGCTGGCAATGGTATCTAATTTTCCGTGATTCTGAAGAGAATGCTCTCTTTGTAAAATTATAATTTCCTCATCCAGAACCGGATAATCAATGTTGATTTTAAACAGAAAACGGTCTAATTGTGCTTCGGGTAAACGATAGGTTCCTTCCTGTTCTATGGGGTTTTGTGTCGCTAAAACAATAAATGGTGTTTCTAATGTATATGTTGTTCCGTCCATAGTGATCTGGCGTTCTTCCATAACTTCAAAAAGAGCAGCCTGCGTTTTGGCCGGAGCACGATTGATTTCGTCAATTAAAATCAGGTTAGAAAAAACAGGTCCTTTTTTAAATTCGAATTCGGATTTTTTTAAATCATATACCGATGTTCCCAAGATGTCCGATGGCATTAAATCCGGTGTAAACTGGATGCGGCTGAATCCTATTGAGAGTGTTTTTGACAGAATTTTAGCAGTTATGGTCTTAGCAACTCCGGGAACGCCTTCGATTAAAACATGACCATTGGATAAAATAGCAACCAGCAACTGATCAATCATTTTATGCTGACCCACAATTACGGTTTCTAATTCTTTTTTTATTTTTTGAATGCTTTCGCTTAATGCTCCTAAATCTAATCGGGATTCAAAGGTTACATTTTCTGAATCCGGATGGCTGTTTTCTGTATTTTCCATTAGCTGATAATTTTTTCTATTGCATTATTAATTTCAATTAAATCTTCTTCAACACATAAGTAATAAGGATCATTCAGACGTTTAATTAGCCATACCAGCTCTTTAATGTCCTGCATGCTTTTACCTGTTTTCAGTTGTAATTTTTTTTCAAAATTCTCGTCTAAAACAGTAGTGTCAATTAAATATTCATTCCTTATTTTTTCAAAAAAATAAATTATTTTTTTATTGATAATATTTTGATGATCGCCTTCCTGATAATATAAATTACCAATAGTCTTTGTAAAATCGACTGTTGTATTGGCTAATGGTTTCACGATAGGAACGATACGCTGTTTCCTCTTAGCATTAAAAATCATAAACAGCAGCATGCCGGAAAGGAACAGTAACCAGGCCCATTTTAAAGCAGGCTGACTCAAAATATAGCGCAAAGGAGAATTAGAAATAACTTCTCCATTTTGGCCTTTTACTAACCAGAAAAGATTACCTTCAGGGATATAAGAAAGAATTTTTTCGGTATATTCAAAATGATTGCTTTTTAATAAATGATAATTTGTAAAACAGGCCGGTTGTGTGTGCAGGTAAAAATAACCTTCTTTGTAAGGTACTTTTATAAAATTAATTTCTTTTTTATTGTCTTTTCCCTGATACCCCAAAACGGTTGTTGTCAGGGTGTCTATTTCTGAAAAGTAAATATTCCCGGCTCCAATATTTAAATTGTATTTTTCAGAACCTAAATTTTTATTAGCCATCCACACATTTACCGTGTCAGATAATTTTAAACTGGAGTTAATGCTGAAATTTAAACTGTCCATTAGCGTTTCAGGAAAATCTTTGCAGCTTATAAAAGCGGTATTGCCATCACCGACAAAATAAAAAAGTTCTTTGTCTGATTTGCTGTCTAAGTTGTAATTTTCAGAGACAGAAAAAATAGTTCCGCGGTAGTCGTACGCTACATCGACTAAAGCATTTTTGCTGTTAAAAAATTCATAGAGTGTTTTTATTACTTTTTGGATTTTGTTTTGTTTAAATAAACCGCTGGCTTCTTTGTCAAAAACATAGAGTCCAAAAGGAATTTTTTCGGTTAAATCATAAGAGGGAAACCAATTTACAGGTTTGGGCTTAACAGCGTCAATATAAACAATGCCTGCTAAAAACAAGATGAAAAAAACAATATATATTTTAATGGTATTGTTCATTTATGAGATGGATTGTAACGTTTTTTCAAATGTTTTTTTTGCTTTTTCAAAAGTGATTTCGTCCAGATCAAATTCGCCGTACCAAATGTAATTGTACAAATAAGACACATAACCAAAGTCATTCCTAATGCTTTCATTTTTTATCTCATACAGATAATCTGAATTTGTTTTTTCAGGATTCCAGTCGATTACATTTTTCTCCGACATTTTCTTCAGTAACCATAAATAATAGTATCGGATAGCTAATCGTTGCTCCCCGGATTTTAAGGTGTCCTTTATTAATTTTTCAAAATCTATATGTTTCAGATTTAGCTCTATATCATCATATTTCAGGATTTTTTGAGCAGTTGATTTCCCAAAAATCCATTGTTCTTCTTTATTGAGGATGAGCTTCACAATACTATAAATAACATACACTATGAGAAGTATTGCAATAGTTTTTAAAGTCAGATTAACATATTTTCCTGAAACATCCATGTTAGGGAGCCCAAAAATCTTTTTAAACCAAAATGATAACCAATTTAAAAAGCGATCCCAAATTCCTTTTTCGGCAATTTTTACATCATAGATAAAATCAGACGACTGATAACTTTTTTTATAATTTGGATCAAATTTCAGCGGTTTAATGATACTGTTGTCAACTAGGATTTCTTTTTCATTGATAGGCATAGTGCTGCTTTTGGCTACAGCCAAAGAATCCTGCGATCGGGAAGAAACGCCTGTTAAAAGCAGAAAAAATAAGATTAATTTATTCACTGTCACTACCTATCAAGTCTATAGAATGGTTAGCCGAAGTATTCTCTTCCGTTTCTTTCTGGCTGTAATAAATTAGCCCCTGATTGACAATAATTAAATTGCTGAGAATATAATTGGCAACAAGAGAAATAACCATTACAACTGTCATTAACATAGGCAGTGCCGAAAATTGTTCGGGATTAATTGGTCCGGACTGAGGTGAAAAATCGGTAAACATATTTACCATGCCTAACAGATACGGTATTGTGGTAAAAATGGTCATTACAATCTGAATAATAATTATCATAATCATTGTTGATCCTACATTGGTCCAGAACTGTTGTTTTAAATATTTAAAACCTAAAGCTAGAGAAGGAAACAATCTGTCAGTTGAATTCAGATAATGATAAAAACTAATGTTTACCCAGCTAAGGGCAGCCGGAGCTGTGATAAAAAACAATGGGATTCCTATGATTATGAAAAATAAAAGGATGTTGAGTCCAAAAATGAGAACTATTATGGGAGTTATTATAAATATTAATGCGATAAAGAATTTAAAAATTTTAAAAGATTTCTGTTTCAGACTCTGGAGTATTTCCGAAGGTTCGATATCATCAGTGTTTTTTTTGTCAAATAAATCAAAATAAATTACCGGAAATGCATATTGTAAAACAGAAATAAAGAAAAATAAAACCATTATAAGTATGGCAAAAAAAGCAATAAAACCGACATTGTCAGTAAGCATATTTACCATTGGGTTCGAATCTAATCCGGGGTTGCCTAAATTAGAAAACAGCGTCTGAAAGTAAAACTGAAAACCAAAAAATACAATTGCAATTAATAGCAACAGCAAGGCACCGTTTATAATGAAATAGTTTTTAAAATAGCTTTTTCCGTGCATTTTAAAAAACAGAAAAGTATCATTAATATAAGTGCTAAACGAACGGTTTTTGTGAAGCTGAAACATCATTTAGATTTATTTTTTTGTTAATAATAAACGGGTATATTAAATAATAAAAAGCAATAAAGGAAAGTGTTGAAATGATAATAAAGACACTTAACCAGACTGGCATTTCAATGGAATACCGGGTGATAAAACCTTCCAGAAATCCAGCTGCAATGGTGAAAGGAATAGTACTCAGGAAAATTTTTAAGCTGTTTTTAAAACCAATTTTAAAGGAATTCATTCTGGAAAAAGTTCTAGGAAATAAAATAGATGCGCCTAATATGAAACCGCATGCAGCTTCTACCACCATCCCAAAAATTTCCATTGTGCCATGAATCCAGATACCGCGAACGCTTTCCCAAAAAACACCCTGCTGGTGGAAAAAATACTGAAAAGCACCGAGCATGATAGAGTTTTGCAATAAAACAGTAAAGGTTCCAATTCCTAGAAAAACCCCATAAATAAAACAACGGGTTCCTACATATAAATTATTGAGTGTTATCCCAATGAAACTCCCCACATTCCCGCCGGATTTATAAACTGCCATCGGATTGCCTTTTTTTATGTTTTCCAAAGTCATATTTACGTAATCGTCACCCAGAATAAGGCGTACAAAATCCTGATCATATTTAGCAGAAACAACTCCGATACTGACGCAACAAAAAAACAGAATAAAGGCATACAACAGATAGCGTTTGTATTGATAGACTAAAAGAGGTACTTCGGCTGAAAAGAAATGTATAAAGCGATTTTTATCTTCTCTTTTGGTTTTGTAAATCTTTTGATATATCTGAGAAGCCAAATAATTCAGATAGATTACCGTTTTACTTTTGGGGTAATAAGTTTGTGCATAAGATAAATCATTTACCAAATGAATGTACAAGTTTGCCATTTCATCAGGATTTTTCTTAGATTTACCAAAAATTGCCTGTTCAAATTCAAGCCATTTTTCTTTGTTTTGTTTTATGAATGCAACTTCTCTCATTGAGGCTAAAATAATAAAATATGTCAGAATTATCGATAAATACTACACAAAATGTTGTTATTAAATTTTCTGCTGCTTCTGTAGGAGAAAGAATGGGTGCTTACGCCTTAGATTTGGTTATAAAAATCGCCTATTTATTTACGGTATTCTATATTTTTTACTGGCTGAAATTAGACCGGATTTTTGGCGGAGACCGATGGACGATAATGTCTGTTATGATGATTTTGGCGCTGCCCTATGTTTTTTATTCTTTAGTTCTGGAAACTCTTTTTGAAGGACAAACTTTAGGGAAGAAGATTTGTAAAATTAAAGTGGTGAAAATAGATGGTTATCAGGCCTCTTTCGGGGATTATATTATACGTTGGCTTTTTCGTCTTATTGATTTTATTTCCAGTAGTGGTCTGGTGGGGTTGACAGCCATGATTATTAGTGAAAAAACGCAGCGACTGGGAGATATGGCATCCGGAACAGCTGTCATTACTTTGAAAAATAAAATTACAATAAACAGTACTATTCTCGAAGAAATAGGTGATGCTTATGTGCCGGTTTATCCTTTGGTTATCAGGCTTTCAGATAATGATATCCGTATAGTAAAAGAAACCTATCAGACCACATTAGTGCAAAAAAAGATTGATTTTGAAATTCTGGGAAAATTAAAAGATAAAATCGAAAGTGTAACCGGAATAACAAAACAATCCGGTACAACAAACGAAGAATTTATCAAAACTATCTTAAAAGATTATAACTTTTATACTCAGCATATGTAATGTGGCAGATAAAAAATAAACACATTAACTATAGCTTTTTAAGCTCACTAGGTTTCAAATTTCTTTGTTTTTTAAAATAATTAGAAAGGTGGCTTTCATCGGTAAAGCCAAATTCATAAGCAATTTGTTTCATAGATAACTGCTTGTTTAAAATTCTTTTTTCTATTAATTGTGTTCGCAGTTTATTGCAGTAATCTCTATAACTCAACAAAAAATTTCGTTTGAAATAAGTACCAAAATAACTATGAGAGATATTAAAATGTGCTGCAATGGTTTTTATCTGAACTAGTTTTGGTTTGTAAATATTCTGATGAATATAAGAGATAATCTGGTCGTTATCTACTCCTGAATGAGCAATTTTTATATTTTGCTGTTGTAAACTTTCTTTAATTAACCCAAAAATAGACAGGATTTGGTAAAAAGCAATTGGCGAAGTCGAAATGTTTGAATTACTGTTATAAGTTCGGATGTTGTCGATGGTATTTTTTAATATCACAGCATATGTTTCGTCCAGTTTTAAAACATTTTCCTTCAGAGATTTATCCCTCATGAAATTCTCGGGTGTATTGAGTAAAAACTCATCACAGGAAAGTTTTTTATTCGAATTAAAATAAGTATCGGTGAATTTTATAAAGAAAAAGCGTGTTCGTTCCTGAATATCAAAATAATGCTCATCATCAGTTGAAAGAACAAATAAATCTCCTGCCTGATACGGAATCAGATTTTTGTTTAACTGATGGATTCCGCTTCCTTTTATAATATAAATAATCTCATAATAGGTGTGACTATGTCTGGGAAGATGGTATTGGTCTTCTTCAAATTCGTCAATGACTAAGGTGTCAAATTGATTTAATTTTTTCATATGTAGCTATTTATTGTTTTTTATAGGTTATATATAATTGCTTCGCCTGTTCGCTATCGCTCGAGTCGCATATCACTATTGATGTTTACGGGGGATTTAGGGTATGCTAATTCCATAGTCTATAGTTGCAAGTTTATGAGGTAAAATTACAATTTTATTGAATTGCCGGTCTGTAAATTTGCAGTGTAAATAGACGTTGAGGTAAAATCAATCTTCGCTAGTATTAATTTTTTAGAATAAAAATGAAAAAAAGTTTGCTTTCACTCTCTTTGGGTGGTTTGACTATAGGGATTACGGAATTTGTGATGATGGGAATACTACCAGATATTGCATCCGATTTAAAAGTAAGTATTCCCATTGCGGGTTATTTAATTTCGGCTTATGCACTTGGAGTGGTTATTGGCGCACCTTTATTAGTGATTATAGCTAGAAATGAGCCGCCTAAAAAAACACTTTTAATCCTCGCGGCAATGCTTGCTTTTTTTAATGCATTATCAATTGTGGTGCCGGGTTATGGTTTTTTCTTTTTAACGCGATTGCTTTCCGGTTTACCGCACGGTGCGTTTTTTGGTGTTGGAGCGGTAGTAGCCAGCAGACTTGCGGAGAAAGGAAAAGAAGCTCAGGCAATATCCATTATGTTTGCTGGTTTAACAATTGCTAATCTGATTGGAGTGCCTATCGGAACTTATATTGGGCATCATTTTTCCTGGCGCTACACTTTTATTCTGATAGCTTTTTTAGGTGTTGTAACCTTTATTTCGCTTTACTTTTGGATGCCAGATGTAGAATCGAATGAGAAAGTTTCGATAAAAGACCAAATGCAGTTTTTTAAGAAGGTCGAAGCCTGGTTGGTTATTTTAATTACGGCAATTGGGGTAGGAGGTTTGTTTTGCTGGATTAGTTACATTGCTCCTTTATTGACTGATATTTCAGGTTTTGAAGCTACCGATGTGCCTTATATTATGATACTTGCTGGTGCAGGAATGGTTGTAGGGAATGTTATAGGGGGTAAATTAGCTGATCAATTTTCACCGGAGAAAACCTTAATTGTTTTGCTTTTGCTGATGGCTTTCGATTTAGCAATGGTATTTTTTTTATCATCAAACCCATATATTAGTTTGATTTTAGTTTTTTGTACGGGTTGCATTGCTTTTGCATTGATTGCTCCTATTCAGATGTTGATGATTCAAATTGCAGTAGGAGCCGAAATGATTGCTTCGGCAGCCATACAGGCCTCTTTTAATATCGGGAATGCTCTGGGTGCTTTTTTAGGTGGTTTGCCTTTGATTGCCGGATTTAGTTATGCTTCGCCTAATTTAGTTGGAGTTGGAATGTCTCTAATAGGGGTTTTAGTGATTGTAATTTTGATACAAAGACGCCGAAGAATTTTAAAATTTGAAACTGTTTAAATTTAATAATTTATATTTTTTAAGAACCGCTTTTGTCCCGATAACTATCGGGAGATTGGCGGTTTTTTGTTTGATTAAAATCAAATTTAAGTATGGCATTCTTTTAAATGTGCTCAATATTTTTATATTATATTTAGCTTGGTTTAAAAAGGAGTCTTTCTTTGATACATTCAATTGGTCTTCTGTAAATATCTTTATAAGTTATTTCTACGGTATAATTGTTAAGTTTTGCTTTTATTAATTCTGTATATTCTTTGTTCTGAATATTATCATTTTTAAAATATAATTTAAATAAAAAATGGGATTGATCTTTGCCAATAGCGCCATTTTTAGAGTTGATTTCAAAATAATCATATTTAGGTTCTGTTGCTTGGAATGGAAAATTTTCATTTTCATCGATTTCACATATTAAATCATAAAAATTCGGATAAATTTTTCCTGTATTATCTAGTATTCTAAATTTAGTAATAATCATTGGTCCTAATCCAATATTATGAATTGAGATTTCTATGGTTTCTTCAGAATTTTGTAGATGTATGCTTCCAAATGGTCTTGCTAGTTCTTGTATAGTCCATTTGTTTCTGTCATCTTCAATTTTTACTAAATTAATACTTATATAAGTTAATATTATGAGATTTATTAATGTAAATAAAGTATTGATTATCCCGCTAAAGTAATTAGCAAAATTAACCCAGTCTTCGCTGTTGTCTGATAATTTTAAGCTCCCGAATTTAAATAAATATAGGCCAATTGTTGTAAAAATTATAATAGAGGTTGATAACCAAACTATTTTCAATAAGTTTTTTGATTTCATCTTTTTTATGGTTCTTAATGCAAATTTTTAATATGAATAAATTAAATATTGAAATTTATTCGTACAAAAATAAGAATTAGATTTTTATAAAAATAGTTAGTTTGAAATCAAAATCCCTAGTCCAGATAGTCCTGAGGTTTCGGGAGAAATCCTTTATTGTTTTTCTTTAAAACAATAAAGATTGTAACGGATAGCTTGAAAAAGCTTCAAAAAAAGCCACAAAAAAACCGCTAATCTTTCGAAAAGCGGTTTTTTGTTTAGTCTTTTATAGCATTTCCTTTTTTGTCAAAGAAATGATATTCTAAATACGTGTAAGCGTCACGTGGTATAATTTTCACCCATTTTTTATGTTCAAAAAACCATTTTGAACGTAATGATGGAAAACCTTTGCTGAGGTAAGCAGCCACAAAAGGATGTGCATTAAGTACTACTTTTTTGTGGTTTTTTAAAACTCTTTCCAGGTCAGATTGGATTTTGTCAATGATTAATATTGGCGCTTCAATTTCACCATTTTCATTGTTTGGATCTTCTTCTCTGGTTTTAATATTTCTTTCTGGTCTTACTCTTTGTCTGGTAATCTGGACTAATCCAAATTTACTAGGAGGTAAGATTTTATGTTTCGCTTTATCGTCGCTCATTTCTTCTCGAAGGAAGTCGAACAGGACTTTGCGATTTTCGGGATTAGACATGTCGATAAAATCCACGACTATGATACCGCCCATATCACGCAAACGCAATTGTCTGGCTATTTCGGCAGCGGCAATCATATTTACTTCCATGGCTGTGTCTTCCTGATTAGTCGCTTTATTAGAACGGTTTCCGCTATTCACGTCTATAACGTGTAATGCTTCAGTATGTTCAATGATAAGGTAAGCTCCTTTACTCATGGAAACTGTTTTTCCAAAAGAAGTTTTGATTTGTCTCTCTATATTGTATTTCTCGAAGATAGGTGTGTCGTTTGACTGATAAAACTTCACAATAGATTGTTTGGATGGTGCAATTTCTTGCAGATAATCCTTTGTTTGTTGGTACAACTCTTCATCATCTATCTGGATACTGGTAAAAGTATCGTTAAAAACATCTCTAAGAATAGAGGAAGCTCGGTTGAGTTCGCCTAATACTTTTGAGGGATGATGAGCAGTTGGTAATTTCTTACACATTGCAGTCCATCTGTTGAGCAGATTCTGCAAATCTTTTTCTAATTCGGCTGTGTTTTTGCCTTCGGCTACTGTGCGAACAATAACACCAAATCCTTTAGGTTTGATGGATTGTACAAGTTTTTTTAGACGGTCTTTTTCTTTTTTGTCTTCTATTTTTTGAGAAATAGACACGCGATCAGAGAAAGGAACTAAAACAATAAAACGTCCGGCAAGAGAAAGCTCAGCGCTAATTCTTGGTCCTTTGGTAGATATTGGTTCTTTTACAACTTGCACTAAGATAGATTGATTGGCATTTATTACGTCTGTAATGGTCCCGTCTTTGTCTATCTCTTTTTCAAACTGAAAGTTTTTTAGGGAGAAATCTTTTATTTTACCTGCGCTTACAAGTTTTATGAATTTCAGCTGGGAAGTGAGATTAGGTCCTAAATCATGATAGTGTAAAAAGGCATCTTTTTCAAAGCCTACATTTACAAAAGCAGCGTTAAGTCCGGCAACCGGTTTTCTGATTTTGGCAATAAAAATATCACCTACCTGAAAGTTGCTTGTCTCTTCTTCTTTGTGTAATTCAATTAGTTTTCCATCTTTTAATAAGGCAAAATCTACGGAATCAGAACTAGATCGAATGATTAATTCTTTATTCACGTTGTAAATTTTTATCCAAGAATTGGTTGTTAGTTGTTAGTTGTCGGTTGTTGGTAAAAACCATCAACCATTAACTATTAACCATCAACTTCTACAAGGATGGATTAAACAATATTTTGAACAGGTATTGAACCCGGAGAAAAGAAGATTAGTAGAAAATAGAATAAAGAGAATAGACTTTTTTGCGCCTATTTTCTATTTTCTTTTTTCTTTCATCTT
Organism: Flavobacterium plantiphilum; assembly: GCF_046000495.1. Classification (NCBI taxonomy): domain Bacteria; kingdom Pseudomonadati; phylum Bacteroidota; class Flavobacteriia; order Flavobacteriales; family Flavobacteriaceae; genus Flavobacterium; species Flavobacterium plantiphilum. Next base: position 46,300 of record NZ_JBELQA010000003.1, read on the forward strand.
TTTTCAATTTCAATGAACGTTTAAAAAGAAAAAAGTAGTTAAAAACTACTTTTTCTTTTTGTGACGGTTAGCTCTCGCTCTTTTCTTACGTTTGTGAGTAGCTACCTTATGTCTTTTTCTTTTTTTACCACTTGGCATAATCTTTTAGATTTTATGATTAATAATATTATTTTGCTTCGTTATTTGTTTTTACTCCTTCTACAAAAACTTTTGCAGGTTTGAAAGCAGGAATGTTGTGTGCAGGTATTTTAATTGTAGTGTTTTTTGAGATATTTCTACCTGTTTTCTCAGCTCTTGTCTTTACGATAAAGCTACCAAAACCTCTTAAATAAACATTGTCTCCAGTTTCTAATGAAGTTTTTACTTCCTCCATAAAGGTCTCTACTGTTGCTTGCACATCACCTTTTTCAAGACCTAACTTTTCTGAAATTTTCGCTACGATATCTGCTTTCGTCATTTTCTTTCCTTATTTATTATTCTGTAATAATTTTTTTGAGTGTGCAAATATATGAATTAAAAAAACAATTATTCAAGCTAATTCATTAAATTTTAATTACATAAACTTTTACTTTTGTGAACAAATATTTAATAATGAATTTTCATAACTTGCTAATAAACTGGTATTTACAAAATAAGCGCAATTTGCCGTGGCGAAATACCGCTAATCCGTACCATATTTGGCTCTCCGAAATCATGCTGCAACAGACACGGGTAGCGCAGGGAATGCCCTATTTTTTGTCTTTTACAACTGCTTTTCCAACCGTTTTTGATTTGGCTAAAGCTCAAGAAGAACAAGTCTTAAAATTATGGCAGGGTTTAGGATATTATTCACGTGCCCGTAACCTGCATAAAACCGCTCAATATATAGCGACTGAACGCAACGGAATTTTTCCCGATAACTATAAGGATTTATTGCAATTAAAAGGAGTAGGCGAATATACCGCAGCGGCAATTGCTTCTTTTTCTTATAATGAAGTGGTGCCGGTGGTAGATGGAAATGTGTTTCGGGTGCTTTCTCGTTATTTTGATATTGAAACTGATATTGCCCAGGCTTCCGCCAAAAAAGAATTCGCAGCCTTGGCTTTCGAATTAATGCCAAAAGACAACCCGGCTATTTTTAACCAGGCTATTATGGAGTTTGGTGCTTTGCAATGTGTGCCTAAAAATCCTGATTGTACAATTTGTATTTTTAACGATAGTTGTGCCGCTCTCCAAAAAAAGAAAGTGAATCAGTTACCTGTGAAATCAAAGAAGTTAAAAGTAAGAAATCGATACTTTAATTATGTTATGCTTTCTGATGCTGAAGAGAATACTTTGATTCAGAAACGAACCACAAAAGGAATCTGGCATAACTTATATGAGTTCCCTTTAATAGAAACGTTACAGGAAGAAGATTTTGAGTTTGTGTCTAATGCTGTTCAGCAGGAATTATTTTTTACTAATCCTATTATAAGTATGCAAGCCTGCAATGAAAAAAGCATTGTGCATAAATTGTCGCATCAGCATTTGCATATTAAGTTCTGGAAGCTGAATGTAAAAGGTAAAGTGGAGAATGGAATCTCTAAAGAAGAGTTAAAGCGGTATCCTTTTCCCATTGTAATTCATAATTTTATTGAATCAGAATAGAATTACAGCACAAAAAAATGTACCTTTGGTATAAGTACGACGCATTAATACAACTATGAACGGAACATTAAATAAGGTAATGCTGATTGGTCATCTGGGGGACGATGTTAAGATGCACTATTTTGAGGCAGGCAATTGTATTGGGAGATTTCAACTGGCTACTAATGAGGTGTATATTAATAAGACGACCAATGAGAAAATCGTTTCTACCGAATGGCATAATCTGGTAGTGCGTAATAAAGCGGCAGAAATATGTGAAAAATATTTGTCAAAAGGAGATAAAATTTACGTGGAAGGAAGGATTAAATCCCGTCAATGGCAGGCAGAAGATGGTTCAATGAAGCATACTACTGAGATTCAGGTGACGGAATTTACTTTTTTATCAACTAAAAAAGATACTGAAAACAACAAGCAAAATCAGAGTCCGGAATCCGCAAAAAACACTAACTTTGACACACCAAATAAAGGCTTGCCTATCAATGATTTGCCTTTTTGATTGTTTAACTAATCTTTTTTAATTTGGACCCAGAGCCCAGTTTAAATTTCGTTTATACTTTAGATATTAATCTATTGTTTGGTTTCGCCGGAATATTTGTATTGCTGTTTTGTTCTGCAGTAGTTTCGGGAGCTGAAGTTGCCTTGTTTTCGCTGTCGCAAAAGGATATTGACGATACGCTTCAGGAAAACCTTTCTACAGGAAAAATACTCTCAGAATTATTACAAAGACCTAAAAAACTATTGGCGACACTGCTTGTGGCTAATAATTTTATAAATATTGGAGTAGTTATTCTTTTCTCTTTTATAGGTTCTGATTTGTTTGCGGCTGTTACTTCGCCGGTTTTAAAATTTATCTTAGAAGTTATCGTTGTTACTTCGTTATTATTACTTTTTGGTGAAGTTTTACCAAAAGTTTATGCTAGCAGAAACAATGTTAAGTTTGCTAAAAGAATCGCTTATCCTATATCTTTTTTAGATAATATTCTGTCGCCCATTAGTATTCCGATGCGTTCTACAACTGTTTATTTGCACAATAAACTGGGAAAACAAAGAACAAGTTTTTCGGTTGACCAATTGTCTCAGGCTTTAGAATTGACTGCAACGGATGAAACTTCGACCGATGAACAAAAAATATTGGAAGGAATTGTTTCTTTTGGAAATACTGATACCAAGCAGGTTATGAGTCCGCGTATTGATATTTTTGCATTAGAAATTTCAGAATCTTTTAGTGAAATATACGTCAAGATTCTTGAAAAAGGCTATTCCAGAATTCCGGTTTATCGCGATAATATTGATCAGATTGAAGGTGTGCTGTTTATCAAAGATTTATTACCTTATATTGATAAAAAAGAATTTGACTGGACGACTTTAATCAGAGAAGCATTTTTTGTGCCTGAAAATAAAAAACTGGATAATCTGCTCAAAGATTTTCAGTCTATGAAAAGTCATCTTGCTATTGTTGTGGATGAATATGGCGGTACTTCCGGTTTGGTTTCGTTAGAAGATGTTATTGAGGAAATTGTAGGGGATATTAGCGATGAGTTTGATGATGAGGATATTAATTTTTCTCAAATTGACGATAGAAATTACCTTTTTGAAGGAAAAATAAACCTGAAAGATTTCTACAGAATTGTAGATGTTGACGAGGAATTATTTGAAGAGCAAAAAGGAGAAGCTGAAACTTTAGCAGGATTTATTCTGGAAATTTCTGGAAATTTCCCCGCCAAAGGGCAAAAAATTGCTTTTGAAAACTGCCTTTTTACTATTGAGGTTGTAGATAAAAAACGTATCAAACAGATAAAAGTGACTATTGATGTTTAATTTAAAAAGTGTTCATACAAAGTTTAACAGAACAAAAATTGCGGTGATACCCGTCTTTTTTGGATTAATACTTTTTTCCAGTTGTAAAGATAATGTGTTGCCTAAACCCGCAGGTTATTTGCGACTGGATTATCCTGTGGCTGAATATGAACATTTTGAAAATCAATGTCCTTTTGCATTTGATATGAATGCTAAGGCAATTATAAAGGGCGAAAAAGACTGTGGTTTTACCATTTCGTATCCCAAGATGAAAGCCACAATCTATCTGACTTATAAGCCTGTGAAAAATAATCTGAATATATTACTTCGCGATGCTCAGAAACTTACTTTTGAGCATGTTATTAAAGCTGATGATATTCTGGAACAACCCTATTTAAATCCGGAAAGGAAGGTATACGGAATGTTTTATCAGGTAGATGGGAATGCAGCGACTAATTCCCAATTTTATGTAACTGACAGTACCAGGCATTTTTTAACAGGTTCTGTTTATTTTTACGCTAAACCTAATTTTGATTCTATTATGCCGGCAGCGAGTTATATTAAAAACGATATGCAGCATTTGATGGAGACTTTATCTTGGAAATAATTTTTCTTTTAATAATTCTGTCTCGTTAAAATTGTACAATTCAGACTAAAATAAAAGCTTTGGAATCAAAACAAGTAAAATGGGGTTATTTAGGTTTGCTTTCCTTGGTTTGGGGAAGTTCTTTTATTCTAATTAAAAAAGGGTTAATAGGATTATCAGCTATTCAGGTGGGTTCTTTGCGAATTATATTTGCGGCTTTGTTTTTGTTGTTAATAGGATTTAAAAGTTTATCGAAAATCCCAAAAGATAAATGGAAATTTATAGCCTTAACTTCTGTATTTGGAACCTTTGTTCCTGCATTTCTTTTTGCGCTGGCTCAGACAGAAATTGATAGTTCAGTAAGCTCTATTTTGAACTCGTTGACTCCTTTGAACACCTTGGTTTTAGGTGTTTTATTTTTTGGTGTTGGTTTTCAGAAAAGACAAGTTTGGGGTGTTTTTATAGGATTAATTGGGAGTTTGCTTCTTGTTTTTAACGGAGCACTTAATCATCCGGGTCAAAATTATTATTATGCTGTTTTGGTTATTATCGCTTCACTTTGTTATGCGGTAAATGTCAATTTGCTTAAGCGTTTTTTGTCTGATTTAAGTCCAATAAGTATTACCACAGGAAATTTTTTGTTTCTGATTTTTCCGGCATTAATTATCCTTTATTTCACTGGATTTTATGATGTGCTTGCAGTTGAAAAAGTACAGCATTCTGTATTGTTTATTATGATTTTAGGTATAGTAGGAACCGGAATTGCTAATATTTTGTTTTTTAAATTAATTCAAATTTCATCACCGGTTTTTGCAACTTCTGTAACGTATTTAATTCCTGTTGTGGCTTTCTTTTGGGGATTGCTGGATCATGAAACGTTGACAGCAGTTCAGTTTTTTGGCGCATTCATTATTCTGATAGGAGTTTATTTGTCAGCTAAAAAATAGTGGAGTTAAATAAAAATAAGAAAGGCTGCCCGAAAGACAGCCTTTATGTTTTAAAAATGATTTCTTATTCAAAAAGAGGTTTTTCTAGCGGATTTCCGTATTTGTCGAAATAGAAAATAGGGATGTTGAGTTTTTCTAATTCCGGAATGACTTCTTTGCCTTTTCCTACAATGATTATTCGGCTGTTGTCGATTAAGAAATATTTATTGGCAGCGTTTATAACGTCTTCTTTGGTAACTGCATTGATGGTTTTAATGTAGTTTTCGTAGAAATCAGCTGGTAAATCCTCAGTCTCAGTGTTTAAAGCATATCGTGCAACTGATTCCGGTTTTTCGGCTTTCATTACAAATCGGCCTATATAGCTGGCTTTGGCGTTATCAAGTTGTTCTATGGTTACTTTTTCAGTCCTTATTTTTTTGATTTCTTTGATGAACTCAACTACAGCGCTGTCGGTTACATTGTTTTTTACAGCAGACGACGAGCGAATACTGGTTACATATTTTCCTGCGCCAATACTAGTACTTGCTCCGTAAGTCCAGCCGTGAGCTTCTCTTAAATTCATGTTCAGGTAGCTGTTAAAACCTCCGCCTAAAATGTAGCTTGCAATTACCGCCGGAAAAAAATCCTTTTCATTCATTCTTAATTTATAAGTGTTTACTAATGAGATTTCAGATTGCACCGCATTAGGAACGTCAATAAAATTGATTTGGGTTGATGCTACATTGTCGGGATCAGGATAGATGATTTTGTTAGTGTTTGTTCTTTTCCAGGAACCAAACAGTTGTTCGACAAGTGGTTTTATTTCTTCATATTTAACATCGCCTACTATGGCTAAATAAGCATTCTGAGGCGCAAAATTAGTATTGTAAATTTTTATGATATCTTCTAGTGTGATTTTAGAAATGCTTTCTTCAGTCATGAATTCACCTGACGGATGGTTTTTTCCATATGCCAGTGCATTAACTAATCTGTTGGCTACGGTGGAAACGCTCTTTTCCTGAGAGCGTAACCCTTCGATTGCTTTTGCTTTTTCTTTGTCTAATTCTTCCTGAGTGAAATTTGGATCCAGAGCTCCGTAAGCCAGAAGTTCCAGTGTGCGTTTTGAAAATTTAGAAAGTGAACTTCCGTAAGCGCTATTAGAACTAAATGAAACACTGGCTCCCATAAAATCAATTTCTTCATTGAAGTCTTCCTTTGAAATCCTGCTGCTGCCGTTACCTATCAGATTGCTGCATAATTCGTCCATTCCTTTTTTCTCTCCTTCTGCAAATGGGGGATTGTCTATGGTTAGGTTATAAGTTACTTTGGGTAATTTATGATTTTCAACAACCATTACCTTTAGTCCGTTTGCTAAAATAAAAGTTTTTGGTTTTTTTATATTGACAACAGGAGGTTTTCCGGCTACAGGTTGTTTTCGTTCTTGTGCTTGCATCATTGCGGTGACTAAAATTAGAATGATTAAAATACTTGATTTTTTCATGGTTCGAAAGGACTTAGTTTTCGTTTTTTTCAGGATTAGGAATGTAATCTAATAAAAGACGCTGGTTTGGATTAAGGTATTTTTTTGCAACGGCCTGAATTTCTTCTCTGGTGACAGAACGGTAGATGTCAATGTCACTATTGATAAGATTTACATCTCCATGAAGTAAGTAATATTTGGCCAGGTTTTCGGCAATTCCCTCTACGCTTGAATTTTCATTGATATATTGATTTTCAAATTGGTTCAGTAATTTTTGGTAATCTCTCTCGGAAATTAAATTGGTTTGAATTTTCACTATTTCTTCGTCAATTTCTTTCAGTAAATCTTCATTGGTAAAATTAGTCATAGGCAGACCATATATAATGTACATGCCGTAATCCTCCTGATTAAAACTTACAGCTCCAATCTGTAATGCTTTTTTCTGATCGTCAACTATTTTTTTATATAGTTTTGAACTTTTTCCGTCACTTAAATAAACGGAAATAAAATCCAGAACACGGGCGTCTCTGGTTTTCATTGAAGGAGTCCGGTATGCAGCTACAAGCATCGGGATCTGGATGTTTGGGTCGATATGAGTAGCTTTGATAGTTTCGGTTATTGGTTTTTCAACAAATGTTTCTCTTTTTATCGGAGCCCCTTTTTTAATCGGTCCAAAATATTTCTGAACCCAATCTTTGGTTTGTTTTGGTTCGAAATCTCCGGCAATCACCAGAACGGCATTGTTAGGGACATAAAATTTTTCATTAAAGGCTTTAAAATCTTCCAGTTTGGCCGAGTTTAAATGTTCGGTAGAGCCTATAGTGGTCCAGCGGTAAGGATGGTTGATGAACAGGTTTTCTTTAACAGCCTGGATTATTTTGCCGTATGGCTGATTGTCATAACGGGAGTTTTTTTCTTCCTTAATTACCTGTTTTTGGGTGTCAACACCAATTTGATTAATCACGGGATGCATCAGTCTTTCAGATTCCATCCATAAAGCCAATTCTAAATTATTGGAAGGAAAAACTTCATAATAATAAGTACGGTCATCTGAGGTGTTAGCGTTGTTTACGCCGCCATTGGCAGTAACAATATTAAACCATTCGCCTCTTTTAATGTTTTCAGTTCCTTCAAATAACAGGTGTTCGAAAAAATGTGCAAATCCTGTTTTGTTAGGGTTTTCGTCTTTAGAACCCACATGGTACATTACCGAAGTGATTACCACCGGAGCACTGTTGTCCTGATGCAGGATAACGTGCATGCCATTATCTAAATCATATTCTTCGAAAGCTATTTTTTGAGCAGAGGCGACACCGCCAAGGAAAAGTGCAGTACTTATTGCCATTATTGTTTTTTTCATATTAAGATTAATAAAAATAAGGTTGCAATACTTTAATGAGTAATATTGTTTCTCCAAAAATACTTTTTTTTAGTATTGGTTGTGTAGTGTGGTTTTTTTTAACAGAAAAATAAGTTGTAATCCGGTTTCTAAAGTATTGAAAATAAAGTAAAAAAGAGAATAAAAACTTTTTTAAATTTAGGGATTGTGTGATAAAAAAATAATTGTATATTTGCAACCTTAAAAATCAATAAATCAATTTGGTATGTATGCAATCGTAGAGATAGCAGGGCAACAATTTAAAGTAAGCAAAGACTTAAAGGTTTATGTTCACCGTTTGTCTAACGAAGAAGGATCAAAAGTTTCTTTTGATAAAGTTCTTTTATTAGATGACAATGGGAATGTAACTTTGGGCGCCCCAGCTATAGAAGGTGCTTCAGTAGAAGCTAAAGTGTTACAACACTTAAAAGGAGATAAAGTTATCGTTTTCAAAAAGAAAAGAAGAAAAGGATACAAAAAAAGAAATGGTCACAGACAATATCTTACTCAAATTGTAATTGAAGGTATTACTGCAGCAGGTGCTAAAAAAGCGGCTTCTAAAAAAGCAGCAGCTGAAGCAACTACAGAAACAGCTGAAGCTCCAAAGAAAAAGGCAGCTAAAGCTAAAAAAGAAGATACTCAAGAATAATAACAATATTAAAACTAAAACATCATGGCTCACAAGAAAGGTGTCGGTAGTTCTAAGAATGGTAGAGAATCAGAATCAAAACGTTTAGGTGTTAAGATTTTTGGAGGACAGGCTGCTATCGCAGGGAACATCATCGTAAGACAAAGAGGTTCAAAACACAATCCAGGTGAAAATGTTTACATCAGTAAAGATCACACCCTACACGCAAGAGTAGACGGAATTGTTAAGTTCCAAAAGAAAAGAGACAACAAATCATACGTTTCAATCCTTCCGTTTGAAGTAGAAGCATAATTGATTTTCTCAATTTATTTAAAAACCTGTTAGCGGACGCTAACAGGTTTTTTTTGTGCTTAAAAGTTACTGATTCAATCAAATGGTTTTATAAAATATTTTAGCACAGAAAATCTATTTGGTTAATATCTTTTGCAAAAGCAATATTGCTAGTTAGCTATTGAATCTGGTATTTTTAAGTTAAGCAGTTACAGAGTTTCCTGTGTAGTATAAACAACAAATCCCCTGCTTAATTTAAAAACAAGGGGATTTGTTGCAAAAACCTGAATTAATAATTGTCTTAATCCATTGGGCCTCCGCGTCTCTCGCCTCCAAATCCTTCCGGACGTTCCCCTCTGCCTGTATTTCTGTTTTTTCCGGGAGCTTTTCCGGCAAAGTTTTGGATTTTATAGGTCAAAGAGAACATAGCATAACGTCTCAAGACAGTATTTTCGTTATCGCTAACCGATGTAGTCGAAATACTTCTGGTAATACTCTGATTTTGGTTTAAAAGGTCATATACTTTTACTTTAGCAACAAATGCTTTGTTTAAGAAGGTATACGATAAACTGGTATTCCATAAGTAAAAACTTTGATTGATAGAATTGTAAGTATATCCAAAATCATTACCCCAAATCCAGTTAGCAGGCCAGTAGCTTGTAGTTTGAAGGTTAAGTCTGTGAACCACATTAGATCTAGCGTTTAGAGTACTAATGTCGTATTTTGTTTCATTGTAAGAGAAATTATAAGAAGGAGCAATGGTAAAAAATTCGCCATAATCATAATTAAGATATACTCTTGGAGAAATTCCGATAGCTTTAGCTCCGTATAAAACACCGTTAGTAAAACCTTTGGAGAAGGAATGATTAGCATTTAAGGCTATTCCGTAGCGTAATAAATTACCTTCTTGTTTGATGGATTTATTCCAGCTGGCACCTGCTGAAAGCGAATAGGTACCTGAAATGTTTTCATAAGAAGTCCGTCTGTTATTGTCTTCATCATATATAGAAGTAGTGATTACATCATTATTATAAAAATTACTGTTAAGATATAAATTGTAACCGGAACGGGTACGGAAATCAAAATTTCTATAGTTAATATTGGCACTATGTGTTTCTGTAGGATTTAAGTTTGGGTTTCCTGTTACTGTGTTTAAGGTATTTGATACGTTCTCTATAGGAAGTAACTCTGATGCTGAAGGCAGAGACTGACTGTAATTGTATCTGGCTGTGAAAAATTTAGAACGGTCTATTCTGTACCGGATTTGTGCGCTGCCAAAAGGCAGAACATACTTTTTATTTAAATCAATTGTTTCTCCTTTGTAAAAAGAGTGGTTGTCGTATTGTACAATTGATGTTGTAGAATTGACGTCAAAAGTAAATTTGTTTTTTTGAAATCGTATACCGGCTTTTGGAGCAATACTATTTTGTTTAGAAGTCAGGTAAGTGGTTTGTTCCTCATTTAAGTTGGTATATACATCATTTCCGATATCATCATAGGTTTTGTTATCGTTAATATTGTTTTGAAAATTATATTCCATACCTATTTTAAAACGAATAGAATCGGTTACTGGTTCAGTGTACTCAATTTCGGCAGAATAAGAGTCGCTAATACTGTTGTTTTTAATGTTTTGATCCCGAATGACTTGTCGGTCTGTTATGTAATAATTTGTTTCTGATTGGTTAAAGTTGTTCGAATTTGAATTGTTATTGCTGTTGTTGAATACAAAACTCAGGTTTCTTGCTCTTTTCTCGAATGTTTTATTAAAGTTAATGGAATTGCTAAAGCTGTTGGATTCATTTCTGTTTTCGGATTTAGAGTACGCATCATTAGTTAATGTGCCATCTTCTGCAGTTGTAGTGCTGTTAGATTGAGGATTGCTTTCTGATGTAGAAGTGCTGAATCTTGGCGCAACAAATAATCGTATGCTAGGCGATATTTTATATTCTAATTCCACATTCGCCTTATTGCTGTTGTTTCTGTTGTCTGTTATAGATTCAGAAACTGTGTTGAAATTTCCGTCAGGTCTAAAATTAGTCGAGTTAGATTTATTTATGTTCTCCGTATGAGTATCAGTATAATTGTAATTGGCGTTTACCTCAAAATCTTTAAATAATTCATCAGAATAATTAAGTCCTAATAAGTTTGATGTGGTGATACCATTGGCCTGACTCCTGTTAACAGTTGAACCTCTACTGTTTCTTCCGCCGCCCATATTGTCAAATACTTCGTCCTGAGAAAATCCCTGAGCATTAATATTATTAGAGGAGCCGAGCAAACTTATTTTTCTGTTGTTATTAAAATAGTTTACTATAAAGCTGGATTCATAACGATCATCGGTACCGTATCCGCCAAGGAATTTTCCAAAATAGCCTTTGTTTTTTTCTTCATCAATAGTCAGATTGATGCTGGCATTGTCTGAAGCTGCCTGATCTTTAGAATATTCTTCTTTTTTAGTTTTAAAGTCAGAAACCTGAATTTTATTGATGATTTCAGCAGGCAGATTTTTTAAAGCCATAGCACCATCGCGGTCAAAAAAGGGCTTCCCGTTTACTAGAACCTGAGTCACTTCTTTTCCGTTGGCAGTAATTTTACCATCACTATCCACTTCGAGTCCGGGAAGTTGTTTTAGTAGTGTTTCAACATTCGAATCCGGACGAACCTTAAATAAAGCAGCATTGTATTCTATTGTATCATTTTTGACTCTGATTGGTGGAGCTTCTCCTTTTACAACCACTTCGTTAAGTGTATTGGTTGATTCAGCAAGATAAATGTTGCTGAAATCCTTGTTAGCGGTAAGGTCTTTTTGCTCTTCTGTAAAAGTTTCAAAACCTACATAAGTCACTTTTAAAAAGACAGGTTTGTCATTTTTTTTAACTGCAAAATTAAAATCCCCGTTTTTATCTGTAAGGGTGTATTCCAAAATAGTCGAGTCTTTTACTGTCGTAATATATACTGTAGCAGACTCCAGCGGAAGTTGTGTGTTGATGTTGAGTACTTTTCCTTTTAAAGTATAGCTTTGGGCATTAGCGTGAAAAGAAAATGCAAGTAAAAATAGAAATGATAAATATTTACACATGATAATTTGGTTAAACTGAACATAAGATGTTAATTAAAAGAAAAGGTTTAACTGCAAGTGTAAATTTTATATTTGTTTTTTCCGGATGTTATTGAATTATCGTAAAAAAAACCCTCGCTCCCGAAACTTCGGGACAGCAAGGGTTCTGCTTTATTAAAAAAAAAGACTAAGCACTATTGACTAGTGACTAATCACTAAAATTTAATATCTGTAGTACTCTGGCTTAAACGGACCTTCAACTTCAACACCAATATAAGCCGCCTGGTCAGGACGTAAAGTTTCTAACTCAACACCTAATTTAGCTAAGTGTAAAGCTGCTACTTTTTCATCCAAATGTTTTGGTAACATATAAACGTTGTTTTCATATTTATCAGAGTGATTCCATAATTCAATTTGAGCTAAAGTCTGGTTGGTGAATGAGTTACTCATTACAAAACTTGGGTGACCTGTAGCACAACCAAGGTTTACTAAACGACCTTCAGCCAAAATGATGATATCTTTTCCATCGATTGTATATTTGTCCACCTGAGGTTTGATTTCGATTTTAGAAGCACCGTGGTTTTTGTTCAACCAGGCCATATCAATTTCGTTATCAAAGTGTCCGATGTTACAAACAACAGTTTTATCTTTCATTTGTTCGAAATGCTCTCCAAGAACGATATCTTTATTTCCTGTAGTGGTAATGATGATATCAGCATTAGCAATTACAGTATTTAATTTCTTCACTTCATAACCGTCCATTGCAGCTTGTAAAGCACAAATTGGATCGATTTCAGTAACTGTCACAATAGATCCTGCACCTCTGAAAGAAGCAGCAGTTCCTTTTCCAACATCACCGTATCCGCAAACAACAACTCTTTTTCCGGCTAACATCAAGTCAGTTGCACGACGAACTGCATCTACAGCAGATTCTTTACAACCGTATTTGTTATCAAATTTGGATTTAGTAACCGAGTCGTTAATGTTGATTGCAGGCATTGGCAAAGTTCCGGCTTTTACTCTTTCGTACAATCTGTGAACACCAGTTGTAGTTTCTTCAGAAAGACCTTTAATTCCAGGAACCAATTCCGGGTAACGGTCAATAACCATATTAGTTAAATCTCCACCATCATCAAGAATCATGTTTAATGGTTTTCTTTCTTCACCAAAGAACAGAGTCTGCTCAATACACCAGTCAAATTCTTCTTCATTTAAACCTTTCCAAGCGTAAACTGAAATACCGGCAGCAGCAATAGCAGCGGCAGCCTGATCCTGAGTAGAGAAAATGTTACAGGAAGACCAGGTAACTTCAGCACCAAGAGCAATTAAAGTTTCAATTAAAACTGCAGTTTGGATTGTCATATGCAAACATCCTGCAATACGAGCACCTTTCAATGGTTGTTCGTCTTTATATTCAGCACGAAGCGCCATTAACCCTGGCATTTCAGCTTCAGCCAGTTCAATTTCTTTTCTTCCCCAGGCGGCCAGAGAAATGTCTTTTACTTTGAAAGCCACATAAGGCGTAGTCGTTGTACTCATTTATAGTATATTTGTAATTATAAATTTTTTGCAAAATTACGTAATAACTTATTATATAAAAAGGATTCGCAAACATTTATGAAATGTTTAATGTCTTAATCTTTTGAATATTAACTGAATAATTTTATTTTAGTAAAGAGCTTATTTCGTTTAGAAGCTATTCCCGTTATCCGCTGTATCTTTTACTCCTTAAAGAAAGGAGTAAAAGGATGCCGCTACTACCGGGGCTAGAAGGACAGCTGAGTTAAGAGGCAAAACTCATAACTCATAATTCATAATTTAAAAATGCCTTTATACAAAAAAATACAATTTAATAACAACACTCAAATTTATATTTGGAAAATCACTGAATCCTACGAACAATTGTTTGCAGAAGTTAGTTTGACTACTAAATGTCAATTGCGAATTAAGGGCATGAAATCGGAATTGCATCAACGTGGTTTTCTAAGTGTCCGAAAATTATTAAATGAAGCAGGTTATACCGATTTTGACTTGTATTATGACGAATTTGGGAAGCCACATCTTCAGGATGGTAAACATATTTCAATTACTCATTCTCATGAGTTTTCATCCATTATTATCAGTAATGAAACCGTAGGAATTGATATCGAATTGCAAAGAGAAAAAATTATTCGCATTGCTGACAAATTCTGTGATGCAGAATTCCAGTACTTAGACCGCGAAAAAACAGCCGAATACATAAAAAAACTCACGGTAATCTGGGGTGCTAAAGAAGCTATTTTTAAAATCAGAAACGAAAAAGGAATCAGTTTTAAAGATCATATTGCAGTCGGGGCATTTAGCTTAAATCAAACCGGGACTACTGCGCATTTAAACTTTGGAGGGTTACAGACACAATTTGATATTTATTTTGAAGAAGTGGAAGACTTTACACTTGTTTACGCATTAGAGCAATTGTAATTTCTCAACTATAAAAAACTTGTTTTTTTTATAGTTGTTGCTTTTTAAGTTTTCTAAAAAAAATTACTGGAGCCAGGTAGTTTCTTAAGAGATTTTTAAAAACGCTTAATTTTTTTTCACTGGTGTATCGGACTCTTTTAATCTGTTTTTAAACATATTAAGATAAAGGAAACTACCCATTTTGCGGGCTCTTCGTTTCAGGATTGCTGCATTTTCTCCTTCAAAATGTTCGTCTAAGGTCTGAAACCAGTGATTGAGCCAGATTCCAAACTCATTAGCACTAATTTTACCTTCAAAATGAGAATCTACTTCATTATGCACTGCATGAGGGTTTCCTTTGTATTTCTTAACCGCAAACAAATTGGTTTCCCAAAAATCAGTCAGTTTTTCCAAATGTGCATCCCAATCTTTTATCATCGTATTAAAATAAAAACCAATTTCTTCATCTGTTCTTATTTTAGCATAGAACTGATGTACTAAAAATTTGACATCAGTTCTGCTTTCTATTTCTTTCATATCAGGCTATTTATGATGATTAATAAAATACTTAAAAACACACTGCTGATAATTAAATTAAAAACGGTTCTATGACTCAGTTGTGCGAGAATAGAAGTGTTGGCAAAAATATTAGCAAATACAATAATTGCCAGTTGAACCATTTGGACTACAGATGTGCCATTAGAAAGTATAAACATCGCTGCTGTAGCTCCCAGACAGCTTTGTCCGATTATAGCCATAGTGGCAGAACCAATGTAACTTTTGTTGAAATTTTCGAATGTTGTGTTATAAAGTGTCATGATATATTTGTTTTATAGGACAAATTTACCACGATAAAACACCTCAGTTTTATGACTAAAATCATAAAACAAAAACTTTTTTAGCGGTATACTTTTCGGTTGATAATTTTTAAACAGCCTTTTTTTTCTAATGATTTTATAGCTCTGATAACCGTTTCTACTCTTAGACCTGTTAGATCAGCTAATTGCTGACGGGTAAAATTAATCAGAAAACCGGCTTCTTCTTTTTTAAAACGGAATTGTTCTATTGAATAGTCTATTAAGCGTAAAATCCGGTGTTCCGGATCCTGAGAAGAAATTTCGGCCGCCATAACCGATTTATAATACAGCCGTTGCGATAAATTTTTAATTATTTTTAAACTAATCTCGGGATTGTTTTTAAGTAATTCCAGAAACTTGTTTTTTGTGATTGAAATTATTTCACAGTCAGTTACTGCGACAGCATTAGCAGGATAGGCCTGATTTATAAAAAGTGGCGGTTCTCCAAAACACTGATCCTGATGAAATATTCCCTGAATAAATTCTTTACCTTCATCATTATAATTATTCATCTTAACTTCACCTGAAATAATTTGATAATAATAGGCAGGCTGATTGCCTTCTTCAAAAATAAGTTCTCCATTTTTGAAAAGTTTTTTTATTCCGCCATATGCTTCCAGTATTATTCCGGCAATCATTGTAAAATTTTAAGACATCTAAAAGGCTTACAAATATAATTGTTTAGAAATAGTTCTTGTGGTGTAAAAACTTTTTACTTTTACATTCTCATGGAAAAAACAACAATCTATCAGGAAATACAGCTAGCTAAAGCTGCTAATCAAAAATTATTAGCCATTCTTCTGGATCCGGATAAAATAATTTGGGAAAAATTAGATAGTTTGATTTTTAAGATAAATCAATCACCGGCAACGCATGTTTTTATCGGCGGAAGCCAAGTAGAAAGCAACATTTTAGACGATTTGATTGTTAGAATAAAACAAAATTGCATTTTACCAATCGTTCTTTTTCCGGGGCATCCTTCGCAGATTTCTAAATATGCGGATGGAATTTTGTTTTTATCATTGATATCCGGAAGAAATCCGGATTACCTGATAGAACATCAGCTTAATGCCGTACCAGTTTTAAATAAAACACAACTCGAAATCATTTCAACGGGCTATGTTTTGATAGAAAGCGGACACGAAACCGCTGTAGAACGCGTTAGTAAAACGAAGCCTTTGGACAGAAATAATCCGGAATTAGTTTTGCATACTGCTCAGGCCGGAGAAATGCTGGGGAATAAACTGATTTATCTTGAGGCCGGAAGCGGTGCTAAACAGGCAGTTCCATTAGAAATGATAAGCCAGGTTTCTAAAAATATTCAGATTCCCTTAATTGTAGGTGGTGGAATTGTTGATTTGACGGCTATTGAAAAAGCCTATCAGGCAGGAGCTGATTTAGTGGTAATTGGAACTGCTTTTGAAAAAAATGCTGATTTTTTTAACACTAAAATTAAATTATAAATGATAGATTTTTTTTTCGCACAATACGCGAATTATCCTGCGTCAGAAATTGCACTGGAATTAATGGGAGTTTTTTTTGGATTGGCCAGTGTATGGTTTGCAAAAAAAGATAATATTCTGGTCTTTCCCACAGGGTTAATTAGCACTTTTATTTATGCTTATTTGTTGTGGAAATGGGAATTGCTTGGTGATTCTATGATTAACGGTTATTATTTTATAATGAGTATTTATGGATGGTATCACTGGACCAGAAAAAAAGGCGGAGAAGAAGAATTTCCTGTTTCTTTAATAACCAAAAAAGAAAAAAGTACTGCAGTTGTTATTTTTATATTAACTTTAGTTTTTGTGTATCTGGTGTATCAGTATTTTGATAAATTTATTAACTGGTTCAATTATGTAGATACTTTTTTAACCGCAACTTTTTTTGTAGGAATGTGGTTAATGGCAAAACGAAAAATAGAAAACTGGATTTTTTGGATTGTAGGAGATTTCATTTCAATACCTTTGTATTTTTTTAAGGGATATACCTTTACGGCTTTGCAATATTTAATTTTCACAATTCTGGCGATATATGGCTATTTAGAATGGAAAGAAATTTTAAATAAAAAAAAGACTGAAAAGAACCTCTTTTTTAATGATGCTTTATAATAAATATATGAGTGAAATTACTGTTTCCGGGTTTGAAAGATCTAAATTAATTAATGAGTTAAAAAGAGTTAAAAGTATGGGGTTTTCAGATCAGGATTTTGAACAAATCAATGAACACGGTGTTTTATTAGAAGATATTAAAAAGCAACTGGCAATTTTTAAAAGAGGAATTGCTAAAATGGAATTAATAGAAGCTGCAACCGTAGGAAATGGAATTTTAAAATTAACTCACGAAGAATTTGTTGAGAAAGCAGTTTTTTTTGATGAGCATAAAACAAATCTTAAATTATTAAAATTTGTTCCTGCATCAGGGGCTGCAAGCAGGATGTTTAAATTCCTGACCACATTTATGAATGAATATGATATTGATAAAGAAAGTATTAATGCTTATATCAATAGAAAAAAAAATACGAAGCTGCGTGTTTTTATTGTGGGGATGGAGAAGTTACCCTTTTTTGAGATTATTTATAAAAAATTAAAAGAAGAACATCCGGATTTTGACTCTTTTTCCAGAGATTACAAAAATTATTATTTTATAAAATTCATGTTGGATGCCAGGTATTTTGATTTTGCATCCAAACCTAAAGGAATTTTGCCTTTTCACAAATATGCTACTACAATTGCTACACCTATAGAAGAACATTTATATGAATGTGGTTATTATTCAAGCAGCAATAACCAGTCATACCTCCATTTTACAGTTTCAGAAGAACATCAGGAACATTTTGAACAGATTATAGATAGAGTAAAAGACAAGGTAGAAATAGAAACTCAAACCAGTATTAATGTCACTTATTCGTATCAGGATAAAAAAACAGATACTATTGCCGTAACTATGAATAATAAGCCTTTTAGAAAGGAAAATGGCGAATTGCTTTTCAGACCGGGTGGACATGGAGCTTTGTTAGAAAATTTAAATCAGCTTGATGCCGATATCATTTTTATTAAAAATATTGATAATGTAATTCTGCATAATAATGATACGATAGCACTTTATAAAAAAGCACTTGCCGGCATTCTGTTAGAGCTGCAACAGGAAATATTTGCCTGCCTGAATCTAATTGACAGTTTTACTGCTACAGATCATCAGATAGAAGAAATCAAGGTTTTCCTGAAAGAAAAAATAAATATAGAAGTCAAAGCAGATTTTGATTTATACACTTTCGAAAATAAAATCAAAGTGCTGAAAAGCATTCTGAACCGTCCCATCAGGATATGCGGAATGGTTAAAAATGAAGGGGAACCTGGTGGAGGACCTTTCTGGGTAAAAAATGGACACAAAGAAATTTCATTACAGATTGTAGAATCTTCGCAAGTAGATTTAAGCAATAAAAAGCAGGTTAATATTATGAAACATGCAACTCATTTTAATCCTGTGGATTTAGTTTGTGCCACAAAAAATTATAAAAATGAAAAATTTGATTTACATCAGTTTGTAGATCAGGATAGTGGTTTTATTGTAGAAAAAAATTATTTAGGAAAAGATATTAAAAGCTACGAATTGCCTGGTTTGTGGAACGGAGCAATGGCAAACTGGCTGACTGTTTTTGCAGAAGTGCCTCTGGTTACTTTTAATCCGGTAAAAAATGTAAATGATTTATTAAAAGAGGCGCATCAGTCTTAAAAAAAGATGGAAATTCAAAAAATTATATCAGAGTTACATTATAAGGCGGTCAGAAGCAGTGGTGCAGGCGGTCAAAATGTAAATAAGGTTTCGTCTAAAGTGGTGCTGTCTTTTGATTTGAAAAACTCGCAGGCATTATCAGAGGAAGAAAAAACGTTGTTAGAAACAAATCTTTCTTCAAGGTTGACTACTGATGCAGTTTTGATTCTAAATTGTGATGAAGACAGAAGCCAGCTAAAAAATAAAGAAATAGTTACCAAACGATTTTTGGAACTAATTAAAAAAGCATTGATTGTTCCTAAAATCAGAAAAGCAACTAAAATTCCTAAATCAGTGATTAAAAAGAGAATTAAAGACAAAAAGAATCTTTCGGAAATAAAGAAAACTCGCAGAAAGCCAAATTTTTAGGATCAAGATTCATAGAATTAATTATTAAAAAAATTAAATCTTTGTTCTTAATTTTTTTATCTTAATTCTTTTCTATCTTTGCGCCGTCTCAAAGGGGTGCTTAAATCTGAATTTATTTCAGATTCTGAAACAAGTTCAGAATGAAGCTGAGATTATACCCAACGAACCTGAGCGAGTAATGTTGCTAAGGGAAATAAGGATAAATTAGTAGTTAAAACTGTTGATTTATTTATTGAACAATTTATTACATAACAAAAAGAATAATTCCCCCTTTTATTCGTAAAAAAACAATTACGGATGAAAACTTTTTTTTCCAGCCGAAAAGGCATAAAGGCACAAAGTTTAAGGTTTTTGATGTCTCTTTTCTTTTCTCTTTTCTCTTTTCTCTCTTTTTCTCAGGTAAAGGATACCACTAAGGTAAATCAACTTGATGAGGTTTTGGTTTCAGCAGTTCGTGTCACCACAAAAACTCCGGTGAGCTTTTCTAATTTGGACAAAAAAGAAATAGCTCCACGCAATTTAGGACAGGATATTCCAGCTTTGATGAATTATTTGCCTTCGGTGGTGAGTACATCTTACGCAGGAAATGGAATTGGTTATGCGGGAATTCGTGTTCGTGGTAGTGATGCTACCCGTGTGAATATTACAGTTAATGGAATTCCGTATAATGATTCGGAAAGTCACGGAACTTTTTGGGTAAACATGCCTGATTTTGCCTCTTCGGTAGAGAATATGCAATTACAACGCGGAGTAGGAACTTCGACTAATGGATCGGGGGCTTTTGGTGCAAGTTTGAATTTATTAACCGATGCTTATTCAAAAAAGAGCAGTGGCGAAATTGCTAATTCTTTTGGAAGTTTTAATACCAGAAAGCATACAGTAAAATTTAGTTCCGGTTTAATGAATGATCATTTCGAATTAGCTGGACGTTTGTCAGCTTTAAAATCAGATGGTTATGTTGACAGAGCAAGTTCTGATTTAAAGTCTTATTTTTTACAGGGAACTTATGTGGGCAAAACCACTCTGATTAAAGCCTTGGCCTTTGGAGGAACGGAAGAAACATACCAAGCCTGGAACGGAATTGATGGTGCTACTTTGGCTTCTGACAGAACTTTTAATTTTGGTGGAATTTATACAGATGAATCCGGGAATACTCGTTTTTATGACAACGAAACCGATAATTACCAACAAGACCATTATCAGTTGCATTGGAACGAGAAATTTTCCTCTAACTGGAATACCAATTTGGCTTTTCATTATACTAAAGGGAAAGGTTACTACGAGAATTACAAAGAAGACGCTGATTTTGGAGATTATGGTTTAAATCCTGTAGGATCAGAGGTTACAACTGATTTAGTGCGCCAAAAATGGCTGGACAATGATTTTTACGGGACTACTTTTTCAGCAAATTATAAAAATGAAGCGTTGGATGTTATTTTAGGCGGAGGCTGGAATAAATATGAAGGCGATCATTTTGGAAAGGTAATTTGGGCACGATTTGCTTCTCAAAGCGAATTAGGAGATCGCTATTATGAAGACTTTGCTTCAAAAACGGATGGGAATGTTTTTGCAAAAATCAATTATCAAATTGGAAATTTTGTCAATGTTTATGTTGATGCACAGTATAGAAATGTACACTATAAGGCCAATAGCGCAGAAACAGGATTGGTAAATGATAATTTTAATTTCTTTAATCCTAAAGCGGGTTTGAATTTTACGTTAAACAATAAAAATGCTGTGTATGTGTCTTATGCCAGAGCTAATCGTGAACCAAACCGAACGGATTATGAAGGCGGAAATGTGAAACCGGAAAGAATGGATGATTTTGAATTGGGTTGGCGATTTTTAACTCCAAAGACACAGATAAATATCAACGGTTATTATATGAAATACAAAGACCAGTTGGTTTTAACAGGTGAGTTGGATGATGTAGGAAATCCGGTTCGAACTAATGTGGGCGAAAGTTATCGCTTAGGTTTAGAGGTTGATGCGAGTTTTCAATTGGATAAAAAATGGGCAATCCGACCTAATTTTACCTTGAGTGATAATAAAAATATTGATTTTGTATTGGATAGCGGAAACGGTACAGCTAATTTAGAGAATACTAATATTGCTTTTTCCCCTAAATTAATTGCAGCTAACAGTCTTTTATTTTCTCCTTTAGCAAATTTGCAATTGAACCTGTTGTCTAAATTTGTGGGAAGTCAATATTTGAACAATATGAATGACGGACAAGGAAAGTTGAATGATTATTTTGTAAACGATTTTAATGCTACTTACACTATTTTTCCTAAAAGCGTTTTTAAATCAATTACAATAAGTGTATTGGCAAATAATTTTGCAAATAAACATTATGTTTCGGATGGAGCTGATTATGGTGGAGGTTATGTTTATTATTATCCCCAAGCCGGAGCTAATTTCCTGGCCGGACTTAACCTGAAGTTTTAATTTGTAGTTTATATTTTAAAAAGCCTGAAAGTTTAACATTTCAGGCTTTTTTGCTTTTAATTATATATTCTCAGGATATTTCCGCTTTTCTCAACCCGATATTGTTTCAAAGGATATTTTGATTTTCCCAGACCTGTAAATAAGCTGTACTCTTCATCATCACAGGGGCAAACTACATTAATCCCATCCAGAGTTAATGTAGAACAACTGCTCAGTGGTTGATTAGGACAGGCAGCATCAAAGGCATTGTATCCGGATCCGGTATTAAAAACATAAATCCCTTTCGGACCTACTTCGGGACCGGAATAATAAACAGCATTAACTGGGGTTGTAAGATTCGAATACTGTGGTAAACTCAGGTTAAAAGTTACTGAAAAATTGTAATTTGGAATATAAGGATTGTTATTATTGAACCCATCATCTGAACACGAAAAAAACAAAAGACTGATTAGAAAAAGAGAGATAATTTTTTTCATATTTTTAATTTGTAAAAGTATTAGTGAAACAAATTTAATTTATTTACATTTGAAATAATAATGGTTAACATATAATTATACACTATAAAAAAATATATTATCTTTGTGGAAAGAAATCCCGTTCCGATGGGATTTTTTCTATTTTATAAAATGATGAAGTTATGAGTACAGTATCTTATTACACAGCAGAAGGACTTAAAAAATTAAGAGAAGAATTAGATTATTTGAAGACAGTGATGCGTCCAAAAGCATCTCAGGATATAGCCGATGCAAGAGATAAAGGAGACTTATCTGAGAATGCAGAATACGATGCTGCAAAAGAGGCACAGGGAATGTTAGAAATGAAAATTGCCAAGTTGGAGGAAATTCATGCTAATGCCCGATTAATTGATGAGTCAAATCTTGATTTGTCAAAGGTTTTGGTATTGTCAAGTGTAAAAATCAAAAATCAGGCAAATGGTATGGAAATGAAATATACTCTGGTTGCCGAAAGTGAAGCCGATTTAAAAACAGGAAAAATCTCTGTTACTTCTCCTATTGGTAAAGGATTATTAGGAAAATCAATAGGCGAGGTGGCTGAAATTAAAGTGCCAAACGGTGTTTTGAAATTTGAAATTTTAGAAATTACAAGAGAGTAAATATTTTAAAAGTTTAACCGTTTATTTGTTTAATCGGTTAAGCGGATAAACGATAAACAACTAAACTATGTCATCAATATTCACCAAAATAATAAACGGAGAAATTCCATGTTATAAGATTGCTGAAGACGATAACTATTTTGCATTCTTAGATATTAATCCTAATGCAAAAGGACATACTTTATGCATTCCTAAATTTGAAATCGATAAGATTTTTGATATGGATGAAGCGCATTATTTAGGATTGATGCATTTTTCCAGAAAAGTGGCTAAGGCTTTAGAAAAAACAGTTCCGTGTAATAGAATAGCTATTTCAGTTATCGGACTGGAAGTGCCTCATGCCCATGTTCACCTGATTCCGTTAAACAGTATGGAAGATATACGCTTTCAGAAAAAAGTGCAATTGAGTAAAGAAGAATTTGAAAATCTGGCTCAGGAAATCAGAGCTAATTTGTAGTTTTAGTTATCGCCCTGATAAACATAATATAAATCGTTTAGAGAATTTCTTTAAACGATTTTTTTTATTAATTTTTCAGCATCAGATAATTTTAACTGAGCTTTTTAAAACTCATTTGCATCGTAGTGCCTTTGCCTATTTCGGAATGTAAGACTTTAATGTTTCCTTTGTGGTATTCTTTTACAATTCGTTTGGTCAACGAAAGCCCTAGTCCCCAGCCTCTTTTTTTAGTCGTAAATCCCGGTTCAAAAATGGTTTGGAATTGTTTTTTAGAGATTCCGCTGCCAGTATCTGAAATATTTATTTTTACATACACAGGATCTTCCAGTATTAAAACGGTAATTTTTCCTTTACCTTTCATTGCATCAATAGCGTTTTTAATCAGGTTTTCTATAGTCCAGCTATGTAAAACAGGATTGAGCATCGTGTAAATTGGTGACTTGGGACTGTCGAAAGAAAATTCCAGCTGTTTAGAAAAACGTGATTGCAGATAGTTATAAGTTTGCAATGTTTCGTTTGTAATATTTCTTTTTTCTAAAACCGGTTCTGAACCTATTTTAGAAAAACGATCAGTAATCGTTTGCAGGCGGTCAATGTCTTTTTCTATTTCAGCTGTTGTGGTTTCGTCAATATTTTCACTTTTTAAAATTTCGACCCAACCAATTAAGGAGGAAAGTGGTGTGCCTATCTGATGGGCGGTTTCCTTAGCCATTCCTGCCCAGAGTTTATTTTGAGTAGCAATTTTAGTACTGCGGTAGAAATAATAAATCAAGGCCGAAAACAGGAAAATAATCAACAGCAAAGCAATAGGATAATATTTAAGCTTATTCAGTAAAGCGGAGTTTCCATAATACCATTTTTGAAATTTGTCAGGAGCATACTCAATAATAATCGGTTCATTTTCTTTTTTTAAGTTAGCTAAAAATGCCATCGATTTCACCTTGTCTTTTACAATGCTTTCCTCAATGTTGAGGGTGTTAATGATACTGTCGTTTTCAGTGAGTATAACCGGAATGGAATTATTATTATTAAAAATTTGAAGCGGGAGTTCCACATCCGTATTTTCATCAGCGTTAATGAGTGTTTTTTGGGCTTTAGCCAAAAGATTCATTTTCAGACGTTCCTCGTTTTTAAAAATCTGAAAAAAAGTATAAGTATTCCAAAGAATAATCGAAATGATGAAAAATGAAGCAAAAACAAGAATCCATCGTCCGGTATTTCTTTTGTCAGAAAATTGCATACGTAATATTTTGGAGTATAAATATAACGAAATATACCGTCATATTATTTTAGTTTTTTTAAGTTTTATAAACGAATGTAAATCATGAGAAAGCTCTCAAATGTAGCTGTTCATCAGAGAATTAAAAATTAAAATGGAAATTGTAAAACAAACATTATTATCGGTTAAAAGAAGTTACTATATTTGTATATTCAATGTTTTTCTGTAAAAAAGTTTTTCTTTTGAAGTTAAAAGGCTTAAATGAAAATGATATACTTCTGATTAGAAGTGCTTTTGGAAAAATAATAATCAATAACAATTAAAATAACGAAGATGGAAGTTACAGGAAAAATTAGAGTTGTTAATCCGGAACAACAAGTTAGTGCATCATTTAAAAAGAGAGAATTAGTTGTTACAACAGATGAGCAATATCCACAACATATTTTGATAGAGTTCACTCAGGATAAATGTGATTTATTGAATAACTATTCTATTGGAGAACCTGTAAAAGTTTCAATCAATTTAAGAGGAAGAGAATGGGTTAATCCACAAGGAGAAACAAGATTTTTTAACAGTATTCAGGGATGGAGAATTGAGAAACTGGCTACCGAAGCTCCGGCTGCGCCAATTCCTGCTGCACCGGCTTTTGCACCGGCAACAAACTTAAACGAAGACGAACCGGACGATTTACCGTTTTAATTCAAAACAATAAAAAGACAAGCCCTGATGATTCAGGGCTTTTTTTTGCCTTAAAACGAAGGTTTAATAAGTATTCCAAGTCCTATTTGACTTCCTATCTGAGGATAAATAAATGCTGAGGCTTCATTCTTTTTTCCAAAATAAATTTTTTGGAGCGGATTATAATAAGAAACGATAATCCCGGAAGCAAGTCCAATTCCGGCTCCTGTTAGAATATCTGAAGTATAATGTTTGTTGTTTGCTACACGCAATATCCCGGTAGCAGTCGCAAATACAAAACCGCTGCTGGCATACCAAAAATCAGCATCTTTGTATTCCTGATATAAAAGCGCTGCATGTGTAAAAGCTATTGCGGTATGACCTGATGGAAAACTCAATTGATTTGAACTATCAGGGCGATGTGCTTTTACTGAATTTTTTATTGCTGTAACTACAATATAACTGATAGCATCGGCAGTAACAACATCAATAGTCTGATGCATGACAGTGTTTTTTGGCTTAAATCCTAAAAGTTTTCCGGTGTACATTTGTACTAAAGGAACAAAAACGGTAAAATTATCTGCTCCGGTACGAAAATCTGAACCAAAAAAGGATTGTGATTCTTTTTGAAGGTCTTTGTTAAGTTGCGTTTTAAATAATAAGACTCCTGAACCCATTAAAGCTGTAGGGATAAGGAGTGATTTGTAAGACAGCTTTTTAGCGCTAACAACGGAATCTATCGCTTGTCCATTTATTTTTAGAATCAAAAAAAAGAACATTACTACAAACAAAATGTTTCTCATCTAAATAAAATTAGAAGTTTATTAGGGCTAACCACATAAAGTAAATTACATTTGTCAAATGTAAGAGTATATCCTTTTAGAATAAAATAGTTATGTATTATTTATCCGAAGATTTATTTTTCCCACCCGTTCATTTAGCTCATTCTTCGGGAATTATTGGGTTAGGCGGTGATTTATCTCCAGAGCGATTGCAATTGGCCTATAAAAGCGGAATTTTTCCGTGGTTTGAAGATGGAGAACCTATTACCTGGTGGGCACCAAATCCCCGGATGGTATTGTTTTTGGACGAGTTGATTGTTTCAAAAAGTATGCGGAATATCATCAACAGGAAAATCTTTCGTGTTACTTTTAATCAAAATTTCAGAGCTGTTATTTCTAATTGCCAACAAGTAAAAAGAGAAGGGCAAAACGGTACCTGGATTACTAATGACATGATTGAGGCTTATTGTAAACTACATGATCTAGGAATAGCGAAATCTGTTGAAGTTTGGGAAAACGACCAATTAGTGGGTGGTTTATACGGTGTTGATTTAGGTCATGTTTTTTGTGGCGAAAGTATGTTTTCATTGGTTTCCAATGCTTCAAAAGTGGCTTTTATTTTTTTGGTAAACCAATTAAAAATGGAGAATTACAAACTTCTTGATTGTCAGGTTTATAATGAACATTTAGAAAGTTTAGGCTGTCGCGAAATTGCCCGCGAGGAATTTATGGCTATTTTAAATAGTTTCTAATCCGGAGGCTATCAACTGCCATTGCAATTTCATTTGGTCTTCCCAAGGCATTGCATAAACTCCTTTGGACTCCATATCAATTTTTAATGCATTGGCAGAGACGGTGCCGGAAATTAAGTCCGTTTTCCATTGGGTAAATTGGTCACGCCACTGATCCAAATAGGTATCTGGCCACACTAATTTTCGTTCTTTTTTTGGAAAAATAAATAAAGGCATTTCAGAAACCAGAGTTAAGCAATCACCTCCTAAACTTCTGATGGATTCCATCGAACTGGCATGAAATTGTGCCGCTGTTTTAGTATCGCCTAAGTTTAAAAAATGTTCCCGCATCTTGCCCCCATCCGGACGCGTACAAAATCCCTCATCAATTCTCGAAAATCCTTTTTCACCATTACGGTCTAAATCATACAAGTCATATCCTAGTTCAATTGTTTTTTGTTTGCAATCTTGTCGTAGTTTTCTTGTTCGGTCAATCCAGTCTTCATCAATTAAAAACCAGGCACCATAACTGGATTTCATTCCATGAAGTGAAGCATGTAGCGAAAAAGGAGCATTCGCTGTTTTCCAAAAATTATATACCGCAGTATTCTCAGGACGCAAAGCAGGAATTTTGCCTTCAATTGGGTAGCCAAATTCTAAATCACGGCCGGGTAATTCCCGTTGTACATGAAGTAAATATTGGTCTAAATCAGTTTTTGAATCCGTGTAATGATACCATTTTAGGTTTTGTTTTTCACCATCGGGATTGGTGTGAGGAACAATCCACCAACTGAATTTTTCAAATAATGGGTGGTTTTCAGAAAGTGAAGAGAAGTAAGATACTAATTTTTTCAAAAGTAACGGACCTATCGGTTCGTCAGCATGATTTCCCGCAATAAGACTAATGTTTTTATTGCCTTTTCCAAAACGAAATCCTTCTATTGTTTGTCCCTCAACAGAAGTACCAATTTTAATTCCTTCTATTTTTTCTAAAGGAGCTTTCAGTATCGAATCGATATAATCGTATGCTTTCATGATGTTTATTTAGGAAGTATAAAGATACAACGGAATCATAAATAGCTTTTGATTTTTAAATTTAAATTAAAAATTCAGTTTTGTAAAACTCCAATCTAAGGTTTTGTAAAGAACCAATTGGTTTTTCAAACTCGGTAAACCGATAATTAGTTTTAAAGTTTCGTGTGCCATCATCGTTCCAATCATGCCCGGTAAAGTCCCTAAAACGCCGTTAAAGCTACAATTGGGTACGTCTTTGGGATTAGGTGGTTCTGGAAATAAATCACGTAAATTTTTACTTCCCTGATGATTAAAAACCGCAAGTTGCCCTTCGAATCCCAGAATGCTGCCATAAACCAAAGGTTTTTCCAACCTTACACAAGTATCGTTGACTAAATAGCGCGTACTAAAATTATCCGATCCATCCACTACAATATCAAAATCAGCAATAATTCTGGCAGCATTTTCTACAGTCAGTTTTTCTTCAAATGCTAAAACTTTTATTAATGGATTTAGTTTTTCAACGGTTTCTTTCGCGGTCAAAGCTTTCGATAAACCCACTTGATTTTCGGTATAAAGAATTTGGCGATGTAAATTATGAATTTCGATTTTGTCAAAATCCACAATGCCAATAGTTCCCACTCCGGCGGGAGCTAAATATTGTAAAATAGGACAGCCTAAACCGCCTGCGCCAATCACCAATACTTTGGCGTTTTTTAATTTTTTCTGCCCTTCTTCACCAATTTCAGGTAAAATGACTTGTCTGTTGTATCGTAAAAAATCCTGTATAATGCTCATTTTTTAAGTCTTAAAGTAATGAAGTCGAAAGTTATAAAGTCAAAATAATGTTTAATGTAAAACCGAATTTTCTTTAAGACTTTCGACTTTCGACGTTTGACTAAAAGTTCTGTCCCAATCTTTCCAAACGGGTTCGTATCCTCTTTGACTGATAATTGTTGCTATTTCAGCAACCGAACGTTCGTCGCTAATTTCGAATTGTTCCAATGATTGTGGGTCTACCACATAACCACCTGGATTGGTTTTAGAACCAGCGCTCATACTGGTTGTTCCAAGTGGGATAATATTGTTTCTGAATTTTTCGTTCTCACGGGTCGAAATTGAAATTTCTAAATCTTCATTCCACAAACGGTAGGCACAAATAAGTTGCGTCAAATCTTTGTCATCCATGATGAAATTGGGTTCGATAATGCCTTCTGCAGGACGCAATCGAGGGAAGGAAACAGAATATTTAGTTTGCCAATAGGTTTTTTGCAAATAATCCAAATGCAAAGCATTGAAAAAACTATCTGTTCGCCAATCCTCTAACCCCAATAAAACACCTAAGCCTATTTTGTGAATGCCGGCTTTCCCAATTCGGTCCGGCGTATCTAATCTAAAATCAAAATTCGATTTCTTGCCTTTAGTATGGTATTTTTTATACACTTCCTGATGATAGGTTTCCTGATACACTAGAACGGAATACACACCGGCTTGATGCAATTGTTCGTATTCTTCCTGAGAAAGGGGTTGCACTTCAACGGAAATAATGGAAAAATCAGTTCTGATTTGCTCGATTGCATTCAGGAAGTAATTAATATTTACGGTGTAATTAGCTTCTCCGGTTACCAATAAAACATGGTCAAATCCTGCTTTTTTCAATGCTTCTACTTCTAATTTTATTTCAGAATCGGTCAGGGTTTTACGTTTGATTTTGTTATCCAGACTAAAACCGCAATAGGTACAGATGTTTTGGCATTCGTTACTAAGGTATAACGGAGCATACATTTGGATGGTTTTTCCAAAACGTTTCTTGGTCAATTCATGACTTATTTGCGCCATTTGTTCTAAATAAGGTTGCGCTGCTGGAGAAATCATCGCCAAAAAATCATCAAGATTTCTTTTGGATTTAGCTAATGCTTGTTCTACCTGCTTAGCTGTAGTAGCATAAATTTGGGATTGAATTTCGTTCCAATTGTATTGCTCGAAAGTAGATTTGAAGTTTGTCATTTTATTTTTTAAACACAAAGAGCACTAAGATATTTCACAAGTAACACAAAGCTTAGTGAACTTAGCCGTTAAGAAAATTACTCATATAAAAAAGCGGTCAAAGGACTGGAAGCAACTGCCTGAGAATATTGTTGTCCCAGTTTAGCTTCAAAAGCTTTCCTTCCTGCAATAACAGCTTCTTTGAATGCTTCCGCCATCAATTTTGGGTTTCCGGCTACTGCAATGGCGGTGTTGACTAAAACGGCATCAGCACCCAGTTCCATTGCTTTTGCCGCATCCGAAGGAGCTCCAATTCCAGCATCAATAATCACAGGAACCTTAGATTGTTCGATAATGATTTCCAGAAAATCAATGGTTTTTAATCCTTTATTACTGCCAATAGGAGAACCAAGCGGCATTACAGCTGATGTTCCTGCATCTTCTAATCGCTTGCACAAAACCGGATCAGCATGAATGTAAGGCAAAACGATAAACCCCAGTTTTGCTAATTCCTCAGTGGCTTTTAAAGTTTCAATAGGATCCGGTAAAAGATACCTTGGGTCGGGATGAATTTCCAGTTTGAGCCAGTTTGTTTCCAAAGCTTCCCTGGCTAACTGAGCCGCAAAAACAGCTTCTTTTGCATTTCTGGCGCCTGATGTATTGGGTAATAAATTGATTCGGGGATGTTTTAAATGGGATAAAATTGCATCGGTTTCGGTTTCTAAATCAACACGTTTTAAGGCAACGGTCACCAGTTCGCTTCCGGATGCTAAAATGGCCTCTTCCATTTGGGCATTCGAACCAAATTTTCCTGTTCCTAAGAATAAGCGGGATTCAAAAGTTTTGTCTCCAATATTAAATGGTTGCATATAATTTCTTGTTTAAATCATTAATTAATTGTACAGGATTTTTACTTTCTGTAATTAATCCCGAAACAGCTATTCCGTGTATTCCTGTTTTCAGGATATTTTCGGTATTTTCTAAAGTAATACCTCCAATAGCATAAATAGGAATTTTGATATTTTCAGTGTTTAATTTGTTCAGGATGGAAGTATAACCCTCCAGTCCTAAAATAGGACTTAAATTTTCTTTTGTTACGGTATATTGAAAAGGACCAAGTCCAATGTAATCACATTTTTCTTCAATTCTTTGCAAAACATCTTCTATGGTATTAGCTGTTCCTCCAATAATTTTTTCGTAGCCTAAAATGGTTCTTGCTTCTTCCACTTTCATATCAGACAGCCCTAAATGAACTCCATCGGCATGAATTTCTTTTGCTAAATGAACATTGTCGTTAATTATAAAAGTAGCATTGTTCACATCACACAGCTTTTTTGTATATTCAGCTAAAGTGTACAATTGCAATTCAGGTGCATTTTTAAACCGCAGTTGTATCCAGTTACAGCCACCTTCGAGTGCTTTTCTAATATTGTCTAACTGCTCTTCACTTGTTTGTCCTTGCGAAATGTACTGTAATTTCTTATTCATAATGATATCCAATTAAATTGTAGGTTGATTTGAGGTAATTTTCGACATACCTTTTAGCATAACGGCAAGAAGTTGTTAAATCTTGTCCTAATGCCAGATTAGCTGTAACAGCAGATGACAAAATGCAACCTGAACCGTGCTTTTTAGGAAGTGAATTTTCATCCGTTGAAAGCTTTATGAACTCATTTTTCAGATATAAATAATCAACACCAATTTCTTCCTGACGATGACCGCCTTTGAGTAAAACGGCACAGTAGACTGACAGTTCAGCTGCAATAAAATCAGCGTCCTTTTCCTCAGAAGACAATTTTAAAATCTCATTGTAATTAGGTGTAATCAGGTCAGTTTTTTCTAAAACAGCAATCAGATTATTTTGGTTTTGGATGTTTAAAAAGTTAAATTCAGTGGTTGATTTTAAAACAGTGTCCCAAATAATTTTTGTCTTTGGCGAAAGCTTTTTTATCAAAAAGATAATCGATTTTAAGTATTGTAAACTGGGAATGATACCTATTTTTACCGCTTTGATTTCATAAGAATCAAATAAAGTTTTGATAGATTGCAATACAAACTCAATAGTTGTCCATTTAATGGCAACAAATTTATCTTCGGTCTGAATGGTATTGGCTGTATTGATGGCAAGGCCATATACTTTATGCTGCTCAAATGTTTTTATATCAGCGAGGACGCCTGCACCAGCCGAAGGATCAAAACCTGCAATACTTAGAACGAATGGGCGATTTGTTGACATAATAAGAAATTTTTAACGGGTTTTTCTGAATTCCAAATAGTTCCTAAGAGTGCTACGTCATCAAAACCATGTTCTAAAGTTTGTTTTACATTTGCTGCCGAAATTCCCCCTAGAGCAACCAGTTTCGTGTTGAAATTGGTTCTTTTTTTTACTTCTTCGAACAAATCTGTTTTCGAAATATAGTTTTCCTTGGAAATTGAAGGGAAAACAGGACTCAAAAATGCATATTCGTAGTCGTCGTTTGAAAGCGTATTAAATTCAGCTGTCGAATGAGTTGATGTTGAAATAATCCCATCAGGGTTCGAAACTCTGATAGAGTTGGTTCTGGCTTTTTCAGTGAAATGAATTCTGTTTATTCCTAAATCTTCGGCTAAATGATGATGGCTATGCAAAACCAGTTTTTGACTATATTTCAATCCAATTGAAGTTACAAAATCTGTGATTTCTCTTTCGGAAAAATTTGGTTTTCGAATATGAAATAGATCCATTCCTTCTTCAAAAAGAGCATGGATGGTATTGATTTCGTTTGCTATCGCAATTGGATTGGATATAATTATCATTTTAAGAATTTAGAATATAGAACATAGAAAAGAGAGAATAGACAGTAATCGAAAATAAATCAAATCTATATTCTCTTCTCTATGTTCTTTTTTCTTTTTATACGTAAATCTCTTTTCCTTGTTCAATAAATTCCTCTGATTTCTCCTGCATTCCTTTTTTAGCTTCTTCCACATCACGGATTTCCTGTGATATTTTCATGGAACAGAATTTTGGTCCACACATCGAGCAAAAATGCGCTACTTTAGCTCCATCAGCAGGTAAGGTTTCGTCATGGAATTCACGTGCTGTATCTGGGTCTAATGAAAGGTTGAATTGATCTTCCCAACGGAATTCAAAACGGGCTTTACTTAAGGCGTTATCACGGTATTGCGCTCCCGGATGACCTTTGGCTAAATCGGCAGCATGAGCAGCAATTTTATAAGTAATCACACCATCTTTTACATCTTTTTTGTTGGGTAAACCAAGGTGTTCTTTTGGAGTTACATAGCACAACATTGCACAGCCATACCAGCCAATCATCGCTGCTCCAATAGCTGAGGTAATGTGGTCGTAACCCGGAGCAATATCAGTAGTTAATGGTCCAAGAGTGTAAAAAGGAGCTTCAGAACAATGTTCCAATTGCTTGTCCATATTTTCTTTAATCATGTGCATTGGTACGTGTCCTGGTCCTTCGATAAATACCTGAACATCATGTTTCCAGGCAATTTTAGTCAATTCGCCCAAAGTCTCTAATTCGGCAAACTGAGCGGCATCATTTGCATCGGCAATAGAACCCGGACGTAAACCATCTCCAAGAGAAAAAGCCACATCGTATTGTTTCATGATTTCGCAGATTTCTTCAAAATGCGTGTACAGGAAATTTTCTTTGTGGTGAAACAAACACCATTTAGCCATAATAGAGCCTCCACGAGAAACGATTCCCGTAACACGATTGGCAGTTAAATGAATGTATCTTAAAAGAACTCCGGCGTGAATGGTGAAATAAGAAACGCCTTGTTCTGCCTGTTCGATCAGTGTATCACGGAATACTTCCCAAGTTAAATCTTCAGCAATTCCGTTTACTTTTTCAAGAGCCTGATAAATTGGCACCGTTCCAATTGGCACGGGTGAATTTCGGATAATCCATTCTCTGGTTTCGTGGATGTTTTTTCCGGTTGATAAATCCATAATCGTATCCGCTCCCCAACGGCAGGCCCAAACCGCTTTTTCAACTTCTTCTTCGATAGATGAAGTTACAGCACTGTTTCCAATATTAGCATTAATTTTTACCAGGAAATTACGTCCCACAATCATCGGTTCACTTTCAGGGTGATTGATGTTGTTAGGAATAATGGCACGACCAGCGGCAATTTCAGAGCGTACAAATTCGGCAGTGATTTTGTTTTTTGGTGTGTTAGCGCCAAAACTATGACCTGGATGTTGGCATTGCATGGCTTTAGTTTGATTTTCTATTTGCTCAATACGTTGGTTTTCACGAATGGCTATGTATTCCATTTCAGGAGTAATAATTCCTTTTTTGGCATAATGCAATTGAGAAACATTGGCTCCTTTTTTAGCACGCATCGGTTTGTGCAGGTATTCAAAACGCAAATGATTCAGTTTCACATCATGCAATCGTTCCTTTCCGTAATTAGAAGTGATTTCGGTTAATTCTTCTACATCACCACGGTCTAAAATCCATTGTTCGCGAATGCGAGGTAATCCTTTTCTAACATCTATTTCAATATTCGGATCCGTGTAAGGTCCTGATGTATCGTAAATGGTTACCGGTGGATTATGTTCAACACCGCCTTTGGATAATTTAGTGTCAGATAATTTGATTTCGCGCATCGCCACTTTTATTGGGTGGATTTCACCATCGATATATACTTTGGTCGAATTAGGAAAAGGTTGTCTGGATATTTGTTCTTCGTTTGTCATATTTTTTTAATTGAAAGATTTAATGATTAAAAAATTGAAAGATTGAAGAAGTGGATTTGATAAATATTTTAATCCTTAAATTTTTCAATCTTTAAATTAAAATATTAGCCGCCCTGAGTGGCAGAAATTATTAGAATGTCGTCAGTTTCATTGAGGAATTGAGAATCCCAATTGGATTTAGGGATTACATTGTTGTTGACAGCTACCGCAATGCCATTTTGTTTTTGTGGAATTTCAATATCGAGCAGTGCTTGGATGCTTAGTGCATTTGCCTGAAATTGTTTGATTTGGTTGTTGATTTTTAGTTCCATTCCTTTCATTTTTTAGATAAAAAATACTTTAGGAATGGCTACAATTGCCCAAAAATGGGACTATGGAAGTCATCTTACTTTTCCCTACGCTGGTGTTAACCAGATCAGGTTCAGAGGGTAAAATCTCAGCCTTTTTCCGAATTATCGGAGCAGACACCCCTAAAGTGTAAGACAAATGTAATCAAAAAGATAGAAATAGATACTCCGGAATCAGAAGTTTAACAATTTTGTGCAGAATATTTGTAAACCGAAACAGCTTATTGGTTTCTTGTCCAACAGCTTTCGATATGGTCATTGACCATTCCTGTTGCCTGCATATGAGCATAAACAACAGTAGAACCAACAAATTTAAATCCCCTTTTTTTTAAATCTTTGCTAATCGTATCCGAGAGTGGAGTAGTGGCGGTAACGTCTTTCAGTGTTTTGGGTTTATTGTCAATAGGTTTACCGTCTGTAAAACCCCAGATGTATTTAGAAAAACTACCATATTCTTCTTGGATTTTTATGAAATTTTGTGCGTTAGTTACTGCCGAATAGACCTTTAATTTGTTACGGATAATACCGGGGTTTAATAGCAATTCCTGAATTTTATCATCAGAATAAAGGGCTATTTTTTTATAATCGAAATTATCAAATGCTTTACGGAAGTTTTCTCTTTTATTGAGAATAGTAATCCAGCTTAATCCAGCCTGAAAGGTTTCCAGTAGTAAAAATTCGAATAAAGTTGCATCATCATAAACAGGTTTTCCCCATTCCTGATCGTGGTATTCTTTGTATAAATCGCTGGATAAACACCAGCTGCATCTGTTTTTTTCTTCCATGATTACGGTTTGTGAATGTATTTTTCAATAATTGAATGACCTAAATATATTAAAGGGGTTAGTAAAACCGCAATGATTAATTTTACAAAATAACCTGTAAATGCTGAGGAAATATATTGTTCGGTGGTGATTTTTCCGGTCATCCAAAAAGCAATTCCAAGGACAATAAAACTATCAAATAACTGAGAAACAACGGTAGATCCTGTACTTCTCAGCCAAATCATTTTGTTTCCTGTTTTGTTTTTAAAAAAATGGAAAATAGTGACATCGATTAGTTGTGAAACAAGAAAGGCAGTAATACTCCCTACAATAATCCACATACTTTGTCCAAAAACACCATTAAATTGCGCATCACTGACCAGTCCTTCTCCTTTTACAGCAGGGATTTTTAAAGCAAAATAGAGTAAAATAAAGCAATAAGAAATCAGGCAGGCTGTGATAACGGAGAGTTTTTTTACTTCTTTTTGACCAAAATATTCATTAATTAAATCAGTAGTTAAAAAAACCACCGGCCACGGTAGGATTCCAATGCTCATTAGATAAGGGCCAATATAAATAAGTTTTCCTCCTATTAATTCGGCTACAATAGCATTCGTTATAAAAATTCCGGCAAGAATGACAAATACAGTGTCTTTTCTGGATTGTGACATAGTAACAATTTGTATTCAAATTTAGACTATTATTTTGAAAAGACATAAAAAAAGAAATCCATCTCATGTAAAACGAGATGGATTTGTATGGGGAAATTTTAGGTGTTTTTTGATTATCCTAAAGTAACTCTTTTGAAACCTGTAATTTCAACATTGAATCCTTTAACATAGTCAGCTACTTTTTTACTGTCATCTTTGATAAAGTTTTGATCCAATAAAGCTTTTTCCTGATCTAAAGTAGTGTTGTCAGAGATGAAACGTTGTACTTTTCCAGGAATAATTTTATCCCAAATTTGCTCTGGTTTACCTTCTGCTTTTAATTCAGCTTTAGCATCTTCTTCAGCTTGTTTGATAACTTCGTCAGTTAATTGAGCGAAAGAAATATATTTAGGAACATTTTTCAAAGTTTTACCTAAACGTTTTGCTTCTTCATTTTCTTTTTCAATTACTGCAATACGAGCATCTAGTTCAGCAGCGATGAAAGCAGGATCAAAATCTTTGTAAGATAATGTGTCAGCTCCCATAGAAGCAACTTGCATAGAGATATCTTTAGTTAATGTCTCTGCGTTAGCAATTGGAGCAGAAATAGCTGTTAATGCAGCAATTTTGTTAACGTGAACATAAGATCCAACGTAAGCACCTTCTAAAATTTCAAAACCACCGATTTCGATTTTTTCACCGATAACTCCGGTTTGCTCAATTAATTTTTCAGCAACTGTAATTCCGTTGAAATCAGAAGCTAAGAAATCTTCTTTAGAAGAGAAATTGATTGCTTTTTCAACTAATTCTTTAGCTAAAGCTACGAATGTTTCGTTTTTACCTACGAAATCTGTTTCACAGTTTAATGTAATGATAGCTCCTTTAGTTTTGTCAGCATTAATAAAAGAAACAGCAGCTCCTTCAGAAGACTCACGGTCAGAACGGTTAGCGGCTACTTTTTGTCCTTTTTTTCTAAGGTTTTCAATAGCTTTATCGAAATCTCCTTCAGCTTCAACTAAAGCTTTTTTACAGTCCATCATTCCGGCACCTGTAGCTTGTCTTAATTTGTTTACGTCTGCAGCAGTAATTGTTGCCATAATATATCTTGTGTTTTAATGTTAAAAGTAAAAATTCCAATTTTCAAATCCCAAATCCCAACGTTATCAGATCGTTAAAAATCTGATTTTGGAATTTGGAATTTAAAACTTGGAATTTAAAAAATTATTTATTCTTCAGTTGCCGGAGCAGCAGTTTCAGTTGCTACAGGAGCTTCTTCAGTTGCAGCAGCTTCAGCAGTTTCTTTTTCAGAACCTCTATCAGAAAGTCCTTCGATAACCGCAGCAGTTACTAAAGATAAAATTTTATCGATTGATTTAGAAGCATCGTCGTTGGCCGGGATAACGTAATCTACTTCACGTGGATCAGAGTTAGTATCAACCATTGCGAAAACTGGAATGTTTAATTTTTGTGCTTCTTTTATTGCGATGTGCTCAGCTTTGATATCTACTACGAACAATGCAGCTGGAAGTCTTGACATATCAGCGATTGAACCTAAGTTTTTTTCTAATTTAGCACGAAGACGATCTACTTGTAAACGCTCTTTTTTAGATAGCGTGTTAAAAGTACCATCTTTCTTCATTTTATCAATAGAAGACATTTTTTTAACTGCTTTACGGATAGTAACAAAGTTTGTTAACATTCCACCAGGCCATCTTTCAGTGATGTAAGGCATGTTTGCAGCAGCTGCTTTTTCAGCAACGATGTCTTTTGCTTGTTTTTTGGTAGCAACAAATAATATTTTTCTACCTGATGTAGCAATTTTTTTCAAAGCTTCGTTAGCTTCTTCAATTTTAGCTGCAGTTTTATATAGGTTGATAATGTGAATACCATTACGCTCCATATAAATGTAAGGAGCCATGTTTGGATCCCATTTTCTAGTCATGTGTCCAAAGTGAACACCTGCTTCTAGTAATTCTTTTACTTCTACTTTGTTTGACATTTTTTGTACTAGTTTACGTTCTGTTGAGTAAGCAATGCATGAATGGCGGTTTCCCGGCTAAATGCATTTAGATGCTAAACTAATTTCTCACCTCAGTGAGACAACAACAACATTGTTTAAATTCAATAATAAATTCAATAAAGTCTTGCTCCTGTGAACAAGACAGGCAATATTAACGTTTAGAGAACTGGAATCTCTTACGAGCTTTCTTCTGACCGAATTTCTTACGTTCAACCATTCTTGGGTCTCTTGTTAATAAACCTTCTGGTTTTAAAACACCTCTGTTTTCAGCATTTACTTCACACATTGCGCGAGCGATTGCCATTCTTACAGCTTCTGCCTGACCAGTTACACCACCTCCGTAAACATTTACTTTTACGTCAAAGTTAGCTGCAT
This sequence comes from Flavobacterium plantiphilum, assembly GCF_046000495.1. Taxonomy (NCBI): domain Bacteria; kingdom Pseudomonadati; phylum Bacteroidota; class Flavobacteriia; order Flavobacteriales; family Flavobacteriaceae; genus Flavobacterium; species Flavobacterium plantiphilum. The sequence continues at coordinate 84,811 of NZ_JBELQA010000003.1, forward strand.
TTTCTGTCATAGACATTGGTTGCATTACTTTGTACTGTAAAGTAGCTGTAGGGAAATAAGTTGCAAATTCTTTTTTGTTTACAGTGATTACTCCTGTTCCTTCTGAAACATAAACACGTGCAACAGCGGTTTTTCTTCTACCGATTTTGTGAATAACTCCCATTACTTAAGATCGTTTAGGTTAACAGTTCTAGGTTTTTGAGCTCCTTGTTTGTGCTCAGCTCCTACAACAACATTTAAATTTCTGAAAAGTTCAGCTCCTAATTTATTTTTAGGTAACATTCCTTTTACTGCTTTTTCTACCAAAGCTGCAGGGTTTTTTGCTTGCAATACTTTAGCAGTTAAAGTTCTTTGTCCTCCTGGATAACCTGTGTGACGCATGTAAATTTTCTCGTCCATTTTGTTACCTGTAAGGTTGATTTTCTCTGCGTTGATAACAATTACGTTATCTCCACAGTCCACGTGTGGGGTATAGCTTGGCTTGTACTTTCCTCTTAAAATCATAGCGACTTTAGAAGCAAGACGTCCTAAGTTATGACCCTCTGCATCTACAACGATCCACTCTTTAGTAGAGTTTGCCTTTGTAGTTGAAATTGTCTTGTAGCTTAATGCGTTCACAATAAAAATTTTTTAATTAAACATTCCATCCCCAATAAAGGGGTTGCAAAAGTACAATTAATTATTTTAAAACCAAATACCTTAAATGAATAATTTTTTTTAGGTTTTGTGCTGATAATCAAATGAATATTTATTGTGCGTTATGCCGGTCGTTTTTTATAATTTCGGTTGCTGTTTTGGTTCTAAAATTATCTTACATTTGATTTGAAAAAGAATTTGATTATCTTGCAATCTTGCAATCGAAAGAAAAAGACACAATAGGATTTTTTTAATGTAAAGATGATATATTTTTTAGAATATAGATTCAGCAATCCATTATAAGACAATAATTCATTATGAAAGTTAAAGCAACACTGAAGCAAATTGCAAAAGAACTGAATGTTTCTGTTTCTACAGTTTCTAAAGCGCTGAATGATAGTCCGGAGATTAGTAATCAGACTAAGGTAAAGATTAAGGAGTATGCTAAACTCAAAAATTACAAACCTAATATTATTGGTTTGAATTTAAAAAACAGAAAAACAAAAACGATAGGGGTAATTATCCCTAATATTTTGAATTCTTTTTTTGCCAAAGTTTTTAGTGGAATCGAAAAGGTAGCCGATGCAAAAGGATATAACGTAATTACTTGTATTTCGAATGAATCCTTAGTCAAAGAAATCAATACTTTAGAGATGTTGAGTAATGGAACTACCGATGGCTTTATATTGTCCGTTTCACAGGAGGCTCAAAAACTTCAGGATTACTCTCATTTTATCGATATTATTAATGAAGGTACACCAATTGTGATGTTTGATCGCATTGCTGATGAAGTAGAGTGTGATAAAGTAGTGGTAGATGATTATGATTCGGCATTAAATGTTACCCAACGTTTAATTGATACCGGTTGTAAAAATATTGCATTGATTTCCTCGGTAGATGATTTAAGTGTTGGGAAATTAAGAACCGAAGGTTATTTGAAAGCCTTGGCTGATAATGGAATTGCAGTAAACGAAAATATTATTCTTCGCACTAATTCTGAAGATGATATGAAGAAAAAAATTGAAGCTGTTTTTGAAAATAATGCTATAGATGGTGTTTTTGCTTTAGACGAACGTGATTCGGTTGCAGCTTTGAAAGTAGCGATTAAAAAAGGTTATAAAATTCCGGAAGAGTTATCCATTATTGGTTTTGCTGATGGAATTTTGGCTTCCCGACGCTTGACACCAAGTTTAAGTACAGTAAGCCAACATGGAGTAGAGATTGGAGAAGTAGCTGCCAAATTACTCATTGAACGTTTGGAAGGTGATGAAGAAAATGAAGCACCTTATCAAACTGTTGTAATAAAAACGAATCTAAAAGAAAGAGAATCTTCCAGAACAAAAAAATCCATCCCGAAAACTTTCGGGACTAAGAAATAAGAAATGGATTTTTTGTTTAAAGTGTTGTTTGTTGCTGAAATCTAAAATTAATAACAATAAAGGGCTTTAATTCAGGTTGTATTTGAATTTAGGATTTTTATACTTTTTTAATTTTTCAAAAGAAACTAAAAAAGTTTCTTGACAAGCTCTCATTGCATGTGGAAAAGAGGGAGTGAATTCGATCCCTTTTTCGGTGTAAATCCATCCTTCAGCGTTCCACCATTTGTCTAAATCTGTCAAATCACAAGGTTCTTCTTCGTTGTCCTTAGGTTTTTGAAAATGTTGTTCAGCGTTTATAATTGCATATAGTTTTGGGGCAAAATAGGTCTGTCTGTATTTAACCCAATTGTTAAAACTACTTTCCTTTTCGGTGGTAACACTTTTGTCAAATGCGATTATATGATCTAGTTCGTAGTTTTGTCCGGTGTTTAAGTCGATTAAATATCCTCTAGTACTAGTGTCGGGATAAGCTCCACCACAGTAATAATCCGAAAAAACTTTAAATCCAAGTAAATCGTTATTTAAAAATGTAAAATCGGCTTCAAATGATATACCGCCTCCTGTGTTGTAGTTGTTATCAGTTGAGCAGTCCAACTGCCATATAACATTTTTAATGTGAATTTTTTCTAAAACAGCATTGACTTTGTTTTTGCTGTTTTCGGAAAAATTATCTCCTAACCTAAAAAAAGGAACATTACAGTGTTTTTCAGAATACCAATCGATTGTTTTGTTCTTATAAAAAGTGGTTTTTTCTTTTTTGAATTCAAGGAATTTCAATTTTATGAGATCAAATTTTTCGTCTGTGTAATAAACATCTGTCAGAGTCGATTTGTAATTAGTAAAATCAATAGGAGACAGTTTCACGGGAAATGATTTTCCTTGAGCATTATTCCATGTTCCTTCAAAATTAGTATTAGCTACTTTTTTCAGGGTAAATTTTTCTCTAATTGTGTCGTTATGTTTCACTATAAAAACAAATTCCTTATTCTTAAATGAACCTTCCAACGGAATGTCTTTTAATGAATTTTGATAGAAATAAGTCGCATTAGGTTCGTCAGAAGAATCTAAAACATTTATTTGCATAAAGATTTTACTTTTTGCCAAAGTACCTTCTAAATAATAGGTCTGACTTTGACAAAATATCGATATGGTTTGAAATAAGAAAAAACACAGGATTATTTTCTTCATAAAATTATATATGCTAATTTTTACTGCCTTCTAAAATCTAAAATCTGCAATCTAAAATCCTAATGCGCTTCCAGCCAGTTTTTCCCCATTCCTAAATCGACAACTAATGGAACTTCTAATTTAAAAGCATTTTCCATTTCGTGTTGAATCATCGGTTGGATTCGTTCTAATTCGGAGTTGTGAACGTCAAACACAAGTTCGTCATGAACCTGCAATAACATTTTCGATTTCCAGTTTTCGGCGATTAATTTATTATGAATATTAATCATCGCAATTTTGATAATATCAGCTGCTGATCCCTGAATAGGGGCGTTCACTGCATTTCGCTCCGCACCACCTCGAACCACAGCATTTTGTGAATTAATATCTTTTAAATAACGACGGCGACCGGAAACTGTTTGCACATAACCATGATCTCTGGCAAAATCGATTTGCTCGCCGATATAGGATTTCAATCTTGGATACGATTTGTAATAAGCATCAATGAGTTCAGCACTTTCAGAGCGGGACAGATTGGTTTGATTCGAAAGCCCAAATGCCGAAACACCATAGATGATTCCGAAGTTTACCGTTTTAGCGTGACTACGTTGTTCACGGGTTACCTCTTCAAGTGGTACATTGAAAACCTTTGAAGCAGTCGATCTGTGAATGTCTTCATTGTTTTGGAAAGCTTTAATCATATTTTCTTCACCACTCAAAGCCGCAATCACGCGTAATTCTATTTGGGAATAATCGGCAGAAACCAGAGTGTAATCTTCGTCACGCGCAATAAAAGCTTTACGGATTAATCGTCCTCTCTCGGTACGGATAGGAATGTTTTGTAAGTTTGGATTATTCGAACTCAAACGTCCCGTTGCCGCAACAGTTTGCATATAATCGGTATGAACGCGACCAGTTTTGGTGTCAACCTGGTTTGGTAAAGCATCAATATAGGTACTTTGTAATTTTACCATTTGGCGCCATTCCAGAATATCACGCACAATTTCGTGTTCGTTAGCCAGATAACTCAGGACTTCTTCGCCAGTAGCATATTGTCCGGTTTTGGTTTTCTTTTGTTTGGCACCGCCTATTTTCATTTTGTCAAACAAAATATCCCCGAGTTGTTTTGGCGAAGCCAAATTGAATTTTTCTCCTGCAGTTTCGTATATTTTTTGTTCCAATGCGTTGCTTTCGGCAGCCATTTTGACCGACATGCTTTTTAAAAACTGAACGTCTAAGTTGATTCCTTCTGTTTCCATTGCTGCCAGAACAGGGATTAGCGGAATTTCAATCTCGTCAAATAGTTTTTGAGTAGCTGTTTTTTCTAATTCTCCTGCAAATAATTCTTTTAATTGAAAAGTTACATCGGCATCTTCAGCAGCATATTCTTTGATGTCTTCCAATGCTACTTCGCGCATCGATTTTTGATTTTTTCCTTTTTTACCAATTAAATCTTCAATGGATTTTGGCGAATATTTTAAATAGGTTTCCGATAAAATATCCATATTATGACGCATATCCGGATTAATCAGATAATGCGCAATCATGGTGTCGAATAATTTTCCGGCTACATGAATGCCGTAATTCGATAATATTTTTAAATCGTATTTGATATTTTGACCAATTTTTTCGATGGTTTCGTTTTCAAAAAAAGGAATAAATTTCTCTGCCAAAGCCCGTGCTTCTTCCTGATTTTCCGGAAAAGGAACATAAAATGCTTTTCCTTTTTCGTAAGCAAATGAAATACCTACTAGTTCAGCATGCAAAGCATCTAATCCGGTGGTTTCGGTATCAAAGCAAACAGAGGTTTGTTTCAGTAAATTTTGCAATAATAATTTAATGCCCAGATCGCCCTGAATAATCTGGTACGAATGGGGGGTGTTCTCTAAGGTGCTGTAAAATTGCAGGTGCGATACTTCGCTGTCATGAGTAGGCAGCGTGCTCGAAAAAAGATCAAATTGCTCTTCGTTCTTAGGTTGCGGTTTTTTGTATAATTTGGTTTCGTCAACTGCGGTTGCCTCATTTTGGGTCACCTGCGACGGACTTTTAAAAATAGCATCAAATTGTTCTGCCATTCTTCTAAACTCCAGTTCATGAAACAGAGCATCTGTTTTTTCTACGTCCGGAGTAGAGAGTTCATAATCTGTTTCGTTGAAAGCTACCGGGCAATCAATGCAGATGGTAGCTAGTTTTTTTGATAATAATCCTAACTCGGCATTGGCTTCAATTTTTGTTTTAATAGCGCCTTTAAGCTGGTGTGTATTCGCTAATAAATTTTCGAGTGAACCAAATTCAGCCAGGAATTTTTTAGCCGTTTTTTCACCTACACCCGGTAATCCGGGAATATTATCGGCAGAGTCGCCCATCATTCCCAGATAATCAATCACCTGTTCCGGTCTTTCTATTTCAAATTTTGCTAAAACTTCCGGAATTCCCCAAATCTCGATTCCGTTCCCCATACGGGCGGGTTTGTACATAAATATATTTTCGGAAACTAACTGGGCAAAATCTTTATCAGGAGTAACCATAAAGACTTTGTAGTTTTGTTTTTCAGCCTGCTTAGCAATCGTTCCGATCAAGTCATCGGCTTCATAACCCGCTTCTTCAATAATAGGAATATGCATGGCATTTAGTAAGGCCTGTATGTAAGGAATGGCTATTTTAATAGCTTCGGGAGTAGCATCACGGTGGGCTTTGTATTCCGGATAAAGTTCGTTACGCATATCACTGCCGCCTTTGTCAAAAGCTACCGCCAGATGATCCGGTTTTTCACGCTTAATGACATCCATTAACGAATTCATAAATCCCATAATGGCCGAGGTGTCCATGCCCTTAGAATTAATTCTTGGATTTTTAATAAAGGCATAATACCCTCTAAAAATTAAAGCATAGGCATCGAGTAGGAAAAGACGTTTTTGTGACATTGAATTGTAAATTGAATTTAAAATGTAAAAATATAGAATTCAATTTACTTTATGATTATTTCTAATTGCTTTGTTGAGATTGCTTTGTTGTAGGATAAATAATTTTTCTCAATCTTGTCATCCCGAAGAATGAGGGATTTCATTCAGTAATTCCGTAAAGATTGGGTAAAAGTGATAAATCAAATAATTTGTGTGTTAGCCGCGTTACAAACGCTTCGTTTTGTTTTTACAAGAAAGTAGGCACTCGATGCACTCGAGCGCCAGATTTGGGTTGGTTTGTATAACTTGAAAAGATTGTCTCTTTTATATCCTGCAAGGTTTTTTTGTTGACCTTGTAGGTGTTTAAATTGAAAAACAAACTTATATCTACAAGGTTTTAGAAACCTTGCAGGATATAATAATTGTAATTTGTATTGGATTTTGTTTTTCAAAAAAATGACATTCGGTGCAATTGAGCGTTAAATTGAGGGATAGGTTCTTTATTCGTATGTTCTATATTAAACTTTAATTACTTTTAAGATAATGCTAACAACAAAAACTATCTGAGAAAAAATCATACCGAATAACGTTGTTACACATATATAAGTTAAGTATTGGTTGATTTTTATAGATTTTAAAATTTCTTCAAAATTTTTAGTCGGATTATTGTTGATTCTTTTTAGTAACAACCATATTAAAATTAGACCTCCAATGGTTAGAATAGTATGTGTATAGGTTATCCACTGGTTTAACTGTATTCCTTTTTTGTCTAAGCAGAAATAAATTAAGCCAAGAAGAAAATAAAATACAGCCAAGAGAATTCCTAAGTGTAAATTTAGAATAACAAAATAGGTGTCCCCAATATTGATATCAAAGGTGTTTTTCGGTTTGTAATATGAAAATGCAAGTATTAAAGGGATGATTAAAAAGAAAAAATGATGCGGTTTGTTAATAGCTAAATTCATTTTGAATGATATTTTTTCAAATATATTAAAATATTCTTACAAAATTAATTAATGGAATCAAATCGTTCTCTTTAGCCCTGATCGTAGCGGCATCCTTTTTATTTTGTCCTTCGATCCTTCGATGAACTCTGGACAGGCTAAGCTCAGGATGACAAAATAAAAAGATAGAGCGGAGAGCAGGAGAGAACGTAATTAAATACTTTATTATTCTGCTCCTAAAAATGCGGTATCAAGTTAAAGTTTGTTTAAGATTTTCTAAATTACGGGGAAGATGTTGTTATTTTGTGTAAAAATATATTCAAATGGGTTTTAGGTTGCTCTTTTTTGTGGTGTTTCTTTTTGTGATTGAACTCTACGCTTTTCAGGCTTTTAAGACAATTGTAAAGGATAAGTGGTTTCTGGTAGCTTATGGTGCTCTGAGTTTTGCTGTTTTAATTTATATCGTTTATGGGTTTTTTAGCTTTGACCGTTCGGTGGGGCAAACGCATCAAACAATGTTTCTAATGGGCTTAATGCTGGTGATTTATGTTCCAAAAATCGTTTTGGCAATTGTTTTATTAGGTGAAGATATTTTTAGAGTAGGAGCAAGTGTGGTTAATTATTGTATGTATAATTCGCCGCGGAGTGAAATAATGCCTGACAGACGCAGGTTTATAAGTCAGTTGGGTCTAGGTCTTGCCGCGATTCCGTTTTTGTCTTTACTGTATGGGGTGACAATTGGGAAATACAATTATAAGGTGATTAAACAGCGTATTTTTTTTCCTGATTTGCCTGATGCATTTGATGGTTTTAAGATTACTCAAATTTCAGATGTGCATTCGGGGAGTTTTGATAATCCGGATAAAATTAATTATGCAATTGATCTGATTAATGAGCAGGATTCGGATATGATTTTGTTTACGGGTGATATTGTCAATACACATGCTAACGAAATGCATCCGTGGATTGAAACTTTTAAACGGATAAAAAAACACGAATACGGTAAATATTCTGTTTTAGGAAATCATGATTATGGGGAATATGTTACCTGGTCAAATGAAGCTGATAAAGTGCAAAATTTTAAAGAGATAAAAGATTTGTACGGGCAAATTGATTTTAAACTGATGTTAAACGAACATACTCTTATTGAAAAAGGGAATGATAAAATTGCCTTAGTAGGTGTTGAAAACTGGGGAAATAATTTTAAAAAAGCCGGTGATTTAAATAAAGCTTCGGAAGGTTTAGGGGAAAAGGATTTTAAAATCCTGATGAGTCATGATCCCAGTCATTGGGATTTTGAAGTAAAAGAACATACAAAGAATTTTCATTTGACTTTTTCGGGTCATACCCACGGAATGCAGTTTGGTATTGAAATTCCGGGTTATTTTAAATGGAGTTTAGCGCAATACGTTTATGCGCAATGGGCAGGTTTGTATGAACATTTAGGTCGTTATGTGTATGTAAACAGGGGATTTGGTTTCCATGCATATCCCGGAAGAGTGGGAATTATGCCAGAAATTACAGTTATCGAACTAAAAAAAGGGGATAAAGTAACATAATTCGTTAAAAATGCTACATTTGTAGATAAGAAATATTATTTTTTTCTTAGATTTAAAAAATTAATTCGTTGGTTTTATGTCAAAATTTGGAGAACTTATAAGTGCACACGTTCCTGTGTTAATTGATTTTTACACAGATTGGAATGAATCTTCGGTTTCTATGCACGATGTGATTAGAGATGTTGCGGCTGCTTTGGGTGATAAAGCAAAAGTAATAAAGATTGATGTGGATAAAAATCAAGAACTTGCCGAAGCATTACGAATTAAAGGATTGCCTACTTTGATGGTGTATAAGAACGGTCAGATGGTTTGGAGACAATCCGGAGAATTAGATGCAAATTCGCTAATAAGCATCGTTCAGGAGCAAATTTAGTTTTTTATTGTTTCGAAAGAAAAGTGATTTTCTACCAGGTATTCAAGTACTTTGGGTAATACATATTTTAGATTTTCGAAAGCTTTTATGCTGTCGTGAAATACGATAATACTTCCTGACCGGGTGTTGTTTACCACATTTTTCAGGCATTTTTCCTTAGTGATGTTTTGGTCAAAATCAGCACTAAGAACATCCCACATTATTATTTTATAGCCTTTTTGTCTGAGCTTTTTAGCCTGGGCTCTTTTTATTTTACCGTAAGGTGGGCGGAAAAGTTGGTTGTCGGTTGTTTGTGGTTTGTTGTTGGAAAACTGATTACTAATTACTGAACACTGAACACTATTTTCTATGTATTCGTTAGTATTTGTTTTCCATCCATTCAAATGGTTGAATGTGTGATTTCCTATTGCGTGTCCTTTTTCGATTACTTTTTTGAAGATTTCAGGATGTTGCTCTATGTTTTTTCCAATACAAAAAAAAGTAGCTTTGGCATTATATTGTTCTAATTGATTTAAAACCCATGCTGTTATTTCGGGTGTAGGACCGTCATCAAAAGTAAGGTAGATTTTATTTTCTTTATTAGGGATGTCCCAAACATAGTTAGAAAATAGTTTTTTAATAAGACGATTTGTTTTAACCCAATAAGCTTTCATTTGTAAAAAAAGTTTAAAATTAAAGATAAAAAAAATGTAGCAATCTTGTGTTTGAAGATTGCTACATTTTTTTTTAAGAAAATAGATTTTCTTTTATTCTTTATCTCTTCCGAAACGCTCGAAGATATCAATATAGGTGTTGAAAGTAGCCCGGTGTTTCTGGAAAAAAGCAGTATCGTTGTTTTTCTTCATTACTCCCAGCAGCGCTCTGTAGCGTTCAATGTCTGTAACAATATCGATAACAATATCAGACTGGTCTGTCGCGCTCATCTTACTGTAGTAATTTAAGTTTTCTTTGTATTTACCTACTAACTTATTTAGAAGTTGCTGTGCTTTTTCTTTTTCACCTACCTGATAATATCCATTGGTAAAAGGTTCTAATAAGGAATAGTAGCCAAACTTGTCTACAGGCATTTTTTCCATGGCTAAATTAATTACTTTTTTAGCCTTGTCCATTTTACCTTCTTTAATCAGTTGATCCATTAATCGGGAAAGATTTGTTCTGTAAGTAATACTTTCACGGCGGGTTTCAGGGTCGTGATAAATATCACCATTACTGTTGCCCCAATCCCATTTCATTACAATGTTGTACATTTTATCAGCATCAATTTTTCCCATTTCCATAGGATTACCGTCTTTAGGAATAGTAGTTTTTACAGGAATCAGTTTGTAAACCATACCATCCAGTTGAAGGTAATCTTTCATCCAAAGATATTCTTCATCTTCAAAAGCTCCTCCGCTAAAATAGATTGGTCTTTTCCAATTGTTATTTGCAATAAGGTCGAGCATCATTAGTCTGTTTTTGTATAGGGCACTTCCCTGAATATCGATATCTATGTAAGGAACAATTGAGTCGTAATCTTTCTCAGATACCATTTTGTTTTTAATAATAGCATTTTTGTCCACAGGTATTCTAACCTGATTAGTAGGGTAGAAATGAATGGTCTGACCGTTTTGCATGTCAACAGTTGATTTAGGATGTTTGATAAAATCCATAAATCCTTTTACGGTCCAGCGGCTTTTTATCTTTGGAATACTGACCACATAATCTAATTTATCTCCCACATATTGATCGTGTGTAAACGAAATAGGCAAAGGATCAGATTCATAAGTTTTAGTTTTCATCTGATCAATGTACCAATCGGTCATGAAAAGGCTGGTGTTTACAATTTTTACATCGGTTCTGATGCTTTCAATTTCTTGTGCATACCATAACGGGAAGGTATCATTGTCTCCAATAGTGAATAAAATGGCATCAGGATCACATGAATTTAAATAGGCTTTTGCCATTGCTAACGCAGTGTATTTCCCAGAACGATTGTGATCATCCCAGTTTTGCGAAGCCATTAAAACCGGTGCAGCTAATAAAGAAGCGGCTATAATTACAGGACCGGCAATTTTTGCGTTCAGGTATTTAGTAGCACTTTCGTATAACGAATAAACACCAAGTCCGATCCAGATAGCAAACACATAGAAAGAGCCTACTAAGGCATAATCTCTTTCTCTGGGTTCAAAAGGTCTTTCATTAAGGTAGATTTTTAATGCAATTCCGGTAAAAAGAAATAGTATCAACAGCACATAAAAACTTTTTAAGTCTTTCCCTGCATGATACATTAAACCGATAAGTCCCAGGATAAAAGGGATGAAATAATAAACATTACGGCCTTTGTTGTTTAAGGCATCCGTAGGTAGATTGTCTTGCGGACCTAAGTGGATTTCATCAATAAACTTAATTCCGCTTAACCAGTTTCCGTCCTGATTGTCATATCTCCCCTGATTGTCGCTCTGACGCCCAACAAAATTCCACATTAAGTATCTCCAATACATATAGCCAAATTGAAATTCAACCATGAAACTAAGATTGTCTGCTGTGGTAGGTTTTTCAATGATTAAATAATCACTGTAGCTTCTTAGGAATTTTACATAACCTTCATTATCAATTTGTTTCTGAGCATATGCTTTCCTGAATTCGCTAATGGTTTTTTCTACTTCATTTCTTAATTGTGCAGTAGCTCTATTGTAATCTTCTTCAGATAATTTGCTTGCGTCAATTCCGTAGCGTGCTAAATCATTTTCGTATGGATAATTAGGATTTATCTTGAATTGAGGCGGATTAGTAAAGTTGATATAGTTTTCAATATTGCCTGTGCTCCACATTCTTGGTAAGAACGCTTTTTGGGAATCATCGCTATTCTGTTCCGCATTTTTATAGTTGTTTACAATAACATACTTTCCGGTTTTGTAATCTCTCTCGTAGTTAGGTGCTTTATCGCGGTATGGATTATCAGGGTCTAAACCAACAAAGGTTTCCGTGTACTGAGGGCCATAAAACAAAGGGTTTGAGCCATACTGTTCTCTGTTGTAATAAGCCAGAACTTCTCGTGCGTCTGATGGTTTGTTTTCGTTAATAATAACATTGGCATTAGCGCGAATAGGAAGCATCAGCCAGGTAGAAAAACCAATTAAAATAAATAAAATACAAAGAATAAGTGTGTTGTATGTTACTAAACCTTTGTCTTTAGTGAATTTTAGGCCAAAATAAAAAGCAGCGATTAGTGCTAATGCAGCTAAAATAGTTCCGGAGTTAAACGGCATTCCAAGGCTATTTACAGTGAAAACTTCTGCTTTTGCAAAAAATGCCATAGTTAAAGGAAGCAGTAATTTAAAAATAAATAATAAAACAGAGATCACAACCACATTGGCTATGATGAAGTTTTTGATTGTTATTGTTTTGTAATTTTTAAAATAATATAAAAATCCAATAGCCGGAATGGTTAATAATGCCATAAAATGCACTCCAAATGAAAGTCCTGTTACTAGTGATATAATAAGTAGCCATTTATTTCCTCTTGGTTTATCCATATCCTGTTCCCAGCGTAATCCAAGCCAAAAAAGTAAGGCGATCAGTAAAGAGGCCATTGCATATACTTCGGCTTCAACAGCGTTGAACCAAAAACTATCCGAGAAAGTATAAGCTAAAGCACCTACAAAGGAACTTCCTAAAATTACAATGCCATTATTTTTATTGTATTCTTCAGAGCTGTTTATGATTTTTTTCAAAATCATAGTGGAAGACCAAAACATAAAAAGGATTGTAAAAGCGCTCGAAAAAACAGAAGTCATATTCACCATTAAAGCAACATGTTGAGGACTTGCGGCAAACATGGCAAAAAAAGCACCAATCATTTGAAATAAAGGGGCTCCCGGCGGATGACCAACTTCCAGTTTTGCTGCTGTGGCAATATATTCTCCACAATCCCAAAAGCTCATTGTGGGCTCAACAGTAAGAGAATAGGTTATTAATGCGATTCCAAATGCAAGCCATCCGATGATGGTATTCCATTTTTTGAAATTGAAAGACTCCTTATTCATGTAATAAAATTTAGTTAATTTTTCGAGTTACAAAGAAAATGTTTTTTTATTTAAGGATACTGCCATTAACAAAATTTTCTATAAAACTAATCTGGTTTTTAACTGCCTGATTATAAAAGAGTTTTTATTTTTTTTATTTTTTTTAGAAAAAAAAGTCAAAAAAAATTTGTGTAAACTGAAAAAGCTTGTAAATTTGCACTCGCAATAAAGCACTGCTGGTCTATGGTGTAATGGTAACACAACTGTTTTTGGTGCAGTCTTTCTAGGTTCGAGTCCTAGTAGACCAACGTAAAAAGCCTCTCATTCGAGAGGCTTTTTTATTTTTAGTTTATGCGTTGTTATATTTTAAATATGATAAGTGGTTTAGAGGCGTGATTGGCCAGATCTTCGCTAATGCTTCCGGTGAAAAAATGGGAAAGACCTGTTCTTCCATGGGTGCAGAAGCTAATTAAATCAGCATTGATTTCCTTGGAAAAATGAATGATACCTTTCTCGATGTTGCTGTCATTGTAAATGTTTGTTGAGAAGTTTTTAATTGCAAATTCACTGGTAAATTCATTCATTATTTTATTTGCGACAGCGGTTGTTTTAAAGCTGTTTGGGGTGCAGATGGTCACCAGATTTAATTTGGCGTCAAATAAATTGACAAAATCAAGTATTTTTGTAAACGGTTTTTTGATTTCTTCAGTAAAATCAGAAGCAAAGACAATGTTTTTTGGGTTAAAAACCGGAATTTCTTCTTTGATAACTATAACCGGTGCTGAGGATCTGCGAACTACTTTTTCGGTATTGGAGCCTATGATTATTTCTTCAATTCCTGAAACTCCGTTAGAACCCATTACTACAAGGTCTATATTGTATTCGTCTATGTAAGAGAGGATTCCTGTGGATGCTTTTTCCATTTTGATGGAATCGATGATGGTGAGTTCTTTAAGGTAGTCTTTTTCTTTTGTAAAGCGCAGTGTTTCTTTTGCTTTTTGGATAAAAAACATGATATCAGGTATTGGTGTGGCGCCTGTAATCGCATCATTCATCTGGCTGGGAATTTCCATTATGTGTAGTAGATGAATTTCATAATTGTTATTTTGGGCTAGTTGTGCAGCTAGTTTCAGGGCGTTTTCAGCTTGAATTGAAAAATCTGTAGGGACTAATATTTTCTTCATGATTATGATTGGGTTTGTGTTTGTAGTTTTTTATTGAAATAAAGGTAAGGAATAATTTTACAGCAGTCAATTATTTTTGGTTTATAAAAATAAACACTATATTTGTGCCGTTATTTATTAAAATCTAGATAATGAGGGGACTAAATGTCCCCTCTTTTTATAAAAAATATGACATTTAAAGAAAAAGTAAATACATTATTGCAGGAAGCTCTTGAAGAGCGTCCTTCGCTTTTTTTGATTGACCTGACTATTACCGATGCGTTTAAGGTAATTATAACTTTGGATGATGATAACGGAGTGGTTTTGCAGGATTGTATCGATATTAGTCGTGCTATAGAGAGTAATCTTGACAGAGAAGAGCAGGATTTTTCGCTTGAAGTAGCTTCAGTAGGGGTGGGATCGCCACTAAAATTAGTTCGTCAGTATAAAAAAAATATTGGTAGAACACTGATAGTGACTACAAATGAAGAAAAAATCGAAGCAGAATTGATTGATGCTAATGAAGATTTTATAATTTTGTCTTGGAAAGCAAGAGAGCCTAAAAAAATAGGAAAAGGAAAAGAAACAGTACAGAAAGAACAACAGATACCTTATACAGAAATTAAAGAGGCGGTTGTTACAGTAACATTTTAATTTAAAGAATTCGCATGGAAAATTTAGCATTAATCGATTCATTTTCAGAGTTTAAAGATGATAAACTTATTGATCGTGTAACGCTTATGGCAATTTTAGAAGATGTATTTAGAAATGCATTGAAGAAAAAATACGGTTCAGATGATAATTTCGATATCATTATCAATCCTGATAAGGGAGATATGGAAATTTGGAGAAGAAGGGTAATCGTTGCTGACGAAGATTTAGATTTTGAAAATGAAGAGATTACTTTAACAGAAGCCAGAAAAATTGAAGCAGATTTTGAAATTGGTGAAGAGGTTTCTGAAGAAGTAAAATTGATTGATTTAGGAAGAAGAGCTATTTTGGCTTTGCGTCAGAATTTGATATCAAAAATACATGAGCATGATAATACGAATCTTTACAAGCAATTTAAAGATTTAATAGGTGATATTTATACTGCCGAAGTACATCATGTGAGACCAAGAGTAGTTATTCTGGTAGATGATGAAGGAAACGAAATTGTACTTCCAAAAGAAAAACAAATTCCATCTGATTTCTTCCGTAAAGGAGATAATGTACGTGGTATTATTGAAAGTGTTGAGCTAAAAGGAAATAAACCTCAGATTATTATGTCCAGAACTTCAGAGAAGTTTTTGGAAAAATTGTTTGAACAGGAAATTCCGGAAGTGTTTGACGGTTTAATAATGATTAAAAAAGTAGTAAGAATTCCGGGTGAAAAAGCTAAAGTAGCCGTAGATTCTTATGATGACAGAATTGATCCGGTAGGAGCTTGTGTGGGAATGAAAGGTTCCCGTATCCACGGAATTGTTCGTGAATTAGGAAATGAAAATATTGATGTTATTAATTATACCAGTAACATTCAATTGTTTATAACAAGAGCATTAAGCCCGGCTAAGGTTTCTTCGATTAAAATTAATGAAGAAGCAAAGCGTGCTGATGTATTCTTAAAATTAGAAGAAGTTTCAAAAGCAATTGGTAGAGGCGGTCATAACATTAAATTAGCGGGTTTATTAACCGGTTATGAGTTAGATGTTATCAGAGAAGGTGATATCGCAGGCGCTACTGCTGATGAGGATGATGTTGAATTAACAGAATTCTCAGATGAAATTGAAGAGTGGATTATAGAGGAATTTGCAAAAATTGGTTTAGATACTGCAAAAAGTATTTTGAAGCATGATGTAGAAGACTTAGTAAGAAGAACAGATTTAGAAGAAGAAACAATTCTGGATGTAATGAAAATATTGAAAGAAGAGTTTGATAGTTAGTTCTATGCTTCTAACAACACAACAAAATAGGTAATAATAAAAAGGTTATATGTCTGAAGAGAGAGTAATAAGAATAAACAAAGTTTTAAGGGAATTGAATATTTCTTTGGAAAGAGCTGTGGATTATCTTAAAGATAAAGGGATTGCAATAGAATCCAATCCGAACACAAAAATTTCCAACGATGTATACGATGTCTTGTGCGGTCAGTTTGCGGGTGACAGAGGGAAAAAAGAAGCTTCTAAGGAAGTAGGTGAAGAAAAAAGAAAAGAAAAAG
This sequence comes from Flavobacterium plantiphilum, assembly GCF_046000495.1. Taxonomy (NCBI): domain Bacteria; kingdom Pseudomonadati; phylum Bacteroidota; class Flavobacteriia; order Flavobacteriales; family Flavobacteriaceae; genus Flavobacterium; species Flavobacterium plantiphilum. Next base: position 101,136 of record NZ_JBELQA010000003.1, read on the forward strand.
AGGCTTTACGTATTGAACGCGACAGAGAAGCGGAAGATAAGCGTAAGCAAGAAGAAGAATTACAAAGACAACAACAGGAAGTAATTAAAGCAAGAGCTGTAATTTCAGGACCTGTTCAGGTTGGAAAAATTGATTTAAATCCTTCTAAACCTACACCTCCGTCTGTTCCGGCAGAAGAAAAAGTTGTTTCTCCAAAGCCTGAAGCTACAGAAGAAAAACCGGCTGCTAAAACTGTTTCTCAAGAGAAATCGGAATCAGACAAAAAAGAAGAAAAACCTGTTGTTGCGGAAACGAACAAGCCAGTAACTGAAGATAAATCCCCTAAGAAAGAAGAGGTAGTATCGGCTTCAAAATCTAAAGAAAATGAAGAGGTTAAGGCGGTTAAAGAAACAGCTAAAACTGATGAAGCGCCAGCTGAAGAAGCTATAGCTACGCAATATCAAAAACTTTCAGGAGCTAAGCTGACAGGGCAAACTATTGATTTGTCGCAGTTCAATAAGCCTAAAAAGAAAAAAGAAGATCCTAAAATTACTCCTAATAAACCAGGCACTCCTGGAGCTGCCGGAGCTAATGCTAATAAAAATAAGCGTAAAAGAATTGCTCCTAAACCAGGAACGTCTAATACGTCAGGTACATCCAGGCCTCCTGGAACTCCTAATCCGAATAAAATTACACCTAATACAACTGGTGGAGGATTTAATGCAAACAGAGGTGCAAGACCTGGATTTGTAAAAGGAAATCGTCCTGCTATTGTGGCTAAAGTAGAGCCAACAGAAGAGGAAGTTAAAAATCAAATTAGAGAGACTTTAGAAAAACTTCAGGGCAAAAAAGGAGGGAAATCTAAAGCGGCTAAATACAGAAGAGATAAAAGAGATACACACCGTCAAAAATCTGATGATGAGCAAAGAGCTTTAGACGAAGAAAGTAAGACTATTAAGGTTACGGAATTCGTTACTGTAGGTGAAATTGCTATCATGATGGATGTGCCAATTAACAAAGTAATTGGAACCTGTATGTCTCTTGGTATCATGGTGACCCAAAATCAACGTCTGGATGCGGAAACGCTAACAATTGTTGCAGACGAGTTTGGTTATGATGTAGAGTTTATCACTGTAGATATTGAAGAGGCTATCGAGGTAGTTGAAGATAAAGAAGAAGACTTAGTAACCAGAGCGCCTATTGTTACCGTAATGGGACACGTAGATCACGGTAAAACCTCTTTATTGGATTATATTCGTAAAGAAAATGTTATCGCTGGTGAGTCTGGAGGTATTACACAACACATTGGTGCTTATGGAGTAACTTTAGATAATGGTCAAAAAATAGCATTCTTAGATACACCGGGTCACGAGGCGTTTACCGCAATGCGTGCGCGTGGTGCTCAGGTAACCGATATTGCTATTATTGTAATTGCTGCCGATGATGATATCATGCCACAAACTAAAGAGGCAATTTCTCATGCTCAGGCCGCAGGTGTACCAATTATATTTGCTATCAATAAGGTGGATAAGCCAAATGCCAATCCGGAAAAAATTAAAGAGCGTCTAGCTGGAATGAATTTGTTAGTAGAAGACTGGGGTGGAAAAATCCAATCGCATGATATCTCTGCTAAAAAAGGTACCGGTGTAAAAGAGCTTTTGGAAAAAGTATTGTTAGAGGCTGAAATATTAGATTTGAAATCTAATCCAAATAAATTAGCTCAAGGTACGGTAGTGGAAGCATTCTTAGATAAAGGAAAAGGATATGTATCTACTATTTTAGTACAACATGGAACATTAAAAATTGGAGATTACTTACTAGCAGGTAAACATCATGGTAAAGTTAAGGCTATGCATGATGAGCGTGGTAATGTTGTTACTGTTGCGGGGCCTTCAACGCCGGTATCTATATTAGGTCTGGATGGTGCAGCTACTGCAGGAGATAAATTCAATGTATTTGAAGACGAAAAAGAAGCAAAACAAATTGCAGCTAAACGTTCTCAATTAATGCGTGAGCAATCCGTACGTACACAACGTCACATTACATTAGATGAAATTGGTCGTCGTATTGCATTAGGTCAGTTTAAAGAATTGAACGTTATCCTTAAAGGAGACGTGGATGGTTCTGTAGAAGCATTATCTGATTCGTTCTCTAAATTGTCTACTGAAGAGATTCAAATTAATATCATTCATAAAGGAGTTGGAGCAATTACGGAGACTGACGTTATGTTGGCTTCTGCTTCTGATGCAATCATTATCGGATTTAACGTTCGTCCTGCCGGAAATGCAAGACAATTGGCTGATAAGGAAGAAATCGATATCCGTTACTATTCTATTATCTACGCGGCAATTGATGACCTGAAAGATGCAATGGAAGGAATGCTTGCTCCTGAAATGAAAGAGGAAGTATTAGGAACTGCTGAAATCAGAGAGCTATTCAAAATTTCTAAAGTGGGTACAATTGCAGGATGTATGGTTATGGATGGTAAGATTACCAGAAATGCTAAAATCAGAATCATTAGAGAAGGTGTCGTTGTTCATGAAGGTGAGCTAATAGCATTGAAGCGTTTCAAAGATGATGTGAAAGAAGTAACTAAGGGTTATGACTGTGGTATCCAGATTAAAGGATACAATGACATTGAAGAGAGGGATGTTATTGAAGCTTATCATGAAGTTGCTATCAAAAAGAAACTGAAATAATATTTCAATTATAGTTTATAAACAAAAATCCCGATTCGTCGGGATTTTTTTTGTTTTTACATTACAATTAATTCGTCAGATAATATAATGTTTGGGTGTAAAGATTTCAGTACTACATTTCAATAAAACGGAATATAAAATTATTACAAAAGAGTAGTTGAAGAGAAGTGGTTTGCAGAGAATTTGCGGAATAATTTGTTGAAGAGATTGACCAATCGTTTTCAAAATAAAAAGGATTGCAGGTGTTATGAAATCTGAAATTTCGAGGGTGTTTGCAGTTGGTGGCAAATATTCTGGACCAGGTTCTTATTTTGATTGTATTGATTTAGAATGGAATAATTGTATATAGATTTAAACAAATTAAATTCGCGCTTTTTAAGGTGGATTTAGAGAAAAAAAAGGAGCGTAATAAAGAATAAAGTACTTTATTACGCTCCTTTTTTTGTAACAAATAGTGTTAAAATTTTATTTCTTAGGTTTTATCAGAAATGCATTTTCGTAATTTTTTCTGATTTCTGCTAAATTTCGTTCCGCTTCAATTCTGCTTTTGAAATTCCCTATCCAGACTTTGTAATTTGGGGTGTTAAAAACAATAGTTCCGTCGAGTTCAGGAAAATTTTGTCTGCAGTTGTATAATGTGCTTTTTGCTTTTTCACTGTTGCCGCTAAAAACCTGAATTTTATATCCTTCATTTACAGCTATTGAGCTGTTTATTTTTCTTTTTTCGTTTAAAAGCTGTTCAAATTTAGGATTTTGATGAATGTTAATTTTAGCCTCTTGTGCGGCCAATTTGAAAGTACAAATTGTAAAAATAGTAATGTAAATTGTAGTCGTTCGAATAGTTAAAATTCTCATAATGTGAAGATTTTTAAGTAAAATTAATATTTATATGCTGAATGTGAAACAAAAAATTTATTTAGAATTATTATAAATTGAGTTTTGTGCTATTTTAGGGTTTTGAGAATAGTTCTTAAGTCGTATTTTTGTGGCTGTTTAAAATAAAGGGACATTTTTATATGAAATTGTTGTATAAAAAATTGTGCCAATTTTTAGTAGATAATCATTATACTTTATGAAAAAGGTGGGTAACCATAATTCGAACTCAAGGAAAATGTTTTTAAGTTTAGCGATGATGCTGGCTTTTTCCTTCTCTTCATTTGCGCAAGACGCTGCTCCTGCAGCTGCAACCGAAGCTCCAGCAGCTGCTCAGTCTGGTGGTGATCCAGTAAAAGGTAAGGCGCTTTTTAATTCTAATTGTGCTGCGTGCCATAAACTTGATGCAAAATCAACAGGTCCTGCACTTAGAGGTGTTGCTGATAAGCACGATAAAGAATGGCTTTATAAGTGGGTTCATAACAGTTCTGATATGATTAAATCAGGGGATCCTGTTGCAGTGAAATTATTTGAAGAAAATAATAAATCAGTAATGACTTCTTTTCCTCAGTTGTCTACAGAGGATATAGATAATATTATTGCTTATACTTCTGAACCTAAAGCTGAACCAGCGGCTGCTTTGCCAACTGGTGATGTTAAAGGCTCAGCTAATGAGGGGAGTTCTAATAATTTAATTTTAGGAGTTCTTGCGTTGGTTTTAGTAGTGTTAGTAGTAATGCTGATAATGGTTAACAATGTATTAAGAAAAGTTGCCAAAGCTAACGGTATTGAAGTTGCTCCTAAAGCGGAGCGTACTCCATTGTGGAAGGCTTTTGTTAAAAATCAATTTTTAGTACTGATTGCTTCTATTTTCTTATTATTGGCAAGTGGGTATTTTGTATACGGTTTCTTAATGCAGGTGGGTGTTGATCAGGATTATCAACCTATTCAGCCAATTCATTATTCTCACAAAATTCACGCCGGTGATAATGAGATTAACTGTAAATATTGTCACTCTGCTGCCAGAGTTAGTAAAACTGCAGGTATTCCTTCTTTGAACGTTTGTATGAACTGTCATAAAAATATTTCTGAAGTTGCTGAAACTACTGCTACTCCTGAGTACAGTAAAGCTTTTTATGATGCTCAGATCCAAAAGTTATATGACGCAGTGGGATGGGATAAAACCACTCAGTCTTATACTGGAAAAACTAAACCGGTAAAATGGGTTCGTATTCATAATTTACCTGATTTTGTTTACTTTAATCACTCTCAACACGTAACTGTTGGAGGTATTGAATGTCAAACGTGTCATGGTCCTGTTGAAACTTACGAAGTTCAAAAACAATTTGCTCCTTTAACAATGGGATGGTGTATTGATTGCCATAGAAAAACAGATGTTAAAATGGAAGGAAATGGGTATTATACTAAGATACATGAAGAACTTTCTAAGAAATATGGTGTGGAGAAATTAACCGAAGCACAAATGGGAGGTTTAGAATGTGGAAAATGCCACTATTAATCAAATTATTAAGATTTTAATATATATATACAATGTCATCAAACAAAAAATACTGGAAAAGTGTTGAGGAACTAGAAAATGGTTCTATTGTTGAGGCGCTTAGAAATAACGAATTTGTTGAAGAGATTCCTACAGATGAATTTTTAGGAAATACAGATGCTATGTCGTCTTCTTCAACATCAAGACGTGATTTTTTAAAGTACGTTGGTTTTAGTACTGCTGCGGCAACACTTGCTGCATGTGAAGGGCCTGTGAACAAGACAATTCCTTATGTATTACAACCGGAGCAAATCATCCCTGGGGTAGCTGATTATTATGCAACTTCTGTTTTTGACGGTTTTGATTTTGCAAATCTACTTGTTAAAACACGTGAGGGGCGTCCTATTAAAATAGATAATAATACTATTTTGGGAGCTAAATTTGCTGCAAATGCCAGAGTTCATGCCTCAATATTGTCATTGTATGATAATATGCGTTTGAAAGCACCAAAAATAGAAGCGAAAGATTCTAGCTGGTCTGCAGTAGATGCAAAAATTAAATCAAGTATCGCTGATGCAAAAGCAACTGGTGGTCAGGTTGTTTTACTGACTAATACTTTAGCGAGTCCTTCAACAGAAAAATTAATTGCTGATTTTATAGCTGTAAACCCAAATGCAAAACATGTAGTTTATGATGCGGTTTCTTCGTCAGCTGCATTAGATGCTTTTGAAACAGTTTATGGTGAAAGAGCTTTAGTGGATTATGATTTTTCAAAAGCTTCTCTTATCGTTTCTGTTGGAGCTGATTTCTTGGGAGATTGGCAAGGTGGTGGATACGATTCAGGGTATGCACAAGGCAGAATTCCAAAAAATGGAAAAATGTCCCGTCATTTCCAGTTAGAAGCAAATATGACTTTGTCTGGTGCTGCTGCTGATAAGCGTCTGCCAATGACGGTTGCAAATCAAAAACAAGCATTAGTACTTATATATAATATTATTACAGGTTCATCAGTTGCTGTAAATCTTGCTCATGAAGTAAAAGCTGAAGTTACTAAAGCAGCTCAGCAATTAAAAGCTGCCGGTTCTAAAGGTCTTTTAGTTTCTGGTATTCAGGATAAAAATGCACAATTGTTAGTTTTAGCTATCAACCAGGTGTTGGCTAGTGAAGCTTTTTCAACTGTTGGAACAAGACAAATAAGAAAAGGGTCTGATGAAAAAGTAGCTCAGTTAGTTAAGGATATGAATGCGGGAAGTGTTCATACTTTAATCATGAGCGGTGTAAATCCGGTTTATACTTTAGCTGATTCTGCTTCTTTTGCAGAAGGACTTAAAAAAGTAAAAACTTCTGTAGCTTTATCTTTAAAAGAAGATGAAACTGCTGCTGTTGCAACTATTGCTGCTCCGGTTCCTCATTATTTAGAAGCTTGGGGAGATTTAGTTCTTACTAAAGGAACTTATAGTTTAACGCAACCTACAATTCGTCCTTTATTTGATACTAAACAATTTCAGGATGTTTTAATGTCTATAAATGGACTTACTGGAACTTATTACGATTATTTAAAAGCATATTCTTCATCATTTATTACAGGTTCATCTTGGAATAAAGTTTTACATGATGGAGTATTTGTTGGAGCTCCACAAGCTGCTGCCGGAGGTACTGCTGATTATGCTGGTGCTGCTTCTGAATTAGCAAAATCTAAAGCTGCTTCTGGTTTAGAATTAGTATTGTATACTAAAACTGGTATGGGAGATGGTCAGCAGGCTAACAACCCTTGGTTGCAAGAGTTTCCGGATCCAATCACAAGAGTTTCCTGGGATAATTATGTAACTGTTTCTCATGCTGATGCAAAAGAACTGGGCTTGTCTAATGAAATCGTTGCTAATGGTGGTTTGAATGGTAGTTATGCTACTCTTACAACTGCTGACGGAACAAAACTAGAGCAGGTTCCTGTTATTGTTCAGCCAGGTCAGGCTGTTGGTACAATTGGTCTTTCTTTAGGATACGGTCGTAAGGCTGCTTTGAAAGAAGAAATGCAGGTAGGTGTTAATGCTTACGCTTTATATAAAGGTTTTAATGATGTTCAGTCAGTTGAGTTGGTTGAAGCTGGTGGAGAGCATGAATTTGCTTGTGTTCAGGGACAAAAAACTTTGATGGGTAGAGGAGATATTATTAAAGAAACGACTTTAGAGATTTTCAATACCAAGGATTCTAAAATTTGGAATGAAACTCCAAAAGTATCTTTAGACCATAAAGAAGTTGAATCAACTACTGTGGATTTATGGGAATCTTTTGATCGTTCAGTTGGTCACCACTTTAATCTTTCTATTGATTTAAATGCCTGTACGGGTTGCGGGGCTTGTGTAATTGCCTGTCACGCTGAAAATAATGTACCTGTAGTAGGGAAGTCTGAAGTTAGAAGAAGTCGTGATATGCACTGGCTGCGTATCGACAGATATTATTCATCTGATGCTACTTTTGCTGAAGATGTTGAAAGAAAAGAGAATATAGCTGGTTTATCAAGTTCATTGTCTACATTTAATGAAATGGAGAAAGCGGGAGATAACCCTCAGGTTTCTTTCCAACCGGTAATGTGTCAGCATTGTAACCACGCTCCTTGTGAAACAGTATGTCCTGTAGCTGCAACTTCTCATGGTCGTCAGGGACAAAACCATATGGCTTATAACAGATGTGTTGGTACTCGTTACTGTGCTAATAACTGTCCTTATAAAGTACGTCGTTTTAACTGGTTCTTATATAACAAAAACAGCGAATTTGATTATCATATGAATGATGATTTAGGACGTATGGTGTTAAATCCTGATGTTAACGTTCGTTCTCGTGGAGTTATGGAAAAATGTTCTATGTGTATTCAAATGACACAAGCTACTATTTTAAATGCGAAGAGAGAAGGAAGGGAAGTGGTTGATGGAGAATTCCAAACAGCATGTTCAAGTGCTTGTTCTTCCGGAGCAATGATATTTGGTGATGTTAATGATAAAACAAGTAAAGTGGCTGAATTAGCGGCTGATGAAAGATCTTATCACTTATTGGAGCATATTGGAACAAAACCTAATGTGGTTTATCACGTAAAAGTTAGAAATACTTAGAAATAAATTTAAAATCAATATAAAGGAATATGTCTCATATATACGACTCTAGTATTAGAAAGCCTTTAGTTATAGGTGATAAAACTTATCATGATGTAACAGTAGATGTGGCAGCGCCTGTCGAAGGTTTGGCTAATAAACATTGGTGGATTGTATTTTCAATCGCCTTAACAGCCTTTCTTTGGGGAATAGGATGTATAGTTTATACAGTATCTACAGGTATTGGAACATGGGGATTAAATAAAACAGTTGGTTGGGCCTGGGATATCACAAACTTCGTTTGGTGGGTTGGTATCGGTCACGCCGGAACCTTAATTTCTGCAGTATTATTGTTATTCCGTCAAAGATGGAGAATGGCAATTAACCGTTCAGCAGAGGCAATGACAATTTTCTCTGTTGTACAGGCAGGTTTATTCCCTATTATTCACATGGGACGCCCTTGGTTAGCTTACTGGGTATTGCCAATTCCAAATCAATTTGGATCATTATGGGTTAACTTTAACTCTCCATTGCTTTGGGACGTATTTGCAATCTCGACTTATTTATCTGTGTCATTAGTCTTCTGGTGGACTGGTTTATTGCCTGACTTTGCAATGCTTAGAGACCGAGCTATTACACCATTTAATAAAAGAATATACTCTATTTTGAGTTTTGGATGGAGTGGTAGAGCTAAAGACTGGCAACGTTTTGAAGAAGTGTCTTTAGTTTTGGCAGGTTTAGCAACTCCTCTTGTACTTTCAGTACATACTATTGTATCTATGGACTTTGCTACTTCGGTAATTCCTGGATGGCACACCACAATCTTCCCTCCATACTTCGTTGCTGGAGCGGTATTCTCAGGATTTGCGATGGTAAACACATTGCTTATCATTATGAGAAAAGTATCTAATCTTGAAGCTTACATTACTTTACAACATATCGAATTGATGAATCTTATCATCATGATTACAGGATCTATTGTAGGTGTTGCTTATATTACTGAGTTGTTTATTGCTTGGTACTCAGGAGTAGAGTATGAACAATATGCATTCTTAAACAGAGCTACAGGACCTTACTGGTGGGCATATTGGTCAATGATGACTTGTAACGTGTTTTCTCCACAATTTATGTGGTTTAAAAAATTAAGAACAAGTATTATGTTTTCTTTCATTATTTCCATTGTTGTAAACATAGGAATGTGGTTTGAAAGATTCGTAATTATAGTTACGTCTTTACATAGAGATTATTTACCGTCTTCTTGGACAATGTTCTCTCCAACATTTGTTGATATTGGGATTTTCATCGGGACAATAGGTTTCTTCTTTGTATTGTTTTTATTGTATTCCAGAACTTTCCCTGTAATTGCACAGGCAGAGGTTAAAACAATTTTAAAAGCAACAGGAGATAATTACATAAGAGAAAGAGAAGCAAATAAAGATTCACACCATGAGTAATAAAGTAATATACGCCATTTATAATGACGATGATGTATTGATGAATGCGGTTAAGAAAACCAGAGCAGCTCATCATCATATTGAGGAAGTTTTTACTCCATTTCCAGTTCACGGTTTGGATAAAGCTATGGGATTAGCACCTTCAAGATTAGCTATTTGTGCATTCTTATACGGATGTGTAGGTATCTCTTTTGCAACTTTCATGATGAGTTATATTATGATTCATGACTGGCCGCAGGACATCGGAGGTAAACCAAGTTTTAGTTATATTCAGAATATGCCGTCTTTTGTGCCTATTATGTTTGAGATGACTGTATTTTTTGCAGCTCACTTAATGGTAATTACTTTTTATATGAGAAGTAAATTATGGCCTTTTAAAGAAGCTGAAAATCCAGATGTCAGAACTACTGATGACCATTTTTTAATGGAAGTAGCTGTAAATAATAATGAAGAGGAATTAGTTTCTTTTTTCCAAAATACAGGTGCTGTAGAAGTTAAAGTAATTGAAAAGAATTAATTTAGATATGAAAAGGGTATATAAAATAACACTATTGTTAGGCATAACTATATTAGTAGCTTCCTGCCATAACGATAAAGCGCCGAATTATCAGTATTTTCCAAATATGTACGAATCAGTAGGCTATGAAACTTATTCAGAGTCTAAAGCTTTTGCAAATGGTCAGGAAGGTCAACTACCTGCTGAGGGTAGTATAAACAGAGGTTTTGAACCTTATGAGTATCCAAATACTACTGAGGGTTATGAATTAGCGAAAGCAAATTTAAAATCACCTCTTGATTCTTTGGATAGAAATTCCGGAAAAGGAAAAGAACTTTTTGATATTTATTGCGCTATTTGTCATGGTACAACTGGTAATGGTAAAGGAAAATTAGTTGAAAGAGAAAAATTTCTTGGAGTTCCTAGTTATGCGGATAGAGTTATCACTGAAGGAAGTGTTTTCCACGTTGAGACTTATGGTTTAAATGCAATGGGTTCTCATGCTAATCAATTAACTAAACACGAACGTTGGTTGATTGCTGACTACGTGCTTAAACTTAAAAGCCAATTATAATTGTTGAACAAACTGATCGTATTAGATATGTATACATTTTCAAGTAAATTAAAAACTTTTTCTTTTATCTTAATGGCCGTAGGTATATTAGGAATAGGGTATGGTTTTTTAAACGCACCAAAAGATATTCATGAAGTAGAGAGTATCCTTTCTGCATCATCACATGGTGGACATGGTGAAGCACAACATCATGAGGAAAAGCCTGCTCACGAAGAAGCTCATGCAACAGCAAATCATGCTGGCGCAAGTGAAGCAGATGCACATGCGGAACACGAAGAGCATTTAACTCACGTGTTACATCAATTGCAAAACAAGCCTTGGGCTGCATTGTATGTTGCTAGTATTTTCTTTTTGTTGATAACAATGGGAACTTTAGTTTTTTATGCTATTCAGCAAGTTGCTGTAGCAGGATGGTCTCCGGTTTTGTTTAGAGTTATGCAGGGTATAACCTCTTTTCTTCCTGTAGCTTCTGTTATCTTTTTTATAATATTAGTATTATGCGGTCTTCATTTTAATCATCTTTTTGCCTGGATGGCAGACGGTGTAACGGATCCGGCAAGTGCAAATTATGATAAAATGATTGCTGGTAAATCAGGGTATTTAAATTTCGGATTTTGGATTGTAAGAGCAGCTATTTTCTTAATTGGATGGAATTTATACCGTCATTATTCCAGAAAAAACTGTTTAGCACAGGATGATTCGAATGATAATAGTTTTTATAAAAAGAACTTTAATATTTCTGCAGGTTTCTTGGTTTTCTTCATCGTATCGGAGTCTATCATGTCCTGGGACTGGATTATGTCATTTGATCCTCACTGGTTTTCTACATTATTTGGCTGGTATGTTTTTGCAAGTTTCTTTGTGAGCGGAATCACTTTAATTGCAATGGTAACGGTTTATTTAAAATCAAGAGGCTTCTTAGAGTATATTAATACAAGTCATATTCATGATTTAGCAAAATTCATGTTTGGTATTAGTATTTTCTGGACTTACTTATGGTTCTCTCAGTTCATGTTAATCTGGTATGCTGATATTCCTGAAGAAATTACTTATTTCGTAACCAGAATTAATTTATATAACCTTCCTTTCTTTGGAGCTGTTGTTATGAATTTTGTTTTCCCATTATTAATTCTTATCAATACTGATTTCAAAAGAATTACTTGGGTAATCGTTATGGCTGGTATTGTTATTTTGGCAGGTCATTATATTGATTTCTTTAATATGATTATGCCTGGTACTGTTGGTGATCAGTGGTTTATAGGTGTTCCTGAAATTTCATCAGTTCTTTTCTTCCTTGGATTGTTTATTTTTACAGTGTTTACTGCATTAACTAAAGCTCCTTTATTAGCAAAAAGAAATCCTTATATCGAAGAAAGTAAACATTTTCATTATTAATTTTTAAAGAAATAAACAGATGACAAGTTTGTTGGTAATTATAGTTTTAGTTTTATTAGCTGTTGCTTTATGGCAATTGACTAAAATATTCGACCTTACTCAAGTGGGTACTTCTTCAGATAGTTCTCAGGTAGCTAATGATAGAGACAATAATATTCAGGGATATTTGATGTTTGGTTTTTTAGCATTCCTGTATGTTTTTACAATATATGGTTTGTTAGCCTGGGGTAATTTACCCTTGCATACTCCTGCCTCTGAGCACGGAGGGCAGGTAGATAATCTGATGAATATTACCTGGGTTTTAATTTTTACTGTTCAGGCAATTACACAGGTTTTATTATATTATTTTGCTTTTAAATATAAAGGAAAAAAAGATCAGAAAGCCTTATATTTTGCTGATAATAATAAATTAGAAGCCTTATGGAGTATTATTCCTGCTGTTGTTTTAGCTGGTTTGATTCTTTATGGATTATATGCCTGGACAAATATTATGTTTGTTGATGAAGATGAGGATACTATTGTAGTTGAATTATATGCTCAACAATTCAAATGGACTGCCAGAATAGCTGGTGAAGATAACGTATTAGGTAAAGCTAATGTAAGATATATCGAAGGTGTAAATACTTTAGGTGTAGATTTATCAGATAAAAATGCAGAGGATGATATAGTAGTGAGTGAGTTACATATTCCTAAAGGAAAAAAAATACATTTTAAATTCCGTTCTCAGGATGTTTTACACTCAGCTTATTTTCCACATTTCAGAGCTCAGATGAACTGTGTTCCGGGTATGGTTACTGAGTTTGCTTTTACTCCTGTTTATACTACTTCAGAGTACAGAGAATTACCTTATATGGTTGAAAAAGTAGCTCATATTAATGAGTTAAGAGCTAAAAAAAGTGTTGAATTAATTGCTAAGGGTGAATCAGGATTAGATCCTTATACATTTGATTATTTATTGCTTTGTAATAAAATTTGTGGTGCTTCACACTATAATATGCAAATGAAAATTGTTGTTGATACACCAGAGGATTATAAAAAATGGTTAGCAGATCAAACAACTTTGGTTGCTCAGGTAAAAGCATCATTAGAGAAACCAGTTGAAGAAACTGGGGTTGAAGCTAAAGAGAATGATACTGTGGCAGCTCCTGCGGCTCCTGAAGTAGCTATGAAATAATAAATTATTAAGAAAATTTAAAGTATAATATATGTCAGCAGAAGCTCACGATCACGCACACGATCACGAACATGAACACCACCATAAAGAGACATTCATTACTAAATATATTTTTAGTATTGATCACAAAATGATTGCTAAACAATACCTTATTACAGGTATTATTATGGGAGTTATTGGGATAGCTATGTCTTTGCTTTTCAGAATGCAGTTAGCATGGCCTGAAGAATCTTTTAAAATATTTAATGTTTTATTAGGTGATAAATTTGCTCCTGATGGTGTAATGGCAAATGATATTTATTTGGCCTTAGTTACAATTCATGGTACTATCATGGTATTCTTTGTACTGACGGCTGGTTTGAGTGGAACTTTTAGTAACTTACTTATTCCTCTTCAAATTGGAGCCAGAGATATGGCTTCCGGATTTATGAACATGATTTCATACTGGTTGTTTTTCTTATCTGCTGTAATTATGTTATGTTCACTGTTTGTTGAGGCTGGACCAGCTTCTGCAGGTTGGACAATTTATCCTCCGTTAAGTGCTTTACCTCAGGCTATTCCTGGCTCTGGAACAGGTATGACTCTTTGGTTAGTGTCTATGGCAATCTTTATCGCATCTTCTTTGATGGGATCTTTGAACTACATTGTTACTGTAATTAATTTAAGAACTAAAGGAATGTCTATGACAAGATTGCCTCTTACAATCTGGACATTTTTTGTTACGGCGGTAATTGGAGTAATTTCTTTCCCTGTGTTATTATCAGCAGCTTTGTTGTTAATTTTTGACAGAAGTTTTGGAACGTCATTCTTCTTATCTGATATCTATATCGCCGGTGAAGTTTTGCATTACCAGGGAGGTTCTCCTGTTTTGTTTGAACACTTATTCTGGTTTTTAGGACACCCTGAAGTATACATTGTAATTTTACCTGCAATGGGTCTTGTTTCTGAAATTATGGCAACTAACTCACGTAAACCAATTTTTGGTTACAGAGCTATGATTATGTCAGTTCTTGCAATTGCATTTTTATCTACAATTGTTTGGGGTCACCATATGTTTATCTCAGGGATGAATCCATTCTTAGGATCTGTATTTACATTTACTACTTTATTGATTGCAATTCCATCTGCTGTAAAAGCATTTAACTGGATTACAACTTTATGGAAAGGTAACTTACAACTGAATCCTGCGATGTTGTTCTCTATCGGAATGGTTTCTACTTTCATCACAGGAGGTTTAACAGGAATCATTTTAGGAGACAGTACTTTAGATATTAATGTTCACGATACTTACTTTGTAATTGCTCACTTTCACTTAGTAATGGGTATTTCTGCACTTTATGGAATGTTTGCCGGTATCTATCACTGGTTCCCTAAAATGTATGGAAGAATGTTGAATAAAAATTTAGGTTATATTCACTTTTGGGTAACAGCAGTTTGTGCTTATGGAGTATTTTTCCCAATGCACTTTATTGGATTAGCTGGTTTACCAAGACGTTATTATACAAATACAAACTTCCCGTTATTTGATGATTTGCAAAATGTAAACGTATTGATTACTACCTTTGCTTTGGTTGGAGGAGCTTTCCAATTAGTTTTCTTGTATAACTTCTTTGCCAGTATCTTTAACGGAAAAAAAGCAGAACAAAACCCTTGGAGATCTACTACATTAGAATGGACTACACCAGTTGAACATATACATGGTAACTGGCCAGGTGAAATTCCTGAAGTTCACCGTTGGGCTTACGATTACAGTAACCCTGAACATGAAGAGGATTTTGTACCTCAAACGGTTCCAATGAAACCAGGTGAATCAGTTTTACATCACTAAATATATTTAAACCTCTGTTTTACAGAGGTTTTTTTATGTCTGAGTTGTTCATATTTTATTATTATAAATCAACATCGGTTTTTTCTATCTTTGCCAAATGAATGAAAACTTAGACCCAACGACAAAAGGATATAATCCTGAAGAGCTTGATCTTGAAAAACGATTAAGACCGCTTAGCTTTGATGACTTTGCCGGCCAGGATCAGGTATTAGAAAATCTTAAAGTTTTTGTTGCTGCCGCTAATCAACGCAGTGAAGCCTTAGATCATACCTTGTTTCACGGACCTCCGGGACTGGGGAAAACTACATTAGCTAATATATTGGCTAATGAGTTGGAGGTTGGAATTAAAATTACTTCGGGTCCTGTTTTAGATAAACCTGGAGATCTTGCCGGTTTATTAACTAATCTCGAAGAAAGAGATGTTCTGTTTATTGATGAAATACATCGTTTAAGTCCCATCGTAGAAGAATATTTGTATTCAGCTATGGAGGATTTTAAAATCGATATTATGATTGAATCTGGTCCTAATGCTAGAACAGTTCAAATCAATTTGAATCCGTTTACGTTAATTGGTGCCACTACACGTTCCGGATTGTTAACGGCTCCTATGAGAGCGCGTTTTGGAATTTCATCCAGACTGCAATATTATACAGTAGAATTACTAACTACTATTATACAAAGAAGTGCTTTTATTTTAAAAATGCCAATTTCTATGGAAGCGGCAATAGAAATCGCCGGAAGAAGCCGGGGTACGCCCAGAATTGCAAATGCTTTGTTGCGAAGAGTTCGTGATTTTGCTCAAATAAAAGGAAATGGAACTATTGATATTGAAATTTCTAAATACGCTTTAAAAGCATTGAATGTTGATGCACATGGACTGGACGAAATGGATAATAAAATTTTAAATACCATTATTGATAAATTCAAAGGCGGTCCCGTAGGTTTAAGCACTCTTGCAACTGCTGTCTCTGAAAGTAGTGAAACTATTGAGGAGGTTTATGAACCTTTTCTTATTCAGGAAGGATTTATTATGAGAACTCCGCGAGGAAGGGAAGTTACTGAGAAGGCCTACAATCATTTAGGAAAAACAAGAACAAATATTCAGGGAGGACTTTTTTAAAGGGAACAGGAAACAGGATATTTAAAATGGAGTTTTCTAATTTTGTTTTACTCATTTAAAATAATAAGCCATCATCAATTCACGACAAAAATATTCACAATTCATTAAATCCGAAGCTAAACGTCTCGGATTTTTGTCTTGTGGTATCTCTAAAGCAGGTTTTTTAGAAGAAGAAGCGCCCCGACTGGAAAATTGGCTGAACAAAAACCTGAATGGCAGGATGAGTTACATGGAAAATCATTTTGATAAACGATTAGATCCTACTTTACTCGTTGATGATGCTAAAAGTGTCGTTTCACTTTTATTAAATTATTATCCCCAACAGGAACAAATTCAGGATTCTTATAAGATTTCCAAATATGCTTACGGACAGGATTATCATTTTGTAATTAAAGAAAAATTAAAAGAACTGCTTTTTTCTGTTCAGGAAAATATCGGTGAAGTTTCAGGGCGCGTGTTTGTAGATTCTGCTCCTGTTTTAGATAAAGCCTGGGCGGCAAAAAGTGGTTTAGGGTGGATTGGAAAAAACAGTAATTTATTAACTCAGAAAACAGGTTCGTTTTATTTTATAGCCGAATTAATTATTGATTTGGAATTAGAGTATGACTATGCCGTGACCGATCATTGTGGGAATTGCACAGCCTGTATCGATGCATGTCCTACACAGGCGATTATTGCTCCCTACATTGTTGACGGGAGTAAATGTATTTCTTATTTTACTATAGAGTTAAAAGAAAATATACCTGCCGAAATGAAAGGGCAATTTGATGATTGGGTTTTTGGTTGCGATACCTGTCAGGATGTTTGCCCCTGGAACAGATTTTCTAAGAGCCATAACGAACCTTTGTTTAATCCTAATCCGGATTTACTGTCTATGACCAAAAAAGATTGGGAAGAAATGACCGAAGAAACTTTTAAAATTGTTTTTAAAGATTCTCCCGTTAAAAGAACAAAATTCCAGGGACTGAAAAGAAATATTGATTTTTTGAAGTAATTAGAATCGAAAAAAAATAAACACCTGAAGATGCATATTAACGATTTTTTTGTATATTTATACATATTAAAAATTTCGTAATATGACTGTAAATCAAATATTAAGCACGAAAGGAAACGATGTTTATTCCATTGTTTCAACCATTAGCGTTTATGATGCTATAAAGGTAATGGGAGAGAAAAATGTTGGCGCAATATTGATTATTGAAGAAGGCCGGCTAAAGGGAATTTTATCTGAAAGAGATTATGCTAGGAAAATTGTTCTTAATAATAAATCATCAAAGAACACCTTAGTTCAGGATATTATGGTTTCGAAGGTAATAACGGTAAGTCCGAACGATGATTTAGATGCTTGTATGGAACTGATGATTTCAAGAAGAATCAGGCATTTACCTGTTGTGGAAGAAGAAAAAGTGATTGGACTTATTTCTATAGGTGACGTGGTTAAGTCTATAATAGAAAAACAAAAAGAAACAATTCAATTATTAGATTCTTATATCAATAGTACCCAATTATAATTTTTTATTCAATTTATTTATCACATAATTTGTTTAAGTCGCAACTATTTTGCGGCTTTTTTTGTGGAGATAATTGTGTTTTTTTTAAAAGAATTATGAAAATGTTAACTTTTTAAGTTAAGACTTCTATCTTTGTGTATAAGATAAAACTGCCATTATGAATAAAGATAGCAAAAGAAGAGAAGCTTTACTGTACCATGCCAAACCCACGCCAGGTAAAATTCAGGTTGTTCCAACAAAAAAGTATGCTACTCAGAGAGATTTATCCTTAGCATATTCGCCAGGTGTCGCAGAACCTTGTTTAGAAATAGAGAAGGATATTAATAATGTTTATAAATATACCGCTAAAGGAAATCTGGTTGCTGTAATTAGTAATGGTACAGCAGTTTTGGGACTTGGAGACATTGGTCCGGAAGCTTCTAAACCGGTAATGGAAGGAAAAGGGCTGTTGTTTAAAATTTTTGCTGATATTGATGTTTTTGATATTGAAATTAATACTAAAAACGTAGAAGAATTTATTCAGACGGTCAAAAATATAGCTCCTACTTTTGGGGGGATAAATTTAGAAGATATCAAAGCTCCGGAATCTTTTGAAATTGAAAGACGTTTAGTAGAAGAATTGAACATTCCTGTAATGCATGATGATCAGCACGGAACGGCAATTATTTCCGCAGCGGCTTTGATAAATGCGCTGGAATTAGCTAAGAAAAAAGCATCTGATATAAAAATGGTCATTTCCGGAGCAGGTTCAGCAGCTTTGGCTTGTGCCGATTTGTATGTTTTATTAGGAGTTAAACAAGAAAATATTTTAATGTTTAACAGTAAAGGAGTTTTGACTAAAAACAATACTTCTCTTTCAGCTTTGCAACAAAAATATGCTCAGGACATTGAGCCTGTTACACTTGCTGAAGCGATTAATAATGCTGATGTTTTTATAGGATTGTCTTCAGGGAATATTATGAGTCCGGATATGCTTTTAAGCATGGCTAAAAATCCAATCGTTTTTGCGATGGCAAATCCTAACCCGGAGATTGATTATAATCTGGCTATCGAAACCCGTAAAGATGTTATTATGGCTACAGGAAGATCTGATCATCCTAATCAGGTTAATAATGTTTTAGGTTTTCCATATATTTTCAGGGGAGCATTAGATGTTCGTGCTGCTAAAATTAATGAAGAAATGAAAATGGCTGCTGTAAAAGCGCTGGCTTCATTAGCAAAAGAATCGGTTCCGGAACAGGTAAATGTGGCTTATGGGGCTACAAAATTAGTCTTTGGAAAAGAGTATATTATTCCTAAACCTTTTGATCCAAGATTAATTAGTGTTGTTTCTCCTGCTGTTGCAAAAGCGGCAATGGAATCAGGAGTGGCTTTGAATCCAATTACAGATTGGAATAAATATGAAGAAGAGCTCATAGAACGATTAGGGAATGACAATAAAATGGTTCGATTAATTAGCAATCGCGCTAAAATGAATCCTAAAAGAATTGTTTTTGCGGAAGCAGATCATTTAAATGTTTTAAAAGCAGCTCAGATTGTTCATGAAGAAGGAATAGGATTCCCTGTTTTATTAGGTGATAAAACCATTATTCAGGAATTAAAGGAGGAATTAGGTTTTGATGCTGATGTTGAAATTATTGATCCCAAGGAAATTAAAGAAAATTCCAGAAGGGGCAGATATGCAACAGCGTACTGGGAATCCAGAAAAAGGAGAGGAATCACCTTATTAGATGCGCAAAAATTAATGCGGGAAAGAAATTATTTCGCTGCAATGATGGTCAATACCGCTGAAGCAGACGGATTAGTAACAGGATATACCAGAAGTTATGCAACTGTGGTAAAACCTATGTTACAGTTGATTGATAAAGAATCCGATGTTTCTGTAATTGCAACAACAAACATGATGATGACTTCGCGTGGTCCTATGTTTCTGTCAGATACTGCAATTAATATTGATCCATCGGCAGAGGAATTAGCTAAAATTGCATTAATGACAGCAAAAACTGCTCAGATTTTTGGAGTTGAACCTGTTATTGCAATGGTTTCTTATTCTAATTTCGGTTCTTCTACCAATCAAAAAGCCTCTAAAGTCAGAGATGCGGTCGCTTATTTGCATAAAAATCATCCCGAATTAATTATCGATGGCGAGATTCAGGCTGATTTTGCACTGAATCCTGAAATGTTAACAGAAAAATTTCCTTTTTCAAAATTAGCCGGAAAAAAAGTCAATACTTTAATTTTTCCAAATTTGGATTCGGCTAATATTACTTATAAATTGATGAAGGAATTGTATCAGACAGGTTCTATAGGTCCTATAATGATGGGGATGAGACAACCGGTTCATATTTTTCAGTTAGGAGCAAGTGTAGAAGAAATGGTAAATATGGCAGCTATTACTGTAATTCATGCTCAGGAAAAAGAAAACAGACATAAATAAAATATATTTTTGTAAAAAATACTAAATGATTGCACATTTACAGGGAAAGCTAGTTGAAAAATCACCCACACAGCTTATTATTGATTGCGGAGGAGTGGGATATGAGGTTCATATTTCATTACATACTTATTCTTTACTTCCTCAAACTGATTTTGTTAAGGTGTTTACTTATCTTCAGATTAAAGAAGATGCCCATACAATATTTGGTTTTTTCGAAAAATCAGAGAGAGAGATTTTTAAATTATTAATTTCTGTTTCCGGTATTGGAGCAGGAATTGCAAGAGCCATGTTGTCTTCTTTAGATCCAAAACAGATTACTAATGCCATCGCATCCGGTGATGTGGGAACAATACAGTCAATTAAAGGGATAGGCAGTAAAACCGCTCAGAGAGTAATTTTAGACCTGAAAGATAAAATTTTGAAGTTGTATGATTTAGATGAAGTTTCTATGTCACTAAGCAATACAAACAGAGATGAAGCGTTATCTGCATTAGAAGTTTTAGGATTTGTCAGGAAAGCTTCTGAAAAGGTAATTGAGAGAATTGTAAAAGAAGATCCGGAAGCATCTGTTGAATCTATAATTAAACAAGCATTAAAAAGCTTATAAAATACAGCAAATAAACCATTGTATGCATAAAATTTGTATTGTTTTGGCAGTTTTATTATGCAGTTTTGTATCATTGGCTCAAGTAAATGAATCAGCTCAGGATACCACAAAAACTGGATATTCCCTTGGAAAAGTTCAAATAAAAAATCCTAAAACTGTTCAGGAGGCGTATACTTATGACCCAAAAACGGACCGATATATTTACACGAGTTCAGTGGATGGGTTCTCCATTAAGTATCCTATTATTTTAACACCTGAAGAATATGAAAATCTGGTTTTGAAAGAGTCTATGAAAGAATATTTCAAGAAAAAATCAGATGCAATAGATGGAAAGAAATCCGGAAGTGAAGCCGATAAAAAAGATTTATTACCGCGCTATTATGTAAATTCAGGCTTGTTTGAATCTATTTTTGGAAGCAATACTATTGATGTAAAACCTACAGGTTCTGTTGAAATGGACATGGGGGTACGTTTTACAAAACAGGATAATCCGTCCTTTTCTCCAAGAAACCGCTCTAATTTAGCTTTTGATTTTGACCAGAGAATCAGTATGAGTTTAATGGGAAAGGTGGGGACCAGACTCAATGTCAACGCTAATTATGATACGCAGTCTACTTTTGCTTTTCAGAATTTATTAAAATTAGAATACACACCAACCGAAGATGATATTATTCAGAAAATAGAAGTTGGAAATGTAAGTATGCCTTTAAATAGCTCTTTAATTAGGGGAGCGCAAAGTTTATTTGGTGTAAAAGCCCAGTTGCAATTTGGTAAAACTACAGTTACAGGTGTTTATTCGGAACAAAAATCACAAACTAAATCAGTTGTATCACAAGGAGGCGGGACTATACAGGATTTTGATGTTTTTGCATTAGATTATGATAATGACCGACACTTTTTCTTATCACAGTATTTTAGAGACCGATATGATATTGCTTTAAAAAATTATCCTTTTATTGATAGCAGGGTACAAATAACCCGTATTGAAGTTTGGGTAACTAACAAGCAAACCCGTTTAAATACAACTTCTAATAATCTGAGAAATGTAATAGCGTTGCAGGATTTAGGAGAATCACAACTTACAGGTTTAGCAGATAGTGAAGTGGTAGTTTTAGCCTCTCCGGCGGGAATGTTTAATAAACCAGCAGATTCTCCCTCGGATAATTCCAATAATAAATATGATCCGGCACAAATTCAGTCTGGTAGCGGATTGTTAAATAATAATATCCGTGAAATGGCAACGGCAGGTTCCGGTTTTAATGCTACGGTAAGTGAAGGCCAGGATTACTCTAAATTAGAAAATGCCCGAAAATTAACAACAAATGAATATACCTATCATCCGCAATTGGGATATATTTCGTTACAGCAAAGACTAAGTAATGATGAAATTTTAGCTGTTGCTTATGAGTATACCATAGGAGATCAGGTTTATCAGGTTGGTGAATTTGGGAATGACGGTGTCGATGCCACATTAGTTACAGGAACGCCGCAGTCTACTCAGGCAGTGATTACGCAAAGCCTAATTCTGAAAATGCTAAAAAGCAATTTGACGAATGTCAAAAATCCGGTATGGAATTTAATGATGAAAAATATTTATCAAATTCCGGGAGCTTACCAAATCAAACAGGAAGATTTTAGATTTAATATTCTTTATACAGATCCTTCTCCATTAAACTATATTACTCCGGTTACAGGAACTCCATTTCCGGAAAATCCTTCTCCTGATAACAGAGTGCAGGAAACACCGTTATTGAATGTTTTTAATTTAGATAAATTAAATTACAATAATGACCGCCAGGTAGGGGGAGATGGTTTTTTTGACTTTGTTCCTAACTTAACAGTAGATACTCAAAACGGAAGAATTATTTTCACGACCAAAGAACCTTTTGGAGAATTGTTATTTAATAAATTGAATGATCCAAATTCATCTGCGGATGATGATTATAATAATCCGGCAAATTATAATCCAAATCAAAGAAAATACGTTTTTGCAAGTATGTATCGTTTAACTCAGGCAAAAGCATTAGAGGATAGTGATAAAAATAAGTTTTTATTAAGAGGAAAATACAAATCATCCGCCGGTGACGGAATTCCTATAGGTGCTTTCAATGTACCACAAGGGTCGGTAGTAGTTACTGCGGGTGGAAGAGTTTTAGTGGAAGGTGTAGATTATAGCGTGAATTATCAATTGGGAAGAGTTCAGATTCTGGATCCTTCGCTTCAGGCTTCTAATACGCCAATTAATGTTTCCCTGGAAAACAACACTATTTTTGGACAACAAACCCGAAGATTTATGGGAGTGAATGTGGAGCATAAATTTTCGGATAATTTTACTTTAGGAGGAACTTTTCTTAAAATGACCGAAAAGCCATTTACACAAAAATCAAGTTATGGTCAGGAATCTGTAAATAATACTATTTTTGGATTCAATACTAATTTTTCTACAGAAGTACCTTTCTTTACCAGATTAGTGAATATGCTTCCCAATATAGATACTGATGTCCCTTCCAATTTATCAGTGCGTGGTGAAATTGCATTTTTAAAACCTGATACTCCTAAGGCAGATCAGTTTAATGGTGAGTCTACATTGTATGTGGATGATTTTGAAGGTTCACAGTCTACTATTGATATGCGTTCAGCTTATGCCTGGAGTCTCGCATCAACACCAGAAGAAAACACCTATAGTACCTATAATTTTAATGCAAAGGCTAATGATTTGACATATGGCTATAAAAGAGCAAAATTAGCATGGTATACTATTGATCCTGTTTTTTATGTTCAAAAACCTTCAGGGATATCCAATGATGATATTTCATTAAACGCTACCAGACGAATTTACAGTGAAGAACTTTATCCTTTAACTGATATTGCGCAAGGGCAAACACAGGTGATTAGTACGCTGGACTTAACATATTTTCCTTCCGAAAGAGGTCCGTATAATAATAATTCTAATTTTAATCTGAATCCAAAAGAAAATTTTGGAGGGATTATGCGTTCCTTAACATCTACTAATTTTGAACAGGGTAACGTAGAGTATATTCAGTTTTGGGTTCTGGATCCCTATGTGGGAAATGGAAAATCCGAACCAACCAATACGGGTAAAATTTATTTTAACTTAGGAGAAATATCAGAAGATATTCTTAAAGACGGAAGAAAACAGTATGAAAATGGTCTGGGGCCGGATCAGGTGTTAGTAAATCCCCGCCCAGTTTGGGGAGAGGTACCTGCCTCACAATCCTTAATTTATGCTTTTGACACCGATCCCAATAATAGAAAAAACCAGGATGTTGGATTGGATGGTTTGTCTAATAATGCAGAGGCGGCAGTTTATGATAATTTTGCCTCTGAGCCTGATCCGGCTGCGGATGATTATACTTTTTATCTTAACACTTCGGGTAGTGTAAAAGAACGCTATAAAAATTACAATGGAGTTGAAGGAAATTCGGCTGTAGATATCAATGATCCTAACCAAGGAGCAACCACATTGCCTGATGTTGAAGATATCAACAGAGACAATACAATGAATACTATTAATGCTTATTATGAATACAGCATTGATATGAAACCTGATATGAGTGTAGGTCAGAATTATGTAACAGACGTCAGAGAGACTCAGGCTACTCTGCCTAACGGACAAGTCACAACTGCAAGATGGATTCAGTTTAAAATTCCGGTTTCTCAACCGCAGAATACTATTGGAAATATTACTGATTTCAGATCAATCCGTTTCATGAGAATGTTTATGACCGGATTTGAAGAAGAAGTTACGGTACGTTTTGGAGCTTTAGATTTAGTACGTGGTGATTGGAGAAGATATACAAATTCTCTGGATTTTAATGACACTAATATTGATGATGATGATACAGAACTCGACGTTATTGCCGTTAATATTCAGGAAAATAATGAACGCTGTCCCGTAAACTATGTAACACCACCAGATGTACAAAGAGAGCAGCTGTACAATAATAATACTTTAATTAATCAAAACGAACAATCATTATCATTACGGGTTTCCGGCAGTGGTTTAGAACCGGAAGATTCAAGAGCTGTTTTTAAAAATGTAAGCGTAGACATGCGTCAGTTTAAGAAATTAAAAATGTTTTTACATGCGGAATCTTTAAAAGGAGAAATTGAACTGCAAGACGATCAGATGGTAGGTTTTATTCGATTTGGAAATGATTTTACTCAGAATTTTTATCAGATAGAAATACCATTAAAGGTTACCAAAACCACTGATGGAAATTGTGTCTATACACCAGAGCAAGTTTGGCCGGAAGCGAATGAAATAGATTTATCATTAGACTTGCTGACAAAATTAAAAATTGAGGCCATGGGAGTAGATTTAAGTACACTGCCACTTGACGGGATTTATTATAAAAATGAAGACGAGCTCGACGGAAGTTTAAGTAATAAGGTTAATAAGCTTCGTCTGGGAATAAAAGGAAATCCTAATTTTGGACTGGTGCGTACTTTGATGGTAGGAATTAAAAATAACGAATTGCATCAGGATATTAAAGGAGAAGTATGGTTTAATGAACTTCGCTTAGCTGATATGGATAACCATGGAGGTATGGCGGCTGTGTTAAATGTAGATACTAATCTTGCCGATTTTGCAACAGTCTCTGCAACAGGTCGAATGAGTACTGTAGGTTTTGGTACTATTGAACAGGGACCCAATGAGAGAAGCAGAGAAGATATTCAGCAATATAATATTGTGACTAATTTGAATTTAGGGAAATTACTACCCAATAAATGGGGTATTAACCTGCCATTTAATTATAGTGTTGGGGAAGAAACGATTAAGCCCGAGTACGATCCCTTCAATCAGGATATTAAATTAAAACAGCTTTTAAGAGAAACAGATGATGCCAGTGACAGAGCTAATTTAAGAAACAGAGCCATAGATTATACTAAGAGAACCAGTATCAATTTTATAGGTGTGAGAAAGCAAAGAGGAGCGGAACAAAAACCACATGTTTATGATCCTGAAAATTTTACTTTCTCTCAGTCTTTCAATAAGGTAGAGCGTCATGATTATGAAATTGAAGATTATCTGGATCAACAGGCCAGTACTTCAGTAGATTATGCTTATAGTTTTGAAAACAAACCGGTCGAGCCTTTCAAGAAAACAAAATTCATGAAGAAAAGCACCTATTGGAAGCTGTTAAGTGATTTTAATTTTAACTATCTGCCTTCTAATATTACTTTTAATACTAATATTAACAGGCAGTACAACCGTCAGCAGTTTAGACAAGTTGATAATGTTCCCGGACTTGAATTAGACCCATTGTACAGAAGGAATTTTGGATTTAATTACAATTACGGTTTTAATTATAATCTAACTAAATCATTAAAATTCAGTTATGCTGCTTCAACTAATAATTTGGTCAAAAATTATTTAGATCAGGATGATCAGCCTATTGAAGATTTCTCTATTTGGGATAATTATTGGGATATTGGAGATCCTAATCATCATACACAACAAGTAGTATTAAATTATGATATTCCAATTAACAAGATTCCGTTATTTAGTTTTGTAAAAGCCAATTATTCTTATACAGGAGATTATAGCTGGCAGAAATCAGCGAACGCTTTATCTGAAATAGTGGTTGACGGTGTAGGTTATAATTTAGGAAATACGGTCCAGAATGCCCGTACTAATAACCTGAATGCAAGTTTTAATATGGATATGCTGTATAAATATTTAGGATTATCCAAAAAACCTGCGGTTAGAAAAGCACCGGCTGTAGCACCTAAACCAGGACAGAAAATAACGAGTGCCCCAGTTAAATCACAAGCACAAGGAAATGTGTTTACAGACGGATTAATTGGAGTTTTGACCAGCGTTAAGAATATCCAGATTAATTATACAGAGAACAGTGGAACTTTCTTACCGGGCTATACACCCAGTATTGGTTTCCTGGGGTCTTCAAGACCTTCGTTAGGATTTATCTTTGGAAGTCAGGATGATGTACGTTATGAAGCTGCTAAAAACGGCTGGCTGACAAACTATCAGGAGTTCAATCAAAATTATACTCAGGTGACTAATAAGGTATTTAAAGCTACTGCCAATGTAGATTTGTTTCCGGACTTAAAAATTGACCTGACGATGGACAGGTCATTTTCTGAAAATTTTTCAGAGCAATATGATGTCTCTTCTGAAGGAGCTTATAATTCCCGTTCTCCATACAATTACGGAATGTTTTCTATTTCTACACTTTTAATCAAAACAGCTTTCTCTCAAAGTGATGAGAATACATCGGCTGCTTTTGATGATTTTAGAATGAACAGACTTTTGGTTGCAAATCGATTAGCTACAGAAAGAGGAATTGATATCTTTAATCCCGCTAATTTGGATGACGAAGGATTCCCAAAAGGATATGGTAAAAATAATCAGGCAGTGTTATTGCCGGCTTTTATAGCAGCTTATACAGGAACTGATGTAGATAAGGTTTCTACAGGTATTTTTAGAAGTTTTCCTATACCTAACTGGACAGTAAAATATAATGGACTGATGCGTTATGGTATGTTTAAGAAGAATTTTAAACGCTTTTCTTTACAACACGCCTACAGAGCATCTTATACAGTTAATCAGTACCGGTCTAATTTTGATTTTGATAATAACCCTTCAGGAACTGATGACAGTGGGAATTTTTATAACAAAATAATTATGTCTAATATCAACTTAGTGGAGCAATTCAGTCCGCTGGTTCGTATGGATTTTGAGTTGAAAAATTCCTTAAAAGTTTTAACTGAAATCAAAAAAGACCGTGCTTTATCGATGAGTTTTGACAATAATTTATTGACTGAAGTAAAAGGAGTTGAATATATTGTAGGATTAGGATATCGTTTTAAAAATGTTATTTTCTCTTCGAGACTGGCTGATAATCCTACCGGAGTGATCAAAGGAGATATTAATCTGAAAGCTGATTTGTCATACAGAAATAATCAAACTATTGTACGTTATCTGGATTATGATAACAATCAATTAGCCGGAGGGCAAAACCTATGGTCTGTGAAAGTAACTGCTGATTATTCATTCAGTAAAAATCTAACAGCAATTTTTTATTATGATCATTCCTTTTCTAAAGCAGTAGTATCTACTTCTTTTCCTATAACAAATATTCGTTCAGGAATTACGCTCCGATATAATTTTGGGAATTAATTTAGATAATCTAAACAGGATTTAATTTGAAGATTATTACATTTGCAAAAAAAATAATTATCATACATCAATTATTATTACTATGAGTATACCAGCAGGTTTAAAGTACACTAAAGACCACGAATGGGTGAGTTTAGAAGGAGATATTGCAACAGTAGGAATCACGCATTTTGCTCAAAAAGAGTTAGGTGATATTGTTTATGTTGAAGTAGAAACTTTAGACCAAACCTTAGCAAAAGATGAAGTTTTTGGTACTGTTGAAGCAGTAAAAACAGTTTCTGATTTGTTTTTACCTCTATCGGGTGAAATTATAGAATTCAATACCGGACTAGAAGATGATCCTGAACTGGTAAACACTGATCCTTACGGAGCAGGATGGATGATAAAAATAAAAGTTTCAGATTTAGCTGAATTTGATACCTTATTGACAGCTGAAGGATATAAAGAACTGATTGGTGCTTAAGAAAATTTGTTTAGGAATTGCTCTCTTATGGACAGGAATTATTCTGTACATGTGTTTGGTGCGAATGAGTGAGCTTCCTGCAATAACAATTCCTTATGTCGATAAATTCGTTCATGCTTTTTTTTATTTTGTATTTAGTGCTTTGTGGTTTTATGCACTCCGTTTTTATTTTAAAAAACAAAGCCGAGATAAGCTTTTGAAAATAGTTTTATTGATGGCATTCCTTTTTGGTATCGCAATAGAACTGTTTCAAAATTATTTTACAACATACAGAAGCGGAGACCCTTTGGATGTTTTAGCAAATACAAGCGGTTCATTAGTGGCTGTTGTGACTATTGCTTTTTTAGATAAAAATAAAAACTCTGAATAAACATAAAATCCTGCTTCGGCGGGATTTTTTTTTAAGATTAATTTTCTTTTACTGTTTGTTCCATACTGCAGTATTTAAATATGGAGATTCTGCCAATAGCTGAAGTCTGTTTTATTTTCGGATAATTCAATAAAAAATGTCTTAAAAAGAATTTTAAATAGTATTAAATGTATTTTTGTGGACAGAGCAGTTTATTAAATGGACAGTAAATGGATATTCGGTTATTTTTAGATTCAACTTATTTAAAAACTGCTTTTCAGGCTGGACTTGATGAAAGTCAAAACCAGGCTGTAGTAAAGCAGTATATTAGTGAAGCTATTCAGGAAGGTTTTAAACTAATTATGATTCGTCCGGAAATGGTTGCTTTATCTCATAGTATGATTTCTGAAGCAGGTTCACTTCTTCAAACAGGAACCGTGATTGATTTTCCGCTGGGAAAATCGGCTGTTGAAGATAAATTAGCACAAGCGAATCAGGCCATTGCTGATGGTGCTGACGAATTGGATTTTGTGTGCAATTATGAGGCTTTTAAGAAAGGAGAGACTGATCTGGTTAAGGAAGAAATTTTAAGAGGAACGCAATTGGCTTTAGCCAATAATAAAATAATAAAATGGATTATCGAAGTTGCTGCTTTGAGCGATAAACAGATTATTCAGTTGTCAGCTTTGATTAAAAATATTGTGATTGCCAATTTTAAGGAAACTGATTATGCCAGAGTTTTTGTTAAATCTTCAACAGGATTTTATAAAACAAAAAATGATGAACCTAATGGTGCTACTATTGCTTCATTAATTATGATGTTAGAAAATGCATCTCCACTTTCAGTAAAAGCTGCGGGCGGAGTACGTAATTATCAGGATGCTGTAGACATGATAAAATTAGGAGTAAAACGCATTGGTACATCGGCAGCAAAAGCTATTGTAAATGGAGAAAACAACCAAAATAAGTATTAAGTTTATAATGGAAACAGGTATGAGAAAAAGCCTCTTGGTTTTATTTTTATGTTTTATTACGGGGTTGGGTCATGCCCAAAATCAGGATTCAAATTCAGAATCAGTTTTAAGTGCACGACGATTTCCTGTTTTTCCTGACTGTGAAAATCTGGAAAATCAAAATTTAGAAAATTGTTTTTATTCAGAAGTCCAGGATTTTATATTTCAAAATTTTGTTGTTCCGGAAAATTTAATGCAGCACAATTTTAAAGGAAATGTAAAAGTACTTTTTGAAGTGGATGTGAATGGCGTTTTTAAAGTAATTTATGTAAATGCTGTGGATGAACAATTAATTGATGAAGTAAAGCGTGTTTTTGCAAAATTTCCTAAAATTAATCCCGGAACATATAATGGAAGACCCGAATATTCTAAATACAATATTACCATTGCAATTCCTTTAAAAAGTACCGAAACTATTGCAAATGAAAATCTGGCTAAGGCTGATTTTCTTAGAAACACTACTAAGCAGCTTACAGAATTAGATAGTATTGTTTATAAAAAATACAACAATCCCGAGTTTGAAAGTCATTTAAATATTCCTTTTTCGCATAGTTATTATGCGCAATTTGACGCCGCTATCAATAAGGTGGGCAGTAATAATCATACAGCTTCGAAGCCTTTTTCATATGCTGAAGTTTCCAAATACTATAATTTTAAAAAAGAGAATGAAAAACTGAAAAAAAAGGCTGCAGGCTGGTGGACCCGAAAATTGTGGAATGAAAATACAGTAGAAATACGTGGCGAAGATTATTGGTTCTCTCTAAATCCGGTATTGGATTTACAATTGGGTAGAGCTTCAGGGAACACTTCAGTCAATACTTTTGTGAATACAAGAGCTATTAATTTTAGAGGTGGGTTAGGAGAAAAACTTAATTTTTCGACTACTATTTTTGAAAGTCAGGGACGTTTTGCCGATTATTATAACCGTTATGCGGGATTGATAAAACCTTCTGGAGGAAATCCGGCTATTATTCCGGGAATGGGAATTGCAAAAGGTTTTAAGGCTGATGCGTATGATTTTCCTTTGGCGGAAGCCAATTTAACTTTTTCGCCAGGCAAATTTTTTGATTTACAATTGGGATATGGCAGGAATTTTATTGGTGACGGTTACCGCTCTCTGTTAGAAAGTGACGGCGCCAGTCCGTATCCGTATTTTAAATTAAATACAACATTTTGGAAACTAAAATATACTAATACCTTTATGTGGCTCAAAGATGTCCGGCCTGAGGTAACGGAAGACAGAACGTATGCTACTAAATTTATGGCTAATCATTATCTGAGCTGGAATGTTTCCAATAAATTGAATTTAGGATTTTTTGAGTCAGTAGTCTGGGCTAATACGAACGACAGAGGTTTTGATGCTAATTTTATCAATCCGATTATTTTTTACCGTTCGGTGGAGTTTGGTTCTTCTTCAAGATCCGGAAATGCGGTTCTGGGGCTGACATTTAAGTATAAATGGGATAACCAAATTAACTTTTACGGCCAATTTATTTTAGATGAATTCTCTTTAGGAGATATTAAAGAACGTGATAATAGCTGGAAAAATAAATACGGTTATCAGTTAGGTGCTAAGTATTACAATGCTTTTAATGTAGCTAATTTGTTATTCCAGATTGAATATAACAGAATTCGTCCTTATGTGTATTCCCATTCTGATCCTATTACAAATTACGGGCATAACAATCAAAGTTTAGGACATCAATGGGGCGGAAATTTCAGCGAGTTTTTAACTATTGCGCGTTATCATAAAGGAAGGCTTTTTGCAGATGCTAAATTTACGATTGGCGTAAGAGGATTTGATTTTGCTGATTCCGGCGCAAATTCTAATTATGGAGTAAATATCTACCGCGATTATGATGAAGAGCGTTTTGCTGATTCAGGTGTAAAAGTAGGGCAAGGTAATAAAACTGATTTTTTTATGGCTGATATTCAGGGCGGTTATCTGATTAATCCGTCAACCAATCTGAAACTATTTGCGAGTTATATTTACAGAGATTTTAAGCCGGTGCAAAATACCGCTACGACTATTAAGGAAAGTACTAATTGGTTTTCTGTCGGTTTGCGTTCGGATATTTTTAACTGGTATTTTGATTATTGATATGATATTGCGGTCTCGATAGGGTAGGTACTCTCCAGAGATTCGCGAACTCAGCAGAAGTATCTGAAGAATAGTGGTGTTCATCAAAAATTTAATTTATAAAAGAAAATGTTGTGTATTTTTAAAAAACAGAAAAATACTGCAAAATATTAGAATGAATATTAATGAGTAAAATGTTTTGGTTTTTACTTGAGTTTAAAAAATGACTTAAATTTTTCCTAAACAATATTTTATGATTAGTTTTTTGTCAAATCCCTTTCGATACGTTACTTTTGCAGCAGTTTTATAAAAACGTAATGAAAACGGCATTGAGCACAACTACAAATACACTTTCTCTTAAAGCGATTTTTACCGATTTTAAAGAAATCACTAAAGCTGGATTGGCTATTAGCGTGTTGTTTTCTTCTATAGCCGGATATTTACTGGGTTTCAATACTGCACAGCCTTTTCAGTGGTCTGTTTTACTGATGTTGTGTGTAGGTGGTTACTGTATGGTAGGCGCTTCTAATGCTTTTAATCAGGTTATTGAAAAAGATATTGATGCTTTGATGGACCGTACTAAAAACCGTCCTGTTCCATCGGGAAGAATGTCTGCGAATGTTGCTTTATTTGTAGCAAGTTTGCTTACTGTAATAGGGCTTACCTTATTGTATTTGATTAATCCCAAAACTGCTATGTTTGGGGCAATTTCGATATTTTTATATACCAGTGTTTATACTCCGTTAAAAACAGTGACTTCCTTGTCTGTTTTTGTGGGAGCATTTCCTGGTGCTATTCCGTTTATGCTGGGCTGGGTTGCGGCAACAGGGAATTTTGGTATTGAAGCAGGAACTTTATTTTTAATTCAGTTTTTCTGGCAGTTTCCTCATTTTTGGGCAATCGGATGGTTTTTATACGAAGACTATGAAAAAGCAGGAATTTTTATGCTGCCTACCGGGAAGAAAGATAATGGAACGGCTTTGCAGGTTATTTTGTATACTGTTTGGCTGATAATTGCTTCTTTATTACCTTGTGTAGGTTATACAGGAAAGCTGTTTATCTCGTCTTATGCGGCAGTTATTGTTTTCTTATTGGGTGTTTGGATGCTGTATTATGCAGTGAGGCTTTATAAAATTAAAACTGCAAAAGCAGCGCGAACATTAATGCTGGTAAGTGTTTCTTATATTTCGTTGTTGCAATTGGTTTATATAATTGATAAATTTTTAAGATAGTTATGGAAGTTTCAATAACGGCTCAAGAGCAAAAAGAGAGAACGGCAAGATCTTATAAGCTGATTTTGTTGTTTGCTATGATTAGTATGACTATGATGTTTGCAGGGCTTACCAGTGCTTTTGTGGTAAGTAAATCCAGAGTAGACTGGTTAAAAGATTTCGAATTGCCAACAGCTTTTCATTTTAGTACAATAATAATTATTGTGTGTAGTGTAACTTTTTACATGGCAAAAAAAGCAATCGAAAAAGATAATCGTAATAAAACTACTATGATGCTTCTGGCGACTTTAGTTTTAGGAGTTTTGTTTGTGGTATCACAATTTGCAGGTTTTGGTCAGATTATAGAAAGAGGATATTACATGACAGGTCAGGGAAGCTCGATAACAGTGACTTTCTTGTATATTATTGCCTTTATGCACCTGTTGCACCTGGCGGGAGGATTAATTTCACTTTTAATTATAATTTATAATCATTTTAAACAAAAATACAATTCGACTCAAACTCTTGGTATAGAACTAGGTGCAATGTATTGGCACTTTCTAGACTTGTTGTGGGTTTTATTATTTTTATTTTTATATTTCTTTAAATAAGAAAAAAACGTAAATTTGGGAACTTTTTAACGAATAACTTTTATGGAAGCGACAGTTACTACTGCAAATAGTGAAAAAACTTGGGGAGGCGGCAATGAGCCTATGAACGCAAGTTATGGTAAAATGATGATGTGGTTTTTTATCGTATCAGATGCCTTAACGTTCTCTGGATTTCTAGCGGCTTATGGGTTTTCTAGATTTAAATTTATTGAAACTTGGCCATTGGCCGATGAAGTGTTTACTCACTTTCCATTTATGCATGGAGTTTCTGCTCCAATGTATTATGTGGCATTAATGACTTTTATTTTGATTTTCTCATCTGTAACAATGGTGTTAGCTGTTGATGCAGGTCACCAAATGAAGAAAAATAAAGTAATTGTATATATGTTTTTAACCATTATTGGTGGTTTAATTTTCGTTGGTTCACAAGCCTGGGAATGGAAAAATTTCATTAAAGGGGAGTACGGAGCTATCGAAACAAAAGGAGGAAGTATTCTTCAGTTTGTTAAAGACGGCAAGCAAATTGCTTTAGCTGATTTTGCTGTTAAGTTACCTAAAGAAAGAGAGCAGTTGACCAGAAGCCATGGTACATGGTTTATGGAAGAAGCTGATATGGCTTCTTACACTGTAGCTGAGGTTCAGGCAGGTTTTAAAGCAAATCCGGATGTGTTGATTAGAACGGAGCTTATAAAAGACAAACAAAAAACAATTCTTACCAGAGCCGAGTCTGAAGAAAGATTAGCTGATGCAGCTGTAGTGGTTGAAGGAGCAAATCTAATCAGAAATGAATATGGAAGTAAGTTATTTGCTGATTTCTTTTTCTTTATAACCGGTTTCCACGGTTTCCACGTTTTCTCAGGAGTTATTATCAATATTATTATTTTCTTTAATGTATTGCTTGGAACTTATGAGAAGAGAAAAAGCTATGAAATGGTAGAGAAAGTTGGATTATACTGGCACTTTGTTGACTTAGTATGGGTATTTGTATTCACCGTTTTCTATCTGGTTTAATTTTTAAAGTTTATTTATTATGTCACACGAGCATGTATCAAATATAGGTAGAATCTGGAAAGTATTTGGGATTTTATCAGTAGTTACAATTATAGAAGTTGTTTTAGGTATTTATAAGCCGGACGCTTTGCACCACGGTTATTTTCTTGGTTTAAGTTTGTTAAACTGGATATTTTATGCCCTTACAATATTTAAGGCATACTACATCGTTTGGGCTTTTATGCACCTTGAGGGGGAAACTGCAAGTCTGAGATGGTCTATCGTTTCAACGGTTATTTTTCTTGTCGTATACTTACTTTTCATTCTGTTGACTGAAGGGCATTATATTTATGGGGTTTTTAAAGATTCGACCATTAAATGGAATTTTTAACACTATATTAATTCAAAAAAAGGGCACGCATTTGCGTGCCTTTTTTTATTTTTGCATTTAAATTATTTCAAGTCTGATGAAAAAAAATATTGTTCTTTTTGTATTATTCGTTTTGCCAATTGTAGCTTATCTTTTTTTTGCTTCAGGCGTCAACAGTTTTACAAAACTTCCTGTTATTACTCCCACAGTTGCTGATTTAGGCAACTGGAAATCTTTAAATGGAGAAAAGGTTACTTTAGACAATAAAATTACTATTCTTGGTTTTTCGGGGACACAAATTTTAAAAAACAGAGGCAATCTCTTTAATCTGAATGAAAAGATTTATCAGCGGTATCATAGTTTTCAGGATTTGCAGTTCGTTATGGTATGTCCTTTAGGAACAGAAAAAGATGTAAAAAGCATTATGGATGCTTTTGATGATTTTACCGATGTCTCCCAATGGCATTTTGTGTTTACTACTCCTGATGAAATTCAGACTTTTTATAATCAGTTACAATTAGTGGGTAAATTAGATGCTGACTTTGGTACGTCAAATGTGTTTATTATTGATAAAAACAGAAATTTAAGAGGTCGGAAAGAGGAAAAAGAATATAAAGAAGGTTACAATACTTTTCATCCCTCTGAGCTGAGTAACGATATGTTAGATGATTTTAAAATTATCCTTTATGAATACCGTGCCGCTCTTAAGAAAAATCATAACGCTAGCAAACAATTGTAAATCTACTTTTTATGTTCAAAAATAAATCATATATCGGAATTTCGTTTATCATTTTAATTTTTGGAATTTATGCAGTTCCCAAAATTATTTCGCGTATTCAAAATGGAGCTGTCGTAAAAGCAGACCGTTTGGATAAAGTATCTTCCGAATCCAATGCTGAAGGTGGTTTGGTAAAAATAGGTCCGGCACCAAAATTTGAATTGGTTAATCAGGATAATCAAACCATAAGTAATGCAAGTTATAAAGGTAAGGTATATGTGCTGGAATTCTTTTTTACAACTTGCCCCTCTATCTGTCCTAAAATGAATCAGAATATGTTGATTCTGGAAAAGAAATTCTTTGGGAATCCTAATTTCGGAATTGTTTCTATTACTATAGATCCTAAACATGATACCCCTGAAGTTTTAAAATCGCATGCAGAATTGTTAGGGGTTAAATCCTCCAACTGGCATTTTTTAACGGGAGACAGACAGGAAATTTTTGATTTGGCTAATAAAGGATTTAATCTTTATGCAGGAGAGAACAACAAAGTAAACGGTGGGTTTGAACATTCAGGAATGTTTGCTTTGATTGATAAAAATGGAAATATCCGTTGTCGAAAAGACGATTTTGGCAATCCAATTTTATATTATGACGGATTAGAAAAATCAGGTGTGAGAGATATTCAACAGGATATTAGTATTTTATTAGCAGAATAAATCATGGAAAATCAAAATTTAGAAAAAAAATATAATAAGTGGATTGTAACTTTATCGATTGTAATTCCACTAGTGGTTGCGCTGCTTTTTGGTGTTAATTTAAGAAAATTAGGATTTGACGTACAGCCGCTTTCTTTTTTACCCCCAATTTATGCTACAGTAAACGGGATTACTGCTATTCTGTTAATTCTGGCTGTAAGAGCTATAAAAAGCGGAAAGGTAAGTTTGCATGAAAATTTAATGAAAACCGCTATAGCTTGTTCTGTTGCTTTCTTAGTGATGTATGTAGCCTATCACATGACCTCTGATTCTACTAAATTTGGAGGTGAAGGAGTTATTAAATATGTATATTATTTTATATTAGTCACCCATATTATTTTATCTATAGCTATTATCCCACTTGTATTGATTACGTATGTTAGGGCATTGGCACAAGTGTTTGATAAACATAGAAAAATTGCCAGAATTACTTTTCCTATCTGGTTGTACGTTGCAGTTACCGGTGTAGTAGTTTATTTAATGATCTCTCCATATTATGTTTACTAAAATCAGAAGTCAGAAGTCAGAAGTTGCAAGTCATAATGGAAAAATGAAGATTCTGTTTTCTATTTTCTATATTCTATTCTCTGTTACTACAAATGCCCAATGTGCCATGTGTAGAGCTGCTTTAGGAGGAGATGCTAATAATGCTCAGGCGGAGGCTGTCAATGACGGAATTGTTTATTTGATGGTTATTCCTTATTTGCTGGTAGCGATTATTGGATATATGATTTATCGAATGAAGAAAAATAAATCAAAATAATTATTTTAAGCCATCAACACTTATGTTGATTTCGCCGTTTACTTTTACAAAAGCAATAATGGCATTCTGGCTGAGTTCTATTTTTTGAAATTGTATATCTTCCATTTTTCCATTTACAAAAACACCCGGCATAGGAGAATAGTTGTTCAAATAATTGAGCATTGTCTTTTTTCCTTCTTCAAGATTAGGCTGAATGGAATAACGGCAGCTTTCCTGAATTTTTCTTAATATAATTCCCTGCGCCAGCCAGTTTGCGGTACGCATCAGTTTGTTTTTGGTATCCAGCACATAATCTAATCCATCAAAATAAATTTCTTTTTTATTGGAATTGTATTTAGGAAATCCAGCCAAGTATACCGTTCCGTTTATGGAACCGCTTAGATCTAATGCAATGACCATCTTACCGCTTTTGTGCCAGATGTTAACGTCCTGTACTTTGATTTTTTTGCTTCCGGAACTAAATTCCTGACCGCTAAAGTTTTTCTTCATTATTCTGGAAGCATCCTGATAACTGGAAACAGCTACAATATTTGCTGTAATCTGATTTGGAATTCTGGTTACAGCTTTTAAAGTGATTTTATCAGCATCAAATTTAGATTCGGGAATTTGCCCTATTATAGTTTCCATATTGCATTTCATTCCCATTTGCAATACAAACGAATCGTTTTTTAGATGTGCTGCTGTCGAATAGATTTCAGCGGGAACTATCCTCAGCCAGCTTTCGTAGGCTTCATTCATTTGAAAAGGAGTACAGATTTTCTCTAAAGCTGCCAGAACATTTGGTTTAAAATCCATAGATTTCGCAATAGTCTCATCAATCTTTTTTTCAATTTTGGATTTAAATAATTTAATCGACGGATTTATTAAGTAGGTAACAGGCATGTTTTTACCAAAAACGGTGATTGTCGGGCTTTCATTCCACTCTAAAGAGCCTAACTCAGTTTGAGTTTTGAGTTTCCAGTTGTTTAAGTTTACCGAGCTGTTCAGGGTTATTACACCGTTTAAATTAAATTCCTTAGTGTTATATAGGTTAACACCCATTGTTTTGGTGCCAATACGGTATTTTACTGTCGCTTTTAGCGGAAGTATAGTGGTTATTTTTTGGTTATTAGTTTGATTATTTTTTATAGAAATAGGAGCAAGTTTCCAGATTTTCATCTCAATGTCATCATCTTCGATATCTTTATCTTCATAGATTAAGCCGTTCAGAATAGTGTTAGTCTGATTTTCGATGTCTTTCAGTTTTATAGTAATAGGTAAATTAATAAAAGAAGGAACATTATTGTACACTATCGGACTGGCATCATCCGGTTCTGGTTTTAATGTAGCAATTTTTTGAGTCGAAGCACAATTAGTTAAAAGAAATAAAACGGAACAGACGGAAAATAGAGAGAGAAATCTCATTGTAAGAATAGTTTTAGTAGTGGCAAAATTACAAAAAGAAATGAATCATTATTTATAACAAATGAAATTTGATATATTTGATACTCAGAATTAAAAAGTTAAAATAATTATTAACGTTTTATTATCAAAAAAAAGGTAATAAAATTCATATTATTGCTTTAAAATTTGACCGCACCATGATTGAAATCAAAGATTTACATAAGTCCTATAAAATGGGAAGTTCTGAACTTCATGTGTTAAAAGGAATTAATTTTAATATCAAAGAAGGGGAGTTGGTTGCTATCATGGGATCATCAGGATCCGGAAAATCTACACTTCTCAATATTCTGGGAATTCTTGATGAAGCTGATTCCGGCAGTTACATTCTGGATAAAACTCCCATAAAAAAACTAAATGAAACTGTTGCTTCCAGATATAGAAATAAATTTTTAGGATTTGTATTTCAGTCTTTCAATTTAATCAATTATAAGACAGCACTTGATAATGTTGCAATGCCTTTATATTATCAGGGTATAAAAAGAAAAGAACGTTATGAGATTGCAATGAAATATCTGGAGAAAGTAGGTTTAGGAACGCATTATCATCATTTGCCCAATGAACTTTCGGGGGGGCAAAAACAGCGGGTTGCCATAGCCCGGGCACTGGCATCGAACCCTAAAGTATTGCTTGCTGATGAACCTACCGGAGCTTTAGATACAAAAACTTCGTATGAAGTTATGGAGCTGATTCAGGGGATTAATGATGAAGGGAAAACGATTTTGATTGTCACTCATGAACCGGATATTGCAGCCATGTGTAAAAGAAATGTGGTTCTGAAAGACGGATTAATCATTGATGATAAAATGGTAGAACAGGTTAGAGCTTCGTCTTATGTTTAATATTGAACGCTGGCAGGAAATATTTGATGCTATTTCTAAAAACCGCTTAAGAACTTTTCTTACCGGAGTTTCTGTGGCTTCAGGGATTTTTATTCTGGTGATTTTATTAGGAGCCGGCAAGGGACTTCAGAACGGAATTGAAAAACAGTTTGAAAATGATGCTGAAGGAATTATTGAAGTCTGGTCGAATGTTACTACCAAACAATATAAAGGACTTAATCCGGGCAGACAGATCCAGTTGCGTAACAGCGATTATGATCTTCCGGTAAAAAAATATGATTCGGAAATTAATAAAAAATCAAAATCCAGAATAACCTGGGGTGGTGCAGTTACATTTGGAAAGGAATCAGGTAATTATCAGCTCAGAGGTGTCAATCCTGATTATTTGTCACTTGAAAATGCTACAATCATCCAGGGGCGATTTATAAATGATAATGATTTAAAAAATCATGAAAAAGTTGCGGTAATAGGACTGAAGATTAAACAGGATTTGTTTAAGGATGCTGATCCTCTTGGCAAAATAATACTGGCTAATGGAATCAATTTTAAAATAGTAGGCGTTTTTACGGATCCTGCAGGAGAAAGAGAAGAATCCAGAGTATATATGCCGGTAACTACCAGCCAACGCGCTTTTGGTGCTGGTGATAAAATAAGCGGAATGATGTTCGTGTTGAATAAAAAAGCCAATTATGACGAAGCATTAGCCCAATCAAAAAAATTCACCGAGGGAGTGAAAGAATTATTAAAAAGTAAAAATATCATTGCGCCGGATGATGACAGTGCTATCGGAATTTATAATTCGGTAGAAAATGCCAAACAATTTTACGACTTAAATCTCTATATCCGATTGTTTTTCTGGTGGGTAGGTATTTGTACTATTATTGCGGGTGTGGTAGGGGTAAGTAACATCATGTTGATTATCGTAAAAGAAAGAACAAAAGAAATTGGTATCAGAAAAGCACTTGGTGCTTCGCCGTTTTCTATCATTTCCATGATTCTTCATGAATCTGTCTTTATTACCACTATTGCCGGTTTTTCAGGTTTATTAGCCAGTTTGCTTTTGCTGGAAATAGCGGGGCCAATGGTACAAAGCGAATATTTCAGAAATCCGGAAGTAGATTTTGGTGTAGCATTAACAACGCTTGTTTTACTTGTGTTTGCCGGAGCAGTAGCCGGTTTTTTTCCTGCCTACAGAGCTGCTAAAATAAAACCGATTGTAGCACTCAGAGATGAATAATTATGTTTAGAAAAGATAATTGGGAAGAGATTTTACAGGCCTTAACGGCTAATGTTTTTAGAACGATTCTAACAGCATTTGGTGTTTTCTGGGGTGTTTTTATATTGGTAATCCTGCTTGCCGCAGGAAATGGTTTAGAAAATGGTGTAAAAAAAGGTTTTGACGGAATAGCTACTAATACCATGTTTATGTGGAGTCAGACTACCTCAAAAGCATATAAAGGACTTCCTAAAGTACGTCGTTATGATTTTAGAAATAGTGATGTTCAGTCTTTGAAACAGGCTCTGCCTGATTTGTTATATGTTTCGCCTCGCAATCAATTGGGTAATTTTAATGGTACAAATAACGTGGTCAGAGGGACAAAAACGGCTGCGTTTACAATTTATGGGGATTATCCGGAACTCATTAAGCAGCAACCTATGGATATTGTTCAGGGACGTTTTATAAACCAGCAGGATATCAATGAAAAAAGAAAAACAGCAGTTATAGGGAAAGGCGTTATCGCTGCACTTTATGCAAAAGAAGAAGAAGTCATTGGGACATACATAAAGATTAACGGAATTAATTTTATGGTAACCGGAGTGTATAAATCGAAACAGCAGGGAGGAAATGCAGAAGAGGAACAGAAAAATATTTTTATTCCGTTTACCACATTTCAGCAAGCCTTTAATTACGGGGATAAAGTAGGATGGATGGCACTTACCGCTAAAGACGAAGTATCTATTACTAAATTAAAACCAAGAATTTTAGAGTTAATTAAAAATTTACATTCTATCAATCCAAAAGATGACAGAGCAGTGGGGAATTTTGACTTATATGAAGAATTCAATAAAGTCCAGAGTCTGTTTACTATTCTAAAAATCATCGCTTATTTTGTTGGGACTCTGGTATTGTTGTCAGGGGTTATAGGAATTTCAAATATCATGCTTATAGTGGTTAAAGAACGTACTAAAGAAATAGGAATCAGAAGAGCTTTAGGAGCCACTCCGGGAGCAATCCGCAGTCAGATTTTAACTGAATCCATCTTTCTGACTATTATATCGGGTATGTTAGGAATAGCTGTCGCAACAGGAGTTATTATGCTTTTAAATGTATTTTTAGATTCGATGCCACCAGAAAGCAATATGATGTTTGCTAATCCCAGTGTTGATTTACGGGTTGTATTTATAGCACTGTTAATATTGGTAGGTTCCGGTCTGCTGGCAGGTTTAATACCTGCTCAAACAGCAATTAACGTAAAACCTGTAGATGCTTTAAGAACAGAATAAATAATCAGTCAGAATAATCGATTAAACCATAAACAAAAATGAAAAAAGGAATAACGATAGCCATTTTAGTTATCATTGTAATAGTTTTTTTTGGGGCGCTTTACTATTTGTATGCAAAAAATCAGGCACCCTCAATAGTTTTTAAAACTGAAAAGCCTACCATTAAAACTATTGTGAAAAATACTATTGCAACAGGTAATATTCAGCCTAATGAAGAGGTCTTAATTAAGCCTAATATTTCAGGAATTATTGAAACAATATTTATTAAAGCCGGTGAAAAAATTAAAGCTGGCGATAAAATTGCTAAAATTAAGGTTGTAGCCAATGTTTCTAATGTGAGTAGTACCCAAAATCAGGTGCAGACAGCCAAAATTGCATTAGATAATCAGGAGAAAATTTTTCAAAGACAAAAAACATTATTTGAAAAAGACGTTATTTCGGCCAATGATTTTGATGGCGCACAATTAGCTTACAATCAGGCAAAACAAAATTATCTGGCCGCTAAGCAAAGTCTGGATATTGTAAAAACAGGAACAACATCTTCGTTAGGAAACTATGCCAATACACTGATTCGTTCTACAGTAAACGGAATGATTCTGGATGTTCCTGTAAAAGTAGGAAATCAGGTTATCGAAAGTAATAATTTTAATGAAGGAACTACCATTGCCAGTGTTGCTGATGTGGGAAGAATGATTTTTGTTGGAAAAATTGATGAATCAGAAGTAGGGAAAATCAAAGAAAATATGCCTATTGAAATTACAGTTGGTGCTATTGAAAATAAAAAATTTGATGCGGTTTTAACTTATATCGCTCCTAAAGGTGTTGCAGAAAATGGAGCTATCCAGTTTGAAATTAAAGCTTCTCTGGAGAATAAAGATGCCACTTTTATCCGGGCTGGTTTAAGTGCAAATGCTTCGATTATTTTAGAAAAAGTGAATAAAGCAGTGGCAATTAAGGAATCCTTAGTGCAATTCGATAAAAAAACTCAAAAGCCATATGTGGAAATCGAAATAGCTCCTCAAAAATTTCAAAGAAGAGAGGTGGTTTTAGGAGTGAGTGACGGCATTTATGTTCAGGTTAAAAGCGGTATCAAAAAATCAGATAAAATTAAAATCTGGAACCAGGGTTTGATTGCCGAAGGAGATAAAAAATAAATTGAAGCCTGAAAAATGCCTTTTGGTTTAAAAAATGTTAAATTTGCGTAGTGTCTTACTATGCTTTCATTCGAAAAATATGAAAATAAATAAATACAATCATTTTGTTTTTGCAGTATTATTGGGGTTTAGCTTATCAGGCCAGGCACAATCAAAACAATGGACACTGGAAGAATGTGTGCAATATGCTCTGGAGCATAATATCTCTATCAGACAATCAGAACTAGACACACAATCCGCAGCTATTGATAAAAAAGATGCTTTTGGCAGCTTTTTACCTTCTGTTTCCGCTTCGGCTTCTCATTCCTGGAATATTGGTTTAAATCAGGATATTACTACAGGGATTTTGCAAAATCAGACTACGCAGTTTACTTCTGCCGGAGCCAGTGTAGGAATTGATATTTACAGAGGTCTGCAAAATTTAAATACCTTAAGAAGAACAAATCTTTCTATTGTTGCAGCAAAATATCAATTGCAAAAAATGAAAGATGATATTGCATTAAATGTTGCCAATGCTTATTTGCAGGTACTTTTTAACAAAGAAAATTTAAAAGTACAAAATGAACAACTGGCTATTGATAATAAACAATTAAACAGAACTCAGGAACTGGTAAATGCCGGAAATTTGCCTAAAGGTGATTTATTAGATGTTAAGGCGACTATTGCTGCTGACAATCAAAAAATAATCAACGCAGAAAATGCTTTACTAATCTCTAAATTGAGTTTAGCACAACTTTTACAATTGGAGAGTTTTGATAATTTTGATATTGCTGATACAAATGAATTTCAAATGGAGCAAGATATACTTTCTGAAACTCCTACAGCCATTTATGATAAGGCCAGAGAAGAGCGAATGGAATTAAAAATAGCTCAGACTAATTTAGAAATAGCCCAAAAAAATGTAATGATTGCTAAAGGAGCTTATCAGCCAACTTTGAGAGGTTTTTACAATTTTAATAGTCGTGTTTCTTATGCGGATGTTGCTTTAAGAGACAATACAGGTGCTGTTATAGGGACACAATCACCCCCTAAATTTATAGATCAGTTTAATGATAATAAAGGACAGTCTTTTGGATTTCAGTTAAACGTTCCGGTTTTTAATGGTTTTTCTGTTAGAAATAATGTAGAACGTTCTAAAGTAAATTATGAAAAATCAAAAATAGCTTTAGAGCAACAGGAATTAGATTTAGAGCGTAATGTATATACAGCCTTTACAGATGTTAAAGGCGCTTTGAAAGCTTATGAAGCAGCAATCGAAGCATTGGATTCCAGGGAGCAATCGTATAATTATTCCAAAGAAAAATTTGAAGTAGGACTGATGAATTCATTTGATTTAAGCCAGTCACAAACCTTGCTTTCAAATGCGCAGTCGGAAGTTTTAAGAACCAAATACGATTATATTTTTAAAACAAAAATATTAGAATTCTACTTTGGAATTCCAATTATAAAAAATTAATAAAGTTATGTCAAAGAAAAATATTTATATCCTTCTGGCTGTTTTTATAGTCGTAATCGGAGTATTACTTGTTTTAGGTAAAAAAGGAATTTTAGGAAATAAAGAAGACTTTAAAGAAATAGAAATTGCCAAAGTAGTTCCTATGACTATTGTTGAGACAGTATCAGCAACCGGTAAAATTCAGCCGGAAATAGAAGTAAAAATTGCTCCTGAAGTTTCCGGAGAAATTATTCTGTTAAATGTAAAAGAAGGTCAGGTGGTTAAAAAAGGAGATTTATTAGTGAAAATAAATCCTGATTTATATACTTC
The DNA here is from genome assembly GCF_046000495.1 of Flavobacterium plantiphilum. Classification (NCBI taxonomy): domain Bacteria; kingdom Pseudomonadati; phylum Bacteroidota; class Flavobacteriia; order Flavobacteriales; family Flavobacteriaceae; genus Flavobacterium; species Flavobacterium plantiphilum. The sequence continues at coordinate 146,064 of NZ_JBELQA010000003.1, forward strand.
AAGCTATAATCGTTCTTTATCCAATTTATCAGGTAGTAAAGCCGGATTGACTCAAAGTGAAGCCTCTTTTAAAGAAGCTAAATCCAGTTATGAACGTAATAAAACCTTATATGAAAAAGGAATCATTTCAAAATCCGACTGGGACAAGGCAATCGCATCATATGAAGTTGCTAAAGCCACTAAGCAAAATGCCTTTTATACGGTTCAGAGTGCTTCGGCTTCAGTAAATGAAGCAAAAGATAATTTAGGGCGTACTACAATTTATTCTCCTGCCGACGGGACTATTTCGGTATTGAATGTTGAATTAGGTGAACGTGTTTTAGGAACGCAACAAATGGCAGGAACGGAACTTCTAAGAGTTGCCAACTTAAATAATATGGAAGTAGAAGTAGATGTGAATGAAAATGATATTGTAAAAATTAAAGAAGGCGATGAGGCTAATGTGGAAGTAGATGCTTATCTGAAAAAGAAGTTTAAAGGGGTGGTTACAAGTATTTCTAATTCGGCAAGTTCTGATTTAACAGCAGATCAGGTAACTAATTTTAAAGTTAAAGTTCGGATTTTAAAAGAATCCTATGAAGATTTGTTACAAGGTAAACCTGAAACCTATTCCCCATTTAGACCAGGAATGACAGCTACAGTAGATATTATTACCAAAACCAGAAAAAATGTTCTGGCAGTGCCAATTAGCGCAGTGGTTGTAAAATCCGATACAACAGCCGTTTCTGTATTGGATAAAAAAATGCCTGAAGAGAAAGAAGAAAATAAAAATGCAGCTCCAAAAAGCGATAAAAAATTCGAGTGTGTTTTCCTGAAAGTAGGAGATAAAGCTAAAATCACGATTGTTAAAACCGGAATTCAGGATGATACTAATATTGAAATCTTAAGCGGAGTTAAAAAAGGAGATAATGTCATTACAGGACCTTATACAATAGTGAGTAAGGAATTAAATTCGGGAGATAAAGTAATGGTGAAATCTCAAAATAATAAGAAATAGATTTTACTTTTTTATTCTTTTTTTAAATTTTAAGACTTTTGTAAAATAAAAGAAAATACATTGAACAATTATATACTTAATATAGAAACGGCAACAAAAAACTGTTCTGTTTCCATCGCTAAAAACGGTAAAACTATTATTTGTAATCAAATTGCCGAAGAAGGATATTCTCATGCTGAACGTTTGCATGTATTTATAGAAGAGAGTATCGCTGCCGCCGGAATTAATTTTAAAGATTTAGTTGCTGTTGCAGTAAGTCAGGGACCGGGTTCTTACACAGGATTGCGGATAGGTGTTTCGGCTGCAAAAGGATTGTGTTATGCATTAGGAATTCCGTTAATTGCAGTAGATACTTTGCAGGCATTAGCAGCTCAGGCTAAAGTTGATGGTGGATTAATTATTCCGATGCTTGATGCTAGAAGAATGGAAGTGTATAGTGCTGTTTTTTCTGCCAATTTAGAGCAAAAAAGAAGCATTCTTGCAGAAGTTATAACAGAAGAATCTTTTCAGGAATTGGAGGAGAAATTGTATTTTGTGGGTGATTGTGCCGATAAGTGTAAAGAAGTATTAACTAAATTTAATTTTGTTTTTTTAGAAGATATAAAATATCCGTCCGCTAACGAAATGAGCGCTTTGAGTTATGAAAAATTCTTAAAAGAAGATTTTGTAGATGTAGCTTATTTCGAGCCATATTATCTGAAAGATTTTATGATAACTACTTCTAAAAAATAGTAATAAAAGAGTAATACAATAAAAAAAGCGTTTCTACCGAAACGCTTTTTCTGTTTTATAGTGATTTTGTTTTAAGCGTTAATCGCTTCAACCTGAATTCTATCATCGTTAAGCATGCTTTTTAACATGTTTTCGATTCCTGATTTTAAAGTAAAAGTTGATGATGGACAACCACTGCAGGCACCCTGAAGAATTACTTTTACAGTTTTACTTTCTTCATCATACGATTCAAAAGCAATATTTCCGCCGTCGGCAGCTACAGCCGGTTTTACATATTCCTCTAAAATATTAATGATTTGTTGAGAAGTAACATCCAGTTTATCAAACTCTTCCGTTTTTATTTGTTCTTGTTTTTCGGCATTGATAGTTACACTTTCGTCAAGAACTACACCACCATTTTCAATATATTGTTTGATGAAAGTTCGTAGTTCTAATGTGATTTCGTCCCAGCTGTTCAAATCGTATTTGGTTACCGAAATATAGTTTTCGTCAATAAAAATTTCTTTTACATAAGGGAATTTGAATAATTCTTTTGCAAGAGGAGAAGCTGCAGTCTGATCAATATTTTTAAATTCAACAGCGTTTTTTGTCAGCATTCGGCTTACCACAAATTTCAAAGCTGACGGATTAGGAGTTGTTTCTCCGTAAACGGTAACAGGTTGTTTTTTAGGTTTATTTTCATCCAGTGTAATGATAGTTCCTCCTTTGTTTACAAATTCCTGAATTTGTTCAGCAACTGCTTCTTTAACATCATCCCATTCTACTATACTGAATCTTTCTACTGCTATGAAATTACCTGAAATGTAAACAGTTTTTACAAACGGTAAATAAAATAATTGTTGCGCCAGAGGAGAAGATTTAGCCTCGTCTATATTTTTAAACTCAAAACTTTCATTCTTGGTGATAAAATCCTCAAACTCAAACTTTAATATTGTTGGATTTTGTGTTTCTTTGATAGTTATTTTTGTCATGATTTTTGTAAATTTTTACAAATTTAGTAAAGTTATTTTCTATGAATAACTATATTTGAATTATTAATGAATAAATTAACTTAACTTTTGTTTTTGGACAGAGTTTCTTTCAATTTTTCAATTCACTTTGATTAATATTTTTTAAATGTATACTAAAATTAGATACTTTGTCATCTGTTTTTTTATTGGTCTGTGTGCCTATTCCCAAGAAGGAATTCCGGTATATTCTGATTATCTTTCGGATAATTATTACTTACTTCATCCTTCGATGGCAGGAGCATCTAATTGTACTAAACTCAGACTCACTGCCCGGAAACAATGGTTTGATCAGGAAGATGCACCGGCGCTTCAGACTTTAAGTATTAATGGAAGAATAGGAGAAAAAGCAGGAGGCGGAATTATTCTTTTTAACGATAAAAATGGTTATCATTCTCAAAAAGGTATAAAACTTACGTATGCATATCATTTAATGTTTTCCAGAGATGAAATCGATTTGAACCAGTTGTCTTTTGGGATAAGCGGAGGTTTAATTCAGAGTAATCTGGATGAAACTTCTTTTTTACAATCAGGAGATTTTGATCCAACGGTTAATGGAACAATTGTTCAGAAAGATTCCTATTTTAATGTTGATTTTGGGATGTCCTATAATTATCTGGATTTTTATGTTCACGGTACCGTTAAAAATGCAATTGAAACCCGACGAGAAATTTATAGTGGTGTAGAAAGTGATAATTTAAGAAAGTATATTCTGAGTACAGGATATATTTTTGGTGACAAATCCAGAATTTTATGGGAACCTTCAGTGCTGTTTCAATACACCGAAACAACGACAGAAAAGGCAATAGATCTGAATTTGAAAGTTTATAAAAATTTGGATTTTGGAACTTTGTGGGGAGGTTTGTCTTATAGAAGCAGTTTTGACGGAGCAGAGTTTAATACAGGAAACGGTACTTCTAAACAAAGATATCAATCTGTAACACCCATTGTTGGTGTTAATTTTGGCAATGCAATGTTTGCTTATACCTATTCCCATTTAGGAGGGGATGTAAAGTTTGGTACCGGTGGATTTCATCAGATTACCTTAGGACTTAATTTATTCTGTAAGCGGGAGAAATACGAATGTAACTGTCCGGCAATTAATTAATTTTATTCAAAATGATAATCAAAACCATCAAAGGCAAATCACCTGCTATTCCTGAGGATTGTTACATTGCTGAAAACGCTACGATTGTAGGTGATGTAAGTTTTGGGAAATCTTGCAGTGTTTGGTTTAATGCAGTATTAAGAGGTGATGTTAATTATATCAAAATAGGCAACAAGGTTAATATTCAGGATGGCGCTGTGGTTCATTGTACGTATCAAAAACATCCCACAATAATTGGGAATAATGTTTCAATTGGACATAATGCTATTGTTCACGGTTGTGTGATTCAGGATAATGTTCTGATAGGAATGGGAGCAATTGTAATGGATAATTGTACTGTAGAAAGTAATTCGATTATTGCGGCAGGTGCTGTAGTTACTCAAAATACCGTAGTCAGTTCAGGTTCAATCTGGGCTGGGGTTCCGGCTAAAAAAGTGAAGGACCTTAATCAATCCGATTTTGCAGGTGAAATTGAACGCATTGCAGACAATTATCTATTATATTCCAGCTGGTTTAAAGAGCAAGAATAAAAAAAATGCAGGTCTTCGACAAGCTCAGACAGACATTTTTTAATGACTTCTTATAAATTGATTCTTTCAAAGAAGGAGTTTTTGTAGCTTTCGCTGATAGGAATGCATTTATCAGTCAATACTATTTTCTTTTTCTGAATATTATAATTTAAAATAATTTTTCCTCCACAAGATATTTGTTACCCAAAATGTTTTCTAACACTTTTGGATTGGTATTGGTGTAAAAAATGGGTGTGTTATTGTTATCTGTATTAAAACCGATTGTGTGTAATACGTTCTGCGTTTGTCTGGCCACTGCTAAACCGGAATCAATTATATGAATGTGATTGGGGATAATTTTCCTTATTTGAGGGATAAGATAGGGGTAATGACTGCAGCCCAGTACAAGAAAATCAATATTCGCTTCAATCATTGGTTCTAAATAAGAATGAAGTAACTGATTCATTTCTGGTGATTCTATTTGTCCGTTTTCAATCAGTTCCACTAGTCCATAGCCTATCTGCTCAATGATTTTGGTGTGATGGTAGATTTCGGTGGTTTTATGGAAAAGCTCACTGTTTAAAGTTCCCTTAGTAGCCAGGATACCTATGATTTGTGTTTTTGAGTTAGTTGCAGCGGGTTTGATGGCTGGCTCAATTCCTATAAACGGAATGTCATAATGTGCTCTTAATTCTTTTATGGCATTAGTAGTAGCAGTATTGCAGGCAACTACAATTAATTTGCAATTCATGTTAAGCAAAAAATCGACGTTTTTCATGCTTAAACGGATAATTTCCTCTTTGGATTTCTCTCCGTAAGGAGCATTTTTACTGTCGGCTAAATAGATGGTTTTTTCGTTAGGTAAAAGATTGTGAATCTCTTTCCAGATCGAAGTTCCTCCTATACCAGAGTCAAAAACACCTATGGGCTTATTGTTATCCATTAAAACAAATTTAATAGCTGGCGATTAATTTTCCTAAGAATTAGTTATAAAAAAACCGCTCGATTCTGTGTAGAAAAAAGAGCGGTTTAATTTTTTTGCTTTGAATACTAGAATCCTAAGTCTTTTTTAACGTCAGCTGTAATGTTTGGTCCATCAGCTAATAAAAGACTAGCACCGTCTAAAACGTATTGATATCCTTTAGCTTTCCCCACTTTTTGGATAGAAGCTCTTACTTTTTCCATTAATGGTTTAACGATATCAGATTCTTTTTGTTGCAATTCTTTTTGAGCATTGTCTCTAAAGTCAGTGATTCTTTTTTGCATATCCTGTACTTCTTTAGCGCGTTCAGTGTTTACAGCATCAGTTACTGTTGTAGTTTCAGCTTCGTATTTTTTCAATTTTGCCTGATATTCTTCAATCATTTTTTTATAGTCTGCATCATATGTAGTGCTTAATTTTTCTAATTGATTTTGAGCATCTAGCATAGCTGGCATTTTTGTCATTATCTCACTTACATCTACATGAGCTGTCTTTGCTTGAGCGCTGATAGTCTGATTTGCTCCAAAAGCGAATAGAGCGGCAATTAATAAAGTTTTAATTTGTTTCATTGGTTTTAAAATATTAAGTAATTAATTTATTGTTTTAATTTTTCTTCTCTGGCAGCTTTTATAGAGTCTCGCTGGCGAATAATTTGTAATCTTCTTTCTTCTAATGCTTTTTTACGGTCTTCAATTAATTTTTTTCTGTCTTCAGCAGCTTTTTCTTTAGCTTTTATAGCTTTTTGTTTGGCTATTTCGGCTTCCGTAAGAGCGTCTTCTTGTACAGTTTTTGGTTCATTTGTTATAGCGGGATTAGCGCTGTTTGTTTTAGTTGTTTCAGAAACCGTGCCATTTTTTTTGGCAGCCCTGTCATCCAGAATTTTTTGTCTGCGTTCTTCGTATTCTTTTTTCTTTTGTTCCTGAGCTAATTTTCTATCAGCTAATATTTTCTCTCTGGCTGCTTTTCTTTCATCAAGGATCTTTTGTCTTTCGGCAAGATTTGGATTATCGGCTATTGCATCTTCTTTCTCTTCTTTTTCCTGTTCTGCAGCTAATTCTTTTTTACTGAGCTGTTCTCTTTTTTCTGTACGATTGATTATCCTTAATACCTGATCGCTGATGTCAAATCGTTTATCGGCAAACAGTAAGGTTAAATCAGAAGATTTATCAAAGATAAAATCATATTTTTTTGCTTCGGCAATGTCCTGAACTGCTGTGAATACCTGATCTTGAATTGGTTTAACTAATAATGATTTCTGGCTCATTAATAAACCATTAGGACCAAATCTTTTTTGCTGCAAATCTAATAATTCATTTTCAAGGAATGTAATTTCTGTCTCCCGTTCTTCAATTAGTGATTTGGTTAAAAGAGGTTTTTCTGCTGTAAGTGCTTCTTTAACTTTATTAATTTCTAATTTTTTACTTTCTATTTCCTGTTTCCATTTTTCTGCTTTTTCCTCTAGTAATGCATTTGTTTCTGTGTAACTGTTTACATTTTGTAAAATGTATTCCATGTCAATAAAACCCACTCTGTTTCCACGGGTTTGCGAATGCACACTGCTGATAGCGATCGAGGCTAAAAATAGAAATAAAAAATGTTTTCTCATAACTTAAAGTATTAGAAAATCAGAACTCAATTTTTTTAAAATTGTTGTCCAATAATGAAATGAGTTTCCCATCCGTTTGGAGTATTCGATCCTGGCAGGGCATCAAATCCATGTCCGAAATCAATTCCTAATAACCCAAATGCCGGCATAAATACTCTTAAACCAACTCCGGCTGAACGTTTAATGTCAAATGGATTATAGCTTTTAAAATTTTCAAAAGAGTTACCCGCTTCTAAAAAGGCCAATGCATAAATGGATGCTGCCGCTTTTAATGTTATAGGATAACGTAATTCCATTGAGAATTTATTGTATACCGTAGCTCCAATTTGTTGTCCGTTTCTAGGATCAGTTGCATCGTCAATGATTGGTGTCAAAGAGTTGTTTGGATACCCTCTCAACTGTACTGTTTCTCTTCCGTCCATAGAATAATTAGCCATACCGTCTCCACCTACGTAAAAACGTTCGAAAGGAACCAGTCCTCTGTCCTGATTATAGGCACCCAGAAATCCAAATTCAGTTAATGTTCTTAAAACAAATTTACCATAAACTTTGGTATACCAGTCAGCTTTAAATTTAATTTTATAGTATTCAAGCCAATTAAATTTCTTCTGGTCTAATTTTCCCTGGTCAACTCTTGCTTCCTGAAAAGTAGCCACTACATTTCCATTTGAATCTATATAATTCCCGTCACTATTTTTTGCTTTGTAAGCTTCTTCTTGCTCTAAAGCTTTGTAATCCATTTTGTTAAATAATGAATAAGGTGGCGTTATCTTAGCTGAAAGACTAAATTCAGATCCATAAGTAGGGAATATAGGATTTACCCCTTTATTGCTTCTGGAAAGTCCTACTGTATAAGCAAGGTTTCTTGAAGCTCCGTCTCCAAAGGTAAATAACCCAGTGTTATAATTATTTAAATCGTAATGCTGATAACTGATAGACTGTGATAGTACAAAAAAGTCATCCGGTACAGTTAATCTTTTTGCAAGACCTACAGATACGGTAAATATGTTAAAACTTTGGGATTTATCTACCTTGAAAGTAGTAAAATTGTTTGCAAATTGTTTACTGTATGAAATAGAGGTGCTAAATTGTACCGGTTTTTTTTGTCCAAACCATGGCTCAGAGAAAGAAACACTGTACGTCTGGAAATAAGTACTTCCTTGTAAGCGCAAAGATACTTTTTGACCATCTCCCATAGGAAGCGGTTTGTAGGCAGCTTTGTTCATGATATTTCTTGCTGAGAAATTGTTGAACGAAAGTCCCAGTGTTCCGATAAAGCCACCTCCACCGTAACCACCCTGTAATTCTATCTGGCTGGAGCCTTTTTCTACAAGATTGTATTCAATATCTACGGTTCCTGCAGCACCATCAACATTTTTAAATTTAGGATCAATAGATTCCGGATCAAAATAACCCAATTGACCAATTTCCCGAACCGTTCTTACCAGCTCTTCTTTACTATATTTTTCTCCCGGTTTTGTTCTTAATTCCCGGTAGATTACGCGGTCATTTGTTTTGTCGTTTCCTACTACTGTGATGTGGTTGAAATAAGCCAAAGGTCCTTCGGTTACTCTGATCTCAAAGTCAATAGTGTCATTAGCTGTTTTTACCTCCACAGCATTGATGTTTGAAAACAAATAACCGTTATTCTGATATAAATTGGTAATGTCTTCACCGTCAGGTTTTGTTTTGTCCGCAATTCGTTTTTCCAGTAAAACTCCGTTATAGGTTTCCCCTTTTTTTATACCTAAGATTCTGTTTAAAAACTGATCTGAATATACGGAATTTCCTAAAAACTTGATATCGCCAAAATAATATTTATTTCCTTCTTCAATATTTATTTTAATATCTAAAGTATTCTTTTTTTGATTATATGCTACTGAATCTGAGACAATACGTGCATCTCGATATCCTTTTTCTTTGTAGTTTTCAATTATTTTTTCTAAATCCTCTTTGTATTTTTCTTTGATAAATTTAGAGGCTTTTAATAATCGGATAGGATTTTTTTGTTTCGTGTTTTTCATCGCTTTACGCAAACTTTTATCTGATAGTTTGGTATTGCCTTCAAAATCGATATTACTGATTTTTATTTTGTCGCCTTTGTCTACACTCACCACCATGTTTACCTGATTGATGGTAGCGGTATCTTTTACAACATTAATGTTGACTTTGGTTTTAAAATAACCGTCTTTTTTATATTTATTTTCAATGTAATTTTTAGTTGTAGTAATTAAGTTTTCATTTACTACTTTACCTTTTGTCAGGCTATTGTCTTTGATGAGTCCTTCAACTTTACCTTTTTTAACACCTGTAAATTTAACATCATTCAGTTTTGGTAATTCTACGATGTCTAAATCCAGATAAATGCTGTCATTATCTATATGGTTGACGTAAAAAGCAATTTCGTCGAAAAGGCCCAGTTTTCCAAGTTTTTTGATGGCAGAACTGATTTGTTCTCCCGGTACAGTAATTTCCTGACCTTTTTGCAATCCGGCAAACGTCACTACAGTCTGATCGTTAAAACTAATTTTATTAGTCAGTTCAACTTTAGCTAATATATATTTTTTACCTTGGTCGAATGGTACTCTGTCTTGTGCCTTAATTTGTGAAAAACTTCCCAACAATGCAAGGGAAAGTAATGCTTTTATACTTTTATTCAACACTAAAAAATTATTTAATTTGTTCACTTGTTTTTCCAAATCTACGTTCTCTTTTTTGATAACTACTAAGCGCCTCATAAAGGTGCTCTTCTCTGAAATCAGGCCACATAACCTCAGAAAAAAATAATTCAGCATAAGCAATTTGCCATAGTAAGAAATTGCTTATCCTGTGTTCTCCGCTTGTCCTGATTAATAAATCGACATCAGGCAAATTTTGCGTGTAAAGATGCTCATTTATAATTGAATCGTCAATAGAGTCGATTGAAATTATATTATTTTTAACTTTATCAGAAATTCTCTTTACAGCGTTTACAATTTCCTCTCTCGACCCATAACTGAGGGCTAATGTAAGCGTCATTCGGGAGTTATTCTTCGTTTTTTCTATTACTTCCAAAAGCTCTTTCTGAGCTGATTTTGGCATCATGTCTAAGTTCCCGATTGCGTTGAGTTTGATACCATTTTCCTGAAAAGTAATAAATTCTTTTTGCAAAGAATTTATCAGTATCTTCATGAGTGTCTTTACTTCTAGTTTTGGCCGGTTCCAGTTTTCAGTAGAAAAGGCATATAAAGTAAGGTTTTTTATCCCTAATTTAATGCAGCTTTCTATAGTAACCCGTACTGATTTAGTTCCGTTTTCATGGCCTATTGTTCTTAATAAACCCTGTTTTTTAGCCCAGCGGCCATTTCCGTCCATAATGATGGCCAGGTGCTGAGGTAAATTGCTTTTATCTATAGTATCTAGTACACTCATTTCTTATTCTGCACAATAGCATGGTTTTTCGCCAAAGGTATACGTTAATGTTATACCTGAAAAAACATACCAGTCGTTATTGTTTAAATTTCCAAATCTCAGGTCGCTAAAACTTTCTTCCTTAGGATTACTTCCGTCCAGATTGTCTGTAAAAGTATAGCGGGCTCCAATTTCAGCTGCAAGTATCAGTCTTCTCGAAATATTTGATTTTATTCCCAGAATCATCGGAATTGCAATGGAGTTTCTTCCTTTGTTTTTCTTCGTTTCACCAGCTTCAATATATAAATCATCGTATCTTAAAATATTTATTCCGGAAGTCACATACGGTGTGATTTTCTGGTCTAAAGTATGAAGATTAAAATCAAAAAAGTTGAATTCAAGGGCTAAAGATAGTTCTTTTATGCTATTTTCAAAATGATAAGCTCTCAGACTTCTGCCAGGCTCTTCTGAATCAAGGTCGTCAGCAGTAATTGCAGATTGAGAATATGAAATTCTCCACGAGTGTCTTGGACTTCTGTTCCATTTGTACAAAATACCAAAAGCAGGCTCATTAGGAGCGATATAGGTGGTCTTACCCACATCCCCAATAAAATTGCTGCCTCCCAGAAAAACACCTATTTCGTGTATTTGTCCCTGTAATGTCCCGCACAAAAATAAACCGGCTGCTATACTTAAAATTTTTTTCATTTTCATAGAAAATTGCTTGCAAATATAATAATTATCAATACGAATCAATGCTGATTAAAATAAATGTACCTTTTTTTGAAAAAATAATAATTTACCTTAATCAGAATTCGTTTTTGTTAAACTAAAACGGGAAAATTGACGTGTATTGTATAAAATGAAGATTTTAAAAAATTAATTTCTTTTATCTTCTCCCCAAAGCAATTTTGTTCTTAATGTTTTTAAGAAAGTTTCATTAGGTATTTCAACCATATTTATTTGAAAAGGAGTCTTTTTAATAGTTAATACGGATTCATTTCTAACCGAAGTAATTCTTGAGTCTAATGAAACCAGATAATTTTCTTCTCTCCCGGAAACTTTTAACATGATTTCTGTTGCATCAGGAATTACAAGGGGTCTTGCATTGAGATTATGTGGGGCGATAGGGGTGATGACCAGACTTTGTACATCCGGAGTAAGAATGGGACCGCCACAGCTTAAAGAATATCCTGTTGAACCGGTAGGCGTTGAAATAATTAAACCATCTGCCCAGTATGAGTTTAAAATTTCTCCATTAAGATAAGTATCAATAGTAATCATCGATGTAGTGTCTTTCCGGCTTACAGAAACTTCATTCATGGCAAAATTAATGTCATTTAAAGCTTCATTTTCAGGAAAAGAGGTTAGACTCAGCAGAGTTCTTTTGGAAAGAGTATATCTTTTTTCGATTACAATTTGTAAAAATTCATCAATGTTTTCTTTTTGAACGGTGGCCAGAAATCCCAGCCTCCCCGCATTAATCCCTAAAATAGGAATGCCGGAATCTCTCACTAAGGTGGCTGCTCTTAATATAGTTCCGTCTCCGCCAATGCTTAAAAGCATGTCAAAACTGCTGTCTAATTCGTTATGGGAAGAAAATGTTTTGTATTCTTTTTCAATAATCTTTTTTTCCTGAATTAATGCTAAAAAATTTGACTCTATAACGATTTCAATATTGTTTCTGTTAAAAAAAACAAAGATGTCTTTAATGATAGGTTCTGTGCTATTTTGATAATATTGACCGTAAATGGCTATCTTCATTGGGGTTACATGTTAAGGTATTTGTCTAAATAGTCTGAACGTTCTTTTAAATTAGTGATATAAGAGTCTTCGTGATGTTCTGAAATTATTTCATAATTATACCTTCTGAAAGTCTGGATAATTTCATTAATAGCTCCCGAACTTATTTTTATAGTTACTTCAACGCTGTTAATGTCAGATTCTGAAATAAACAAACCTAAAAGTTTACCATTATTGCTTTCAACAATCTGAGTGATTTGACTCATTGAATAATCCAAAACTCCTTTCCTGATTTTCACAATACGTCCTTGTTCTTTTAAAAACGGAGTCTGGTTAAAAAAGCTCATAATATCCTCAAGCTCATAATATCCTGCATAAATATTGTTTTCGTCTAAAACAGGAATCAAGTTAGAATGATGTTTGGCGAAAACTTCCAGCACTTCCAGCCAGATAGCATTTGTTCTTGTGAAAAATGGTTCCAGACTGTATTTATAATCAGCTATTGTTTTTTGTTCTTCAAAAGTTTCAATGTCTTCAGCCGAAACACTACCTATATATACGCCGTCTTCTAAAACAGGGAAATGAGAGAAATTGAAATCTCCTAAAAAATCCCTTACAACAGCAATAGATTCCTGACTGTCAATGGCTTTAAAATCGGTCGTTATGTAGTTTGTAATATCCATTTTATCTGAGTACTCAATTTTTATGCAAAATAATCAAAAAAAGGCAAAAACGCCTAGCTTTTACTTTGTATTTTTGTAACCAGGTTATAGTTTTTCGTAATTAAAAAACGTTTTTAATGACAAAGTTAAGTGTAAATATCAATAAAATAGCTACTTTACGTAATGCCCGTGGGGGAAATGTTCCCGATTTATTAAAAGTAGCCACTGATATTCAAAAATTTGGTGGACAGGGAATCACCATCCATCCACGTCCGGATGAACGTCACATTCGCTATCAGGATGCGCGCGATTTAAAATCAATTGTTTATACAGAATATAATATTGAAGGTAATCCGCAACATAATTTCGTAGATTTAGTTTTAGAGTGTAAGCCGGATCAGGTAACTCTGGTTCCTGATGCTATAGGTGCTATTACATCTTCAGCAGGATGGGATACCATTAAAAATCAGGCGTATTTAACAGAAATGATACAGGAATTTCAGCGCAACGGAATCAGAACTTCCATTTTTGTGGATCCTGAATTAGAAATGATTGAAGGTGCTAAAAAAACCGGAACGGACAGAATTGAATTGTATACCGAAGCTTTTGCACATCAATACAGTTTAGGAAACGAGAAAGGAATTGATCCATATGTAAAATCGGCTGTTTTAGCCAATGAATTGGGTTTAGGAATCAATGCAGGACATGATTTAAGTTTGGATAATATTCAGTTTTTTAAACAAAATATCCCCGGATTATTAGAGGTTTCTATTGGTCACGCTTTAATTGCTGAGGCTTTGTATCTTGGTTTAGAAAACGTGGTTAATATGTATTTACGAAAATTAAAATAATAGTTTGATTTAGATTGAAAAGTGTTGATTTTGTTTTGAAATCATTTCTGCAATCTAAAAATCTGCAATCTAAAATATAGAATCAAATGCTTTATTCAAAAATAGAAGGAGAAGGAAAAGCTTTTTTAATTATTCATGGATTTCTGGGAATGTCAGACAACTGGAAAACTTTAGGAGGACAATTTGCTGACAAAGGTTTTCAGGTTCATATGCTCGATATGCGTAATCACGGGCGTAGCGTGCAATCAGAAGATTTTAGTTATGAATTAATGGTTCAGGATATTCTGGAATACTGTCAGGAGCATGCTTTACAATCTGTTAATTTATTGGGGCATTCGATGGGAGGAAAAGCGGCAATGCTTTTTGCTTCAAGATATCCTGAATTGGTCGATAAATTAATCGTAGCTGATATTGGACCAAAATATTATGCGCCACATCATCAGACTATTTTAGCGGGACTGAATGCCGTAGATTTTTCGGTAAAACCAAGCCGTGCAGATGTGGAAGCAATCTTAAGTCAGTATATAACTGATTTTGGAACCAGGCAGTTTTTATTGAAAAACCTATATTGGCAGGAGCCGGGACAGTTAGCTTTCCGGTTTAATTTATCGGTGTTTAATAAGAAAATTGAAGAAATCGGAGTGGCATTGCCCTCTGAATTAATTTTTGAAAAACCAACTCTTTTTATACGTGGAGGTAGTTCTAATTATATCTTAGATTCCGATATTGAAAATATTGCCGAGCATTTCCCGTTAATGAAACTGGAAACAATTCCAAATGCCGGACATTGGCTTCATGCTGAAAATCCAGCGTTATTTTTTCAAATGGTCATTTCGTTTTTGAAATAAAAAACATTTTTTTAATTTATTATCGAAAGCAGCAATTATGTATTTGCTGCTTTTTTTAAATATGTTTTGATAAATGTACAAGAAACACTTATGTTTGTTCTGTTTTGACAAATAACTTTTTAACCAATTATACCAAAATAATGTACATATTTATTCGCTTTATAGAAAAAGTTCTAAATAAAAAAGCAATTGTTCTCATTTTTTTGACGCTTGTTTTTTCAGCCTGCAGTTCTGAGAAAAATAAAAACAGCCATCAAAAAATGGATGCGTATTTAATGACTTATTTTAAAGATGATACCCACGGATTGTATTTTGCCCTGAGTGATGACGGCTATACATTTACGGATGTTAATAGCGGGAAACCTGTTGTTGCCGGAGATACTATTGCAGAGCAAAAAGGAATTCGCGATCCTTATATCATGCGTGGCAACGATGGTTATTTTTACATTGCGATGACCGATTTACATATTTACGGCAAACAAAAAGGCTATCGTGACACCGAATGGGAACGTCCCGGAGATAAATACGATTGGGGAAATAATCGGGATTTGGTTTTGATGAAATCCAAAGATTTGATTCACTGGTCGCATTCTGTTTTAGATATTAACAAAGCTTATCCCGAATGGAATGTGGGTTGCGTGTGGGCACCTGAACTGATTTATGATGAAGCTAAAGACAGAATCATGATTTATTTTACCATGCGAAAGGGAAAAGGAAAGACCAAATTGTATTATGCTTATATGAATAAGGATTTTACAGCTCTTGAAACTACTCCGGAAATTCTTTTTGATTATCCGGATGAAACCAAACAAATTTTAGATGCTGATATTACAAAATTACCTGATGGAAGATTTTGCATGATGTATGTGGCGCAGGAAAGTCCCGGAGGGATTAAAATGGCCTTTTCGGATAAAATAAATACGGCTTATGTGTACCAGCCGGAACAAATTGATTTTGAAAAAAAATCATGTGAAGCGCCTAATGTTTTTAAGCGTATTGGTGAGAATAAATGGGTGTTGATGTATGATGTTTTTAGTGTAAATCCACACAATTTTGGATTTGCTGAAACTACCGATTTTAAAACCTTTACTAATTTGGGACATTTTGATCAGGGAGTGATGAAACGCACTAATTTTTCAGTTCAAAAGCATGGTTCGGTAATTCATCTGACCAGAAAAGAAGCGGAACTTTTAGCTAAGCATTGGAAATAATTTTTTTGAATAAAACAACTGGCAGAATTGCAAAATAAAACACGAATGTTTGTCCTTGTGATTTTATTATTTAAAAATAATTGTACTTTTATAAAAGTTTAAAAAATAGGCAGAAATGAAATTAATTATAAAAGTTCTTACTACTTCAGTTTTAGTATTATTGATTTCTCATTTTATGAGTGGGGTTCATGTAGCGAGTTTTACAACTGCACTTTTTGTTGCTGTAGTCTTGGGTTTACTCAATCTTTTTATTAAACCGGTTTTGGTGTTGTTTACTTTACCTATAACCATTTTCACGCTGGGATTATTTCTGTTGGTGATTAATGGTCTGATAATTATTTTATGTGACAACATTGTAGGCGGATTTGATGTTGATAACTTCTTTACAGCATTATTATTCAGCATTATTTTATCGGTTTCACAGTCACTTGTGAGTCTTTTGTTAGGAGATAAATAGTCAATTGATTTATAAAAAAATCATAAAACACAGTGTTTTTACTTTTGCCGAAGCAAAAATGTTTAATTTTGTGCTTTGTAAGATTCGAAAATGAATAAAATCCACTTCATATTCATTGTATTGCTGGGCTTCTTCCTGATGCCCGGATCAACCTATGCATGTGGTACCGATTCAGGCAATCATTCCTGTAAGATGGAAATGACTTCTAAAACAAAAATGAAAGATTGCTGTAGTAAAAAAACACAGTCTAAAGAATCAAAAGACAAAGGCTGTTCCGGTAAATGTGGACAGTTCATGTGTAATGTATCTTCAGTAAATATTGCAATTGCTTCCTCAATTCAATATGAAATTCTAAATATGAATTTCAATTTTTCAGAAAAAAAACAAAACTTTTCTCAGGCTATATCTGTTCCTTTGGACGGATATGCCACACTTTGGCTTATTCCTAAAATAGGCTAATTTTCTTTGCTGATAGCCATTGGTCTGTCTGTTTCAAAGCAAATTCTTATAAATTCATTTATACTATCAGGGCAATTAAAAAAGGCAATAGTTTATTGAGACTATTTGTTATGAATTAGCCTGTTCACAAAAAAACATTCAATCATGAAATCATTAAAAAAAATAATGACAGCAACATTCGTATTGCTGTCAATGCTAAGCATTAATGCACAAATTAAAAATAAAAAAACAGCCAACGTAAAAATAGCAGGCAATTGCGAAATGTGTAAAAAGACTATTGAAACTGCCGGAAATATTAAGAAAACTGCGATGGTAAACTGGAATGTAGATTCAAAAATAGCACAAATAACTTATGATTCCTCAAAGACAAATCCGGAAGAAATTTTAAAACGGATTGCTGATGCCGGTTATGAAAATGAAGAATTTGCTGCTAATGATAAGCAGTACAATCAACTTCACAGCTGTTGTCAATATGATAGAAATACAATTAAAAAAGAGGCTAAAAAATAGCTAAATAGATCATTTCACTACAGTCTTAAGAGAATTAGACTTAAGACGGTAGTGAACTCATAAACTTCAAAAAAATAAAAAGATGAAAACAGATATAATTATAAAAAGATTCATTGTTCTGATGCTGCTCATAGGCATGACAAGTTCGTATGCACAAATTTCAAAAGCCGAAATTACGGCGACAGGTTTGACCTGTTCCATGTGTTCTAACGCCATCAACAAACAATTGAAAGCAATGCCTGAAGTAGAAAAAGTAATGATCGATCTGAACAGCAATACATTTGTGGTAAATTTTAAAAAGAACAGTTTAATAACTCCGCAGGATTTAAAACATAATATTGAAAAAACAGGTTTTTTTGTTGGTTCTATGATTTTGACTATGAATGCCGAGAATGTAAAACCCAAAGACAACAGCAGTTTTAAAAACGAAACAGGGACTTATGTTTTTGTAAACCCTGTTACGAAACCGGAAGGTGACAAATTAAGGTTAAAAATATTAAACAGCGGTTTTGTTACAAAAAAAGAGTATAAAAAAACGGCAAAAATGCTCTTAAAATACAGTGTTTCAGGAAAAGAGGAAGGGATTTATTATGTAAAAACAATTTAAATGAAATATTTTGCAATCATAATAAGTTTTTTATCTCTTCAAACTAACGCACAGGAGTTGTTTGTCATGACTGAGCCAGCCAGTAATATGCCTACGGCTTCAATAGGAGTGAGAGACATGAGTCTTTTTGCATTCAAAAAAACAGAGGGGTACAATTATCATAACATGCCCGAATTAATGTGGGGCGTCAACAAAGACTGGATGATTCATGCTTCGGCATTTTTAAGTGACAGAGGAGGGGATTTAAAATTAGAAGGAGGTAGTTTATATGCTAAATACCGTTTTTTCTCAGTTGACGACTTGCATAGTCATTTTCGACTGGCGGCTTACGGAAGACTAAGTACCAGTAATGCGCAGATTCATCAGGAGGATATTGAAACTATGGGGATGAATTCAGGATATGAAATTGGAACTGTGGCAACGCAACTAATTAATAAAACTGCTTTGAGTGCAAGTATTAGTTATGAAAGAGCGCTGAATAATCAGAATAATATTTTTCCTGAGGACTTCAGTAACAGTGCAATGAATTATACTTTTTCGGTCGGGCAATTGATGTATCCTAAAAAATATACTAATTTTAAGCAAACAAACATTAATGCAATGCTGGAATTTTTAGGTCAGCGACTGAATCAAAATGGGAAATCTTATTTAGATGTTGTACCTTCGGTTCAGTTTATTATCAACAGTCAGGCGCGAATAGATCTGGCTTACAGGCGTCAGGTGTATTCGGATATGCAACGCATAAGCGCTAATAGTATTTTACTCAAATTAGAGTATACTTTTTTTAATGTAACCAATTAGTTTAACGATTTTAAAATTTGAAAAATGAAAAAAATATTACTGAGTTCTGTTTTATTAGCAGTGCTTGTTCTGGGGTGTAATCAAAAAAATAAAGAGGAAAAAACTACCGAAGGACAAGTAATTGTAAAAACCGAAGAGAAATACAGCTGTCCAATGCACCCTGAAGAAATTGGGAAAAAAGGCGATACTTGTAAAGAATGCGGAATGGATTTAGAACCGGTAAAACAGGCTGAAGCAGGTGATACTAAAGTTGAAATAACAGAAGTTAGTGATGCGGTTAAAGCGTCCGTTTCAACAGATGCAATTATTGATGCATATTTAAAAATTAAAAATGCTCTGGCAAATGATGATGGAAAAGAAGCTACAAAAGCAGCCCATGATTTTGCCCAAGCAGTTTCAGCGACTAAAACCGATAAGATTACGAAAGAATTATTGACTAAATATTTGAATATTACTGATGAGGCAAAAGCGCAAGCAGAATTAATTGTTTCAAATGATGGAAAAATTGCGCAGCAAAGAATGTATTTTGCTGTTTTAAGCAAAGATATTACTAATCTGATTGCTACTTTTGGAACCAATAAAAAATTGTTTCAGGATTATTGCCCAATGTATAATGAAGGAAAAAGTGGTTATTGGATAAGCGAACTGAAAGAAATCAGAAATCCGTATTATGGTTCTGAAATGCTAAGCTGTGGCGGAATGATTAAAGAAATTCAATAATCATTTTTTGATTTATTATCCACAAAATTAATTTCATTAAAATCCTGGCTTCATCTTGAGTTAGGATTTTTTTGTTAAGTTCAAAAAAATAATTTCCAAAATGAAAGTTTACATTAAAAATATGGTTTGTAACCGCTGCGAAATGGCAGTGAGAACAGTTTTTGAGAAAATGGAAATCCCGATACTTTCGATGCAGTTGGGAGAGGTTGAGATTTCGAAAGAACTGAATGAAACACAAAAATACTTATTGTCTGAAGACCTCAAAGACTTAGGTTTTGAATTATTGGATGACAAAATAAGCAAAACCATTGAAAGAATAAAAAATCTGATTGTAACCTTAGTTCATTATCAGAATGAGAAACTCAAAGTAAACTTGTCCGGTTACATTGTCGATGATTTAAAACAGGATTATAGTGCGTTGAGCAATTTGTTTTCTGAAACCGAAGGAATTACAATCGAGCATTATTTTATTGCTCAAAAAATAGAAAAAGTAAAAGAATTATTGATTTATAACGAACTTAGTTTGAGCCAAATTGCTTTTCAGTTGAATTATAGTAGTGTGGCGCATTTGAGCAATCAGTTTAAAAAGACTACTGGAATAACGCCGACACAATTCAAACAGCTAAAAGACAAAAAAAGAAGGCAGATAGACGAATTATAAATCATACAAATCGTTTCCATAATTATGTAATAGTGTGCGTGTTTTTAATTTCGAAATTTGAACTAATATTAATTATCATTTGAATTCATTAATTTCAGGTATCGTGGTCCTTAGCTTCCGCAGTCGAGCGTCAAATGTTTGAAGAATGCGTAAAAAGAAAAGCTGTTTGAGCGTAGCGAGTTCTTTTCTTTTAGCATTCGAAAACTAATTTGACCGATGAGAAAGCGTAAGACTTGATTTTTTTGTTTCTTTTTTGATCAAGCAAAAAAGAAAATAATTAAATCTGATTCCTTTTTATGAAATGTTATTAGTAATAAAATTGATTCTGTTTTATAAAAAAAAGGAAATTTTATTTAAATGGTATAAAAATCGAAGAAATGAAATATACCTACACCATTAACGGAATGCATTGTAATTCTTGCCGGACAAAAGTTGAAAATGCACTCAACAGTATCGAAGGAGCAGAAGCGGAAGTCACTTTAGATCCGCCAAAAGCCGAGATTTCGATGCAAGAACCCATCCAGATTTCTCAGTTTCAGGAAGTGATTGCTCAGGCAGGAAATTATACTATAAAAGTTTTTAATCCTAATGATTTAAAATTAAAAGTAACTGAAACAGTTGCTCCGGCTCCGCCACCAAATGCAGTGGGTAAATACTATTGTCCTATGTTTTGCGAAGGAGACAAAGTCTATGACGAACCCGGAAATTGTCCTGTTTGTGGGATGGATTTAGTAACCGTGGAAGCATCTGAAGAGGAAGAAAATAAAAGCTATACTGATTTAGAGCATAAAATGAAAATTGCATTGCTGTTTACTATTCCTGTTTTCATTATTGCTATGTCAGATATGATTCCTAATAATCCCTTAATGATAATTACGGATATGAAAACCTGGAACTGGATTCAATTTGGGTTGTCACTACCAGTAGTTTTTTATGCGGCATGGATGTTTTTTAAACGTGCCTGGAAATCAGTAGTTACCTGGAATCTCAATATGTTTACGCTTATCGGAATCGGTTCGGGAATGGCTTTTTTATTTAGTATTTTCGGATTACTCTTTCCGGAAATTTTTCCGGCTGAATTTAAAACCGATGGTGGAAGTGTGCATCTTTATTTTGAAGCAACAACTGTTATTTTAAGCTTAGTTTTATTAGGACAGCTATTAGAAGCCAAAGCGCATAATAAAACCAGCGGTGCTCTGAAAGAACTGATGAAGTTAGCGCCTGTTGAAGCAGTTTTGGTACTGGATGGAAAAGATAAAGTGATTTCGATACACGATATCAAAAAAGGGGATTTATTACGTGTAAAACCGGGAGATAAAATTCCCGTGGATGGAAAAATAGTTGAAGGAGAAAGTACTATTGATGAGTCAATGATTTCGGGAGAACCCATTCCGGTAGATAAAAAAGCAGACGATGCGGTAGTGGCAGGAACCATTAACGGCAATCAGTCTTTTATAATGGTGGCAGAAAAAGTTGGTTCGGAAACCCTGCTTTCGCAAATTATACAAATGGTGAATGATGCCAGTCGATCCCGTGCACCAATTCAAAAATTAGCGGATAAAATTGCAAAATATTTTGTGCCCGCAGTAGTCGCTGTTTCGGTGATTACATTTCTCGTCTGGGCAAAATTCGGTCCTGAAGAAAATGCTTTGATGTATGGTTTTATTAATGCTGTTGCAGTTTTAATTATAGCCTGTCCCTGTGCTTTAGGCTTAGCCACACCCATGTCAGTAATGGTGGGAGTGGGTAAAGGCGCCCAATCAGGAATATTGATAAAAAATGCTGAAGCTTTAGAAAAAATGGATAAGGTAAACGTACTCGTTACTGATAAAACAGGAACAATTACAGAAGGAAAACCTTCTGTAGAAAAACTGTATGCGATTCATAACAACGAAGATGAGTTGTTACAAATAATTGCTTCTTTAAATCAATATAGCGAACATCCTTTGGCGCAGGCCGTAGTCCATTTTGCGGAAGTGAAAAACATAAAATTATCAGAAACTAAACAATTTGAATCCGTAACAGGAAAAGGGGTAGTGGGAATGGTTTCTAATAAAAAAGTGGCTTTAGGAAATAAAAAATTAATGGATGAACTGAAAGTTTCGGTTGAGGAATCATTAGAAAAACAAGCTACAGCTGAGCAAAAGCTTGGAAAAACAGTTTCTTATATTTCAATCGATGAAACTGCTGCAGGATTTGTAACCATCACTGATGCTATAAAAAAGAATAGTGTTAAGGCCATAAAAACACTAATAAATCAGGGGGTTGAAGTGATTATGCTTACCGGAGACAACAAAAACACCGCTAAGGCTGTAGCTGATCAGTTGCATCTGAGTTCGTTTGTGGCAGATTGTTTGCCGCAGGATAAACTCAAAGTGATTCAGAAATGGCAGTCCGAAGGCAAGATTGTGGCTATGGCCGGAGACGGAATTAATGATGCTCCGGCATTAGCGCAAGCAGATATTGGGATTGCAATGGGAACCGGAACCGATGTAGCGATTGAAAGTGCAAAAATTACGCTGGTAAAAGGCGATTTACAAGGAATTGTAAAAGCCAAACAATTGAGCCATGCGGTGATGAAAAACATTCATCAGAATTTATTCTTCGCTTTTTTTTATAACATACTGGGAATTCCTGTTGCTGCGGGTATTTTATATCCATTTTTCGGAATTTTGCTTTCACCAATGATTGCTGCCTTGGCAATGAGTTTTAGTTCGGTTTCGGTAATTGCGAATGCGTTGCGATTGCGTAATTTAAAATTATAGAAATCATGAATAAGATATTATACCTGTTTTGTTTTTTTGTGATGGGTCAGTTTGTAAATGCTCAGGAAAAAAAAGTAGCTCAAGATTACTATTATACTTGTGTAATGCATCCTGAAATTCATGAATCAAAATCTGGAGATTGTTCGAAATGTGGCATGGAATTGGTAAAAGTGAAAATTAAGAAGTCTAAAAAAGAAGCAGTTAAAAAGGAGATCCCAGTAAAGTCAATTCCTAAAAATCCTGTAAAGATTAAAAAAGAAATTGAGGTATCTAAGAGTGAACCAACAAAACCCGCTGATTTGCCAAAAGAAAGCACCGTTGTAGAAAAGAAAGTTTTACCAAAAACTATTTCTAAAAAGGTACGTTATGATTTGTTTGTTCGTGACACAATGGTAACTTTTGCTGGAAAATCTAAACATGCCATTGCTGTAAACGGTCAAATTCCAATGCCAACATTAACTTTTACCGAAGGAGATACAGCTGAAATTTATGTGCATAACAAATTAAAAACAGGAACTTCTTTGCATTGGCATGGATTGTTTTTGCCTAATAAAGAGGATGGTGTTCCTTATTTGACTCAGATGCCTATTGAACCCGGAACAACACATAAATATACTTTTCCAATAATTCAAAATGGGACACATTGGTATCATAGTCATTCTGGAATGCAGGAACAAATAGGAATGTATGGTGCATTGATTTTGAAGAAAAAACCAGAAGATGAAACTTTTAGAAAGGGTATTGATGATATTCCACAAGTTCCCATTATTTTGAGTGAATGGACTAATTACAAGCCTGATAATGTTCATAGGATGCTGCACAATGCTACCGATTGGTTTGCCATTAAAAAAGGAACGACTCAAAGTTATACTGAAGCAATAAAAGAAGGGCATTTTAAAACCAAATTAACCAACGAATGGAAACGGATGCTGGCTATGGATGTGAGTGATGTATATTATGATAAATTCTTAATCAACGGGCAGAATGAAAGCCAATTGTCTCAATTTAAAGCAGGCGACAAAGTGCGTTTGCGAATTTCTAATGCCGGAGCATCGTCTTATTTTTGGTTGACCTATGCTGGTGGAAAAATGACTGTAGTGGCTAATGACGGAAACGATATAGAACCCGTTGAGGTAAATCGGTTGATTATTGGGGTTTCTGAAACCTATGATGTAATTGTAACTATTCCGGAGAAAAATACTTCCTATGCTTTTTTAGCCACCCCGGAAGACAGAACACAATCGACTTCTGTTTACATTGGAGAAGGTGTTAAGAAAGCCGCACATCCTTTGCCTAAATTAAAATATTTTGAAGGCATGAAAATGATGAACGAGATGATGAATATAGATGGAACCATGAATGATATGGGTATGAAAATGAGTCTGCAAAAAATGGATATGAATTCCGTAATGTACCCCGAATCCTCCCCCAACCCCTCCAAAGGAGGGGAGGAAATGAGTGAAAATAAAATGGATCATTCCGCTCACGCAATGGATTCTAAAAAATCAGATATTGTTACTTTGAATTATTCGATGTTGAAATCGACTGTAAAAACTACACTTCCTGAGGATGCTCCTGTTCATGAATTACGTTTTGAATTGACTGGAAACATGAATCGGTATGTGTGGAGTATGGACAATAAAGTACTTTCAGAAACAGATAAAATTTTGATTAAAAAAGGAGAAAATGTTAGGATTACTTTGTACAACAATTCGATGATGCGTCACCCAATGCACTTGCACGGACATGATTTTAGAGTACTGAATGGTCAGGGGGATTATGCGCCTTTAAAAAACGTTTTGGATATTATGCCTATGGAGACCGATACAATAGAATTTGCCGCCAATACAGATGGAGACTGGTTTTTTCATTGTCATATTTTGTACCACATGATGGCAGGTATGAATCGGGTTTTTAGCTATGAAAACTCAGCAGTAAATCCTCTTTTGCCTAATAAAGAAGCGGCTTATAAGAAATTACAAGCCGAAAGTAATAGCTTGCATTTTATGGCAGAAAATGATTTTGCTACCAATGGGAATGATGGTCAGTTGATGTTTCAAAATGCAAGATGGAGTTTTGGTACCGAATGGCGATTAGGATATAAAGACCATCATGGTTACGAATCTGAAACTCATATTGGAAGGTATATCGGGAGAAATCAATGGTTGATGCCTTTTATTGGTTTTGATGCCCGTTATCGAAAATTAGAACATGGAGAAGTGGAGCAGAATTTATTTGGACAAAAAAGTACTAAGGATAAACGACTTCAGTTTAGTTTAGGAGTCAATTATACCTTACCACTTTTAGTAGTTGCACAAGCAGAAGTCTATCATGACGGAAATGTACGTTTGCAATTAATGCGGGAAGATATTCCTGTTTCAAAACGTTTGCGAATGACTTTTATGGTAAATACTGATAAAGAATATATGGCAGGATTTAAATATATTGTGGGTAAAAATATGGGAATTACAACACATTATGATAGTGATATGGGGATAGGTTTTGGATTGAATTTTAATTATTAATAGTCTTTGTTTGTAATTCGTATTTTTGATAAAAAATAATTATAATGCTGCAACTTTCAGAAATCTGGATTTATCCTGTAAAATCATTAGGCGGAATAGCCTTAAAAGAGTCAAAGGTGATGCCTCGAGGTTTAGAACACGACCGTAGATGGATGCTTGTGGATGAACATGGTGTTTTTATTACCCAAAGGGAATATCCTGAACTGGCTTTATTTCAGCCTGAAATTAACAATGGTTTTTTAAAAATTAGCTATAAAGGCAGACAGTCTGAAGTATTGCGTATTAGCCTGAATGAGAGCGCGGTAAAATCGGAAAATAAAGTTTGCGTTATGGTCTGGGAAGATGAGGTACACGCTAATGAGGTAAGTGCTGAAGCCAACAATTGGTTTACAGACCGATTGGGCTTTAAGGTTCGATTAGTTTATATGCCTGATGAAAGTCAGCGGAAAGTAGATCCCAATTATGCTGTTTCGCAAAGTGATATTACGTCTTTTTCAGATGGATTTCCGTATTTAATTATTGGTCAGTCTTCCTTAGATGATTTGAATTCACGTTTAGAAACGGCTCTTTCTGTAAAACGATTCCGACCTAATTTTGTTTTCACCGGTGGCGAGCCTTATGAAGAAGAAAGCTGGAAGGGATTTACTATTGGGAATTTAGATTTTTTTGGTGTTAAACCTTCCGGAAGGTGCGTTATCGTTACTGTAAATCCTGAATCAGGTGCTGTTGACGGTAAAGAGCCTTTGCGTACTTTGTCAAAATATAAGACAGTAAATAAAAAAGTAATTTTTGGTCAAAATGTAATCGCATTACAGCAAGGGAGTTTGAAAGTGGGTGATGAAATTGCTGTTTTGAAAAAGAGGTCAAATTGAACACTGTTGTCAGCTGAATGTGGATTTAAATAGGGTTTAACAAAATAGTTGTGAATCAATTTTTTCATGCTCGAAATATATTTTAAAAGTAGTTCCAATATTTACTTCGCTTTCGACTTCAATTTTACCATTCATAGATTCAATTTGGTTTTTGGTAATAAACAGACCAATACCTCTGGAGTCTTCATGTTGATGAAAAGTTTTGTACATACCAAAAAGTTTGTGTCCGTGTTTGTTTAAATCTATTCCTAAACCATTGTCAATGAATTTCAGAATGACATGTTTTGCGGTTTCTTCGGTTTGGATTTTTACAAAACTATCTCTTTCTTTTGAACTGTATTTAATAGCATTAGTCATAAAATTCATGATAATACTGTCCAGATAAGCCGGAATTACTTTGATAGTGGTTTCTTTTTTAACTTCATTAATAATCCGTATGTTTTGTTTTTTTGCTACAGACATCAGACTGCTTGTGTTTTTGTCAATAAATGGTTTTAAGAAAACGCTTTCCAGTTTTTCTTTTGCCGAGAGGTTAATCTGAACCACTTCAGTAAGGTGCTTGATGGTTTCGGATAAATTAATGGATGATTTTTTTAAATAATCAAAATAATCTGTCTGGCTAAAGTCCGGAAATTCAGATTCGATTAATTCCATTAAAGAGCTGATGCCGCCAGAATGGGAACGCAAATTGTGTGAAACGATATAAGCAAAGTTTTTTAATCGCTCATTTTGAGATTCAGCAATTTCAAGTAATGATAATATTTCGCGTTCTACTTGTTTCATTTGGGTAATGTCTGTAGCTATTCCCAGAAAACCGCTAATATTTTTCTTTTGCTTAATTGCGGTTACTGAAAGTAAAACAGGAAATGTACTGCCGTCTTTTCTTTTGTAAGTCCACTCTTTGGTTTCTGCTTTACCTTTTTTTGCATTGTGAACAAAAACATCAAAACCATCTGTTTTTTCTCCAGTTTCTTCAAGAAGATTTTGCGCAACAGCTTCTACTTCTTCCTGAATATGAATAAGCTCAGGTGTTTGTTTGTTGATTAATTCTTCAGCATCATAACCCAATAGTTGTTCTGCTCCTTCATTGAAAGTAGTAATAATTCCTTTAGTATCTGTTCCAATAATAGCAACTTGAGTACTAGCATCCAAGAGAGCTTGGTTATAAGCAATGATATTTGCTAATTGGATTTCAAAGGTTTTTTGAGTTGTAATATCTACAATTTGAGAAATAAAATAAAGAATTTTTCCGTTTTCATCTTTTACCATTGATACGCCCAGAATCACATAGACGATTTCTCCGTTTTTATGGAAATAGCGTTTTTCCATGGTATAGCCATCGCGTTTTCCTCCAATTAATTCTTCAAGGAGAATTAAATCGGTTTCTAAATCATTAGGAAAGGTAATGTCCTGGAAAGTGAGTTTTAGTAATTCATCTTTGGTGTAACCTAGTATTTTGCATAGTCTTTTGTTGACTTTTAACCATTGTCCTTTTTCATTAAGCAAAGCCATACCAATGGCTGCCTGTTCAAAGTTAGCTCTAAAAGTCTCTTCGCTGACACGAAGTTTTTCCTGTCTTTCTTTTATTTCAGTTATGTCTTGAAAAGTCCCAAAAAGTTTGGTTCTTTTTCCATTTTCTTCCAATACTTTTCCTGAGGAACGTACCCATTTAAAATTGTTTTTTGCAGTAATAAAACGGCATTGAACATCAAAAGGTTCTCCTGTATTTATAGTGTTTTCTAAGGCATTTATAATAATATGTCTATCGTCAGGATGGTAAAATTCAATTCCTTTGGTTTTGTCAAAAATGAGATCATT
The DNA here is from genome assembly GCF_046000495.1 of Flavobacterium plantiphilum. Lineage (NCBI taxonomy): Bacteria > Pseudomonadati > Bacteroidota > Flavobacteriia > Flavobacteriales > Flavobacteriaceae > Flavobacterium > Flavobacterium plantiphilum. The sequence goes on from NZ_JBELQA010000003.1 coordinate 173,905, forward strand.
GGCTACTTCATGAATTTGATAGACTTCATCAGTCCAGAAAACACTTCCGGTTTTGATGTCGAGTTCCCAGGCACCAATTTTATTAATGCGTTGACTTTCGTTGAATAAAAAATTTGTTTTTTTGAGGGTGTTATTTTGTTCTTCTAATAATGATGTTTTTTTTCGAAGTTCGAGTAACTTGATGGCTTGCTTAGCAAGCAGTTTTAAAGAATTAATCTGTTTTTCGGACAGTTTTTTAGGATTATCATCAATAACGCAGATTGTTCCTAAAGGGAAACCATTTTCTGTTACTAATGGCATACCTGCATAAAAAATTACCGTTGGGTAACCCGTAACCAGCGGATTATCCTGAAAACGCTTGTCTTTTCGGGCATCTTCAACAATAAAAACATTTTCGGGTTGATTAATGGCATGTGCACAGAAAGCTAATTCTTTTGGTGTTTCTCTTTCTTTTATACCATGATGCGATAAAAACCATTGTTTGTCATTAGTTATTAAACTAATTAGGGCAATTTTAGTCTCGCATATTTGGGCTGCCATTTGAGTTAAAAAATCATAATCTTCACTTTCCTAATTCGCCTATTATTTTATAAGAATCTAATTCTGCAATTCTTTTTTCTTCATTTATGGGTATAGTAGGTTGTTGCATTCTTAGTGGGAATTTTAAATATCAGCATGCTTATAGGGGCTCCAAACATATGGCTGATTGCTGTGTTGTATAAATATATCAGTATTGTTTTGAATAACAAAATTTATTTTTAATTCTAATGATATTGAATAAATGAGTTTGCTCTGGTTTATAAAAAAACAAACTCGTTTTGTTGAAAACGAGTTTGTTGAGACTGTGGTGTTTTTTTTATTTGTTTGGTAACAAATAATTTTAAAATGAAGAAGCAGATAAATATGATGTCTGATTTTAATTCGTCTGAGTTTTTATCCACTTCGTTATTTCGGTTAAAGCAACCGGGGCGAGTGTTTGTTCAATGGTTGCATATTCCTGTGGTGAACCCGTTTCGCATTCCTGAAACAAATGGTTTAAGTTAGGAAGTTCTATTATGCTTACATTTTTATTTCCTCCTCTTGATAAGGCTGCTTTTATGGCTGCTAAATTTTCTTTTGGAGGTACTTGTAAATCTTTTTCGCCGTTAAGGGCTAATACCGGACATTTTACTTCTTCTAATGCTGTTGCAGGATTGTACTTGATGAAATACTGCATCCAGGGCGTTGCAATTTGTTGCATTTGCAATCTTACAAATTCTTCCTCAGTCATTCCGGACGGTTTTTCAGCGCTGGGATTTTGTTTTAAATAATGGGCTAAATCAGTTTGTAATTGTTCGGTGCTGGTAGATTTGTTTATAATGTCAAATATTTGAGTATTGTTGAATTTGATTTTTTCTAATGCTTCAGCACTCATTCCTGATGTTTTCCCGATTAATTGTTGTTGCAACAAAAGCAATTGGTCACCCTGAATTCCTGTTCCTGCCAGTAAAATGATAAAAGCTACGTCTTTAGATTGGGTTGCAACCATTGGGGCAATTATACCGCCTTCGCTGTGTCCGATTAAGCCAATTTTACTTTTGTTGATTTCCTTTCTGGTTTTTAAATACTCAATTGCGGCTTCAGCATCTGTGGCGAAGTCTGCAGTTGTGGCAGTTTTAAAATCCCCTTTTGAGGCTGCAACTCCTCTGTCATCATAACGTAATACGGCAATTCCGTTTTTAGTTAAGTAGTCAGAAAGTACCAGAAATGGTTTGTGCCCCATTAATTCCTCATCTCTGTTTTGAGGTCCGCTGCCGCTAATTAAAATCACCGCTGGGAAAACTCCTTCTTGTTTAGGTAATGTTAGTGTGCCTGATAAAGCTATTCCTGCTTTTTTATTTTCGAAAATAATATCTTCAGAATAATAAGAATACGGTTTTTTAGGTTCTTGTGGTCGAATAGGTATTTCTTTTTCTGCTTTTTCTTTTGATAGATTCAAAGGAAAATTTTGTCCCGATTGTTTAAAATTACCAATAATGGTGTTGTCTGTTCCTAAGGTTCCCTCGTATGCAATTTGAGCCTGAGCGATAGCCATTTTTAATACTGAGCTTTCAAAACTACTGCTGCTTACCGGAATTCCTTTGGCTCCCTGATCCGGGCTGTCCATTGTCGCGCTAATGCCATTTGCTGTTTTTTCGATATTAAATACCAATCTTAATTGTGCTCCCGGAACTTTTAAAACACCATGCCATTGACCTGTAATTTCCTGTCCAAAAAAGCTTAGAGAAATTAATCCCGCTAGAATTGTAAATGCTAATTTTTTCATTGATTGATTGTATTTTGTTTTTTTAATTCAATTTTTCCATCAAATTCTTTTGACTGGGTGTAAATTCTAATTCCTAACATTTTCCAGTCGATTGAGCCGGAAACATGATATTCATATAAATTATAGTTGATTTTATTTAGAAATACACTAGAAGGTTTCCATTCGGTTCCCATTTCGATTCCTGTTCTGTTTACAAAAGCTGTTAACAACTTGATTTCATTATTATCTGCTCCGTATCTAATTAACATGTGAAAATCTGTTAAAAGAGTGTGTTCAAGTTTTATGTCATTAAAAAAAGTGTTTCCTTTAAAATTTTCAGGTTCTGTTTTTTGGGATACATTTTGTAAGTCAAAAGTTTTTGTTTTTTTGTCTTCATCTTTTAAGTTTATTTTAAAAGATATAAGACCTAAAACAAGAATAAGAGTGGCTGTGCCTCCTAAATTTTCACGAATAACATTCACTGCTTTAAAGCAAATAATTACAAAGTAAATTAGCACTGCAAAATTGAATATTCCCCAGATTAATTCTAGCATGATGATGGTTATTGATTGCTTTTAGATTCTTTTTTTTATTTCATTTTGTACAGCAATAATTTCTTGATTGATGAGACTGTATTTTTTCTTTTTCTCTGAAATTACTCTGTCATTTTCGGGAATCCAGTATACAGGAAATGTTTTCTTTTGTTTTTTATAATCTTCCAGCATATACCTTGCAGTTGCTTTCCACATGGTTTTAAGGTTTCTGATATGATTTGTCGAAAGTTCTGTGTACTCATTTGGATATTTTGAACTTAAATAGTTTCTTATTGTTCGGTTTTCTCTCAGGTACACCTCTTTATCGATTGTTTTGTTTTTAAATTGGGTGCTTAATTCCTGAAGTTCCGGTGCATGCTCTCTTTCAAAAGCACTTATTTTTGAGACTGCTTCTTTCCAGTTCTTGTAATAGCTTTTTAACTCTGTAGCATTTTCCCAATAGGATGTTACAATTCCATGATCAATTTTTGTTAATGCCATGTGATTTACATCTTCTCTTTCTATTTGTTCTAAGTAATCATTTACTAAAATATAATTAGCTTCAAGTTCTAATTCTGTTTTTCTGTCATTCAATTCGCCAATAGAAAGAGAAGAGTATTTAGAAATATTAGCTTCCGTGGTATTTTTTAAGATTAATTTATCGGACTCGCTAATTAAATTTTTAATAACATCTGAAGTTAACTCATGTCCCTGTAAATAGGGAAAACCTTCCCATACTACAACTCCGGCCGGATTGATAATAACACAATGTGGTATTCCGGTTACTTCAAAAATATTGTATAATCTTTTTTTAGTGTCAATAGCGTTAAAATACTCAATGGCAGGATTGGTTTGGTTTTTGACTACAGGTTCAGGTTCGTCACTTATTCCTATTATAATTAAATCATCTTTAAATTCTTTTTGAAAATTATTTAATTTAGGGATCGCTCTTTTGCATGGACCACACCAACTGGCCCAAAAATCGATTAGTATAAACTTATCTTTTGTTATGTAAGGTTGTTCAGAGATCCATTTTTCCACAATGAGTTCAGGAGCTTGCTTGTTGATGAATGACTTAGCCCATATTTTTTTATCCTGAGCATTGGCTATCATTGATACAATGCATAGTATTAACAAAGTGTTTTTTTTCATGGTTAGTAGCGGTTATTTAATTTTTAATTATCAAATATAAAAAATATTCTTACAGTTGGTGGAGTTTTTTTGGAAAAGTATAATGTGGTTTTTTGTGGGACTGGCGTGAAGAATAGTAATGGAAATATAAAGATTACTTCACTCGATGTTTATTTGAATTAGGAGTTCTGTGAACTTTGTTTGTAGCAAACATCCTTAGTTCCATGGATCAGATTACGAAGGGACATGCCCAAATAAAAGCTTGGAAATGAGATGGACTTTAGCATCTTGAACTCGTTGAAATTCAATCCCGAAGCTTCGGGAAAAAAAGCTTGGTTGGCTGGTTAAAATTTTATAATTTTGCCAGCCAATTTTATTATGTAAATTAAAGAAGAAGATGGATATTAAAAGAGTAGCAATAGATGCTGTAACTGAAACCATTGTAATGACTGTGGTACACATGGATTACAAAGGTCAGGTAGCCAAAAGAATCAACGAAAAAATGCCTTTAGCACAAGTAAAAGGATTTAGAAAAGGGGCTGTGCCTAAAGACTTAGTTGAAAAACAATACGGAAGAGGAATTAAACAAGAAGAGGTTAAGAAAGTTGTTGACCTGGCTTTAGAGCGTTATATTCAGTCTGAAAGATTAAATCTTTTGGGTACTCCACTTCCTAAAGTAAACGAAGATTTAGATTGGTCAGCTGAAGAATTGACTTTTGAATTCGAAATTGGTTTAGTGCCAAACTTTGAATTGGATTTAGATGCTAAAAACGATATCGTAAAATATGTAGTTACTGCTGATGATAAATTAATCGACGGACAAGTAGCTCGTATCCAAAAACAATTTGGTAATGCAATTCCTCAGGATGCTGTTGAAGCAAATTCTGACATTAAAGGGATTTTTACTAACGAAGCGGAAGGAATTGGTAACACCACTACTATCACTTTAGATATTTTTAAAGACAAAGCGACTGCTGATAAATTTATTGGTAAAAAAGTGGGTGATGTTGTTACTGTAAACACTAGCGGTTTATTTGAAGACGATCACCAATTGATGGATTACTTAAAAGTAGGTCATGATAACGTTCACGGTTTAGCAATTGATGTAGATTTTACTATCGAAGCAATTACTGTTTCTGAACCGGCTGAATTGAATCAGGAATTGTTCGACAAATTATTCGGAGAAGGAAATGTAGCTTCGTTAGAAGATTTGAAAGCAAAAATCAAAGAAGATGCTGAATCTCAATTTGCGCAACAGGCAGACCAAAAATTATTAGGTGATGTGACAGAATTTTTAATCGAAAATACAAAATTCGAATTGCCTTCTGAATTCCTTAAAAAATGGTTACAGACAGTAGGTGAGAAAAAATTAACTGCTGAAGAAGCTGAAGTAGAATACGCACGTTCTGAAAAAGGATTGCGTTTCCAGTTAATCGAAGGAAAAGCTTTGGCTCAAAATGATATCAAAATCACTTTTGAAGACTTAAAAGAGTTTACAGCTAAAAATATCAGAGTTCAAATGGCTCAATTTGGTCAAACAAACCCAACTGACGAAGAAGTTCAGGGGATTGTTGCCAGAGTTTTATCTAATCAGGACGAAGTAAAAAGACTTTCTGATCAGGTAGTTGCTGAAAAATTATTGGAATTGTTTAAAGAAAAAGCAAACCCAACAACTAAAGAAGTGACTTACGATGAATTTATTGCTGCGTCTTACGGAGAATAAATATTAGTCTGTAAAGTCGAAAGTAATAAAGTCGAAAGTCAAAATAATATGATTTTATTACAAAGGCTAAATAATAAAAAATAAGTATATTTGAGCGTCAGAAGTTTTTTTTGACGCTCTTTTGTTTAAAAGTTTCGGGTACAAGGACTTGAAAACGGAAACTTTTTAAAGATACAAAGAAGACAAATTGGCATCATTTACAGAAAGGTATAAACTTTGATTTAAGGTTTTATATGACTTTCGGACTTTAGACTTTCAAACTTTAAACATAAAAAAATGAATTACGGTAAAGAATTTAAAAAATTTGCTACAAAGCACCAAGGAGTAAATGCAATGTACTATGATAAAATCGTAGCGGCAATGAATCCTACTAATATGACTCCCTATATTATTGAAGAACGTCAATTGAATATTTCGCAATTAGACGTTTTCTCAAGATTAATGATGGATCGTATTATTTTTCTGGGAACAGGAATTGACGATCAGATTGCAAACATCGTTCAGGCACAATTACTTTTCTTAGAAAGTGCCGATGCTTCTAAAGATATTCAGATTTACCTGAACTCTCCGGGAGGAAGTGTTTACGCAGGATTAGGGATTTATGACACGATGCAATACATCAAGCCTGATGTAGCAACTATTTGTACAGGAATGGCAGCTTCTATGGGAGCAGTATTGTTGTGTGCGGGTGCAGCAGGAAAACGTTCGGCTTTGCCACATTCAAGAGTAATGATTCACCAGCCATCAGGAGGAGCTCAGGGAGTTGCAACGGATATGGAAATCAACTTACGCGAAATGTTGAAATTAAAAGATGAATTGTATCATATTATTTCGCAACATTCCGGACAAACTTTTGATAAAGTGCATAAAGACAGTGAGCGTGATTACTGGATGAAAGCTGCCGAAGCTAAGGAATACGGAATGATTGATGAGGTATTAATAAGAGGATAATTTTTAAAGTTTTCAAGTTACTGAGATACTAAGTTTCTAAGGATTTTTGTAATTTGAAATTCAAACAAAAATAAAAATATTGAGCCACAAGGAAGTAAGTTTTTAAAGCTTATAAACTTAGTATCTTTGCAGCTTAGTAACTTAAATAAAGAATGGCAAAAGAAGTATTAGAGTGTTCGTTTTGTGGAAGGAAAAAGCCAGAAACTAATTTGTTGATTGCTGGTATTAATGCGCACATTTGCGACAGATGTATCGAACAGGCTCACGGAATTGTTCTGGAAGAATTGAAATCTAGCGGAAGTTCAAAATTAATTGGCGATTTGATTTTGCAGAAGCCAAAAGAAATCAGAGCTTTTCTGGATCAGTATGTAATAGGGCAGGACCAGACTAAAAAAGTAATGTCAGTAGCGGTTTACAATCACTACAAGCGTTTAATGCAACAGCAACTGGACGATGAAGTAGAGATTGAAAAAAGTAACATCATCATGGTGGGACAAACCGGAACCGGAAAAACATTAGTAGCAAAAACCATTGCTAAAATGTTAGATGTTCCTTTGGCTATCGTAGATGCTACAGTTTTAACCGAGGCTGGTTATGTAGGTGAAGATGTCGAAACTATTCTGACACGTCTTTTACAAGCGGCTGATTATGATGTGGCTAAGGCTGAACGCGGCATTGTATTTATTGATGAAATAGATAAGATTGCCCGTAAAAGCGATAATCCATCGATTACCAGAGATGTTTCAGGAGAAGGTGTGCAACAAGCTTTATTGAAATTATTAGAAGGAACAGTTGTAAACGTACCACCAAAAGGAGGGCGTAAGCATCCGGATCAAAAATTTGTAGAAGTCAATACACAAAACATTCTGTTTATTGCCGGTGGTGCTTTTGATGGAGTAGAACGTATTATTTCGAAACGTTTGAACCGTCAGGCTGTCGGGTATTCTACTTCAAAAAATGAAGATAATATTGATAAGGAAAACTTGTTACAATACATTATTCCTAAAGATATTAAAGACTTTGGATTGATTCCGGAAATTATAGGTCGTTTGCCCGTGTTAACTCATATGGATCCATTGGACAGAGAAACCCTGCGTTCAATTTTAACGCAGCCTAAAAATGCTTTAATTAAGCAGTACCAAAAGTTATTCTCAATGGATGAGGTAGTATTTTCTATTACTGATGATGCTTTGGATTTTATTGTAGATAAAGCATTAGAATATAAATTAGGAGCCCGCGGATTGCGTTCCCTTTGTGAAGCTATCTTAACGGATGCTATGTATGAATTGCCAAGTTCTGATGATAAAATACTTGAAATTGACGTAGATTATGCAAAGGAAACTTTGAATAAAAATTTATTGAAACGATTAGAGATTGCTTCTTAAAGATTTTTTTAAAAAATAAAATATTCAAAACCTGTTCATTAGTTTGAGCAGGTTTTTTTGTTGTGGTATTTTATTTGAAATTATCTCTGTGTAAAAAACACAAAATCTGTTTTTTTATAAGCAATTTATTGTCGATTTTTGTCGCTTCTAAAATCAATATAGATTAAAAATGGCAATTGAGGATAAAGAGGTTATTTTATTAAAAGTTTCTGGTCAGGATAAACCAGGGGTTACAGCTGGTTTAACATCAGTGTTGGCAATGTATAATGCCATTGTTTTGGACATAGGACAAGCTGATATTCACGACACACTTTCGTTAGGGATTTTGTTCGAAATCGAAGCAGGTTCTTCTTCAGCGCCGGTTTTAAAAGACTTATTGTTTAAAGCATATGAATTAGGTATCAAAGTAAAGTTTATCCCAATTACCGTAGAAGATTATGAAAAATGGGTAAAAACGCAGTCTAAACAGCGTTATATCATTAATATTTTGGGCGAAAAACTCACTGCAGCTCAACTGGCAGCGGTAACTAAAATAATGTCAGACCAAAATTTAAATATTGATTCTATAAAACGATTAACCGGAAGAACATCCATTGTAGAAACGGAGATTTATCCGCGTTCCTGTGTGCAATTATCTGTTTCGGGTGAAGTTGTTGATAAAACAGTATTGACGGCTAGTTTTATGTTAGTTTCCAGAAGTTTAGATGTAGATATTTCTTTTCAGGAGGATACTATTTATAGAAGAAACAGACGTTTGGTGTGTTTTGATATGGATTCTACACTAATTCAAACTGAAGTTATCGATGAACTGGCAGAGCTGGCAGGAGTGGGTGAGCAGGTAAGAGCAATTACTGAATCGGCCATGAACGGAGAGATTGATTTTAGTGAAAGCTTCAAGAAGCGTATGGCTTTATTAGAAGGTTTGAGCGAAGATGTGTTGCATAATGTAGCGATCAATTTGCCTATTACTAAAGGAGCACACCGATTGATGAAAGCATTGAAATACTACGGATACAAAACTGCGATTCTTTCAGGAGGTTTTACTTATTTTGGAAACTATTTGCAAAAAGAGTTAGGAATTGACTATGTTCATGCGAATGAATTGGAAATTAAAGACGGAAAATTAACAGGAAACTATATAGGTGATATTGTTGATGGTCAAAAGAAAGCTGAATTTCTAAAAGCTATTGCTGAAAAAGAAGGCATTCACATCAACCAAACCATTGCTGTGGGTGATGGGGCTAATGATTTACCAATGATTAATCTGGCCGGATTAGGAATTGCTTTCCATGCTAAACCTACGGTAAAAGAAAGCGCAGCTACTTCCATTTCCAGTTTGGGTCTCGATGGAGTTTTGTATTTATTAGGATACCATGACCGCCATATTGATATGATGGACGATATATAAAATGCTCAATGCTAGCATATAAGAAGCCTTAGTTCTGATTTTTGAACTAAGGTTTTTTTATGGAATTTAATTAAAAATTGTATTTTTATAATTCAAGAAAAGGAAAAAATAGTTACAGCTCAAGTAAAAATTCAGAAACTACAGCTACAATTTGTTTTTCTTTTATGGAACTAAAAATGATGTAAAATATAATTTTAACACATTAGAAAATGAAAACATTAACTTTTAAAATTGAAATTAATGCTCCCAAAGAAAAAGTGTGGTCACTTTTATGGGAGGATGCAACTTATAGAAAATGGGCAGCTGTTTTTTGCGAAGGTACTTACGCTGTAAGCGATTGGGAAGAAGGAAGTATGATACAGTTTCTTACCCCGAACGGTGAAGGAATGCATAGTGTTATTGAGAAAAAAACGGCAAACGAATACATGGCTTTTAAGCATTTGGCAATGGTTAAAAATTTTGAAATTGAGCCTGTAGATCTGGCAACTCAGGAATGGGTTAATGCGATGGAAACGTATAGTCTGACAGAGGAAAATGGAGTAACTGTTCTGGAGGCTAAAGTAGATACGACTGAAAAATATGTAGTTTTTTTCAATGATGCTTTTGCAAAGGCATTATCAATAATAAAAGAACTTTCGGAAGCATAATCATTAATTTAAAATACAATGTATGACAACAATTAATCCGTATTTGATTTTTAACGGCACTTGCGAAGCAGCATTTTTGTTTTATCAATCTGTTTTTGGTGGTGAAATACCGTATTTGGGAAAATTTAAAGATATGCCTAAAGACGCTGATTCTCCTGAACTGTCTGAAGAGGATGGTAATAGGGTTATGCATGTATGTCTGTCTGTTGGCTCAATGATGCTAATGGGAAGTGACAGTAATTCAGCAAGTGGTGATGTTACTTTTGGGAGTAATGTTTCTATTTCTGTGAATGTGGAAAGTAAAGAGGAGGCTGATAAAATATTTAATGGGCTTTCAGAACAGGGAAATCCTCATATGCCTATGAATGATACTTTTTGGGGGGCTTATTTTGGGATGCTTACCGATCAATTCGGGATTAACTGGATGGTTAATTTTGACAAAAACGGGAAACAATAATTATGAAAATGAATAATAGAATTGCTGACAAAACCTTAATTCAGCCGAATTGAGGTTTTGTTATACAATCACTTTCTCCTGCATCCCTTTCAATTGTTCGAGATAATCTCTTTGATTGGATAATCTCGGAATTTTGTGTTGTCCGCCCAGTTTGTTATTGTCTTTTAACCAATCATAAAATAAATTCTCTCTGGCAACATTGATGACCAAAGGATTTAGGGTCATGTTGTTGTAGCGTTTGGCTTCATAATCTGAATTTAAGGTTTGCAAAGTTTCGTCGAGCGCTTTTTGAAAAACTTTCATGTCTTCAGGTTTTTTCTTGAACTCAATCATCCATTCGTGAGCTCCTTTTTCTTTACCATTCATGAAAACCGGTGCAACGGTATAGTCTTTAATTTCTGCTCTTGTCAGCTGACAGGCTTTATCTAAAGCCATGTCAGTGTTTTCAACCATCAATTCTTCACCAAAAACATTGATGTGATGTTTGGTTCTTCCGGTTACTCTGATTCTAAATGGATTCAGAGAAGTAAAGCGTACGGTATCGCCCACTAAATAACGAAATAATCCAGAATTGGTTGTAATTACGACAGCATAGTTTTTATCTAATACTACGTCGACCAGACGCACAGCTTTTTGATTAGGAGTTGCAAAAGTATCCATAGGAATGAATTCGTAAAAGATTCCGTAATCCAGCATTAGTAGTAAATCATTGGAATGATTTAAATCCTGAATGGCAAAAAAACCTTCTGAAGCATTATAAATCTCGTAGTATTTAAAATCTTTTTTAGGTAATAAATTTTTGTATTGTTCCCGATACGGGTTAAAACTTACGCCACCATGAAAATAAACTTCCAGATTTGGCCATATTTCAAGCAGATTATCCTGACCGGTTTCTTCGAGCATTCTGTTCATCAGTACAAGCATCCACGAAGGAACACCGGCAAAACTGGTTACATTTTCTCTTTTTGTCTCGTTGATAACGGCGTTCATTTTAGATTCCCATTCGCTCATCAGCGAAATTTTGTTGCTGGGCGTACTGCTAAATTCGGCCCATATAGGCATGTTTTCGATTAATATCGCTGATAAATCCCCAAAATAACTGTTGTTGTCTTCATAAATTTGAGAACTCCCTCCCAAACGCAGACTTTTACCTGTAAACAGTTCTGAATTCTCATTGTTATTCAGATACATGCACAGCAAATCTTTACTGCCTTTATAATGACAATCTTCTAAAGCTTCATTACTTACGGGAATATATTTGCTTTTAGCATTGGTTGTTCCGCTGGATTTTGCAAACCATTTTATAGGGGATTCCCAAAAAACGTTCTGTTCTCCCTGACGAGTTCTTTCAATCAGTGGCTGTAATTCTTCATAAGTAGAAATCGGAATTCTTTCTGAAAAAACAGCATAGGAATTAATGGAAGCATAATCATATTTTTTGCCTAACACCGTATTTTTTGCGGCAGCAATGAGGTTCATAAGTAATTCTTCCTGAACTTCATTAGGATATTTTACAAAGAGTTCAATCTGATGAATTCGTTGTTTTAAGACCCAGGAGGCAAATGAATTGAGGAGTTGTATTGGCATTTTTAAAAAATAGGGTTATGAAAATTACCTTAGGAATAATAACTTTACCAAAAATAGGAAAATTTACGAAACATCACACTTTTTAAAATCCAAACTTAATGCAATACCAAGGCGTACTCACAAAGATGCAAACAGAATACGGAAACCCAATTCAATATTATTTGGTTTTTGAAACTAGTTTTTTAAACGTAAATCAGCTGTTAAACAAAAATATTACTATCAGTTTTGTAGATTTTCAATGTTTAAATTGCAGTAAAAAAAAGAAAGTCTACCGTCAGGGTTTTTGTTATGATTGCTTTTATTCCAGTGCTGCAGCGGGCGACTGGATTATGAGGCCTGAGCTAAGTACTGCACATTTAGGGATTGCCGACAGGGATTTAGTTTATGAAGAAAAAGCACAATTGCAGCCTCATATTGTATATCTGGCTTTATCAAGCGAGATAAAAGTAGGGGTAACACGAAAAACTCAGGTACCTACACGATGGATTGATCAGGGGGCTAATGAAGCCATTGCTGTTGTTGAGGTTCCTAATCGCTATTTAGCAGGAATAACCGAGGTTGCATTGAAAAATCATTATGCAGATAAAACCAATTGGCGTAAAATGTTAACAAATGATATAGAAGCGGTAGATCTGGTTGCAGAACGATTAAAATTACAGAATTTAATTCCAGCCGAAGTTCAGGAATATTTTTATTCCGATAAAATTGATTTGTATCAGATAGAGTATCCGGTCTTGCAGTATCCGACAAAAGTAAAAAGCTTAAATTTAGATAAAACTCCTGTTTTTGAGGGGAAATTAACCGGAGTAAAAGGGCAATACTTATTATTTGAAGATGGTACTGTTTTTAATATTCGCGGAGCAGAAGGTTCGGTAGTGCGTATTGATGTATAGGGTTAATTTTATTGAAAACTAATTGTGAATAGGCTTTTTTGAATGGTGTGTATTAGGATTATGATTTGAAATTATAAGATATTATGAAAATATTATAAAACCGATAGCTTCTAAAGCGGTATTTTTGTAATAGTTTACTATTAAATAAAATTCCATCATCATGTTAAAGAAAGTGTTGCTAATTACAGGAGCTATTTTATTCTTATTTATAGGATCATTATTTGCTATTCCCTATTTTTTTAAGGACCAGATAAAAGCGAAAATTATTGAAGCGATTAATCAAAAAGTTGATGCTAAACTAAGTTTTGCTGATGCTAATCTGAGTTTGTTTAAGAATTTTCCAAATGCAAATGTGACCATTGAAGAACTGGCCATCATTAATAAGGCGCCTTTTGAAGGAGATACCTTGATTGCTCTGGGAGAGTTAAATTTAAAAATGTCTGTTAAAGAACTTTTTAAAGGCGATAATGAACCCATAAATATTGATGGAATTAATTCGAAAAATGGTTTAATCAATATTATTTTCAATAAAGATGGAATTGGAAATTATGATATTGCAATCAAAGATGACAAAAAAGAAGGTCAGGATTCCGAAAGTAAACCCTTAGCACTGAATATTCAGAATTATAAAATAGACAATTTTCAATTTCGATATTTTGATGAAAGGTCCAAAATAAAAATGCTTATCGATAGTCTGAATCATGAAGGAACAGGAGATTTTGCTGCTTCTAAATTAGATCTGGATACGCAGTCATCGGCTAAAATCAGCCTGGATATGGACAAAGTAAATTACATGAAAAATGTTGTCCTGAATTTAGATGCCGTTTTAGGAATTGATTTGGAAAATAACAGATATACTTTTAAAGAAAATAAGGCTTTAATCAATCAGTTACCATTAGAATTTGACGGTTTTATTCAGTTACTTGATGCGGGTCAGGAATATGATTTGAAATTTAAAACCCCAACATCTTCATTTAAGAACTTCTTAGGCGTGATTCCTGCCACTTATGCGGCCAATCTGGATAATGTAAAAACAACAGGCGATTTTACGGTTACAGGTTTTGCCAAAGGAATCTATTCAGATACTACTGTACCAAAATTTAATGTCGAAATTACTTCAGATAATGCATCTTTTAAATATCCTGATTTGCCAAAATCAGTGCAAAATATTGTTATAGATACTAAAATTATCAATCAAACGGGGATTTTGAACGATACTTATGTTAACATAGATAAACTTTCTTTCAGGATTGATCAGGATGTTTTTAATGCTAAAGCTAATATTAAAAACATCACCGAAAATGCTCTTGTTGATGCGATGCTAAAAGGAACCATCAATTTAGCAAATGTAACAAAAGCATATCCTGTTAAATTAGACAAACCTTTAAGCGGAATACTAAAAGCCGATGTCACTACTAAATTTGACATGCAATCAGTAGAAAAAAGCCAGTATCAGAACATTAATAATGCGGGAGCCATAAGCTTGTCTGGTTTTAAATATACCGATGAAAATGGTAAATCCATGAATATTAATAAAGCTGAAATCGTTTTTAATCCGTCCAGAGTGAACTTAAAACAATTTAGTGCTTCTACAGGAAAAAGTGATTTGAATGTTACGGGTGTTTTAGAGAATTTTTATGGATATATTTTTAAAAATCAAAACCTTCAGGGAAATTTTAATCTGACTTCTAATCAAATAGCAGTCGATGATTTTATGACCACAACGGATGAAAAAACTTCTTCAGATGAAACAAAGAAAGATTCGGAAGCAATGAAGATTCCGCCTTTTTTGGACTGTACGCTTACTGCAAAAGCCAATACAGTTTTATATGATAATTTAACCCTGAGAGATGTTTCCGGAAAATTAATTGTAAAAGATGAAAAGTTAACGATGGAAGATGTGAAGACTTCGATTTTTGGAGGTTCAGTGGGACTAAGCGGTTCGGTATCCACTAAAGGGAAGGTACCTGTCTTTAATATGGATTTAGGGATGAAACAGGTGGATATTGCACAATCTTTTACCCAGTTAGATATGCTTAAAAAATTGGCGCCAATTGCAGGAATTGTAAATGGTAAACTGAATTCTACCATTAAATTAAACGGAAATCTGGATGCAAAAGAATTTACTCCTGATTTAAAAACGATTTCGGGAGATTTGTTAGGTCAGTTTCTTTCAACAACAGTTAATGAAAAGAATTCGACATTGTTAAATGCTTTAAGTTCGAATATTAAATTTTTAGATTTAAGCAAAATCAATTTAAATGATTTAAAAGCGGCAATAACTTTTGACAACGGACGAGTAAACGTGAAACCATTTAATATTAAATATCAGGATATACAGGCAACTATTGGAGGAACGCATGGTTTTGACCAAAGCATGAATTATGATATTAAGTTTAATGTTCCGGCAAAATATTTAGGTACGGAAGCTAATGCGCTTATTGCAAAATTATCTGCTGCCGATGCGCAGAAACTGGAAAGCATTCCTGTTAAAGCCATGTTGACCGGAACTTTTTCTAATCCTAAAATAACAACCGATTTAAAAACAGCAGTGACTAATCTGACCAATCAGCTCGTTCAGCAGCAAAAACAGAAATTAGTTACTAAAGGAACTTCGGCTTTAACTGATTTATTAAATAAGAATAAAAAGCCAGGAGACACTACTAAAACAGCTGTTCCTGCAACAAAAGCTGAAACTCAGGAAAAAGCCAAAGAAGAAGTAAAAGCTAAAGCTACTGATTTATTAAACAATTTATTCAATAAGAATAAAAAACCAGCAGATACTACAAAAACAAAATAAATAGTATGCTATTAATAATAAAAAATCCATCTCAGAATATTAAAACTGAGATGGATTTTTTGTTGGATTATACGGTAAAATTAACTTGTCTTTTTGTGAGTTAATTAAGTATTGTTTAGAATATTAATCGTATCCCGGGTTTTGATCGTACAAGCCAGGAGCCGTCAGGAATTCCTGAAGTGGTATTGGATATAACAATGAATTTTTGTCTATAATGCCAAGGCTACCTGAGGTGTCTTCTAAGGTCTTCCATGCATTCAGTGTAGCTATTGCATTCCCGGATCTTATTAAATCAAACCATCTTGTTCCTTCTCCGAAAAATTCCATTCTTCTTTCGTTGAATAATCGGTTTAAATCAACATTGCTTGCATCTCTCGCCAGACCTCCTCTTTCTCTAATGTCGTTGACTATATCATCTACATCTGCTTGTGATCCACCTCCTCCGTGGAGTGTACATTCTGCCATTAACATTAAAACATCAGTATATCTTAAAACAATAAAGTCTACTCCCCAATCAGTTCTTCCATTTCCATATCTGGATGCATCAATATATTTTTTTACTACAGGATTTGCTGTATATGTACCTAAATATGTACCAGATGTAACTGTATAAGTTTCTGCCAGAGTCACTCCTCTACGGGTGTCATTAACATCAAACATGCTTAGAAATGAGGAAGAAATGGGTTTGTATTCTAATGAGCCTTGTTCAGATAAATTTAAGGAAGCAAAATACGGTTGATATCCTAGCTCAATTTCAAAGTTTCCACCAACTCCATTACCAGTATTTTGAGAATATGGTATAACCAAAACATTTTCTTTGTTAGCGTTTCCTTCAGTTTTAAATATTGAAGCATAATCAGTAGCGAATACAAATTGATTACTAATTTTTATATCATTAAGTTGTTGATATGCTTTATCCCATTCATTTAATCCAAGCATTGCACCGTCTATACCATAATTTGGGGATGAACGAGTCATATATACTTGAGCTAATAATCCTTTAGCCCCGTATTTAGTCACTCTTCCATAATTAGCTTCGTCATAAGATGGAGGAAGATTGTCTACTGCAAACTGTAAATCGGAAAGAATTAAATTGTAAATTTCTGTAACAGGTGTTCTGCCTATTTTAGAAACTTCTTGAGGGGATAATGTGTTTTTTATGAGCGGAACTCGCCCAAACCAACGGATTAAATCAAAATAGCAAAATGCTCTTAAAAAGCTAGCTTCTGCCTTCATGTATGTTCTTTCAGTTTCAGCTGTAATTACATTACCATTACTTTCTAATTTTTCTAATAATTGATTTGCTTTATATATTGCATTATAATTAGATACATAAGCTTCTTTTATTAAAGGGTTGGTACTTAGTGATGTGAAAAAATTATTAATACCTTCCCAATCTCTTGATGCTTGTGTGGTAGCATAAAAATTATCAGATCGTACTTCGCTTAAATTTAATATCCTGTTAGGATAACCATATTCATTTGCTCCGTGAAACGCATAAGAATAAGTTGCATTCCGAGCCTGAATAAAATCATTTTGAGTCGAATAAAAATTCTCTGTTGTTTCCTGTGATAGTGGAATTTGGTTGAGTTCGCTTTCACAAGATGCTAAAGCAAAAACAGCAAGAAGATTTGCAATTATATAGATATGTTTTTTCATCTTTGTTTTAATTAAAATTAATATTAAGCCCTAATACAAGAGATTTAGCTAGTGGTGCTCCGCCATAATCGGCAGGAACTGGGAAGCTGTCATTATTACTACCAGAAACATTAGCAGCTTCAGGGTTAAATCCTCCTTTGTATTTGTCTTTGTAAAACCAGTTTTCAGCACTTATATATATTCTTGCATTGTCGATTCTGCTCAATGATTTTAAAGCACTGGAAAGATTATAGCCTAAAGTAATGTTTCTGATACTAATGTAATCTGATTTGTATAACCAGTCAGTATTAGGGACATATCCAAAATTCGTTTTCCAGTTTCCTCTTACTGCAGGGTTTACGTCAAGATTGTTTTCAACAGCACCCATTCCGGTACGGTTGATTCCTCTACTTAACAAACTATAAATGTATCCTCCATTTTGACCTTGTACCAGGATGTTTAAATCTAAGTTTTTGTATTTAAATGTATTTGTGATCCCCCAAATGTATTTAGGATTAGGATTTCCAACATCAACACGGTCGTCTGTTGTTATTTTATTATCTCCATTTTGGTCTATATATCTGGGATCACCTAATACTAAAGGTTTACCTGACCAGGTAGTTCCACCCTTGTCAATATCTGCCTGAGTTATTACCCCATCTTGTTTAATAGCAAAGATGGTGTACATTGGTTTTCCAACTTCTAATTTGTAAAAAGGAACCCCACCACTAAAACTTGAGTTAATTTCGATTTTATCCTGATCCTGTCCTAATGCTAAAACTTTGTTAGTATTGTAGCTGATATTTGCTGAAGTTTTCCATTGAAAATCCTTAGTTGTAATATTAGCAGTATTCAATTCAAATTCCCAACCTTGATTTCTTACCTTGCCAATATTTGTTAGCAAGCTTGTGTTACCTGAAGCAGCTAAAACTGGTACATTCAGTAATAAATCACTATTTGTTTTTGTGTAATAATCAAATGATCCGGAAATTTTATTATTTAATATTCCGAAATCAATACCGTAATCATTTGACTGCGATTTTTCCCAATGTAAATTAGGATTTGGTATGCCTGATACTCCTTTTCCTAGTCCTGTTCCTCCTCCTAAAGCGTAATTATAGGAAGCTAAAGTTGAAAAAGCAGCATAGTTACCAATGTTATTATTACCATTTAATCCTGAACTGGCTCTTAATTTTAAACTGTTAAGCCAGGTTGCATTTTTCATAAAATCTTCTTCAGTAACTATCCATCCCAGAGAAAGAGAAGGGAAAGTACCCCATCTTTGTGCAATACCAAATTTTGAAGATCCGTCACGTCTTATACTTGCAGAAAGAATATATTTTTCTTTAAAATCATACTGAAGTCTTCCAAAGTAGGAGATTTGAACATTTTTTTCAGAATTTGTGCTACCAGTTGAGCCTGAGGGTAGTGTCTCAATAGTATAGCTATTGTAAAGACTTCCAGATGAAAGATTGGAACTAGTTATTTGATAAGAATTATAAGATTGTCCAGCAAGTAATGTGAAGTTGTGATTGTCTTTAATTGTTCCGCTATACGTTAAAGTGTTTTCGTTAACTATATTTTGTCTTCGATAGGTGTTATAGTTCCCTCTAATGCTGAGTAGTGCATCATTTGGAGTATATCCTTCAAATGTATTGTCTGCATTATCAAAGTTTATAGTACTCTTAGCATGTAAGTTGTTAATAATTTCATAATCAATGTAACCTGAAAGCAGGTTTCTAAACATAGAATTCTTACCTGTTCTGCTTAAAAGTGGTAACATACTTGTTGTGCTACTTCCCCATGCGTAACGTGTAGTATATTTTTCTCCTTCATCATTTGTAGTGCTTTCAAAAACCGGCGTTGCACCAAGAGCTTTATGAATAGTACTGTCTTTTCCTTCAACACCCGGATCATTTTTAATTGAATATGAAGGAGCAATGTTGATCCCCATTTTTAGATGTTCAGAGAAATTTACATCGATATTCGCTCTGGCGGAATACAGGCTATAATCTGTGCCAATAATATATCCTTTGTTTTTTTGATAATTTCCAGAAACATAATAGTTAACCATATCTGTAGCGCCTGATGCTGATAGTTGATAATTGTTAAAAATACCTGTACGGAAAATCACATCCTGCCAATTGATATAATCTAATCCAGGATGTCCTTCTATATCCCAGCGTGGGTCATACATATAACTGGTATTAAACTCAGTTGGTCCAAGGTCGGCAACATTCGCAGCATTATTAGCATTAAAAACTGCTCTTCTTTCGTCAACAGTTTGATCTGCAGTTGCACCAGTAATTCCTGAATTGACCCACTGATAATCTATCATAGTTTTAGCTCTGTTAATCCATTGTTCTGCACTGAGCATATCTACTCTTTTAGCTTCCTTGTTTACACCTGTATAAGTATTAAAGGTGAATTTTGGTTTACCCACTTTACCTTTTTTGGTTGTGATTAAAACTACTCCATTAGAAGCTCTTGATCCGTAAATGGCAGCGGCGGCAGCATCTTTTAAGACCTCAATCGATGCAATGTCATTTGGGTTCATATTATCTAAAGGGCTTCCATTAGAAAAACCTCCACTACTACTTGTTCCCTCGGTATGTATAGGGAAACCATCTATAACATATAATGGTTCGTTTCCAGCAGTAATAGAGCCGGTTCCGCGAATATTTATGCTAAATGGTTGTCCGGGAAGCCCTGATGTTTGTTTAACTCTAACACCTGCAACCTGACCAACAAGGCCTTGATCAACTCTTGAAATAGGTCTTTCAGTAAAATTATCTGTTTTTATAGAAGACATTGAACCGGTTGCTAATTTTTTCTTTTGAGTACCATATCCGACAACAACAACTTCCTCAAGTTCTGAATTTGAAGGCTGTAATGAGATATTGTAAGTGTTTGAGGTTCCTACTTTTTGTTCAGATGCCGTATAGCCTAAATAAGTAAACACAATAACATCTCCCGGTTTCGCTGAAATGGAATAATTTCCATCCATGTCAGTTGTACTTCCTTTAGTTGTTCCTTTGATAACTAAGGAAACTCCGGGGATCGGGAGTCCTGATTCATCGATAATTTTTCCTTTGACTAATTTTTCCTGAGCATACATGTTGGAACTTAGCAAAAGAACCATTAGCATACTCAATAAATAAAAAAGTTTGTTTTTCATAATTAACTTGTATTACGGTTAGCAATTAACTCAAAAATAATTTTTCAGATATTTTTAACTATCCTGCTGTGTCTGTATTGCCCGTTTTTACAGGGAAATCCATTACCTGAGTATATTAATTGTTTTTGTTTTTTGTTAAAATCATTTATTCTTTTATTATTTTTTAATTAATTATTTTTTTAAAATAAAAAAATAGTGTTAAAATAATTATGAATATTATAAAAATACTTATTAGCTATTCATCCAATGTGGAGATGCTGCAAAATATCCGGTAGATTAAAAAAACGACTGATAATCAATTTATGCCAAACAGGATGGTGCAGGATGCATTAAAGACAAGTATTTAATATTTTTCGCTGTTCAAACAGAAATAATTTTAAATAGTTTTGTGGTTTTAAACTATTTTAAAAAGTGTTCACAAATCATTAAAATACAATTCAATGAAAATCAAACTTACTTATCTTCCGTTTGTCATCGGAATTTTGTTTTCTTTAAACGGTGCTGCTCAGCAAAATAAATCAGAAACTGCGTGGCCGGAAACTAAAAATGTAAGCAAACCATGGGCACGCTGGTGGTGGATGGGAAGCGCAGTAGATAAACCTAATTTAAAATCCAGTCTAATCGATTTTCAAAAAGTTGGAATTGGAGGCGTAGAAATCACCCCTATTTACGGTGTAAAAGGAGAAGAGAGTAATTTTATAGATTATTTGTCTCCTAAATATATGGAAATGCTGGGCTATACAGTAAAGATTGCTGATAGTTTAGGTTTACAGGTTGATATGGTTCTGGGAACAGGCTGGCCTTATGGCGGACCTCAGGTTTCCTTAGAAAACGCCGCAACTAAATTAGTCGTGGAGAAATATGAGGTAAAGAAAAACGAACAATTTAATAAGGATATAAAAGCAGATCCGGCTCAGGAGAAAGTTCCGGCGCAATTATTAGCTGTTTCCGCTTACGGAGCGGATGGTTCTTATCTTGATTTGACAAATGAATTGAAAGGAAATGTATTAAACTGGAAGGCTAAAAAAACAAATTATACGCTGTATGCCATTTTTGCAGGGAAAACAGGGCAACAGGTAAAACGTGCTGCACCGGGAGGTAAAGGCTATACTTTAGATCATTTTTCTACTGAAGCGCTGAATGCTTATGTGGTTCCTTTTGATAAAGCATTAGTAGGTTTTGAAGGAAAGCTGAGGGCTATATTTAATGATAGCTATGAAGTGTATGGAACTGATTTCACGCCACTTTTTTTACAGGAATTTGAAAAACGCAGAGGGTATGATTTGAAAAAATACCTTCCGCAGTTGTTCAGTAAAGAAGATTCTGAAATTGGAAACAGAATTAAAAGTGATTACAGAGAAACCATTTCTGATTTATTATTGAATAAGTTTGATTTACCGTGGACTAAATGGGCTAATTCTAAAAATTATAAAACGAAGTTACAGGCACACGGTTCTCCGGGGAATTTAATTGATTTATATGCCTCTGCTGATATTCCTGAGTGTGAAACTTTTGGTTCCATGCCTTATGATATCCCGGGATTCAGACGTGAAAAAGAAGATATTCGTGATGGAGATGCTGATCCTGTTATGTTAAAGTTTTCTTCTTCGGCAGCTCATATTGCCGGAAAACCATTGACTTCTTCAGAAACTTTTACGTGGTTGAGAGATCATTTTAAAACGGCTTTGTCACAATGTAAACCGGAAGTTGAGGATTTAATGCTTAACGGAATCAATCACGTTTTTCTTCACGGTTCAACTTATTCACCTAAAAGAGCGGAATGGCCGGGATGGAAATTTTATGCTTCGGTGAATTTTAATGCTACGAATTCTATCTGGGAAGATGCTTCGGGCTTATTCAATTACATTGCTAATTGTCAATCCTTATTACAGGCTGGAAAGCCGGACAATGAAACTTTATTGTATTACCCGGTCTATGATACCTGGGGAAAAAATTTAGGCGGAAATTTATTTTTCCAATTTAAGATTCACTCGTTGAAAGAGTGGCTGCATGGAACACCGTTTTATGATACTACTAAAAAATTAATGGAAAACGGTTACGGCGTTGATTTTGTTTCAGATGCTTTTATTGCTCAGGCAAAAGTAAAAGACGGAATGTTAGTTTTGCCTGGTGGTAGTTATAAATCATTAGTAGTTCCTAATTGTGATAAAATGCCATTGCCAACTTTAGAAAAACTGATTGCTTTGAAAAAAGAAGGAGCACACATTATTTTTGAAGGTTTGCCCAAATCGGTTCCGGGGTTCAATGATTATCAAGCACAAAATGAAAAATTAGAGGCATTACTTTCTTCAAACAAAACAATAGTAAATCCGGTAAGCGATTTGTTTAAAGCTTTGGCAGAAGCCAATGAACAACCGGAAACATTGGTAACAACCGGTTTAAAATTCATCAGACGAGATTTGGATGGAGAAAAAATCTATTATCTGGTAAATCATACTGCTAAGACTATTGAAGGTTTTATCCCTTTGGCTGTAGCCAATAAAGAGGTATTGATTTTAGATCCGTTAAACAGAAAGACAGGAAATGCAATAGTTAAGAAAGAAAGGCAAACAACTTTAGTAAAACTTCGTATTGAATCCGGAAAATCATTGCTTTTGAAAACCGAAAATACTGCTTCTGAAAAACCTTGGAAATATTACGAAGCGACAGCAGAACCTATTGCGTTAAAAGGAGATTGGAAATTGACTTTTGAAAAAGGAGGACCTGCTTTACCAGCGCCTGCAAAAGTAACTACTTTAGAATCATGGACTAAAATTAGCCCTGAAACAGAAGCTTTCTCAGGAACAGCATTGTACACTTTGCAATTTGATGCACCAAAAGTAGCTGCGGATAATTGGCAATTAAATCTGGGTGATGTGAGAGAAAGTGCTAAAATCTGGCTGAATGGGGAGTATATCGGTGAAGCGTGGTCTGTACCATTTACAATCAATTTAGGAAAATTGAAGAAAGGGAAAAATGAGTTGAAAGTTCAGGTGACTAATCTTTCTGCCAATAGAGTTCGCGATATGGAAATGAAAGGAAAAGAATGGAAGATTTTCTACGAAATTAATATGGTGGATAAGGATTATAATAAATTTGATGCTACTAAATGGACTCCAATGCCTTCCGGTTTAACAAGTCCGGTTACGATAACTCCTTTGAAAAATGAAGTGAATTAAACCGTTTTAATTTTTTTTAAAAAGAAAACCTTCCCAATTATAATTTGAATAAGATTACAATTGGGAAGGTTTTTTGCTTTAATAGCCTTATTTTAAAAATATTTTGTTTTGAATGTTTTTAGAGGAACGAACAATAATCGAATCAGAAGAGCCACCTTTGATAGCCAGTTTTACATACTCAGGTGTATTAAAATCAATGTTGTCAAAAACAATATTTTTAGAATCTAATAAAAATAAAGAGGAATCTTTGGTTGTAATTGACATATTCTGAAAAGCAGCATTTTTAAGATCATGTGCGTTAAATAATTCGGTGCAATTCACATTGGCATTCTTAATCGTTAAATTGGTTACCGGAGATTCGGGAATTCCAAAAACTTTTATAAAAGTGGAGCAGTTTTCGATAATGATATCTTTGATTGTGATATTTCGAAATTTTGGAGTCAGTTTATTAATGGGTCTTGCCGGTAAGCGATCTGCTAGGTCACCCACACTGCCGGAAGAACCCAGCATATCCCATTTGATAGCTGTTTGTTCCAGATTCATTCTGATGCGTTCATAGGTTATGTTTTCGCCACCTCCACCACGTGATCTTCGGGTTTTAAAACGGATGCCAACTCCTTCTATATTAAATACGCAATCATGAACATAGAGGTTTCGAATCATTCCTGCTGTTTCGCTTCCGCAGGTGATTCCGCCATGTCCTTTTAAAGCCAGGCAATAACGTACCACTACATTTTCGGTTGATTTGTTGACTCTGATGCCATCTTCTCCACGGCCGGCTTTCATGGTAAAACAATCATCACCGGTGCTCAGATTGCAATATTCAATTAATACATTTTTGCTGGATTCTATGTCAATTCCGTCACCGCGGGCTATTCCGGCAGAATTTACTGTAACACCCCGAATAATGACATTGTCACAGTAAATAGGAACAATATTCCAAAAAGCAGTGTTGGATAATGAAACACCTTCGATATAAACCTTTTTGCAATTAACAGGCGAAATAAACATGGGAGGGAAAATCCAGTCTTGTTTTTTTCCGTCAACAATTCGCTCAGAAACGGGTGTTTTGGGATCAATCACATTATCAATCACGTCTTTTGTTAAAATGCGGTCACGAATAGATCCCGGCTGAGGTCCAACAAGCTTTCCTTTTCCGGTAACGGCAATATTGGTAGCTCCATTAGCATAGATACAAGCACCCAGAGACATCACTTCAATTCCTTCAATTCGGGTAAAAACAACCGGGAGAAAATCTTTTATTTCGCCACTAAAAATTAATTGAGCGTCATTCTCTAAGTGAAAGTTAATGTTATCTTTCAGCTGGATTCTTCCGGTGAGCCATTTTCCGTCAGGAACAATAACCGTTCCGCCACCTTTAGTACTTAAGTCGTCAATTGCTTTTTGAATTTTTGCAGTGTTTAATTCTGTAGCAGATAATTTTAAAATTATTTTTTCAGAAGGGAATAGAGGTTTTTCAAAATTGATGGTGGCAAAAGGAGCTTTGACCGGTTCTATTTCGTCAGGAAGCATTTTTACACCCACTTCATTTTCGGTCATGATGTTGATGGTCTCAGTTGCTGTCTTTAAGTTTTTCTTTGTATTGCAACAAAGCAGGATTAACATTGTTGAAGTGAGTACTGTAATCGTTTTTAATCGGTTCATTTTAGTGAATGTTTGTTTTTGAAAATTTCAGGCAAAAAATATTGAGAGGCAGTATTTTTTTAATTTCTGTGTCCGAATCGCAATTTTTATGCCGAAAATTGATTATAAATTTTAATTTAGCAGGATGCTACAGGACGGAAAAGCGAGACTCTTAAGCTATTTTTACCTAATTAATTATTTTTATCAAAAATAGGAACTTTAAATTTATTATTAATTCACAAAAAATAAACAAATGAAGAAACTGGTTTTAATCGTTACCTCTTTTTTATTATACAATTCGGCTTTGAGTGCGCAAAATCCTTTTAACAAGAAGGAAGTACTGGCTCAAATGGAATTGGCTAATAAATATTTCATGGACAAATGGCCAGATACCGGAAAAACAATTATCACTAATACAGAACGCCCAAGTAATATCTGGACACGCGGAGTATATTATGAAGGATTAATGGCTTTGCACGAAATCTATCCAAAAGAAGCTTATTATAAATATGCTTACGACTGGGCAGAATTCCACAAATGGGGGTTCAGAGGTGGAAATACCACACGCAATGCCGATAATTATTGTGCAGCTCAAACCTATATTGATTTGTATAATTTAGAACCGGATGCTAAAAAACTTAAAAATACGAGAGCAAATATTAATATGTTGCTGAATACTCCACAAAATGACGACTGGTCGTGGATTGATGCTATTCAGATGGGGATGCCGGTTTTTGCTAAAATGGGTGTTTTAGAAAATGATAATAAGTATTATGAGAAAATGTATGAAATGTATATGTTTTCCAGAAATAAACACGGGGATAATGGATTATTCAATCCAAAAGACGGATTATGGTGGCGTGATGCCGATTTTGATCCTCCTTATAAAGAACCAAACGGAGAAGACTGTTACTGGAGCCGCGGAAACGGATGGGTAATTGGAGCATTGGCAAAAGTGTTAACCATCATTCCTGAAAATGCACCTCACAGAGCACAATATGTAAAAGATTTGAAAGCAATGGCAAAAGCCTTAGTGCCTATTCAGAGAGCCGACGGTTTCTGGAATGCAAGTTTGCATGATCCAAATAATTATGGAGAAAAAGAGGCGTCAGGAACTGCTTTGTTTGTTTATGGAATTGCTTATGGAATTAACAATGGTCTTTTAGATAAGAAAACCTATTTGCCGGTTATTGAAAAAGCCTGGAAAGCATTAACCACTGAGAGTTTGCACAAAAATGGATTTCTAGGATACCTTCAATCTACAGGAAAAGAACCAAAAGATGGTATGCCATTAAGCTATGATAAAATTCCTGATTTTGAAGATTATGGTTTGGGTTGTTTCTTGTTAGCCGGATCAGAAATTTACAAAATGGAATAATTAAAAATGCTGTTTTACTTGCTTTGTGTAGAGTAGACAGAGTTTATAATAGAAAAGGGAAGTTTAAAAGACTTCCCTTTTTAATAAAAATTAATTATTTGTAAAATGAAATGTAGAATCCTTAGTACCGTACTGCTTTTGAATAGCTTTTTTCTTTTTGCAAAAGAATTCTATGTTGCTCCTTCGGGAAATGATGCTCATAACGGAACAATTACAAATCCTGTTGAAACGATACAAAGAGCACAGCAGCTAGCCGGTTCAGGTGATACGGTTTTTATAAGAGGAGGAAATTATTCGATGAGAGAGGAACAAATTGCACAGTCAAGAGGCATCTGGGCATATGTTACTAAATTAGATAAAAACGGAATTTCTTATCTGGCTTATAAAAATGAAAAACCGGTTTTTGATTATAAAAACATTAAGCCTGCCGGAAAACGCATCATCGCCTTTTTAGTAAATGCAAATTATATTCGAATAAAAGGAATAGAAGTTAGAGGTGTTCAGGTAACAATTAAAACCCACACTCAATCAGAATGTTTTGAAGTTCGCGGAAGTCATAATGTTCTGGAACAACTCAATATGCATGATAATATGGCTATTGGAGTTTATATGCTGAGTGGTTCGAATAATCTGATATTAAACTGCGATGCTTACAACAACTGGGATTCTGTCTCCGAAGGAGGAAAGGGTGGTAATACCGATGGTTTTGGTGCTCACCTTCAAAAAGGAGATATCAATAATGTTTTCAGAGGTTGTCGTGCGTGGTTTAATAGTGATGATGGCTTTGATTTAATCAATAATGCCGAACCCGTTTTGATAGAAAACTGCTGGGCTTTTTATAATGGTTATACTCCTGATTTTGTGTCCAGAGCTGATGGAAACGGGTTTAAGGCAGGTGGTTATGCTAAAGGCAGAAATCCGTACAGCAATGTAATTGCTAATTTCACTCCAATTCCCAAAAACACAATCCGTTTTTGTCTTGCTGTCGGAAATAAACAAGGCGGATTTTATGCGAAT
Organism: Flavobacterium plantiphilum; assembly: GCF_046000495.1. Classification (NCBI taxonomy): domain Bacteria; kingdom Pseudomonadati; phylum Bacteroidota; class Flavobacteriia; order Flavobacteriales; family Flavobacteriaceae; genus Flavobacterium; species Flavobacterium plantiphilum. Next base: position 201,738 of record NZ_JBELQA010000003.1, read on the forward strand.
CATCATTTAGAAGGTAATTATTGGCACAATAATACGGCTTATAAAAACAGAATAAATTATGATATGCTTAATTGTCTGGCTCTAAATCCTGTTGATTTTGGAACGGACGGTCCCGGATGGAATCATGAATTAGTTAATAATCTGGGGTTTGATGCTAAAGTAAGGGAGTTAGCAAATATTGATAAATCCCGTTGTGTATTGAAAAACAATTCTTTTGATTTGGCTAATATAAATGTAACCGCTTCTGATTTCAGGAGTCTTGATGAAAAATTATTGATGGCTCCGCGTCAGGCAGATGGAAGTTTGCCCGACACTGATTTCTTAATATTAACACCTTTAAGTAAATTACTAGATGCGGGAATTGATTTAGGTTTTTCATTTAAAGGTAACGCACCGGATTTAGGATGTTTTGAAAGACAATAATTAGATTATTTATAAAAAGGATACAATTAATGAAATAAAATATGATTAAAGTAAACAAAAGATTATTTTTTAGAATTGCTTTTTTAGTGGGATTTTCACTAAATGGCTTTTCTCAGGAGAGTGCAGCATTTGCATTGTGGGATAAGGTTCCGGGAGCAATTAAAAATGAAGCTTACAAAGAAGAACCAAGATTGGATTCAAAAGGCAACCGAACAGGAATCAGAAAGGTAACTGAACCAACGTTAATGCCGTTTTTGGTTGAAAACAAATCATCTAAAAATGCGGCAGTTGTTATTTGTCCCGGAGGAGGATATTCAGTTTTATCTATTGATAAAGAAGGAATAAAAGTAGCTGAATGGTTTAATTCTATTGGGGTTTCGGCCTTTGTATTAAAATACCGTTTGCCATCCGATGATATCATGAAGGATAAAACGGTGGGGCCATTACAGGATGCACAAGAAGCTATTCGTGTTCTTCGCAGAAATGTTGAAAAATGGAACTTGGATGCGGGTAAAATTGGAATCATCGGATTCTCGGCAGGAGGTCATTTAGCCGCAACGGCTTCCACTCATTATTTGGATAAAGTATATGATGCTAAGGATGATATGAGTGCGCGTCCTGATTTTTCGATGCTGATTTATCCGGTAATTTCTATGGAAAACGGAATTACACATAATGGTTCGAAAGAAAGCCTTTTAGGAAAAACAGCTTCGGCTGATTTGATTGCTAAATATTCGAATGAAAAAGAAGTAAATGAAAATACACCGCCTACATTCTTAATTCATGCGACAGATGATGGTGCTGTTCCGGTAGAGAATAGTATTAATTATTATATGGCTTTGAAAAAGAATAAAGTTCCTGCCGAAATGCATATTTATCAAAATGGAGGTCATGGTTTCGGACTTGGGGTAGTGGGTACAAATACCGATTGGCCAAAAGCTTTGGAACATTGGTTAACGGCTAATAAAATAATAGCTGAAAAACCGGTTTATCTTTTTTCTTATTTCAAAGGAAATGGTGAAGATGGGTTACATTTCGCTTACAGTGAAGATGGATATAAATGGCAATCTTTGAAAAACGATGCTTCGTTTCTGACTCCGGAAGTAGGTAAAGATAAACTTATGAGAGATCCCTGTATTATAAAAGGAGGTGATGGCTTGTATCATATGGTATGGACAGTGAGCTGGACTGATAAAGGGATAGGATATGCTTCTTCAAAAGATTTAATCCATTGGTCAAAACAGGAATTTTTACCTGTTATGGCTCATGAAAACGGAACACGTAATACCTGGGCTCCTGAAATTACTTATGACGAAGTAAATAAAGAATATATGATTTACTGGGCGAGTACTATAACAGGAAAATTTCCTGAAACACAATCTACTGAAGATACCGGCTATAATCACAGAATTTATTATACAACTACGAAGGACTTTAAAACTTATGCGCCGACAAAATTACTTTATGAGCCCGGTTTTAATGTAATTGATTCTTCAATTATGAAAGATGATAAAGGATATATTATGTTTTTAAAAGATGAAACAAAAGTTCCTGTGCAAAAAAATCTTAAAGTAGCATATAGTGATAAATTAACAGGACCTTATTCAAAAGCCAGTACTCCAATTACAGGAAAATACTGGGCGGAAGGGCCAACAGCTATTAAAATAGACGGAAAGTGGATGGTGTATTTTGATAAGTACAGAGATCATAAATACGGTGCTTTAAAACAAACAGGAACCGGCTGGGAAGATGTTTCGGATAAAATTAGTTTCCCTTCAGGAACCCGTCACGGAACTGTTTTAGAAATACCAAAATCAGTACTTACGCAGTTAATGAAATAATAAATTTTTTATTTAACATCGCTACATAAATTTTAAAGCCGGTTTGATTAGTTTTTACACAATCAATCCGGCTTTTGTGTATATGATATATTTTTTCGTAAATTATAGTGATTTTGTTTTATTTTTGGACTTTTTATTTTTTATAGTAAAATTATTTTTATATTTGGTAATTGGTTACATGGGTTTATTTGGAGATATTAATTTCTCTTTTTTTAAATTGAAAAGAGAATTGTTCGTATGGAAAAGTAAAATTAATTTATAGGGAAATGGAAAAGTTTTTGACAAAAGAGATGATTGATGAGGGAGTTTCATTTTCAATGAGTTTAAGTGAAAACTCAAGAATCCCAAAATACAAACAGATAGTAGACTCGATAATTGATAGTATTTCTACAGGCAAATTACAGATGGATCAAAAGTTGCCTTCTATCAATATGCTTAGTGAGGAATTTTATCTTTCACGGGACACAGTTGAAAAAGCATATAATATTCTGAAAAAAAGAAAGATAATAACTCCTATCAGAGGTAAGGGATATTATGTAACACGTACCAAGTTAATTGCAAAAGTTAATGTACTTTTTTTAATCAATAAGTTAAGTTCTTATAAAATGAGAATTTACAATTCCTTTATAAATAATATTGGAGGAAATTCTCAGACAGATTTACACATTTACCATTGTGATCAGACATTGTTCCTTAATTTAATTGATAAATATATAGGAGTATATGATTATTATGTAATTATGCCTCATTTTAAAACGGATAATTTAACCCACTTTAGTTCGGGAGAGAGCGTTTTACAGGCAATTAATAAAATTCCAAAAGAAAAATTAGTCATCTTAGATAATAATAAAGGAATTGAAGATTCCATAATTGAAGTTTGTCAGGATTATGAAAACGATATTTATGGTGCTTTAAAACAAGGTATCGAAAAGATTTCAAGATATAATAAACTAATATTAATTTATCCCGAAAGTTCTGTTTATCCTTATCCCAGAAGGATTCTCAACGGGTTTAAAAGGTTTTGTGTTGATTCAGGATTAGAGTACGAGATTTTAAGAGAGGTTTATGATGATATTGTGTTGAAAAAAGGAGATTTGTTTATTACAATCGAAGAATCAGATTTAGTGAGTCTGGTTAAACAAATAAGAGATAAAGATTTTGAATTAGGTAGAGAAATAGGTGTAATATCCTATAATGATACTCCTTTGAAAGAATTGTTGGGAATCACGGTCATTTCAACTGATTTTAAAGTCATGGGAGCGACTGCTGCCAGTATGATTTTAAATAAAGAATCGGGAAAAATTAAAAATCCGTTTAACTTTATTGATAGAAATTCTATTTAAAAAAAATCGGTTTAAGTTTAAACTCAAACCGATTTTTTTTTTTAATTTATCGAAATTTCAAAAGGCATAATCGCCTGGACTCCTTTTCGGGATTGGAATTTTTTAACTTGCTGTAATAACTGGTAATTTTCGGTACCAATTTCTTCTTTTATTATATTCTTTTTACTGCTTGCAAAAGGAAATTGAGAAAGTACATCGTCGAAATCTTTTTCATATTCAGGATAATTCTGAGTGCTGTAATTTTTAATTTTTGATAAACGTGCCGCTTCAGCAACAGCAGCATTCAAACCTCCGATTTTATCTACTAAACCAATTTTTAATGCTTCAGAACCAGACCATACTCTTCCCTGAGCAATAGAATCAACTGCTGAAAAATTCATTTTTCGTCCTTCGGCAACATGATGTACAAAGGTTTTGTAAATATGTTCAATGCTTTCTAAGGTAACGGCTTTGAATTTTTCATCTACAGGAACAAACGGGCTGTAACTTGCAGCATTTTCATGTGTTTTTACCTGTTCTGTGTTAATGCCGATTTTTTTAGATAACTCATTAAAGTTAGGTAAAATTCCAAAAACTCCGATTGAACCTGTTATGGTGTTATTCTGAGCAAAAATAGTGTTGGCATTACAGGCAATATAATAGCCTCCCGAAGCAGCATAATTACCCATAGAAACCACTACAGGTTTTACTTTTTTAGTTAATTCTACTTCTCTCCAGATCAAATCGGAAGTCAGTGCATTTCCTCCGGGACTATCAATTCTTAATACAATTGCTTTTACTTTTTTGTCTTTTCGGGCTTCCTGCAGGGAACGGCGCATAGAACCTTCGCCAATAGTATTTACATCACCTTCGCCACTTTGAATTTCGCCCTGAGCATAAATAATAGCAATCTTGTTATCGCTTTCTGTAACAACTGCGGTTGTAGTCATTTTGCGTGTGTAATCAGTGATTGATATTTTATTGTAATCTTTTTCAGTATCTGCTTTTAGTGCTTTTTTAATGTCATTATGATAAATGTCTTCATAGGCAATATGGTCGATAAGTTTTTCTTTTTTAGCCATTTCAGGAGTCCGGGCCAGCAGTCCATTGGCTATTTCGTTTAATTTGCTGATCGAGAGTTTTCTGCTTTTTGAAATATCAGCAGCAACAGAATTCCAGATGCTGTTTAATAATACTGTTGTTTGTTCTCTGTTTGCATCACTCATTTTATCTTCTAAAAAAGGTTCAACAGCACTTTTGTATTTTCCATGTCGGAGTACTTCCATTTTTACACCTGTTTTTTCCTGTAAATCTTTGAAAAACATAATTTCAGAAGATAACCCTTTAAAATCAAGTTCGCCTACAGGGTTTAAGTAAATACTATTAGCGACAGAGTTCAGGTAGTATTCTTTTTGGGAATAGCTATTAGCATAAGCCATGATAAATTTACCTGATTTTTTGAAGTTTTCTAAAGCGTTTCTCAAATCCTTAGTTTGTGCCATTCCTAATTGGGAATTGTTGTTTAAGATGGAAATACCTTTGATATTATCATCAATTGAAGCAACATCGATAGCATCTATAACATCTGAAAGCCCAATATTTTTTTCTTCAGAGAAAAAACTCATCCACGGATCTTTGTATTTTCCGGCATAGTCATAATGTATGTCTTCAAGATTTAATTCAATTACTGAATTATTTTTAAGGCTTTCTGTTTCTGATTCTCCACCAAAAATTGCGGCAATGAATATAATTCCGAAGAAAAACAGCATTATAAATACAAACAACCCTACAACAGTCGCAATAACATTACTTAAAAACTTCATAATAATAGTTTTGATTTATTAGTGAAAAACATTCTCATTCCTGATTGTTGTATTGAAATAGGATGCTGACACTTTATGCAAATATATTGTTATTTCTAAAATTCTTTAGTTAATTTGTGCTTAATATGAAAGCACAACATCAGGTTATCTTATCCATTGGGAGTAATCAGGGCGACCGACTCGAAACAATCAAAAAATGCATTTGCCTGATACATCAGGAAATAGGAACGATAATCAGGCTGTCCCGTGTTTATGAAACGGCGGCATGGGGTTTTGACAGCGATGCTTTCTATAATTGTGCCTTAATTTTACACAGCCAGTTTTCGGCTCAGGAAGTTCTTCTGAAAGCATTATCGATTGAGCAAAAGTTAGGTCGTATACGCAAAAATGAAAGCGGTTATCAATCCCGGGTTATAGATATTGACATGATTGCTTTTGATGAGGAAATTATCAAAACGGAAGTGCTTAGCATACCGCATCCATTAATGCAGAACCGGAAATTTGTTTTGTTGCCTTTTCAGGATTTAAAAATCAACTGGGTGCATCCTGTTTTTCACAAAACAATTGCTGAATTAATAACCGATTGTCCGGATCAGGGAGACTGTATTGTAGTAGAATCTTTAGAAAACCCGTTACAGGATGCTATTTTTTTTCAAAAAATAAAACATATCGCTTTTGAAGGAAATATTGGAGTGGGAAAAACAACACTGGCTAGTAAAATAGCTGAAGATTTTAAGGGTGTAAAATTATTTGAACGGTTTGCAGATAATTCTTTTTTAGAGAAATTTTATACCGATCAGGAACGGTATGCTTTTTCATTAGAATTATCTTTTTTAGCTGACCGATATGAACAGCTTTCTGAAAATTTAAAACTTTTGAATTTAGAAAACAATTTTCTGGTAGCCGATTATCATGTTTTTAAATCATTGATTTTTGCAAAAGTTACTCTGGAAGAGCAGGAGTTTTTATTGTATAAAAAGTTATTTGAGATTATTTATAAAGAAATGCCCAAGCCGGATTTGTATGTTTATTTATTGCAAAAACCGGAGCAGTTGTTAAAAAATATTCAAAAAAGAGGACGAAGTTATGAGCAGGGAATTTCGGTTGGATATTTAGAAAAAATTAATGAAGCTTATTTGGATTATCTGAATCTGCAAACCGATTTAGATGTTTTAATTATCGATATGAGTAACAGGGATTTTGTCAATAATCAAGAGGATTATCTTTTTGTTTTAGACGAAATTCAAAAGAAAATTCAGGAATAAAATTATCTTTTTAAAGAAAAATGACCCCGTTTCTCAGTTCCTGAATCATCAATTTTTAGTACATACCAATAATCAGCAGCAGGAAGCATTTTTTTATGATAAGTTCCGTCCCAACTGGGATTGTTGCTGTTTAAAATATGGATTAACTTTCCATAGCGATCAAAAATTGTTACCGAAGCTCCGGGGTAAAAATGCAGTCCGTTAATTTCCCACCGATCATTAAAAGAATCGTTATTCGGAGTAAAAAATTTTGGAACATTTATAACTATAAAGTCTTTAACAGCTGTTCCGCAAAAGTTAATTTCTCTTATATAAGCCGTATGTAAACCGCTTGAAACATTAAAAAAGACATTGGAATTTTGATAATTAATACCGTCAACAGCGTATTCAAAATAGTTTTCTTCTTTTTTAGGATAAATCACTACTGTAGTTTCATTCACATCAATATAGTTGATTTCAGGGATATTGCGCTCCAAAACGGTGATTGTTTTTCTACTGGTACAATTGTCGGGGTTAGTAATATCTACAGTGTACGTACCAGCAGTGTTGACTGTAATTTGTTCCGATGTATCGCCTGTAGACCACAAATATTGCATATCTGTTAATCCGGCATTTAGTTCTGTTTCAGATTCTTTGCATAAAATGACAGTTTCATCTGTTACTTCGGGTTTAGGGTATACTACAATATTCACAGGAATTCTGATTCCACTACTGCATCCATTATTAACTGCTTCGGCATAATAAGTGGTATTTTCAGTAAGTACAGGGCTAGTGAATTGTTCTCCGCTTCCTAAAATGGTAGTATCGGCAGAAGACGCGTACCAGTTTATAATTCCGAAATCAGTAGATGCTGTTAAAGTACTAGTTCCTGTTCCGCATAGAGGAACTGTTGTGTTAGGGATGTTTAAGGTTGGAATAGTATTGATAGTTGCTGTAACTTTTAATCTTGTAGATTCACAGTCAGTGACCTGAGCATAAAAAGAGGTGGTGGCTGATAAAAAAGGGGTGGTAAAACTATCAGTCGTTGCTAATAAATTTCCTCCTGCAGGAGCGTCATACCAGCTTATGGTACCGGCCGAAGCGGTTGCTTTTAGAGTTAGTGATCCGTTATCACATCTTGAAGCTGGTGTTGTACTGATAATTTGTGGTATAGTAAGACTGGTGCTCGCTGAAAGTTTTAATACAGGATCTCCGGGCATTCCGCCATATTCAACAATATATCCCCGGGGATGGTAATTAATAACGTTTGGAGGATCTCCTTGATCAGGTAAATCATTCCAGGTTCCGAGTCTTCCAACAGCCGGAGCGGTTATGTGGGCGTAGTTTTCGCCATTTGGTTTATTACTATTTGTAGCATTATTAGGTTCATTAGGAGAGTTCCAATTGGCATAATAATAAGGAGCGGTTGCATATCCATTGGTTTTTCCAATCCAAAAAGTTGTCCCGGCCTCGGGGCCTGTAACCCATTTCCATACGTCTTGCGTTTGGGCATCGCTTCCTCCAATCCATCCTGCACCTGGAGCCTGTGCACCGGCTAATTGGGCTTCATCGGCAGCTGTCAAAGTGGCTAAGTAGCCTTGTAGTCCATAATATTTGCGAATACCAGCTTCGTATTTTGCTCTTGTCCAGGAGACTCCATATAAAGGAACGTATTCGTAATAATGTCCGTTTCGGGGTAAATAACTCAAATTTCCAATCCCTATGCTGATTGAAAAACTCCTTGATCCGGACGGACTCGCAGATGAATTGAAAAACTCCACGGCTTCAATAGCTTTAATAAATTCAGTGTAAGGGACTAAAGTGCCGGCAGTACTGTAAATTTTAAGCTTGCCTTCAGTAACATTAAAAAAACTTGTTATCGCAGGATGAGCAGCAATATAATCATCATTTAATTTTAAGATATCTTGTCCGTTTACGTAACCGGAAGCTATTTGAATATACACTGCATCTGTACTTGTTTCTGATTCATCATCATTAGAGATAATAACATTTTCTGCAATCTTTGTATACGTTTGTGGGCAATAAATATTATTTCCGTCTGCTGTTATAGTTGGCGGATCAATAATGCTTGAATAACATGTGGTTTTAATCAATAATACTATGATTATTATAATATGCAAAAGCTTGGTTCTCATATTATAAAAGTATTATTTTTTTTGAGATGGGCTTATTTTGACCAATGTATTTTTTGAAATAAATCCCAGACTACAATCCCGGCACTCACTGAAATATTTAAGGAATGTTTGGTTCCTAATTGTGGAATTTCAATACAGCCATCACATGCAGCTACAGCTTCCTGAACTACACCATGCACTTCATTTCCAAAAACCAGCGCATATTTTTGATTTTCTTTGACTTCAAAATTTTGTAAAAAAACAGCGCTTTCTACTTGTTCGATAGCCAGTGTGATTATTCCTTGCTTTTTTAAAGTGCTTATAGTGTCAATTACATTTTCGTTATGTTCCCAGCTTACAGTTTCGGTTGCTCCTAAAGCAGTTTTATGAATTTCTTTGTTGGGTGGTGTTGCGGTGATTCCACACAAATAAATTTTTTCAATCAGAAAGGCATCTGCGGTTCTAAAAACCGAACCAATATTGTGTAAACTGCGTACATCGTCCAGAACCAAAATAAGAGGTGTTTTCTCTGAATTTTTAAAATCTTCGATGGATTTGCGTTCTAATTCACTGTTTTCTAGTTTTCTCATTTTAGAAAATAATTTATGAAATAAAAAAAGCTTCCGATTTTAGGAAAGGGAAGCTTTTTGAAAGTTATATAATTTAAAAATTAGCTCTTTTTTGCATCATCAGGAAGTACTGTTCCTTTGATTGTTAAAGTTTTTGTAGGTTGTCCGGCAGCATTAGAAGATACCGTTACCGTTTTTGAAAAAGCTCCAACTCTGTCAGTTGCATATTTTACTCCAATTACACCTTTAGCTCCAGGAGCAATTGGTTCTTTTGGAGTTGAAGGTACTGTACATCCACAAGAACCTACAGCATTTGTAATGATTAATGGTTTGTTTCCGTTATTTGTGAAAACAAATTCGCGTTTTCCGTCTGCATTATGAGCAATAGTTCCGTAATCTATAGTTTCATTTTCAAAAACCATTCCCGCTCCGTTTACTTTTGCCATCTTAGTAGCAGTAGCTTTGATTTTTTTTGTTGTTTCCTGTGCTTTAGAAGTAGTAACTCCAAAAACAACTAGTGCAGCAAGTAAAATTATCTTTTTCATTTTTATTAGAATTTTGTTTGTAGAACAAAGCTAAAGAAAAAATCATGCCAATGGTATAAAAAATCCTTAAAAATATTTTTAATTTTTGAAGTGGTAGTTATTCATTATAAAATTTTTAAATTCGCTTTCATAAATTTTTCACATAAACTAAACAGACTATAAAATTGGCATCTAAAGATAAAGTGGCGAAGGAAACCCCGTTAATGAAGCAGTATAATGAGATAAAAAGAAAGTATCCTGACGCTTGTTTGTTGTTTAGGGTGGGTGATTTTTATGAGACATTTGGAGAGGATGCTATCAGGTCTTCAAAGATACTGGGAATCACACTCACTAAAAGAGGAGCAGGATCAGAAACAGAGACTGCACTGGCAGGATTTCCACATCATTCAATCAATACTTATCTCCCAAAACTAGTCAAAGCAGGACTTCGTGTGGCTATTTGTGATCAGCTTGAAGATCCTAAAATGACTAAAACTATTGTAAAACGCGGTGTGACTGAATTAGTGACTCCCGGTGTTTCTATGAACGATGAAGTTTTACATTCTAAAACGAATAATTTCCTGGCTTCGGTTTATTTTACCAGTAAATGCATTGGAATTTCTTTTTTGGATGTTTCTACAGGAGAATTTTTAACGGCTCAGGGAAATGCTGAGTATATTGATAAGTTATTACAAAATTTCAGTCCTTCTGAGGTTTTGATTCAAAAAAACAATAAAAATGATTTTAAAGGACATTTTGGAGAAGATTTTCATTGTTTTTATTTAGAAGACTGGATTTATAAAGAGGATTATGCCTTTGAAACGCTGACCAGACATTTTCAAACAGTTTCCTTAAAAGGTTTTGGCGTAGAAGAACTGAAAGAAGGAATAATAGCTTCAGGGGCAATTTTGTATTATCTCTCCGAAACACAGCACAACAAAGTACAGCATATAACGGCTATTCAGCGTATTGCTGAGGATGCTTATGTGTGGATGGACCGATTTACTATAAGAAATCTCGAATTGTATCACAGTTATAATCCTAATGCCGTAACACTTTTGGATGTAATTGATAAAACGCTTTCGCCAATGGGAGGTCGTTTATTAAAACGCTGGCTGGCACTGCCACTAAAAGATATCAAAAAAGTACAAAGCCGTCATGATGTGGTTTTTTATCTGAAAGAGAATCAGGAGGTGTTGCAAAAAAAGCAATACCAGATTAAGCAGATTTCTGATTTGGAGCGTCTGATTTCTAAAATTGCAGCCGGAAAAGTTTCTCCTCGTGAAGTGGTTTATTTAAAAGAATCCTTAGATGCGATAATACCAATAAAAACATTAGCTCTGGCAAGTCCTCAGGAAGCGGTTAAAGTAATAGGTGATAATTTGCATAGTTGCGATTTGTTGCGTGAAAAAATCAAAACAACTTTAAATCAGGATGCTCCGGTAGCTATTGCTAAAGGAAATGCTATTGCAAAAGGGGTAAGTCAGGAATTAGATGAGTTGAGGGCGATTTCTACTTCCGGAAAGGAGTTTTTAGAAGGCATTGAGGCAAGAGAATCTGAAAGAACCGGAATTTCTTCTTTAAAAATATCTTTTAATAATGTTTTTGGCTATTATATTGAAGTTAGAAATACGCACAAAGATAAGGTTCCTGCAGAATGGATCCGCAAACAAACACTGGTTAATGCAGAAAGGTATATAACTGAAGAATTGAAAGAATATGAAGCTAAGATTCTGGGTGCTGAAGAAAAGATTCATAAAATAGAAACAGAATTATTCGAACAATTAGTAGCCTGGATAGCAACCTATATTAAACCCGTGCAATTAAATGCAAATTTAGTGGCGCAACTGGATTGTTTGTGTTCTTTTACACAATTAGCGATTGAAAATAAGTATGTTTGTCCGGAACTGGATGAAACTTTCGAATTAGATATTAAGAACGGAAGACACCCGGTTATCGAAAAACAATTGCCTGTGGGGGTTCCTTATGTTGCTAATGATGTATTCTTAGACAGAGAAACACAGCAATTAATAATGATTACAGGACCTAATATGTCGGGTAAGTCGGCTATTTTGCGTCAAACAGCTTTAATTGTACTGTTGGCTCAGATGGGAAGTTTTGTTCCAGCCGATAGTGTAAAAATGGGCGTAGTGGATAAGATTTTTACCAGAGTAGGGGCGAGTGATAACATTTCGATGGGAGAATCCACTTTCATGGTTGAAATGAACGAAACGGCTTCAATTCTGAATAATATCTCTGACAGAAGTTTAGTCTTGCTGGATGAAATAGGAAGAGGAACCAGTACTTATGACGGGATTTCGATTGCCTGGGCTATTGCTGAATTTTTGCATGAGCATCCTTCAAAACCTAAAACGTTATTTGCTACTCATTATCATGAGTTAAATGAAATGGGAGAATCCCTGAAACGTATTCAAAATTATAATGTATCGGTTAAAGAGTTAAAGGATAATGTACTTTTTATTCGGAAATTGGTAAAAGGAGGAAGCGCACATAGTTTTGGTATTCATGTAGCAAAAATGGCAGGAATGCCTCAGATTGTAATTTTGAAAGCACAAAAGATTTTGAAAAAGCTGGAAAAAGATCATTCTGGTGATGCTTTAAACGGCATCAAATCGGATAAGGAAGAAATGCAAATGAGTTTCTTTAATCTGGATGATCCTTTGCTGGAAGAAATAAAAGAAGAGATTTTAAACATCGATATTAATTCGGTTACTCCCGTGGAAGCTTTAATGAAGCTTAATGAAATTAAAAGAATGCTGACCAGGAAATAATTTTTACTTTTAAAGTAAAGTAAATCAAAACCTTACTGAAAATATTGATTTTTTTTTCGAAAAAGTCTTGTTTAAGCGGAAAAAAGTTCTAAATTTGCATCCGCAATACACAACAAGTATAGCGGTTCTTTTTAAGGATTGATAATGCGAAAATAGCTCAGCTGGTAGAGCGCGACCTTGCCAAGGTCGAGGTCGCGGGTTCGAGCCCCGTTTTTCGCTCAGCATCAGATAATGCTCGGATGGTGAAATTGGTAGACACGCTGGACTTAAAATCCAGTGAACAGCAATGTTCGTGCGGGTTCAAGTCCCGCTCTGAGTACAAAAAGCTTCAAACTAATGTTTGGAGCTTTTTTTATTTCTATTAAAATCAGTTTTTTGTTGTTTAATTTGGTAATTTAAGGCTTGTTATAGAGGTGATTTTTGAAATTTGTTTGAATAGAAAATATGGGCACTTTTGTTATTAGTAAAAGATTTAGCGGAGATTATAAGTTTGAATTTACTTCAAGAAAAGGAAAAACTATTTTCACGAGTAATGCGTATGAATTAAGGATGGATTGTGAGGCTGATGCGGAGTATTTGCGATCAGTGTTTGCGACTTGTTCATTTGTTAAATTTAAGACTTCGAAAGGGAAGTTTTTTTTTCGTGTTGTGGCAGAAGGCCGGGTTATTGCTGTAAGCAGGAAATACAGTACTGAATTAATGGTTCAGAAAGGAATTGATGAGATAATAAAATATGGTTCGAAAGCAGAGATATTAGATTTTGCTAATAATGATTTTGTTTTTGAAGATTAGCAGGAAGAATGTTGTGAGTGAAGATAAAATAATAAGCATAAAAAAAGCCGTTACATTGTAACGGCTTATTTTTTACTGTAATTTAAAATTACTCAGCAGCAGGAGCTTCAACAGCAGCAGTATCAACAGCAACAGCAGCAGTATCAACAGCAACAGCAGCAGTGTCAACAACTACAGCAGTAGTGTCAGCAGCAACTTCTTCAGCAGGAGCTTCAGCTTTTTTACAAGATACAACAGTTAAAACAGCAACTACAGCTAAACTTAAAAATACTTTTTTCATCTTACTTTATTATAAAAGGTTAATTATTAATTCGAGGCAAAGATATAAAATTTTTGATATGTAAAATATTTTTTCATTTTTTTTTTAAAATATTATTCGATTATATTTTGCGCAATAAAATGTAAGTTTTGTATATGATATTTGAATTGTATTCAAAAGATTTTTCTTAAATGGCTGTGAATAATGTTTTTTTGACTCTTGTTTTTAGTGTTTTGATTGTGAGTTGTTTATGTTTTTTTAATTCAGCTAAAACGCTGTATTTAGAGATTCCGAAAATGGAGGGTTTGTTTTTTAAGAATAAAATTTTTTTAATCCATGATTTTTGCGATTCGGATAATGGGTTTCTTTTTTTATTTTTTAGTATAAAAAGAATATTTTTAAAATACTGATTTTCTAATTTTTGTTTAGAAATGGTTTCAGTGTCTATTAAATTTCCCCTAAAATTATAGATGTCGCTCCTTTATTATTTTTTACAAAGCTTTCGCAAATATCGCCTTTTTTCTTACGATAAATTTCGTTTGTAAGCAAACAATCGAAAGTTTCGGTTAATTCGTTGCTGTTTGAAATGCTAACACAACCTTCAAGATTTACCAGATCAATTGCTTCGGCAAAATGAGAATAGTTATGTCCAATTACTATGGGTACACCAAAAGTGGCCGGCTCTAATATGTTATGTATGCCAGGGTTGCCAAAACCACCTCCTACATAAGCAATGTCAGCGTAGCTGTATATTTTTGTCAGTATCCCGATAGTGTCAATGATGAATACATCAAAATCAGCCAGTTTTTTATTTTCCTTTTCAGAAAATAATACCGTCTTTTTATGAATACTGTTTCTTAATTGTTGTATTTGTTCATTCTTTATATTGTGAGGTGCAATAATGAATTTTACTTTTTGTGTAGTAGAATTAATGTATTTAACTAAAAGGTCTTCGTCTTTTGGCCATGAACTTCCTATTACTATAGTAGTGGTGTTGTTTTTAAACTCAGCAATAAAATCTAAAGTGTTGTCTTTTTCTAAAATGCTAACCACTCTGTCAAAACGGGTGTCACCGGAAACCGCCACATTTGTATGGTTTAACTCAAGTAGTAGTTTTTTAGATTTTTCATTCTGAACAAAAAAGTAGGTGAAAGTATTTAATGCATTTCTGTAAAATTGTCCGTACCATTTAAAAAACATTTGGTTTTCTCTAAAAATACCTGAGATTAAATATGTAGGGGTATTTGACTTTTTTAATTCGTTCAGATAATTAGGCCAATATTCATATTTAATAAAAAAAGCCATTTCAGGATGAACTAGTTTTAGAAACTTTTGTGCATTTTTTTTAGTATCTATTGGTAAATACACTGTTGCATCTGCTACGGCGTTATTTTTTCTGACTTCATAACCTGATGGAGAAAAGAAAGTCAGTACAATTTTATGTGCAGGATATTTTTCTTTGATTTTTTCAATAACAGGAAGACCTTGTTCGTATTCTCCCAGTGAGGCAGCATGGAACCAAATGGTTTTATCATTTGCATTTACCTTTTGCGAAAGCGTATCAAAAACTTTTTTTCTTCCTGAAACAAACAGCTTCATTTTTGGACTAAAAAGTGCTACGATTTTTAAGAATAAATCGGCAATTGTAATGATGAAATTGTATAGAAAAAGCATTCGGATATTTTTTGGGGCTAAAATACATTTCTTTGGCTTAAAATCATTGGTTTGAAATCAATAATACCTATTTTTGTTTCCCTTTTATGAAAGTTTTATTGTTGTTGAATAAGTGTATAAACAACAGCTTTCTAACTATTAATTAATTTGAAATGAAGAAAATTCAAATGGTTGACTTAAAAAGTCAATATGATAAAATTGCTGCTACAGTAAATACTTCTATTCAGGAAGTTTTAGATAATACTGCTTATATTAATGGACCTCAGGTGCATCAGTTTCAAAAATCTTTAGAAGATTATTTAGGAGTAAAACACGTAATTCCTTGTGCGAATGGTACAGATGCATTACAAATTGCGATGATGGGATTAGGGTTACAGCCAGGAGATGAGGTAATTACTGCCGATTTTACTTTTGCTGCAACTGTTGAGGTAATTGCTTTGTTACAGTTAACTCCTGTTTTGGTAGATGTTGATGTGGATTCTATGAATATTTCTTTGGAAAGAATTAAAGCAGCTATTACACCTAAAACAAAAGCGATTGTTCCTGTACATTTATTTGGTCGTGCGGCAAATATGGATGATATTATGGCTTTGGCTAAGGAACATGATTTATATGTTATTGAAGATAATGCTCAGGCTATAGGAGCAGATTATATTTCGACAAAAGGAATAAAATCAAAAGTAGGAACGATAGGTCATATAGGTGCTACTTCATTTTTTCCATCTAAAAACTTAGGTTGTTATGGAGATGGCGGAGCTATTTTTACCAATGATGATGCGTTGGCACATACCATTAGAGGAATTGTAAATCACGGAATGTACGAGCGTTACCATCATGATGTGGTAGGTGTAAATTCACGATTAGACAGTATTCAGGCAGCGGTTTTAAATGCTAAATTGCCTTTTTTGAATGATTATAATGAAGCGCGTCGTACAGCGGCAGCTAAGTATAATACGGCTTTAGCGGGTCATGTAAATATTATTACACCTTCATTTGACCATACAGAAAACAATCATGTTTTTCATCAATATGTGTTACGCATTATCAATGCCGATAGAAATGCATTGATGCAGCATTTGTTAGATAAAGGAATTCCTTGTGCTATTTATTATCCAATTCCATTGCATTCGCAAAAAGCGTATGCTGATGTTCGTTACAAAGAAGAGGATTTTCCGGTAACGAATGAGTTGGTTAAAGAAGTTATTGCACTTCCTATACATACAGAATTAGAAGACGAACAAATTCAGTTTATTACAGATAGTATTTTAGAATTTTTAAATAAATAATTATGAAAAAGTATTTCTTACTGCTTGTTTTAGTATTAATTTCATTTTCAAATCGGGCGCAAACAAAAACTGTTTCAAATGAAGAAACTGCGGTTGCAAATCAGGTAGAAGCTCTTCGAAAAGCTTTGATAGATCCTACTGAAACGAACTTGAAAGCATTAACATCAAAGGATTTGAGCTATGGTCATTCCAGTGGCGTACTTCAGGATCAAACCGTTTTTATTGAAAAATTACTAAATGGTGAATCGGATTTTGTAACGATAGAATTTCAAAATCAAAGTATCCAAGTTGTTGGAGATGTTGCGATAGTAAGACACAATTTGGCTGCACATACTAAGGATAGTGGTGTTGAAAAAGATATCAAAATAGGTATTATGTTAGTTTGGCAAAAGCAAAAAGGGAAATGGCTGTTAGTAGCCAGACAAGCTTACAAATTGTCTGCATAAACAGAAAGTAATAATTTAAAAATCCCAAATTAACTTAGGTTAATTTGGGATTTTTTATTATAAAACTAATTCTTGGTAAAGTTTTTCAAAAGTGCTGTCTAAATCTTCACTAAAACCAGAATGTGGTCTTGAGGTTTGTATGCTTGAACTTTTTACTGCGGTAAGCCATCTAAAGCGTTCGTCTTTTTCAAATAGAGCAATTGGACCTGCGTTTTTTTTGCCTTCGCAAATAGCCACAAAAGAATCTAAATTAATTTTGAGTTGCTCCAAATCAAATTTTTTGCAAAAAGCATTGATTTTAGCTGCAGGAATTTGATACTGAATGCGTAAATACTTTTGACGCTTGCAATACAGCATTAATCCCACATTAATGAATTCTTCGCGTTCTACTCTTGGTACTACACGAATGACAGCATAATCATATAAGTGTTTTTCGTGCATCCTGAGCTTGTTTTAAAAAGATTTCGGCGTTTTGTAGGCGCAGGCTTAAAAACTGAAAATAAATGGCTTTGATTTCGGTTGGACTTATAGTTTGATCTTCCCATTGCAACCAATCTTCCGGAATTTGATTGACAATTTCTTCAAGGATGGAATCGTTTAGTTTAGCACTGCATGTTTCATGTGCTTCTTCAAGATGAGATGCTTTAGGAAGTAGAACGTGATCTTTAATTAAGGCAAAAGGCGTAACAGCTGTTTTTTCCCAGTTAGTCCAGGAATGATGAAAATAAAACGAAGCGCCGTGGTCAATCAACCAAAGTTCTTTTTTCCAGATTAATAGATTGGTGTTTTTAAATGTCCGGTCAACATTTGTAATGAAAGCATCCAACCAAACAATTTTTGAAGCTAATAAAGCTTCACAATCATTGGCTGCTGCATCATAAGTGATGGCTCCGGATAAATAATGTAAACCTAAGTTTAAACCCTGGCTAAACTTTAATAAATCCTGAATTTCTTCATCGGCTTCTGTTCTCCCAAAAGCCTCATCTAATTCGGCAAAAACTAATTCAGGTACTGGTAAACCTAAAATTTTTGCAATTTGACCACCCAAAAATTCGGCAATCAAAGCTTTCACGCCATGACCAGCTCCTCTGAATTTTAAGACATATTTAAAATCGTCATCGGCTTCCGCCAATGCAGGTAAGGAGCCACCTTCTCTAAGTGGAGTAATGTATCGGGTAACGTTTACTGTTCGTAAATTTGGAATCATAAAAAGAAAATCTTTGAACAAAGATAGCTAAAAATCAGGCTGTAATTATGGGGCTATTTTGTATTTCAAAAATCTTTAATAAACAAAAATCCTCACAAACATTTGGTTTATGAGGATTCTGTATTGTCTAAATCTACTTATGCATTTGCAGTAGCAGCTTCTCTATTGATCTTTCCAATTAATCCGGTTAATACTTTTCCTGGACCAACTTCGGTAAATAAAGTAGCGCCATCAGCAATCATTTGTTGTACCGATTGCGTCCATTTTACAGGAGCGGTCAATTGGATGATTAAGTTTTTCTTAATTTCATTTGCGTCAGAAATAGCAGTAGCCGTTACGTTTTGGTACACCGGGCAAATTGGCGTTGAAAATGCAGTTGCTTCAATAGCTGCAGCCAGTTCTTCTCTTGCAGGTTCCATCATAGGTGAGTGAAAAGCGCCTCCTACCGGTAATAACAACGCACGCTTAGCACCTGCTTCTTTCATTTTTTCGCAAGCTAATTCAACGGCTTTGAATTCACCTGAAATTACTAATTGTCCAGGACAGTTGTAGTTTGCAGCAACCACAACTCCGTCAATAGAAGCACAAACTTCTTCTACAATAGTATCAGCTAATCCTAACACGGCAGCCATTGTGGAAGGAGTTATTTCGCAGGCTTTTTGCATCGCTAAAGCTCTTTGGGAAACTAATTTTAATCCGTCTTCAAATGATAAAGCGCCATTAGCCACTAAAGCAGAGAATTCCCCTAAAGAGTGACCGGCTACCATTTCTGGTTTGAAATCCTCTAGAGTTTTAGCTAAAATAACAGAGTGTAAAAAAACTGCCGGTTGTGTAACTTTAGTTTCTTTTAATTCTTCTGCAGTTCCTTCAAACATAATATCTGTGATGCGAAAACCTAATATTTCATTGGCTTTTTCGAATAATTCTTTTGCTAATGGTGAGTTTTCATATAAGTCTTTGCCCATTCCAGTGAATTGTGCTCCCTGACCCGGAAATACATATGCCTTCATATTTTTCTAATTTAAAGATTAACCCTTCGGCGCGCTCAGGGTGACATTATTAAAAGATTGAAAAATTATTCAATCGGGATGTAAAAGTAGTGTTTTTTTAGGATTTAACAGAAAAGATACAAAAACGGCTAAACTTCAAATTTAAAGTTTAGCCGTTTGTATTTAAAAGAATCAGCGATTAATAATCTTTATTCCTGGATTAATTGTACTTCGATGTTTAAGCGTACCTCTTCTCCAACCAAGACACCACCAGTTTCAAGAGCCGAATTCCAGTTTAATCCCCAGTCTTTTCGGTTTATTTTTCCTGAAATGTTTAATCCTGCTTTTGTATTTCCCCAAGGGTCTTTCATGAATCCGCTAAATTCAGTTGCAAGTGTAACCGGTTTGCTTACACCTCTTATGCTTAGATCACCTGTTAATTTATAATCTTTACCGTCTTTAGTGACTGAAGTAGATTTGAAAGTCAGTTTTGGATGGTTTTCAGCATCAAAAAAGTCACCGCTTTTCAAATGATTGTCTCTGTCGGCGTTATTGGTATTGATAGAATTAATATCAGCCGAAAATTCGATAGCTGCACTTTCTAAATTATCATCTTCAGTAGTAACAGATGCTTCATAAGAGTCAAATTTTCCAGAAACATTTGTAAACATCATGTGTTTTACTTTAAATCCAACTTCTGAATGTGTTGGGTCAATTGTCCATTTAATAGTTGCCATAATTGTATTTTTTTTTAATTATTATTTTATTTTAATACTACAAATTTACAGTAACGATAAGAAAACAACACTTAACCTAGATTAAGAAATAAAAAACAATACTGCAATAACGGTATTGTCAGAGTACAAAATACGGGTTTTTCACCGCACGGTTATCCTGAAGTTCTGTTTCTGATTTTTTATGAGGAAACTCAAATTCATCACGAAATTCATGGATCATCTGAACTAAGTTCTTTTCAATAGTACCGCAAATAGCCGTCATCGGAGTATCTGTTGGTTTATTCTCAAAAGGATCCTGTAAATGAATTGCCATTTTTTCGATAAGGAAAAATGCTGCCCCAATTGTTGTTACTAGCGGAATTTGTAACCAGCCTAATAAATCTGTTAAGGAAAAAGGCAATAAAATAATAAAGAGGCAAAGGGTGAATCTCATATACATACTGTAAGTAGTTGGGAAAATGGTGTTTTTTATTCGTTCGCATTTCCCCATATAATCACATAGGCGGGTAAGAGTATTGTCTATTTCTACCTGTTGATAAGTATTTATTTTGTCATTTTCATATGCATTTCTTAACGCTTTTGAGTGCAGCATTAATATAGCATTTGGCACATGTTTATGTCTCTTGACATACTGAAAATCTTCCTCGTTTAAGATTCTCTTAATTGATTTGTAAGGATCTTTTTCTCTAAGCGACTGATTAAGACTGTAGCACCAGGCAATTTGTCTTTTGGCAAAATTTTCCTTGAAATCATTTGCTTCAATTGAAAAATCAGGGTCTTTGTAAAAAGAACTGACCTGACGTATTAATGATCTGGAGTCGTTTACAATGGCGCCCCATACAATACGGGCTTCCCACCAGCGATCATAAGCCTGATTCGATTTGAAAGCAAGTAACAACGAAATAATAGTTCCTACAATTGTGGGAATGGCAATAGGAATATTGATAGCCTCATTGTCATAATAAGTATTAAATGCTTCAAATGTTATTGCGTATAAAATGACCAGAAAAAGCTCTACTCTAATTTTTCCCAGTACATATTTCATTGGGATTTTCTTTTTTAATAACATGCTTTTCTTTTTATAATTAATAATTTTTACACACTAGACAATTTCTTCATACAATGATAAAATAGGAAGCCCAAAATTTTCGGTAGTATGTATGTTCTCTTTTTTTAGTTTAATCTTTTTTGGTTTTCGGGTTTCGATTAAGAGATCAATATTGTTTTTAGTTATTGCATCATTTAACAATAATTCAAGATCTTCAGTATTCTGATCATTAAAAATTTTAGCCTGACTTACAATCTTGAAACTAAAGTGATCAGGAATTAATTCCTGTAAATCTTCAAGTTGTATTTTAGATTTTGTTTGTTCCAGATACATAGCTTTGGACAGCTGCTGTTCTTCAAAATTTGAGCTGAGATGTAAAATAGGATTTTTACAATTGCAAAGGATTTGTACAAACTGATTGTGAATTCTTTTTTCAGTGTTTCTGTAAGATGGAGTAAGAATAGTTAATTCGATGCCCAGATGTTCAATTAAATTTTTCACTAGCGGAGTCGAAATTCCGTACTGATAATGGATTTTAAGAGTACAGTTTTGTGAAATAGTAACCAGTTCTCTGCAATATTCTAATACATTTTTTTGGGATGCAGAAAGCTCACTTTTCATACTTCTCAAAAAAGTTGCTGTAGAATAGGTGTCAGGAATTTCGCTTACTAAGGCTAAGGTTAAGGTACATTGTTTTCCTTTGGATTGCTGAATTGCAACTTTGACAGCATTTATAGTATCTAATTCTAATGTGGAAGGTATTAATAAATTTTTCATATGTATTATTTAGGTATACATACAAATTAAGTTATTGATTATTAGAATGTACTTTGGTTAAAATTAAAATTCCCTAAGAATGTAAATTAGAAATTCTAATGTTACTTTTTTTCAAAAGTGATATTCACAACCGTTCCTTTCCCGGTTTCTGACTGAATTTGAAGTTCTCCGTTATGCATTCGGATTATTTTCATGGCTAAAGGCAATCCCAGTCCGTATCCATTGTATTTAGACGCAATTTTCCCTCTGAAGAAAGGTTCGTATAAGTAAGGAATATCTTCAGGCGGAATTCCAATTCCAATATCAGTAATGGCAATCTTAATTTTTGATTTATCAACAGACAAAATTACAAAGACTTCATCGTTATTAGAATATTTTACAGCATTAGAAATAATATTATTCAAGGCCAGTTCTAACAATGGGCGGTTGCAGGGAATGGTTAACAGGGATTCATCATCCGGAATGGATTTCAATTTTATGTTAACGCGGTTATCCGGAAAAAGAGTATCAATAGAAGCTTTTGCTTCTAAAAGGATTTCGTCCATTCGCGCAATATCCAATACCTGCTTAGTACCATCATAGCCTGTTTGGGTTAGTTTTAGAAGGCTTTCGGTAAGATTTCCCAGCTTGGAAGCCTGTTTGTTGATATTTTCTAAGGAATGGATGTATTCTTCTTTGTCCCGGTCTTTCAGGAGCATGATTTCTGTTTCGGCAATAATAGTGGTAATGGGCGTTTTTAATTCGTGCGAAGCATTATTAATAAAATTTGCCTGAATTTCAAATGAAGTTTCTAAACGATCCAGCATGTCGTTAAAAGTTTCAGTCAAATCAGAAATCTCGTCTTTTCCGTTTGTATCAGCCAGTCTGTTGTGAAGATTTGATGCGCTGATTCTTTGTACTTCTTTGGTGATGCGGGCAATAGGGTTGATAACTCTTTGTGCAAAAAATTGACCAAAAAAGTATGCCAGTATAAAAAATCCAACACCTCCAAAAAGCAAAATTTGTAAAATATAGATTGCACTTGTATTGCCACGGCGGTCTTTTGCAGTAACAATTACTATGTGTTTGTGTTCTCCTTCCCCAAATAGTTGTCCGTAATAATAGCGGTAATCCTCTTCAAACCAGCTGGAGCCCTTTTTCATTATCGTATTGTAAAATTCCGGCGGCAGGTTTAAATCGGTATTGTATTCAAAGGTGTTTTTTCCTTTTACTTTTAAAATATAATCTTTCTCTTCAATGAGCTCTTCTAATCCTCCTTTTTTGAATTCCTGAAAATAATTTTTCTTCTCTACGGTTTTTTGAGAATGAGCTGAGGAAGCAATTTTAGCTCTGTCCTGAAGTCTTTTTATAAAATAATATTCGTTGTTTTGCTTGAACAGAGAAAAAATAACGAGGCACAAAAGCGAAGTGCTAAAGCACGATAATGCTATATAAGTGATGGTTATTTTTTTTCTGATTTGCATAAATTATGATTTTAGAATGTAGCCTAAGCCTTTAATGGTGTGGATTAGTTTGTTTTGATAAGGTTTATCGATTTTATTTCTCAGATAATTAATGTAGACATCAACAACATTTGTATTCATGTCAAAATTGATATCCCAAACATTATCTAAAATCTTTTCCCGGGATAAGATGTTTTCGGCATTGCGGGCTAAATAATGTAATAATTTAAATTCTTTAGCGGTTAGCTGAATAAGTGCTCCGTTTCTTTTTACTGATTTTGCCCTGCAGTCAATTTCCAAATCATCTATTTTAATCAGATCATTTGGTTTATGTTCCTGATTTGATCTTCGGGCTAAGGCAGAAATCCGGGCTTCTAATTCAGAAAATTTAAATGGTTTTACCAGATAATCATCAGCACCGGAATTTAATCCGGTAACAATATTTTCAGTGGTTCCTAATGCAGTTAAAAGTAAAATAGGAACAAAATTTTTAGCAGCTCTCAGGCGTCTGCAAATTTCGATTCCGTTAATATCCGGAAGCATGATATCTAAAATTACTACATCAAAATTATGATTTAAAATCATTTCCAGAGCTGTGGTTCCGTCAAGAGCGACGCTTACTTCATTGTTTTTCTCCGAAAGTCCTTTTCGTATAATAGATAGAAGGTTAGGTTCGTCTTCAACAATAAGTAGTTTCATAAATGATTTTTTTTTTTTTTTTACACTGTATCAAAAATAGATATTGTGTTCTTAAAATTTTGCAAAATTAAATTTTAAATTTCCGTTTTGCGAATATCTTAGTCCGGAATCCTGTTTTACAGCATATTGTAAAAAAAGAGTCTTTGTAAAGGTTTAATTTTTAGCAAAATAAAAAAGCGTCACTGTATGTAACGCTTTCTCATAGGGTTTGACGGGATTAAAGTTCGATAGATTCTATAATTTCCAGCAAATCATTTTTAAGTTGTTCATTTGTAATTCCTTCATTAGCATTGAAATTTTCATTGAAGCTAGGCAGGGAAAAACTGCCATTAACTACAGCACCCTGAAAAGGAAAACGGTTTTTTGCAATTTCTAAAACAGTAAGACCTCCTCTTGGTCCCGGAGAAGTAGCTAAAATAAGCGTTTGTTTCCCTTGAAAAAACTTAGGATTTATTCGGGAAGTCCAGTCAAAAATATTTTTAAACGCTGTAGAATAAGCTCCGTTATGCTCAGCAAGCGAAACAATAATCAGGTCGGCAGTTCCCAGTTTTTCAAAAAAATGATGGGCTAATTCCGGAATCCCGCTTTTTGCTTCTCTGTCTAAAGAAAAAATAGGCATTTCATAATCGTTTAAGTCCAGGACTTCTGTATCTGCGTTTTCAAATTGAGATGCCGCATAAGCAGCTAATTGTTTGTTGATAGAATTGGTGCTGGATGAAGCTCCAAAAGCAATAATTTTTTTAGTCATTATTTATTTGTTTAAAAAGTAAGTCAACGCTCCCGAAGGACATTTTTTTACCGTGTCAATAATTTTTTCTGTTGTTGAACCTTCCGGTTTTATCCATGGTTTTTCTTTTGGCTGAAAGACATCAGGATTATTGCGGACACAATTTGCTGAATGAACGCATTTTCCTGATTGCCACACAATGGTAACTTCACCATTGGAATATTCTTTTGTGATGTCTTGCGGATTCATAATCAAAGTTGGGTTTTGATAGTTATTTTTCCTTTTAAAATTTTAGAAACAGGACATTTATTGGCAATAAGAATCAATTTTTCTTTCTGTTCTGTAGTTACTTCCTTAGAAAAAGTAATCTGTCTGGAAAAAATGGTTTCAAATTCTCCTTCTTGTTCCTGAGCGGCATTTACGGTAATGTTTATTTCGGGAATATCCCAGCCTTTACGGTCAATATACATGCGTAAAATAGCGATAGTACAGCTGGCCAATGAAGCCAAAAGAGCGGTGTAAGGATCGGGACCTAAATCTTTTCCTCCAATGTTTTCCGGTTCATCCATGATAAACTGGCCGTTACGCCAGCTAATCGTGGAAAAATATTTTTGAGTACCAATGTGTGCCGTGATGTCTTTTTCTAATATGTTTTTCATGATATAATTACTAATCTAAAACCTTTTATAAATTATAAAACATCACTAAATTCAGGAGTTTTATCAAAAACTTTTTTTGCAAACGGGCACAAAGGAAGAATTTTTAATTCTTTTTCTCTGGCAAATAAAACGGCTTTTTCAACCATTTTTTTTCCAAATCCTTTGCCATTGTATTCCGGATTTACCTCTGTATGATCAATGATTATTTTGTGTGGTCCGGCAAAAACAAAAGTCATTTTTGCAGCTTGTGCATTGTTTACTGCTACGTAAAAATAACCTTTTCTTTCGTTGTATTCTAATCCAATAGTTTCTTCCATGATTTTTATTTTTTTAGTGTTTCATTGGGATTTCCATTACTAAAAATTTAGAAGCTTTATTAGCTTTAATTTCAATTTCGGCAGTTTCCCAGATTCCTATCGCATCTCTTGTTTCTAATGTATTGCCATTTACTTCGATTTCTCCTTCTATATTCATAATGTAAAAACCGTTGGCTTCTTTTTTAAGGGATAGTTTTTTAGAAAAATCAGCATCAAAATCACTTAAATAAAACCAGGCGTCCTGATGAATCCATACTCCTGCGTCCTCAGCATCAGGGGATAAAATCTGAGCAAAATCATTTTTTTCTAGAGATTTGTCCAGTGTGATTTGCTGGTATCTTGGAGTAACATCTCTTTGTTTTGGGAAAACCCATATTTGAAATAATTTTGTTCTCTGGTCAGCGTTTGGATTAAACTCACTGTGTCTTATTCCTGAACCGGCACTCATTACCTGTACATCTCCGTTTTTGATAGTAGATTCATTTCCCATACTGTCTTTATGAGCTAAATCTCCTTCCAGCGGAATGGTAATGATTTCCATATTGTCATGCGGATGTGTTCCAAAACCCATTCCTGCCGCAACAGTGTCATCATTTAAAACACGAAGTGCTCCAAATTGTACTCTGTCCGGATTGTACCAGCTTGCAAAACTAAAACTGTGGTATGCATTTAACCATCCGTGATCTGCGTGTCCTCTTGTATCTGCTTTGTGAAAAACTGTAGTTGCCATGATATTTTTTGTTTTATTGATTATTATATTACAAAGATACCCCTGTCATAAGCATTTTGCACTTAACCTAGATTAAGAAAAAGAAAACATGAATTTACTGTTTTTTTTGGGGTGTATAGTTATTCAGTATGATAATTATATAAATATATTAGAAATAGCTGCAACATGAATGGTGCAAACAGTAAGTACTTTTGTGATTAGAAAATAATCTAAAATTCCCGGAATGATCAAGTTATATAAAGTGCTGGTATTTTTGTTTTTAATCTCTTCCAGTGCTTTTTCTCAGGTGGATTATAACAAATTAATTATTAGAAAAAATATATCCCAACAATGGGAATTGGATAGTATTGATAAAAAAGGAACTTTTAGATTAGTTTCCTATCGTCCTATTTATTTTGCTGCAGCACGCTGGTCGAGCAAAAGAAATGAAGCGCCTTTTGATGAAAGCGGTGAATTTGCCACGGATGAAAAAAACATTTTCAATAATATTGAAACTAAATTCCAAATCAGTTTTAAAACTAAATTATTTCAGGGACTATTCTTTGGTACAGGAGATTTATGGGCTGGATATACTCAAAAAGCGCATTGGCAGGTTTATAATAAAAAGTTGTCCAGAGCTTTTAGAGAACTAAATTATGAGCCGGAAATAATTTTAAATTTTCCGGTGAATATTGATTTGTTTCAGGGAAAAATAAGGACTTTTGGAATTATACTCAACCATCAGTCTAATGGAAAAGATATTCCTACTTCGAGAAGTTGGAATAGAATTATTTTAAATATTGGTTACGAATTCAACAACTGGACTGTGAATTTCAGACCCTGGTATCGTATGCCGGATACCGAAGATGAAAATCCGGGAATTACCAGATATGTGGGAGATGCAGAATTAGAATTAGGCACCCACTTTGGTAAACATGAATTTTATACTATCATAAATCATTCTTTCAGTACTTTTGAAAAAGGGAATATTCAGCTGAATTATGTATTTCCTATTCATGGACATTTAAGAGGGCATGCTCAGGTTTTTCACGGTTATGGAGAAACTTTAATTGATTATAATGTAAGCCAGACAACAATAGGGATAGGCGTTTCTTTTGCAAACTGGTAAGAAACCCGGTTGTTAAAGCGGCTGTTTATTTTCGCAATAAACGTGATTTCATTTTGCTGAAAAATTCCGGTGTTACTCCTATATAGGAAGCAATTTGTTTTTGAGGTATTTTATGAGCCAGAGAAGCATATCTTTTATTGAATTTATCAAAACGGTCTTCGGCCGACAAACTTAAATTATCCATTAATCGTTCCTGATTGGCCACTAATGAATTTTCGGTCAGAATTCTGAAAAAACGTTCCAGTTTTGGAATTTCACTATAAAGCAGTTCCTGATTTTCTTTAGAAAGTAATACCACTTCTGCGTCTTCTATTACTTCAATAAATAGATTTCCAGGCTTTTGCGAAATTAAACTGTACATGTCACCCATCCACCAGCCTTCACAGGCAAAACTTAAAACATATTCTACAATGTTGTCGTTAATGTTAAAACTTCTCAAAATTCCGGAATTCACAAAATAAGAATATTTACAAACTTCGCCTGAATTCAATAAAATACTTTTTGCTTTGTAGTGTCGAATTTCTGTTTTATTTAGGAAGAGTTCTTTTTCTTCAGGGGTTAGCGAAACAATTTTTTCTATGTTATTTATGATCAGGGACATCGTTCTTTTTATTTAAAATTTGATTACGCAATATACTTATTTTTAATTTTTTTGTTCTTTTTTAAATTGGAGTATGCTTAAAGTTTTTCATTCAGAATGTTATTTTTTATATATTCTTAAATTCAATAATTTGTTGTTTAAATTGGTATATTAGCATTTAGCATTACGCTCACTAAGAATTTTTAATTTTAACAGACTGATTCGTAATAAATCGGCAATTTCTATATTTAGCAAATTTTTGTAATGTCTGAAACAAAAGAACTTAATAACAAACTACTGGTTGTAAATCTTATGGAAGGAAATGAAAAAGCTTTTAGTGAGCTTTTTAATTACTATCATAATGATGTTTATGCTTATAGTTTAAGTATGCTTAAAAACCAGATTTTTGCAGAAGAAATAGTGCAGGATGTATTTTTGAACATCTGGCAGCATAGAGACAGACTTAATCCTGATTTATCGTTTAAATCTTATGTGTTTACTATTACACGCAACTTAACTTTTAATCTGATCAGCAAAATAGCAAATAATCGTAAATTTAAAGAAGAGGTATTTTACAACAGTCAAAAATCATACAATCCTGTTGAAGACACCATTGCAGATGCTGATTATGATGCCATAAAGAACAAAGCTATTGAACAGTTACCTCCTAAGCGTCGAATTATTTTTGAAATGTCCCGTAATAAAGAAATGAGTTATGAGGAGATCAGTAAAGAATTGAATATTTCTGTAAGTACAGTAAAAGGTCAAATGAGTAAGGCCTTAGCCGAAATTAGAGATTTTTTAGAAACTCACGGTGATGTTGCACTTCTTATAAGCCTTATTTCTGCCCGTTGGTTAGAATAAATTCGTAAAAAATCCCTTCAGATTTTCTTCTTTTTCACTTTCTTTTCACTTTCTTTTTGTTTGTATTTGTTTCTTTTTGGAGGTAAATTTATTATTTTTCAAAAAAAATAATAATACCCGATAGTACTTTTCGTTTTCTCATCTGTATTATATATAAGAACGTATATTATGCAACACGATACTCATATCCAAAAAATATTAAAAAAATTCATTCTGAATCAATGTTCTGAAAAAGAGGTTGATGAAGTAGTACAGTATGTACAGGATTTAACGGATTCAACCGGACTTCCAACTGTAGAAGAAGTACTCGCAATTTTAGACGAGAAACCCATGATGACTGAACAGGACGCTATTCGCATTCAGAACACCATATTAGCAACTCCGCAAAAACAGCCAAAGACATCAAAAAACAAGTTCTATTTTATCAAATATGCTGCAGCAGCAATTTTTGTGGGACTTTTAACGATGAGCTATTTCTTTAGGGATAATATTTTCAACAAGCCGGACTCTGCTATTCCGGTAGTGATAAAACAGCAGCAAAAAAGCCTGGAACCCGGTACGGATAAAGCAACACTTACACTGGCTAACGGTTCTCAGATTGCTTTAGTAAACGGAACATCACTTCAAACCCAGAATGCTAAAAGTAATGGTGCCGGAATCGTTTATGAAGCTGATGAAAAAAACACAGCTGAAGTAGTCTATAATTATGTGACTATTCCCAGAGGAGGAAAGTTCTTTATTAAATTATCCGACGGTACCCAGGTCTGGCTGAATTCGGAAACTAAATTAAAATTTCCGGTAGCATTTATTGAGGGACAAACAAGAGAAGTAGAATTAGTGTACGGGGAAGCTTATTTTGCCGTATCGCCTGCTGTAAAACATAAAGGAGCTCATTTTAAAGTATTAAGTAACAAACAGCAGGTTGATGTAATAGGTACCGAATTTAACATCAAAGCGTATAAAGACGATGCTCATAGTTATACCACTCTAGTCGAGGGGAAAGTAGCGGTAAATATTGGAAACAAAAAACTAAAATTAACGCCCAATCAACAATTAAGTTTAAATACGATAACAAACAATCCGGTTGTAAAAAACATAGAGGTCTACAGTGAAATATCATGGAAAGAAGGGGTTTTTACTTTCGAAAAAATAACTCTTAAAGATATGGTGAAGGTATTATCGCGCTGGTATGATGTCGATTTTATATTTAAAAATAAAGCAATTGAAAATGAAATTTTTGATGGTGTTTTAAGAAAAACCCAAACATTAGATGAAATTCTGAAGAGTATTAAATATTTTAAAATTATTAAAAACTATGAAATAAAAGACAAACAAGTAATTCTGGAATAAACCACAAAGTAAAGCTTTCACGTTAGGCTTTCTTTATTCCGCCCATTTAATCTGTTAATCCATTGTATAACCAAGCAAACCAGAAAATTATGAAAATTAAAGTATTGAATGTTTTTGATCTCGGCAGAGAAAAGCTGATTAAAACTGTTATGAGAGCATTTATTTTTTTATGGTGTACCAATGTTTTTTGTCTGAATGTACACAGCACATTTGCACAAGTAAATGTAACCATAGATAAAGACCAGTCTGTAACCATTTATGAGGTTTTTAAAATTATAAAACAACAGACGGATTTAAACTTTATCTATCCCAGAAAAGTTTTTAAAGACATGCCGGAGGTAGCACTGAAAAAAGGCAAAATTGCAGTATCTACATTATTAGGGCAATGTCTTTCAGTTAATAATCTCCATTTTGAACTTACTGATGATCATACCATTTTAATTAAAGAAAAGCCTGTAACTACAAATAATTATGTACAGCAACAAGTAATAAGCGGGAAGGTTACTGATAATTCAGGCCAGCCTGTACCCGGAGTAAATATCGTTGAAAAAGGAACTAAAAACGGAATTCAAACGGATTTTGATGGTAATTTTTCAATAAAAGTAAAAAGCAGTAAAGCCATATTGGTTGTTTCTTATATTGGTTTTAAAACAAAAGAAATTCAAACAAACGGAGAAACTAATCTGGTAATTAAATTAGAAGAAGATTCTGCAACCTTAGAAGAAGTAGTAGTGGTTGGTTACGGTTCCGTGAAGAAAAAAGATTTGACCGGATCAGTGGTTTCTGTTGGTTCCGATAAACTGGAAGGAAGGTCTAATAGTAATGTGCTGCAATCGCTGGCGGGACAGGCAACAGGAGTGCAAATTACACAATCTCAGGGTGCACCCGGTATGGCTCCTACGGTTAAAGTTCGTGGTGCTTCTTCAATCAACGCAGGAACTACACCGCTTTATGTAATTGATGGGATTCCGCTGGAAGATAATACCACAAATTCAACGGATACCGGAATTAGTTCAGGGAGTAATTTGAGTTTTAACCGAAATCCACTGAACTTTATTAATCCAAACGACATTGAATCAATTGATATCTTAAAAGATGCCTCTTCTGCGGCTATTTATGGTTCCAGAGGAGCTAATGGTGTGGTAATTATTACTACTAAACAGGGAAAAGCGGGAAAAACTAAAATTGATGCCACTTTTGAAACCGGTTTTTCACATGTAAACCGTAAAACCGACATGATGAATGCTTCAGAGTTTATTGCTTTTAATACTGCCGCCAGAAATAATTCATGGGCTACTATTGTTGCAGCAAACCCCACTGCGGTAAGAGGGAATAATACTCTTGTTCCAGTAGAATTCTCTGATCCGGAATGGATTGCCCGTATTGGCAACGGAACTGACTGGCAGGATGTGGCTTTCAGAACCGCACATAACAAAAACTTTCAACTCTCGGCATCCGGTGGTAGTGAGAAAACACAATTTATGGTGTCACTGGGTTATTTAGATTCAGAAGGGGTAGTGGACAGGAATACCTATGACCGAATCAATTTGAGATCTAATATTAAACATAAGTTCAATGATAAGGTGCGTATGGGAGTAAATATAGGACTGAGTCGCGCCAATGAAGCTCCTTACGGAACCGGAGGGAAAAGTGATGTAGTGAGTCTGGCTTTGCAAAGTAATCCTTTTTTTCCATTGTATGTTGAAACAGGAAGTCTTGGTTTTAAAGATCCAGCTTCTATTTGGAATACTTTTACAAAATATGGCTTCCAGCTCTGGCATCCGTATGCTTTGACAAGAGAAGCAACAGCTAAAAAAGTGACTAATATAGCAACCGTTACTTCTTATCTGGAGTGGGATATTATAAAAGATTTAACGATTAAAACTTCTGCAAGTTCTAATATTGAAAATACCGTTCATAATTTTTACTGGAATGCAGGACAAAACTGGGGATATTCCGGATGGGTTCCGGCGCAGGCTGATTTTAAAACCTTACAATCCAACAACTGGATTTCAGAAACTACATTAACGTATAATAAAACCTTCAATGAAGATCATAATTTAAATATACTGGCGGGTTATTCTGCTCAGGAACAGACTACTGATCTGAGTAGTATGACTGCCGGAAACTTTCCTAATGATTTAGTCCATACTTTAAATGCAGGAGTTGTCAATGCAGGTAACACTTTTTCTGAAGAATGGTCGCTGGTATCTTATCTGGCTCGTGCCAATTATTCTTACAAAGGAAAATATCTGGCTTCGGCAGCTATCAGAGCGGATGGTTCGTCCCGTTTTGGTAATAATAACAGATGGGGATATTTTCCATCAGGGTCGCTGGCATGGCGTGTTTCTGAAGAAGATTTCCTTAAAGAGGTTTCCTGGATTAGTAACCTGAAAGCCAGATTGAGTTATGGAGCTACCGGTAACAACCAGATTCCAAATTACGGATCAATCGGGGTGTTGGGGTACAGTCCGTATGTGAGCTCAGGTACTGTAAATCAGGGGATTTATACCACTAATTTTGCTGATAAAAATCTGAAATGGGAAAAAACAGGTCAGACTAATTTTGGAATTGATTTTAGTGTTTTTAATGGGCGTGTAAAATTTACCGGAGATATTTATTATTCGAAAACAAAAGATTTATTGCTGAATGTTCCTATTCCTATTCTTTCAGGATTCTCAACCACTTTAACAAACATCGGAGAACTGGAGAACAGAGGATTTGAATTAAATCTCAGTACACAAAATATTGACAGTGAGTTTAAATGGAGTACTGATCTTAATATTTTTGCAAATCGCAATAAAGTATTGAAACTGGGGGTTAATGACGCTCCAATAGATATTAATGTAAGTAGTATGACTTCGCGTACAGCTGTAGGAAAACCTATTGGAATGTATTATGGGTATGTTATTGATGGTGTTATCATGTCACAGGCTGAATTAGACAATAATGCTTATCCCGTATGGCCGGGAAGTGAAGCGGGTGATCCAAGAGTAAGAGATGTTAACAATGATGGTGAAATTGATTCTAATGACCGTACCTATCTTGGAAACAATCAGGCTGATTTTCAATGGGGTCTGACTAATAATTTTTCTTATGCAGGATTTGAGCTTTCCGTTTTATTAAGAGGTTCTCAGGGAGGTGAAATTCTTAATCATAATGCCCGTTATTTGAAATCAGGAGTAGGAGGCGGTAACCGAAATATGTATTCCGTTGTGAATAATTACTGGAAATCGGAAGCAGAACCGGGTAACGGAATGATTCCTAAACCACGTATGCTGCCAACAACTGTTCGTGATTTTGGATCCAGTTATTGGGTGGAAGACGGTTCCTTTGTTCGTATTCAGAATATTCGTCTAGGATATAATCTGCCTAAAACTTTTGTGGAAAAAATGAAACTGAGTAATGTAAAATTATATCTGAATATGGAAAATGTACATGTGTTCTCTGATTATTTAGGTTTTGATCCTGAAGGCAGTACGTATCAGTCCGGTGTCATGGTAGGTTTTGATTACGGAGCATATCCAAATCCGTTTACAGCTACTGCGGGAATAAATATTAGTTTCTAAAAAAAACGATACAAATCATTAAAACATAAGAAAAATGAAAAAGATACTATATATAACACTTTTTTGCAACCTATTCCTGTTAGGATGCAGTGGCGACTTTTTAGACAAAGCTCCTATTTCAAATGCTAATGAAGTAGAATTTTATAAATCTCAAGAGGATATTCAAACGGCATTATGGTCAGCTTATAATTCACTTTATACATTATACGGTCCTGAGAGTCTGCCATCTTTTTATGGGGAGCTAATGTCTGATAACGCCTATAGTGACAATGCCGCCGGAAGAATTCAGGATTATGAAGGCTTTGAATTGCATACCATGGCGATTGATAATGAATTGGTTTTTAATTTCTGGAACAATTACTACAAAGCTATTTATATTGTAAATAACATCATTGTCAGTGCCGAAAAGCTGGATTTTACTACTAAGGAGGCATTAATTGGTGAAGCTAAGTTTTTACGTGCCTTGTATTACTTTGATATGGTTCGTGCCTGGGGAGACGTGCCTCTGGTTACCACTCCTTTAAGTGTGGCTGATTCATATGCTCAGGGACGTACGCCTAAAGAGCAGGTTTATGCACAGATTATTGAAGATCTTGAATTTGCTGCCGCAAAATTACCGGTGAAAACCAGTCAGCGTTTTGTAGGTGCTGCCAGTCAGGAAGCAGCAAATACACTTTTGGGGAAAGTGTATTTAACTATGGGAAATAAACCCAAAGCGACTGAGGCGTTAATGAAAGTATATGGCAGGTTCAATCTGGTTCCTTATGCTGATTTATGGAATTTAACTAAAAAAAACGGGGCATCGTCTATTTTTGAAATTCAATACAAAGGCGGTATTTCTAATCCGTACAGTTTATACTGGGCAATGTTCACTCCGGTTGATAACCGTGTTGTTACGTCCTGGGGTGGCGGATTCAATCAGATTACCGATGATTTGTGGAATGCTTATGAAGCTGGAGATCCCAGACGTGATATTTCTATCCAAAATGGCTATCAGACAGCCAGCGGAGCAACTGTAGATGTAAAATTTCCAATCAAATGGAAAGATACTGCAGCCCCGGTGAGCGGTTTAAGAGAGGCTTCGGATAATAATTTTATGATTCTCAGATATGCTGATGTGCTGTTAATGCTTACAGAAGCAACTTCTGATCCTAAATATCTGAATGAAGTTCGTAACCGTGTAGGTTTAGCAGCTTATGGTACTGCGGGTTATCCGGCTCAGTACAATACAATCGAACTGGCATTAGAACATGAAAGACAGGTAGAATTTGCATCCGAATTTCATCGTTGGTTTGATTTAATCAGAACCGGAAGAGCGATTACAGTGATTGAAAACAGCAGTAAAAATATAACTATTGAAACAGCAGATGATTTGCTGTTACCGGTTCCGTTTTTAGTAATTAATCAGAATCCTGATGTAATTACTCAAAACGAGGCTTATAAATAAAAAGAAAACTTAATTGGTGGTTAGTTTAGTTTGTTTGGACCGCTTCCTTATCTCTCCGATAAGGAAGTGGTCTTTTTTATTCCAGAGTTTATAGGGACAATAGGTGTTGCTTTGCTTAATTCGAATAATTTTTAAACATATAAATCCATAACAAGCGGGATAGCCGAATGTTTAAAGGTGCTAAAGCGACTATAACTGCCATGATAACAGGAATAATTCTCAGGTCGAAGGTTTCTTTAAAAAAGAAACTGGCAATCACATAAGTCGTAATTCCCTGAGCTACCGTCAGCCCGTAACTCACATACATGGCACCAAAAAAATAACCTGGTTCTTTTTTGAATTTATAATGACAATGTGGGCAGTATTCATTCATTTTTGGAAAACCAAACCGGAAAAAAATACTTTTTTCTTTAAAAATTTTCCCCTGATGACAATGCGGACAATCATTTTTCAGAATATGGATAAGTGTATTTGACATAATTTCTGTTTTTTTACAAAGGTATTTATTAGCTATCTGCCGGCTATTTTCTATATTCGCTTATTGTAGCACAAAAAAGACATTTGTCAGAATGAAAAAATATCCCGTTTATAGTATCGAACAGTTCAACTGCAATTCAGTTAGCACTGATTTGTATATTAATACGTTTAAAAATCATTTGGTCAGCCATAGTTTTATAGAGAAACCGCACCGCCATAATTTTTATCTGTTGGTTTTTTTTACCAATGGTTCCGGAATGCACGAAGTCGATTTTGATCGCTTTGATATTCGTCCGGGTAGTGTTTTTGTGTTGCAGCCTGGGCAAATGCACCATTGGATTTTGTCTGAAGATATAGAAGGTTTTATTGTTTTCTATACGGCTGAAATGTATAATTTATATTTTGGTAATAAAAAAATCGAGGATTATCCTTTTTATTTTTCGGTACAAAATAGTCCTGAAATTGTTTTAGAGGAAGCAGAAATCAATCAGGTTTTGTCTTATTTTGAAAACTTAATTGCCGAAAGTCAAAGCAATCAGTTATTGAAGCGGGATAAGATTATGAATCTCTTGGACAGTATTCACATTGAGTTGGCACGGAAGTACAGTCAGATTCATGTTCATGAAGCGCATTCTTATAATGTGAAAATTAAAAATCTGGAACAACTTTTAGAGCAAAAATTCAAAGAAGAAAAATCGGCGGCTTATTACGCATCGGAGCTTCATATTACGCTGAAACATCTGAATCGAATTTGTAATGAAATCCTAAAAAAAACAACCACCGAAGTAATTGTGGACCGGGTGGTGCTGGAAGCCAAACGCATGCTGCTCGACAAAAACTGGACAGTCAATGAAATAGCAACCGAGTTGGGCTATGACGATTATTCTTATTTTAGTCGCTTGTTTAAAAAACACACGAGTGTAACACCCACCGCTTTCCGATTATTGAAAAAAGATTAGGAGTTATTTTTTTTAATATAGATTTTTAACCGCAAATTACTTTTATTTAACGAATTCATTGTCCTTAGCTTCCGCAGTCGAGCGTCAAATGTTTGAAGAATGCGTAAAAAGAAAAGTTGTTTGAGCGCAGCGAGTTCTTTTCTTTTAGCATTTGAAAACTAATTTGACCGACGAGGAAGTGTAAGACTTGATTTTTTTGTTTCTTTTTTGATCAAGCAAAAAAGAAAATTGGTAAACCATAATTTTACTTTTATTAAAAACGCCATTGGTAATGTTTTTTAGGTAATGCAATGAAATAAAAAATGTATCGAGAACCGTTATAGATGAGATATTGGATTAGTTAATTTTGATTAAGCAAAAAAGAAAATTACTTTACATTCACTAAACTCGCCGCTTTTACGGCCTTTTCTACAACTTCTTCAATTGGTGTTTCTAAAGTATCATTTACTAATGCAACTCCCATTCTTCTGTAAGTTCTTGTACTTGGTTTACCAAAAATCCTGAAATCAGTTTTAGGCAATGCAGCAATTTTTTCAATTCCGCTATAAGTTGGATTGGTATTGTTTTCAGAAGCTAAAATAACCGCACTCGCTCCGGATTTTTCTAAGCTAATTTCGAAAATAGGTAAACTTAAAATAGCACGTAAATGCAATTCAAATTCATTAAAATTTTGTGTTCCTGCTAATGTTACCATGCCGGTATCGTGTGGGCGGGGAGACAATTCAGAGAAATAAACGCCATCATCGGCAATGAAAAATTCGACTCCAAAAAGTCCTGCACCGCCTAAGGCTTCTGTAACTTTTTCGGCCATGTCCTGCGCTTCGTATAAGTCCTTATCGGAAATTCGGGCAGGTTGCCAGCTTTCCTGATAATCGCCACGTTCCTGACGGTGACCAATTGGCGCACAGAATAAAGTACGATTGTTGTTTTGGGTTACTGTCAATAAAGTAATCTCCGAATTGAATTTCACAAAAGCTTCCACAATTACTTCCACCACATCACCACGCGAACCTGCTACAGCATATTCCCATGCTTTTTCAATATCAGCTTCGGTTTTTATCGTAGATTGTCCTTTTCCTGACGAAGACATTAATGGTTTTACTACACAAGGAACGCCTACTTCAAGAACGCCTTTTCGTAATTCCTCGGCTGTTGTAGCGTAACGGTATTCGGCAGTTTTTAATCCTAATTCTTTAGAAGCTAAGTCACGAATGGCTTTGCGATTCATTGTAAAGTTGGCCGCCTTAGCCGATGGAACAACGGTAATGCCTTGTTTTTCGTAATCGTAAAAACGCTCGGTTCTGATGGCTTCGATTTCAGGAACAATGAAGTCAGGATTGTGTTTGGCTACAATCTTATCTAAAGCGTCGCCGTCTAACATGTTAATCACTTCAAAATCATGAGCCACTTGCATAGCAGGAGCATTTTCATAGCTGTCAACCGCAATAACGGTTTGCCCGATGCGTTGTGCAGCGATTACAAATTCTTTACCAAGTTCGCCTGAGCCGAGAAGAAGGATTTTTGCCATTTTTATGATTTTATTGCGAAAACAAAAATAGTTTAAAATTTGGAGTATTGCGACTT
The DNA here is from genome assembly GCF_046000495.1 of Flavobacterium plantiphilum. Lineage (NCBI taxonomy): Bacteria > Pseudomonadati > Bacteroidota > Flavobacteriia > Flavobacteriales > Flavobacteriaceae > Flavobacterium > Flavobacterium plantiphilum. The sequence continues at coordinate 240,138 of NZ_JBELQA010000003.1, forward strand.
CAAATTTTAAACTGTTTATAGCAATGGCTAGTAGTTTTAAATCTAAAATAGTAGGATTAATGAGTTAGTTTGGTACTGGAGGAGTTGTCTGCTAGATTAGCAGCCTATTTTTCGCCTTGTTTGATTAACGCATCAACTTCGCCTTTTAATTTTGGAAGATGGTTTGTAAGTATTGACCAAATATTCTCGTCCGAAATATTGTCATAAGCGTGAATGACTTGGTTTCTCAATCCAATAATTGCTTTTGCATTACTAATTTTTTCAGTAAACAAATTGTCACGAGTGATTATTCTGTTTACGGCTTCACCAATGATCTCAAGATTTCTTTCAATAGCTCTTTTAAGCATTAAGTTTTTTTTGTATTTGAAAAAATCTTTTTGTTCTTCTTGAAAAAAGCTATCTATTTCATCAATACAGAGTTTGATATCATAAAGCCATTTAAGAATTCTTTCATCCATAAATTAGCTCTTTAGATTTGTTTATTGAGTTGATTAAGATTGGGTTTCTTAGCGTTTGCTCTTCAACTAAGTCAACTTCACGTCCAAATAATTTTTCCAAATTATTTTTAAAATCCATGTAATTATCAAAATACCTAGACAGCTCAATAGATTTAAATTTTACAAGTAAATCAATATCACTTTTTTTATTGAAGTTTGAATTCAAAGCTGAACCAAATAGATACATCTTTTCCACATTGTGCATTGCACAAAGCTTTTTTAAATCTTCCATATTTCGGTCAACTATTCCCATATAACAAATTTAGATAAAAAAGTTCTATTTTATGCGAAGTTCAAACTATTTATAGCAACGACTAGTAGCTCTAAAGTATAAAGGAGTCGCTTTAAAAACGCTCGGTTTTGTGTTTTGTCGGTAAGTAGGTACTCGTTGAAAACGAGCACCAGTCTGAGGGTTGAAGAATTGAAACTTTGTTGCTCTGACTTTTACCACAAACTTGTCATTCTGACGAAGGAAGGATCTCATCAAGTTTCTCCTCTTTGTGGGCACGGAAAACATTTCCGCGCTATCGGGGCAACGTTAGTAACTTTTTAAGTATAAAAGAGTCGCGTTACAAACGCTTGGTTTTGGTTTTCATGAGTAAGTAGGTACTCGTTGCAAACGAGCACCAGTCTGAGGGTTGAAGAATTGAAACTTTGTTGCTCTGACTTTTACCACAAACTTGTCATTCTGATGAAGGAAGGATCTCATCAAGTTTCTCCTCTTTGTGGGCACAGAAAACATTTCCGCGCTATCGGGGTTACTGAAAATTTTAAACTGTTAATAGCAAGAAACCCTGTCAGAGTTCAAAACTCTGACAGGGTTGTATGAAAAAAACGTTTTTACAACTTAATTTCAGTCATTCGGTCATCGATAAAACGAAACCCCCAGCCCGGTAAATCATGTGGTTTTGCAAAACCATCCTGAATAACCATAGGATTGTCAATTAATGGATCGACCCAGTCAAAAGATTCCACGCCCACGCCATTTGAAATGGTACACAACAACGGAACGTCGTAATCTTTGTAATAATGCGGAAGCACAGGCAGGTGGAAACTTTTAGCCAAAGCCGCACTTTCACGCCAGGCTTCGACACCACCAATTCTCAAAATATCGGGTTGCCAAATGTCTAAGGCATTTCTGGTTGCTAATTCTCTAAGCGGCAAAGTGTCAAATTCTCTTTCTCCCATAGCCAGTGAAATTCCGGTTTGGTTTTTCAGGATTTCGTAACCCTGAAAATTTTGGTGATGGATGGGTTCTTCAAACCAGTTGATGTTTAAATCTCTTGCTTCTCTTGCTAATTTCATAGCCGATGGCAAATCCATTCCCTGATTAGCGTCCATCATGATATCTACTTTGTTGCCCACGGCTTCACGCACTAAACGCAAACGCTCGACATCGGTGCTCACTTTTGGAGAACCTACTTTTATTTTTACCGCTTTAAAACCACGGTCGGCATAATTGGTTACTTCTTCAATCAATTCGTCAATAGAATAGGAAATCCAGCCGCCACTTCCGTAAATGGAAACTTTTTCTTTGTATGTGCCTAAGATTTTATGGATGGGTTGTCCCAAAGTTTTTCCCCAGGCATCCCACATCGCAATATTAATTGTGGCTTGTGCCCAACGCAAAATTCCCTGATTACCAAAATATTCGGCTAAATCATCCAGTTTTTGATAAACAGCTCCCGTTTCATTGGCATTATAACCTTTTATAACCGGAATAATATCTTTTAAAGCACCTACAATGGCATTGGGAGAATATTGAAAAGACAATAAATAGGATTCTCCAATGATGCCGTTTTCTAATTGAATTCTCATCACAATAAAGGAGATTTCAGTTAGCGTATGGGTAGCATCGGCAATTGGTTTTTTAAGCGTGGAAGTCGCTTTGTATAGTTTTACGTCTCTAATGGCGATCGATGAGTTCATGCTGTAATGATTTTAGTATCTGCAATATTACAAATCTTAAATAAACACTATTTGCATTATAAAAGCAATTTCAGACACTATATTGATGCAAAATAGTGTTATTTTTACCGTTTTACATCCGTTTAGAGTCTATGAAAGCAGAATACCGAAGAATTAGTCCGTCGCCGGGGAGTTCGTTCAGAACCAGTATTTTTGAAGGAAAAGAATTTATCGCTTCCTGGCATTTTCATCCGCAGTATGAACTGACTTATATTTTGGGTAGCAGTGGGATTCGCTATGTGGGGGATAATATGGCTAATTTTGAATACGGCGATTTGGTTTTAGTGGGTTCTAATTTGCCGCATTGCTGGAAAACGGTTGGTGAACAAAAGGAAGAAGTACGCTGTGTTATTATCCAATGGGATGAAGATTTGCTGAGCGGTTGGTTAGAAAAAGAAGAGTTTCAATACATCAGGCAAATGATGCAACTGGCCTCGCGTGGAATTCATTTCCCTAAAGATCATGCGCTGTTGGTCGAAAAAAAAATGTTGGAATTAATCGATTTGCCTCCTTTTGAGCGGCTTTTGTCTTTTTTACAAATATTACAAGAATTGACAAAGGCTCATCATAATTGTTTGGCTGGAGAAGGCTTTACGACCAATTTGACGGTGAAGGAAAGCGAGCGTGTCAATTTGATTTACAATTATGTTAAAGAATATTACAATCAGCAGATTACCTTAGAGGATATTGCTCAAAAAATAGCGATGAATAAGGATTCTTTTTGTCGCTTTTTCAGGAAAACCTTTCGCAAGTCTTTTTTTGAATTTATCAATGAGTACAAAATTAGTTTGGCGACTAAAATGTTGATCAATACGGATTTAACCGCATCGGAAATAGGGTATCAGGTAGGCTATAATAATCTGAGTTTTTTTAATCGTCAGTTTCAGAAATTTGTCCAAATGTCACCTTCCAGATATCGAAAAATGTACAGGACGATATAAGCTGCATAGCTGCTCTTATGGTTTCTTATTTCTGTTAATTATATAGTATAACGCATTGGTAGACCAGAGTGCCCATACAATTAATACGGGCTGAAACAGCAAACGTATGAATCGTTTTTGATTAGTGTCGAGACCAAAAGCACTAATGCCATTGGTATACTGTGATATATTTCCCGGAAATACCAACACATAAAATACGGCTAAAGCAATTCCGATTTGAATACGATATTTAGACAGAAAAATCATTGCCAGACCCAGAGCAATCTCTACAACCCCCGAAAAAACTACTACAAAATCTATAAAAGCTGGATCTCTGGGCAGCCACATGGGTACCTGTGCGGTAAATTCCTGACGTTGAAAAGTGAGATGACCTACACCGGCCAGTACCATAAGAGAGCCTAGCAGTATTCTGAAAATATTTTGCAATAAAGAAGTTTTCATGTCTAAATTTTAAAAAGTGAAAGATGGTCTGTTTTTATAAAAAATAACCCCAGAAAGTCCTGAGGTTATTGTATTTGTAGAGTGCTAATTAGGAGTTTAATTTTAACTTCATTAAAACAGCTCTGATACTATTGAGTTGTTTGCTGATGAGTGCTACCTGATTAGGACTAAGATGTTCATTTTCTAAAGCCATTTCGTATTTTTCGACAGCCGCTTCTTCACCGGTAATGCAGGCATTTATAATTGCTTCGGTATCATTACTTGTAAATGTTGATTTAATGTCAATCCATGCACGGTGTATAGCACCTAATGGTCCGCCTCCTGCAGTATCTGTTGTTTTTCCTAATCTGTTGATTTCATCCTGAAGTTCAACAATGAACAAAGCACGTTCGCGGGCATAATTTGTAAAATTCGATTTAATCAGTGGTTCTTCTGCATGTTCCGCAGCATTGGTATATCCTAGTTTACCATCTTCCAAAATGGCAATTAGTCCGTCTAATGTGCTTACTATTTCTGTTCTGTTTTCATCTGTATTTGTCATGATATTGATTTTTAATGATTTATATATTACAAAGATGGGGATAGTAAGTCTTTTTAATCTTATACTATTTCGGGACGTTTTTATAAAATTTCAGAATTGCGAATGCTAATGTGTTTTCTCACTGAAAAATTTACCAACTTTTTAACAATGAGGTATGTAGCTTTTGTAATACTTTTATAGGAGAGAAATAATTTTATTTTCCTGCCTATGAAAGGATTTTTACCATTACTGCTGTTTTTTTTATTTCAATGGAGTTTTGGACAATCTGTTGAAGGGAAACTAATTCATGGAAAAATAGTGGCAAATTCCGGAAATATTGATGGAGTCACGATTGTGAATATCGTTAATGAAAAAGCTACTGTAAGCGACAGTAATGGTGAATTTTATATTTTGGCAAAAGTCGAAGATTTATTAGTTTTTTCTTCTTCTAATTTAGAAATCCATCGTAAGCTTATTGAAGAAGAAGATTTGAAATCAGAATTTTTAACCATCAAAATGTTTGATAAAATCAATCAGCTTGATGAAGTGGTAGTTAACAAACATCCGGAAATAAATGCCGTTTCGATGGGAATTATTCCTAAAAAAGTAAAACATTTTACTCAGATGGAAAGAAAATTGTACACGGCAGGTGATTTTAAACCCATACACTTACTGGGACTTTTGGGTGGAGGTTTAGAACTTGACCCAATTATAAATGCTATAAATGGTCGGACTAAATCAATTAAGCATATGATTGAAATCGAAAAAAAATCTAGTTTGTTAAATCAAATAGAATATCTTTTTGATGAAGAATATTATACAAAAAAGTTACGTATTCCTAAAGAGCACATCAAAGGATTTCAATATTATTGCGTGGAGGATGAAAAAAACAGTAGTATTTTGAAATCGGAAAATAAAACGAATATTGAGTTTTTGATGGCCCGGTTAGCAATAGAATACAATGACATAATTCTTTGTGAAGCAGAATAGAAATTATCTAGTTTGGATTGGGATTTGCGTGAGGGATAGTAGTGGAAATCCTTTATGTTTTTCTTTTAAAAACATAAAGATTGCAGCGAATAGCCCGACCCTTTAGGGACACGCCACAAAAAAGCCCCAAGTTTTACCTGAGGCTTTGTCTTTCATCGTTTTATTAGAAAATTATTTAGTTGTTTTTGGCACAACTACATTGGGTTTTGTTTGCGGCGCCATATCTGTACCTAAATAGAAACCAGGGTGAGGTGGCTGATTGTAAGATGAATTTTGCCAGGCTATCGCTACTCTGTATTGGGTGTCGTGCATCAATGTATATAATTTATGATCAGTAGGGATGTTAGTAGTATAAATTCTAATAGCAGTATTATCCTCTTTGCGTAAAATTACTTCTTCACGCCAGTCTCCAAAAAGATCCGCGCTTAAACAAGGTGTTGCTTTTGTTCCGTTGTTTGATTTGTAACCTATAGCAGTTAGTAAATTATCGCTTTTAGCATTGGTATAATCCCATTTGTCAATTCTGTTAGAGTTTAATAATTCTCTGCTTAAATCACCGTCCCACCAGATGGCAAAATTCATCGAAGGTTTAGCAGTTCCTATTTCGTTTCCTTTGCAATTGTATAAATTGCCTACTGAACCCCAGTATTCATAGCCTTTATGGCGAGGGTCAATATCAGCAGCCAGACCACGACCTACATCGATTCCCTGACCATTTACACCCCATAATGGTTCTCCTGTTTTGGCATCTCTGAATTCAAGTCCGTATTGACCGTAACTTCTGGGACTTTCATGACATTGCCATACTTCCTGACCGGGACGATCGGGATCCATATCAGTCATGTGCAGAGAATCCCCATGCCCCAGACCATTGGAATATAATGTTGTTCCGTCATCATCAATCGCATTACTGCCATTACAGACTTCGTCTTTCCCGTCTCCGTCAACATCACCCACAGTCATCTGATGGTTTCCCTGTCCGCGGGCAGCTTTGTTTTCAGCATCGTCACTGTCATAAATCCACCGTTTTGTAAGTTGGTTGTCTCTCCAGTCCCATGCCACACGAACAAGTCTGGTGTAATAACCACGACCCATAACCAGACTAGGTTTTTCTCCATCCAGATAAGCAACAGCAGCAATAAAACGATCAACGCGATTGCCATGATCATCACCCCAGCCAATACCGTTTCCGCCACGGGCAGGTAAATAATCAGTAGTTGCCATTGCTTTACCAGTTAATCCATTAAAAACCGTTAAGAACTCAGGGCCTGATAAGATAAATCCGTTTTCATTTCTATAATCTGCAGTAGCTGATCCTATTACTGTTCCAGTTCCGTCGATAGTTCCATCGGCAGTTTTACAGGCCATTTCAGCTTTGCCATCAGAATCTAAATCATATACCATAAATTGGGTATAATGTGCTCCGGCACGAATATTTTTTCCTAAATCAATTCTCCAGAGCAAAGTTCCGTCCAGACGATAGCAATCAATAAATACATTTCCGGTATAGCCTTTGTGCGAGTTGTCATGCGCATTGGAAGGATCCCATTTTACAAAAATTTCATATTGTCCGTCTCCATCCACATCGCCCACACTGCAATCATTCACGTTGTAAGTGTAAGCACGTCCGTCAGGACTGGTTCCGCCAGCGGGAATTTGCATCGGTATATCTAAATAGGGATTAGCCCATACACTAACTTTTTCTGAAGCAGCTTCTTCTTTACCATCCACAATCGCACGAATGTAATAGTTGCCATCTGTGGTTGTTTCGTGAGTGAAATTGGTTTTTGTAGTAAAAGGACTTTCGCTCACTTTTTTACCATTGCAGTACAAATTGTAACTCACGTTAGTAGGTTCGGTTCCCAGCATTCGCCAGTTAATATAGACCTGATTGGGGTTTACACGCGTGGCAACAAGACCTCGATTTAGTTTTTCTACTATTCGTTGCGCCTGCATTGGTGAACTAATTCCGAAAATTAATAAGAGCAGAATGACTGATTTTCTAAGAAAATCTGAAGTAAATTTTTTATTCATAATTGGTTTATAGGGTTGGTTGATTTGGCTGCAATTGCTACAAAATTAGTGCCAAAAAAAGCCCCAAGTTTCCTTGAGGCTGATTATATGAAAATCTAACTTTAGACTATCCAGCCAAAGCGTCTTTGATTCTTTTTAATGCTTCTTTCAACAATTCGTCGCTGGTAGCATAAGAGAAACGAATACAGTCCGGGTTTCCAAAAGCATCACCGGTTACTGTTGCTACATTAGCTTCTGCTAAAAGATACATCGAAACATCGTTAGCATCTTTGATTTCAGTTCCTTTTAAAGTTTTTCCGAAGAAAGAAGAAACGTCAGGGAATACATAGAAAGCTCCTTCCGGAACGTTGATTTTAATTCCTGGGATTTCTTTCAACAATCCAACAACTAAATCTCTACGGCTGTGGAAAGCCTGAACCATGTGGTTTAATACTGATGGATCAGCATCAACAGCAGTAATAGTAGCACGTTGTGCCACAGAATTTGCTCCTGAAGTTACTTGTCCTTGAATTTTAGTACAGGCTTTAGCAATAAATTCCGGTGCTCCAATGTATCCAATTCTGTATCCGGTCATAGCAAAAGCTTTTGCAACTCCGTTTACAGTGATGGTTCTGTCAAACATTCCCGGAACAGATGCAATACTGCAAAAAGTTCCTGAGAAATTGATGTGCTCATAGATTTCGTCAGCAACCACATAAACGTTTGGATATTTTTCTAAAACTTTAGCTAAAGCTGTTAATTCTTCTCTGTTGTAAACAGATCCAGAAGGGTTACAAGGAGAAGAGAACCACATCATTTTAGTTTTTGGTGTGATAGCCGCTTCTAATTGTTCCGGTGTGATTTTGAAATCAGTTTCTACAGAAGTTGGTACTTCTACAGGAACTCCACCTGATAATTTTACAATTTCGAAGTAAGAAACCCAGTAAGGTGCTGGTAAGATTACTTCGTCACCGTCGTTTAACATTACCTGTGCAATGTTGTATAAAGATTGTTTAGCTCCTGTAGAAACTACAATATTTGCAGGTTTGTAGTCTAAGTCATTGTCTCTCTTGAATTTTCTGCAGATAGCATCTTTCAATTCAGCATATCCGTCAACCGGTGAATAGGTGCTGTAGTTTTCGTCAATCGCTTTTTTAGCGGCTTCTTTAATGAAGTCAGGCGTGTTAAAGTCAGGTTCTCCTAAACTTAAACTGATGATGTCTTTACCCTGCGCTTTTAATTCTCTGGCCAAAGCCGCCATTGCTAATGTTTGTGATGTAGCAAGATTGTTAATTCTGTCTGAAAGTGGATTACTCATTAATAAAGTGTTGATAGCCCTGAATTTTTTTATTGGAAACAGGGTGGTTAATTATTTGTTTTAATTAATTATTGTTCAAAAGTACCAGGTACTTCATTTATTTTTTAAGCCATTTCTGGTTTCATTCCTAATTCTTTTAAATGCCTGAAATGTGCAATAATTGCATCTCGCATGGTTTTGTATTCATAATAAGGCAGGTTGCATTCCTGTGCGGTTTCACGAACAATTTTTGCAATTTTGCCATAATGAATGTGACTGATATTTGGAAAAATATGATGTTCTATCTGATGATTTAGACCTCCGGTGTACCAGTTTACTAATCGGTTTTTAGGAGCAAAATTAGTTGTGGTAAATAATTGGTGAATAGCCCAGGTGTTTTCCATTTCGCCTAATTCATTTGGTGAAGGATTTTCAGTTTCTTCTACTACGTGAGCCAATTGGAAAACAATACTTAAAATTAATCCTGCAGTATAATGCATGATAAAGAATCCAATTAATACTTTCCACCAGACAATTCCAATTACGATTGGTAAAACAATCCAGATAGCAACATAAATAATCTTAGTGATGATTAAAGTAGTCCATAAAATTTTAGGACTTTTAGGTTCACCATAAGATAATTTTCTTTTCAGATAGTTTCTCATTTGCTTAAAATCGGTTGTAATTGCCCAATTAAAAGTCAATAATCCGTATAGAAAAACAGAATAATAATGTTGAAAACGATGAAAACGATGCCATTTAGCACTTTTAGTAAAACGAATGATTCTTCCTGCGTCTAAGTCTTCATCATGCCCGGGAATATTGGTATAGGTGTGGTGCAGTACATTATGTTGTACCTGCCAGTTGTAGACATTTCCGGCTAACACATAAATGGTTCCGCCCATAATTTTGTTGACCCAGTTTTTATTCGAATAAGAACCATGATTGCCATCATGCATGACATTCATACCTAGTCCGGCCATCCCAATTCCCATAACAATAGTTAAAAGCAGGTGTGCCCAAAAAGGCATATTAAGGGTAAGAATTAAAAAATAAGGGACAAGGAAAACGGTAAAAAGTATAATCGCTTTTAAATGGAGTTTCCAATTACCTGCTTTTGAAATGTTATTTTCTTTGAAGTAATTGTTTACCCGCAAGTTAAGCGTTCTAAAAAACTTTAGTTTGTCTTGCTTAGCAAATGTAGGTGCGGTTGTATTCATATAATTCAAAAATAGCGTTCAAAGATAATTATTTATAAATTTTAACTCTGCAAAATTGAGTTAAATATTTCAAACTTAAAAATAGTACTTTTGTTAAAAAAAATAAAACGATGGACGAAATATTGCGCTATTTTCCGGATTTGACCGATATTCAAAAAGAACAATTTCAAAAACTGGATTTTTTATACCACGATTGGAATGAAAAAATAAATGTAATCTCCCGAAAAGATATTGATTCCTTATATACTAAACACGTGCTGCATTCTTTAGGAATTGCTAAAATCATGAAATTTGAACCTGGCAGTTATGTTCTGGATGTGGGAACCGGTGGCGGATTTCCGGGAATTCCATTGGCTATTCTGTTTCCCGATACCCGTTTTTACCTGATTGATGTAATTGCTAAAAAAATAAAAGTAGTTCAGGGAGTGGCTGATGCTTTGGGACTTAAAAATGTAAAAGCAGAACAAATTCGTGCCGAAAATGTAAAAGGTGATTTTGATTTTATCGTGAGTCGTGCTGTAACTAATATGCCGGATTTTGTCTCCTGGGTAAAAACCAAAATCAAGAAGCAACAGAAGCACGAATTAAAAAATGGAATTCTGTACTTAAAAGGGGGAGATTTATCTGAAGAATTAAAAGATTTTCCAAAAGCCACACAATACGATTTAGCAGATCATTTTAAAGATGAATTTTTTGAAACAAAGAAAGTGGTGCATTTACCGTTGAAGTTTGTGGTTTAAAATTTGTGAACAAAATAACTTTTTAACTTTTAAATTTCAGAATTATAATGGTAAACAAATTACGATCAGGTTTTTTTTTGTTAGTATTACTTGTCGTTGCTAATGTAAACGCACAAAAAACGGATACAGGAAACTGGTTTCTGTATTTTGGAAATCAAAAAATTAATAATCGCTGGAACTGGCATAACGAAGTGCAATACCGTAATTATAATTTTGCCGGAGATTTGGAACAATTATTATTGCGAACAGGTATTGGCTATAATTTATCCGAAAACAATAATAATCTGTTGTTGGGATATGCTTATATTCATTCCGAGCCTTATGTGGCAGGAACGGATGATAAACTGGAAACCGATGAGCATCGCATTTTTCAACAGTTTATCACAAAACAACAATTTGGCAGAATCAATATTCAGCATCGTTATAGGATTGAAGAACGATTTGTAAAAGATGATTTCAAATTGCGATTGCGTTATTTCCTTTCTTTGAATATTCCTATTAATAAAAAAGAGATGGAGAAAAACGCTGTTTATGCTTCTGCATACAATGAAATCTTCCTGAATACAGAGCAGAATCATTTTGATCGAAATCGATTGTATGGCGGAATTGGTTATTGCTTTAGCAAAAATATAAAAGTAGAGGCGGGCATCATGTCGCAAATGTTAGCAAACAACAGTAGAGCACAATTTCAAATTATGATTTTTAATAGTTTGCCTTTTTAGATTTCTACAGAATAAAAAAATAAAAACTACCCGAATTCAACTAATTTGAATTTGGGTAGTTTTTTTTAATCTAAAATCTGATTTCTAAAATCTGAATCTATTCTCCTAAAAACGGATATCTGTAATCTTCAGGAGAGACAAAAACTTCTTTAATTGTTCTTGGCGAAACCCAACGCAGTAAGTTTAAAACAGAACCTGCTTTATCATTCGTTCCCGATGCTCGGGCACCCCCAAAAGGTTGTTGACCCACAACGGCTCCCGTAGGTTTGTCATTGATATATAAATTTCCTGATGCGTTTTGTAGTTTTACAGTTGCTTCCTCGATTGCATAACGATCCTGACTAAAAATAGCTCCTGTAAGTGCATAATCAGATGTTTCGTCGATAAGTTTTAAAGTATCTGCCCAATCAGAATCTTCATAAATATAAATAGTTAAGACAGGACCAAATAATTCGGTTTCCATCGTAACGTATTTCGGATTTGTGGTCAGAATAACGGTTGGCTCAATAAAATAACCAACAGATTTATCATAATTCCCTCCGATGATAATTTCGGCATCGGCATCATTTTTAGCTCTGTCAATATACCCGGCTAATTTATCAAAAGAGCCTTCATGAATAACAGCGGTGATAAAATTCCCAAAATCTTCAGGAGACCCCATTTTTAGAGATTTAATATCCGTTGTAAGTTGGTCTTTAATAGCTGGCCATAAACTTTTTGGGACATAAACTCTGGATGCTGCGGAACATTTTTGCCCTTGGAATTCAAATGCACCACGTACCATTCCGGTAACAGCTTGTTTTACATTGGCACTTGGATGCACCATAATAAAATCTTTTCCGCCTGTTTCACCTACAATTCTTGGATAGGTTTTGTAATGATGAACATTAGCGCCAATTTTTGCCCAAAGATCTTTAAACACATGAGTAGAACCGGTAAAATGCAATCCTGCAAAATCTCGGCTGGCTAAAATGGTATCGGTAATCATGGCAGCATCTCCAAAAACAACATTGATAACCCCATCAGGAAGTCCTGCTTCTTTGAAAACTTCGATAATAATTTTTGCCGAAAAAACCTGACTGTCACTCGGTTTCCAGACTACCACATTTCCCATCATAGCAGCACTTGCAGGCAAATTAGCAGCAATAGCCGTAAAGTTAAAAGGGGTGATGGCATAAATAAAACCTTCCAGCGGGCGGTATTCGAGTCTGTTCCAGATAGCAGAGTCAGAAGTAGGTTGATCTGCATAAATTTGTGTCATAAATTCGACATTGAAACGTAGAAAATCGATTAATTCACAGGAAGCATCAATTTCTGCCTGATGAATATTTTTAGACTGACCAATCATCGTTGCGGCATTAATTCGGGCTCTGTAAGGTCCGGCAATTAATTCGGCTGCTTTCAGGAAAATAGCGGCACGTTGTTCCCAGGCCATGTTAGCCCAGGCTGTTCTTGATGTTAAAGCATTTGCAATAGCGCTTTCAATATGTTTTTTTTCGGCAAGATGATAACTACCTACTATATGTTTGTGATCGTGCGGAGGAGTAATATTTTGAGTGTTTCCGGTTCTGATTTCTTCTTTTCCAATGTATAGCGGAACGTCAATTTTAGCATTCCACATTTTTTTGTAAGCAGATAAAACGGCTTCTTTTTCGGGAGAATCAGGAGCATATCCTTTTACGGGTTCGTTGACAGCTTTGGGTACTTTGAAAAATCCTTTTAGCATATTGTACTATTTAAATTATAAATTATTGATTTTATCAAAAATACAAAGCTTATTTTTATTTCTCTCCCAATACAATATTAAAATGTTGGAATTTAATAAATTAATCGAATGAAATTATAAGGTACTTAAGCTGGTTAAGAATTAAATTTGGTACCGATGGAAAAATTGTTTTTCTGTAAAAAACGACTATTATGAAAATTCCACTTTTAGCTTTTAATGATAAAGGAATTTATTGTCAACAGGCCGATGTATATCTCGATCCCTGGCGACCGGTAAAAAATGCCATCATTACACACGGACATTCTGATCATGCACGCTGGGGGCATCAAAATTATATTACACATCATACTAATGTTCCTGTTATTAAGCATCGTTTGGGCGAAATAAATGTAACTGGAAAAGAGTGGGGAGAAACATTTGTCATCAATAACGTGAAATTTTCACTGCACCCGGCCGGGCATATTATAGGAAGCTCACAAATTCGAGTGGAACATAAAGGAGAAGTCTGGGTTTTTACAGGAGATTATAAAACGGAAGATGACGGAATTGCTGTTCCTTATGAAGTTGTAAAATGCCACACTTTTATCACCGAATGCACTTTTGGGCTGCCGGCATTCAACTGGACTCCGCAAGTCGAAGTGATTACTGAAATCAATAATTGGTGGGCAGAAAATAAAGCTGAGGGAAAAACATCTGTTCTTTTTGGGTATTCTTTAGGGAAAGCACAACGGCTTTTGAAATATTTAGATACTGATATCGGTAAAATCTACACGCACGGAGCAATTGAAAACATGACGAATGTTTTGCGTCCGATGGTGGATTTTCCACCTACAACATTAATAACCCGTGAAACCAAAAAAGAAGATTTTGCAGGAAATATTGTTCTGGCTCCGCCAAGTGCTCACGGAAGTGTATGGATTAGAAAAATGACGCCTTTTGTGACGGGTTCTGCAAGCGGCTGGATGGCTTTTCGCGGAGCCAGACGCAGACGGGCTATTGACAAAGGTTTTGTATTAAGCGACCATTGTGACTGGTTTTCTTTATTGGACAGCATCAAAGCGACCGGTGCTGAGAAAATAATATGTACGCACGGTTACACCGATATTTTTTCGAAATATCTAAGAGAACTGGGTTATGATGCCCGAACAGAGAAAACACAATATGAAGGAGAAAGCGAAGAAACGGAAAAAGATGTGGAAACGGAAAAAGAACTTTAGATGAAAAATTTTGCCCAACTTATCAAAACCCTTGACAGTTCTAATAAAACCAATGTAAAAGTAGATGCACTGACAGCCTATTTTAAAAATGCATCTCCGGAAGATAAGGTGTGGACCATTGCAATTTTGTCTCATCGGCGTCCGCCCAGACCTGTGAACACGACTTTATTGCGTACCTGGGCAAACGAACTGGCGAATATTCCGTTATGGCTTTTTGAGGAAAGTTATCATATTGTGGGCGATCTGGCAGAAACTATCGCTTTGATTATTCCCACCACAAAAGAACATTCGGATAAAAGTCTGACCGAATTTCTACAGGAAATCATTGCATTAAAAAAGAAATCAGATGCAGAAAAAAAAGAATATTTACACCGGAATTGGCTGGCTTTGAATTATTATGAGCGCTTTGTTTTTACCAAATTAATTACCGGAAGTTTGCGAATTGGCGTAAGCCAAAAATTAATGACCAGAGCTTTGTCCCGTGCAGAAAATGTTGATGAAGATGCTCTGGCTTATAAATTAATGGGGAATTGGGATCCCAATGCAATCACTTTTCAGGAATTGATTCTGGATGAAAAAAGCAGCGATTATTTGTCAAAACCTTATCCGTTTTATCTTGCCTATCCCATTGAAGATAACATAGGAAGTCTGGGAAATCCTGAAGACTGGTCGATAGAACATAAATGGGACGGGATCCGGTCGCAAACTATTATTCGGGAAAATGAAATGTATGTATGGTCAAGAGGTGAGGAGTTAGTCACAGATAAATATCCGGAGTTTCAGTCTTTTATTGGAATAATCCCAAACGGAACTGTTATTGATGCTGAAATTTTAGCATTTCCGGAAGGAGAAATAGGGACTTTTAATGAGTTGCAAACCCGTATTGGTCGTAAAACCGTAAGTAAAACACTGTTGCAAAAAGTACCTGTAATTCTAAAAGCCTACGATATTTTAGAATGGGAAGGACAGGATATTCGAAATTTGCCTTATTCAGAAAGACGATTATTACTGGAACAACTGTATGATGTTGTAAAAGATAAGCTGCCTAATTTTCAACTCTCACAAAGAGTTTTGTTTGATTACTGGAAAGAGGTAACTACCGAAAGAATGCGGGCTCGCGAAATGAAAAGTGAAGGTTTGATGCTGAAACGAAACGACTCTTCGTATCAGGTAGGAAGGAAAAAAGGAGACTGGTGGAAATGGAAAGTAGAACCTTTGGTAATTGATGCGGTTTTGACCTATGCCATGCGGGGGCATGGTCGTCGTTCGAATCTTTTTACGGATTATACTTTCGCCCTTTGGCAAAATAATGAACAAGGCGAAAAAGAATTAGTAACTTTTGCAAAAGCATATTCCGGTTTAACCGATGCTGAATTTCGAAAAGTAGATAATTTTATAAAGAATAATACGTTGGAACGATTTGGTCCTGTCCGGAGTGTTACGCCACAATTGGTTTTCGAAATTGGATTTGAAGGGATTGCACTTTCAAAAAGGCATAAAAGTGGCGTTGCAACGCGTTTTCCAAGAATCTTAAGATGGCGGCATGACAAAAAAATTGAAGACGCAAATTCCATTGAAGATTTAAAAAATATGATTCCTTAAAGTGAAAACTTCCTCATGAACAGAGAAGAACTATATATTATTGCAGAGAATTGGTTTAAAAAACAGGGTTGGAAGGCTTTTCCTTTTCAGACTCAAACCTGGACTGCCTTTTTACAGGGAAAAAATGGTTTACTGAACGCTCCTACAGGAAGCGGAAAAACCTATGCCTTATGGTTTCCGATAGTTCTGGATTACATAAAAAAGAATCCCAATTATAAAACCAGGCACAAACCCGGATTAAAAGCTGTTTGGATTACGCCATTACGGGCACTTTCTGTTGAAATTAAACAAGCTGCTGACCGCATTGTTGAAGATTTGGATTTGCCACTGACAGTTGGGATTCGATCCGGAGATACTTCGCAAAGCGAAAGAACAAAGCAAAGTAAAAAAATGCCCGATTTGTTAATTACAACGCCCGAAAGTTTGCAATTGCTTTTGGCATCCAAAGAATTTTCCAGAACTTTTGCCAATTGTTCTGCTATTGTAGTTGATGAATGGCATGAATTGTTAGGAACAAAACGCGGTGTTCAAATGGAATTGGCGTTGTCCCGTCTAAAAACGGTTGCAGCCGGAATGCGAATCTGGGGAATTTCTGCAACCATAGGGAATCTGGAATTAGCGCAACAGGTGTTATTGGGGCCTGATTCAAAAGCGTATCAGAATTCGGTTTTGATAAAGGCTCATATTAACAAAAAAATAAAAGTGCTTTCGATATTACCTGAAAAAATGGACAGTTATCCGTGGCGCGGACACATGGGGCTACATTTGATTGATGAGGTGGCGAAGATCATCAGAAATAGCAAAACGACTTTAATTTTTACTAATGTGCGTTCTGCCTGTGAAATATGGTTTCAGGCTATTCTGGAAAAATATCCGGAATTTGCCGGCGAAATGGCCATGCATCACGGAAGTATCAGCAGAGAAACCCGCTTGTGGGTCGAAAATGCGATTAGAAATGAAGAACTAAAAGTTGTGGTTTGTACTTCGAGTCTGGATTTAGGGGTCGATTTTGCGCCTGTTGAAACAATTATTCAGATAGGAGGGCCAAAAGGAGTGGCGCGTTTTTTGCAAAGAGCAGGACGAAGCGGACACCAGCCCGGAAAAGAAAGTGTAATCTATTTTCTTGCTACCCATGCTATCGAATTAATTGAAGCTTCGGCTCTGAAAAAAGCAGTGGATAAAACTATTGTAGAAGAGAGAATTCCATATTTAAATAGTTGGGATGTACTGGTGCAATACCTGAATACCTTAGCGGTTTCGGATGGTTTTTTTCCGGACATTATTTTTGAAGAAGTAAAAAAGACTTTTTGTTATCAGAATATTACCAAAGAAAACTGGAACTGGATACTGAATTTTATTACCAATGGAAGTCAGAGTCTTCATATTTATGATGAATTTAAAAAGGTAGAGATTGAAGAAGATGGACGTTTCAAAATCAATAACCGGTTTATTGCTATGCACCATCGGATGCAAATTGGAACAATTGTGGGAGATTCGGCATTGCATGTGAAGTTTCTGAGCGGTGGTTACATTGGTTCTATTGAAGAATGGTTTGCGTCTAAATTGCAACCGGGAGATGTTTTTACTTTTGCCGGAAAAAAACTGGAATTATTCCGAATTAAAAATATGCAGGTACTGGTACGAAAAGCAGATCTTAAAAAGGCATCACGAACGGTTAGCTGGATGGGAGGAAGAATGGCGTTGTCAGTACAAATGAGTGAATTATTGCGGGAGGAATTATATGCTGCCAATACCGCTAAACTCACGCCGGAACTCAAAGCTTTAAAACCCATTTTTGAAAGGCAACGTAAGGAAAGTATTGTTCCTGATGCCGATGAATTTTTAATAGAAACGTTTAAAACCAGAGAAGGATTTCATGCCGTGTTTTACCCTTTTGAAGGAAGATTTGTGCATGAAGCTTTGGCGAGTATGCTGGCATACCGGATTAGTCTGTTGTTTTCCATAACCTTCTCTTTAGCATATAATGATTATGGTTTCGAATTGTTATCGGATCAGGAAATTGATATGGAAGCAGTTTTTGATAATAATTTATTTTCCACAGCATATGTGCATCAGGATTTACAAAAAAGTCTGAATTCAACCGAAATGGCAAGAAGAAAATTCAGAGATATTGCAGTAATTGCCGGATTAGTTTTTACCGGAATGCCCGGAAGACCAGTTAAAACCAAACATTTACAAAGTGGTTCGCAGTTATTGTTTGAAGTGTTCCGGGATTATGAACCGGATAATTTGTTGCTTCAGCAGGCTTTTACCGAAACTTTTGAACATCAGCTGGAAGAAGGGCGTTTGATCCAGGCTTTAGAAAGAATCAACCAGCAAAAGATTGTATGGAAACAATGTAAAAAGCCAACACCCTTTAGCTTTCCGATAATTACAGACCGGCTACGGGAAAAATTATCCAGCGAAACGCTACTGGAAAGAATTAAAAAAATGACAGCCAGTTATATGAAATAATTGTTTATGAAGATAATAATTAATAATCAGGAATTTATTTTGCATCCATCAGGTGCTGTTTTTTGGAAAGAGAAAAAAATACTTTTGATTTCAGATGTGCATTTTGGCAAAGTAGCACACTTTAGAAAATACGGAATTGGGATTCCTAAAGATGCAAGTCAGGAAAATTTCACACGTTTAAATTCTGTCTTAGCATTGTTTGATATCCAAATAATCGTTTTTCTGGGTGATTTATTTCATAGCAAAATCAACAATGAATGGGCGTTATTTGCAGCTTGGAAAAAAAAGCTCTCTCAACGAGTCATCCTGATTGAGGGTAATCATGATATCATAGGCAAGCATCATTATTCTGATTTGGATATCGAAATTTATAATGAGTTGGTAATTGATGATTTTCTGTTAACACACCATCCTACAGAAAGTGAAGCGTTTTTTAATTTTTGCGGGCACATCCATCCGGGAGTTAAATTAAGAGGTTTGGGCAGGCAATTTTTAAATGTATCTTGTTTTTTTAGAAAACAGAAGCAACTAATCTTTCCGGCATTTGGAGAATTTACAGGGAATTGTTATTTAATGCCCACAGAAAATGATATTGTTTATGCAATAACAAAAGATGAGGTAATTGAAGTAAGCAGTAATTAATTAAGCGCAAATGGAGCGCACAGTCTGAAAGTAGGGATGATTACCTTAAAAGTTTTGGTATTGGTAAAATTTATCATGTTGAAATGTCCTTTCATAGCTCCATAAGGAGAGGAAAGTAAACAACCTGAACTGTAAGTATGATTTTCACCCGGTTTTAAAACAGGTTTTTTACCAATGATTCCTTCACCATCTACCACTTCAATATTGTTCAGAGAATCAAAAATTTCCCAATGACGGGAGGTAAGTTGTACAGAATCTTTACTGTGGTTTTCAATCGTGATATGGTAACTAAAGGCAAAATGAATCTTGTAGTTTTTGAAGTAAGTGCCTTCAAAACTAGTCAAAACGGTTATTTTTATGCCTCTTGTTATCTGAGAAACCATAGTAAAATATTAAATCTATGTTTAATAAGGACAAAATTACAAAATTTTCATTTCGTATTCCTCATTTTTAAAACTTTTTTTAATTAATGATGTTCAGGGAGTTAGCAGTACCCTTGCCGATGATTCTGTCATACCGCCCGGTATTCTCTTTGTAGTATACTAAAACAGTGTATTCATTCTCTGTTTGATAGAAATTTCCGTCTATCGCATTTTCATTATCAATGACACCTTTATTGTCTGCAATTACATAATTATAGTTTGTAAACCCTTGTTTAATCAGAATTGCTTTTTCATAAATTCCCTTTTTCTCATTATAATCCATCTTATTTTCTGGCGATAAACTATAGTTATTAAACATTCCGCTCACATAAATTCCTTTGTCCAGTCTGTATGCAGGTGCTGAAAGACTAAAATAAACCCAGGCATAATCAGCTTCAATATCATTGTTTGTTGCATTTGTGTTTTTTATCACAAAATTTCCATTGATATCCTGGAATAAGGTGTAAGGGAAATTTCTTCGGGCATTATTAGTATAAAGTAAGCAATTGTAAATATCAGTACTGGCATCTACCCGGGCCACATTATTGTTAGCCACTCTAATATCTTTATTTTCAAAATACAAGAATTCGTTTCCTGCCCAAAACTGGGTTTCAATATCATATTTGTATATTAAATCATTTCCAATAGTATATTGCGGTTTGATGTTTTTTATTTCAGTATTGAAATTTCCATTTTGAATTAAAACTACGTTTATATTTTTCAGAGGATTTTGAAAAATAAGATTTTGTGATTTTATGGCAAAATCTAAATTGTGCTTGTATTCGACAACACTAATGTTCCGGGCTCTTTTTATTTGTAAAGGGACTGATGCAATATCTTCATAAATCCTGAATTTTCTGGAGAAAATAACTTCTTTGTCATCATTTAGAATTTTAAGAATATAATTTCCGCTTAAACGCAATTGTAGCGTAAACTGATTAGGGATGCTTAAATTGTAATGTGAATAAAGTTGTAAGGTATTAAAAGAATTGGAATAATTTTGAATTCTTTGGTTGTCAAATCCCCGTAAGTATTCGTTTTTAGGAATGTTGGAAGGAATCCAATTGTAGTCACAATGAATGATTTCATAATAATAGTTAGCTTCATTACCAAAAAGATCATCAAATTGAAATTCGAATGAACTACCTAATTCAAAAACCGGAACTACATTCTCATTGTTCTTTACAAAAGTAACGGTTTTAATATTATATGGCGGAGTCATTTCTTTTTGAACCTGAGCCGTAGCTAAAGTAAAAAGGAAAATAAAAAAAGTTCCTAAAATAAAAGATTTAGACATAATTTTAATTGCTATGGTGTAAATATAACAAATTAAGCCATAATTTATTATCTAAGCGGAGTAGTCTTTTATAGTTTTATTTGAAACAAACAGGTATTATTTCTCCTTTAGCCAGACAATATTTTTCTACTAATTCAGAACTGATTTTACTGGTATAATCTTCTTCAATAACAGTAAAACCAATACTTCTCAATTTGTCAAAATAATCCCTGCCATAAATGCGTACATGATCGTATTGACCAAAAATTTTAGCACGTTCTTTTTGATCGGTAATTGAGTCGTCAGCAAATGTAACTTCACGATTTAAATCTTGCGGGATTTGTAAAATAGCCATTCCGCCTGGTTTTAAAACCCGATACAATTCCTGCATGGCTTTAGTGTCATCAGGAATATGTTCTAAAACATGATTGCAAAGGATTACATCATATTGATTGTCTTCAAATGGTAGATTGCAAATGTCAGCTTTTACATCTGCCAGAGGTGAAAATAAATCAGTTGTAGTATAATCCAGGTTTTTCTGGTTTCGAAATCGTTTATAAAAAGCCTGTTCCGGTGCAAAGTGGAGTACTTTTTTAGGAGCTGTAAAAAAATCAGTTTGTTCATTCAGATACAACCAAAGCAAACGATGTCTTTCCAGTGAAAGTGTGCTCGGTGAAAGAACATTATTGCGTTGTTTTTCATAACCGTAAGGCAACATCGATTTGAAACTTTTTCCGTCAATAGGATCTGTAAAATTATTTCCTTTTAACGAATAAGCAATAACAGGACGGGCCACATAACTCAGGCGAATTAATAATGGACGGGGAATGGTATTAAGGACGAGTTTGAAAAGTTTTTTCATTATAATACCAATGGAATTTTTCTAAACTCATCTTCTTCATTGCTTTCAATTCCTAAAGCTTTATAAATATATGCAAATGTAGAAAGCAATTCCGGTTTTCCATCTATCAAAGCGACGTCATGTTCAAAATGAGCCGAAGGTTTTCCATCGGCAGTAAGAATTGTCCAGCCGTCTTTTAGTTGTTTGATGTTACGTGTTCCCTGATTAATCATCGGTTCCAGTGCAACTACCATTCCTTCTACAAAAAGTTTTCCGCGTCCTTTTTTACCATAATTCGGCATTTCCGGATCTTCGTGCATTTTTTGTCCAAGACCGTGGCCTACTAATTCACGAACTACTCCGTAGCCGTGGCCTTCAGTGTATTTCTGGATTGCATTTCCCACATCTTCAACACGGTTTCCGGCTTTAAACTCACGGATTCCCACATACAGGGACTCCTTAGTTACCTGCAATAATTTTTTAGTTTCCGGAGCTACTTCACCCACTTCAAAAGTGTAGGCATGATCACCGTGAAAACCATTTTTATAGGCACCACAATCAATAGAAATAATATCACCGCTTACCAGAGGAGTATTGTTAGGAATTCCGTGTACTACCTGAGCATTTGGACTCATGCAAAGCGAGTTTGGAAAACCGTACAACCCCAGAAAACTAGGCACAGCTCCGTGGTCACGAATGAATTCTTCAGCCAGTTTGTCAAGATGCAGAGTAGTTACCCCTTCTTTTACTTCAGAAGCCAGCATTCCTAATGTTTTTGATACGATTAAGGCACTTTCGCGCATTAATTCTATTTCTTCACGTGATTTTACTATAATCATAATTTCGGATTTTCAGTCCGCAAAAGTACAATTTTAAAAATTATTTAATCCGGATTCGCCATAATTTTAAAAAGTTCGGAGTTTGAAATATAAAACCGGTTGGATAAACTTATCTGAGCGAGTTTAGCACTAACCAGATTATTTTCGCGGGTGTTGATTAAAAACAAGGAACTTTCCCCAAAAGTAAACAACCGTTCCTCTGAGTCCAGCATGGTTTTATTATCCTGAGCTAATCTTTTGATAATTTCCAATTGTCTGTTAAGCGATTGAATTTCTGTTTTTTGTGCCTGAATTTTATTTGAAAGTTGTTGTCTTTCCACATCTATAATATATTCAGCTTCCTGAATTTTATATTTGGTTAATTTTAATTTACCGCGTTCTTTTCTTAAAAATAAAGGAAAAGAAAAATCAACACCTACTTTGTAATTTTCTCTGTCAAAATCTTTAAGATAATTAGCATCAGACAGATAAGAATAGCCTAAATTGATTTTAGGCAGTAAATCATTAGCATTTAATTTGCGCTCTATATTTAAAATGTCAATTTTACTTTGTAGGGCATTGATTTTTGGATGATTATCTAATGTATTTGACTCTGTAAGTAAACTGTTGGTTTTTAGAGTTTCCTGAATTGTACTTTCCAGTTGCGTTTCAGGGATTAATTCATCTGAAATTTCCATAGGAACAGCATTATCCAGCCACAGATAATTGGATAATTCCAGTTTAGCTTTAGCCAGTTTCAGATTGGAATCTTCCAGACTTAAAAGCCTGTTTTTAACGGTAATTCCCGCTTCAATACTATCAATTGCAGGTTTGTCTCCCTGTTCAATTAAGGCCTGAATTCCTTTATACCTTGATTTTGCGTTCTGAATATAATTTTGATATAATTGTACTTCTTCATAGTTTTTTTTCCAGTTAAAATAAGCTAATGAAGCATCATATAACACAGCAATGGCCTGTAGTTTGACCTCTGCCTCGCTTAATCTTATTTGAGTCTTTGCCTTACTTAAGTCAGCCATTCTTTTGTTAATCCACAAACCTTGTCCCACAGGAATACTTATTCCCAGAGAAGCTAATCCATCTACAGGAGTTGTATGTTCCGGATTTAAATAATAACCTTCGTTGTTTTCAAATCCCGCTTTGATTTCAATTCCATACCAAGTTGGAATTTTAAAACTGCTGTTCAGAAGGGAGTAATATTCTTTGTCTTTAAACTGTTTTTTAGCATAATCTACCTCGATTTTTGGATCAAAAGCTCCTCTTGCCATCATCAAGTCGGCTTGCGCTTTGTTGAGTGTCAGCCGGGCATTTTTGACCAGAGGATGGTATTTTTTTACATACCCCAGAAATTCATTATAACTCAGTTCTTTAGGAACTGAGTCCTGTGCAATAAGCGATGTTAAAGGGAAAAATACGAATATGTAGAAAAGTTTTTTCATTATTTCTTTTCTTTGTTTGTTGGTGTTTCTTGTTTATAATAATTAGGCGGGAATCCATTTAAAATTCGCCAGATTTCGAACCAGATAGGAACTGTATCTAATAAAGCCAGCGTTTGAGCGCCAGAGCCAATACTTAATTCTTTAGGCCATTTGGCTTCTTCTTTGTCAGGAGCAATCAGGACTCTGTATTTTCCGTTAGGACTGATGAAATTTTCTATGGCCACAATTGTTCCTCCAAAAGTACCATAAGAAATATCAGGCCATCCGGTAAAGACAATAGTCGGCCATCCATCAAACCAAACCCGCACTTTTTCACCTTTATGAATTAAAGGAAGATCTATAGGGTCTACATACGTTTCAACAGCAATTTCATAAGCGGCAGGCATAATGGTTGCTATAGCAGTTCCTTCTTTAACAGTTTCGCCTATTCCTGATTGTAACGCTCTGTTGATATAACCACTTTGAGCTGCCCGGATATAATACATTTTGTTACGGATGCTGTAATTAGCATGTTGGTTTTCCAATTTGTTTACCTGAGCTTTTGCATCATATTGATTACTCAAAGCAGTAAATTTATCACTTTGAGATTTAGAAACCTTCTCAGAATATTCTGCTTTGATTCTGCTTATTTCAACTTTTGCATTAATTAAATCATTTTTACTGGTTAATAGTTTATTTTCCTGATTAATGATTTTAGCTTCTGTTTCCTGAAGTTTCAGTTTTTTTTCTTCTACATCAGTCAAGGGTTTTAATCCTTCACTATTTAGTTTTATAGCACGATTGAATTGGGTGGTAGCAATTTTAAGCTGTGTATGTGCGGCAACTAAATCAATGCTGTCACTTTTAATTTTAAGATGTGCCTGTTTGATTTTATTGTGTGCCTGCTCCAGTTTCAGATTTTTTTCAGCTTCAATTGCTGTTAACTGATTCTCTAAGCTGACTACTTTAGATTCATAAGAGTTAACAGCACTTTTTTTAGCTTCTACCTGGTTTTTAGTGTTTTGAACTAAATTAGGATCCATGTAATCTTCTTTTATCTCTGAGATAAATAAGATTGTATCTCCTTTTCGAACAAAATCTCCTTCTTGCACATACCATTTTTCAATACGTCCGGAAATAACGCTTTGTATAGACTGCGGACGTTGATTGGGTTTTAATGTTGTTACCGCACCAGATCCCGAAATGTTTTGGGTCCAGGGTAAAAACAACATTGCAATTCCAATTATCGAAATACCAACGATAATCTTATTCAGAATTTTATAATGCACTTTGCTTTCAAGCGTTCTAACCGTTTTAAACTGCGCTAAGGATTGTTTAGGCTTGTTGTTATTTGAAATATTCAGCATTTTTTTATTTTTTTAAGTCTGCCATTATTTTACCGTCTTCCATTGTAATGATGCGATTGCTCTTTGTTTTCCAATATGGATTTTTAGAAGAAACAATTATTGTCCAGTTATGCTCTTTTGCGGTTAAAAAATCAATAATTTCATTTGCAACATTTTCATCCATAGTATCAGTTGGATCTTCATAAAAAAGGATTTTAGGCTTGTTGATGATACTTCTGGCTAATAAAATCTTTTGTACATTAGACGAGGTCAGTTGTCTCGCTTCAGGAAAAATAATGGTTTCCAGTCCTTCCGGCAATGATTTAATCAAACTATTAAGTTGTAATCCAGAAATAGCCCATTTTAAATTTTCCTGACTTACAGATTTGTTGTTAAAGGTAATGTTATCTAAAATACTTCCTTCAAAAGGGGTTTCTCCATAAATGATGGATCCTATCTGTGAACGATATTGTTTGAGGTTGATTTTCTTAAATGTATCATCGTTTATGTAAAAAGAACCGGCACTATGTTGCAACAATCCGGATAACACACGAATTAATGTGGTTTTTCCCGAGCCGTTTTTTCCGTCCAGAAATATGCGTTCACCCTGATCAATTTTTAAATTAATCATGCTCAGGGTTTTTTGTTTTGAATCCGGAAATCTAAACATCAGATTTTCAGTTTCTAAACTGATATTAGTATAACAGTTGTCAAACGTATCGGTTGTTTCTTCTTCAAGCTCCATATCGGCAACCTGACCTATTTTTTCGACAGCAGTTAATACATCATAGAAAGTTTCTAATCCCAGAATGATTTTTTCTACAGAATTTATCACTAATAAAATAATGATTTCGGCAGCAACAAACTGGCCAATATTCATTTGTTGAGATAGTACTAAATAACCTCCAACAGATAGTAAAGTTGCTGTAATCAGAACTTTAAAGCCAATTAACTGGATAAATTGTTTTTTAATAACATCAAAATGTTTTTCACGGTAGTCAATATAATGAGAAACAATAGAATCATTTTTTTGTAGCGCATAGTTGTAATTCAGGTCATTTCTGAAACTAAAATTATTACGGGCAATTTCCTGTAACCAGCCTGCAACTTTATATTTGAACTTTGATTCTTTCAAGCTTGTTTCCATTCCTGATTTATAAGAAAATTTAAATATAAAATACAATAAAAAGAACAACAGGATTCCAAAAATAATGAAAAACGGATGGTATAAAGATAAGAGGATAAGACCAAAAGCGATTTGCAGTAAAGCAGCTGAAAAGTCAATTAACAATTTAGAAGTTCCTTTCTGAATGGTTAATGTATCAAAAAATCGATTGGCAATTTCCGGCGGATAAGAATTGTAAAGTGCTTCAAATTTTATTTTAGGCAATCTGCTTGCAAATTCAAACGATGCCCGGATAAATATTTTCTGTTGTAGATTTTCAGTAATACGAAGCTGCATTAAGGATAAAATCCCTACAAGCGCGACCCCAATAATTACTATAATGATTAAAACTATCCAGGAAACACTGGCATGCCCCGATTGTATAAAATTAATAATTGCCTGAATACCTAAAGGCAAAGACAAACTGATTAATCCGGCAAAGATGGCATAGAAAAAAATCTGTGCTACATCTTTTTTATCCAATTGAAGTAAATTGTAAAATCGTTTTAATGGTGTCATAATAGGAATTATATTTTATTTTTTAATATTCGGTTTGCCAGATCAAAGTAAAATGAAGTTACGCTTGTTGATTCATTACAGTCTGTTATAGTGTTTAAATGATCATTCAGAAAATGCTGGTGTAAGCTTCCTTCTACTATTGTTGATGCCAGACTTTTTGGGTAAGGATAATCAGGATTAGCTTCCTGAATAATGCTGGCTAACTGATTGATTATTTTTTTATAAACAAAAAAATAGCCGTCTTTATTTTCTTCATCGACATCTTTAGTATAAAGTGTTTTATTGAATTCAGCTATGATAATTTTATTTAAAACAGATTCGTTAATATGTTTGGTACTATCGTCATCTTCAATTTTTTCTGTTATTACGGTGATAGCTTTAGCTAATTTTTCATCTGGGTTCCGGATGTTGTTGGTAGCAAAGATAAGTTTGTATTCCATCCATCCCCAATACCATGCGGATAAATAAATAGCCAGTTTGTGTTTGTTTTCAAAATAACGGTAAACAGAACTTTCATTAGACCTGATTCTTTCTCCAAGTTTTTTAAAAGTAAAGTGTTCTAATCCAATTTCATCAATCAATAAGATGCTGTTTTGGATTATTTTCTTTCCCAACTCGGAAGTTTCAGGGTCTTTAAGGTATAGTTTTTCGTTAACTATTATTTTGAAATTATCCAACAGATTATTCATTGACAATTTTTTTTATACAAATTTAATAGTGTTACTTTTAATTTTGGGATTTTAACATTTAATTATATCAAAAAGCAGCTAATTCTAATGTTATTCTAATGTTGGAAAAATTTCATAGCGTTTTTGTAACTCAATGATTGATAATTTGATTTGAAAAAGAAAAGTGTCTGGAAAGAAATTAGTAAATTAGAGATTGTAAAAAATTAAAATAGAATGGATAACAATCATATTAAGAAAGAAGATTTAATTAAAATGAAGAGTATTGCTCTTTGTGTTCTGGGGGCAGCTGTGATTTGTTTTTTCTTAGGATTTTATTATAAAATAGGCTGGTTAAAAGCTTTTAGTGAAGCAGCAATGGTGGGCGGAATTGCCGACTGGTTTGCTGTTGTGGCTTTGTTTAAACACCCTTTAGGAATTCCGATTCCGCATACTGCTTTAATACCTGATAATAAAGATGCTATAGGGCGGAACTTGGGGACTTTTGTTTCAGACGAATTTTTAATTAAGGAAAAACTCGAAGTTAAACTGGACGAATTTGATTTTGCAGCAAAAGCAACTAATTGGTTGAAAGAGGAGAAAAACGCTGCCATTATTTCCTCATTAGTCGTAGAGAATGTGATTCCCGGAGTTTTAAAAACAATAGATGATACAAATGTAAAAGAGTTCATTCAGCAACAATTTCACATTAAATTGAAGCAATTGAATTTTGGTGAGTGGATTGCAATAGGTTTGGAATCTTTGTCAAAAGATGATAAACAAGCCCAATTGATAAGCAATGTACTTAGTATTCTGTCAGCGGAATTAGAAGCAAACAGAATGGAAATCCGGGAAAAAGTTAAAAATGCTACGCCCTGGTATACGCTGGGTGTTGCTGATAAAAAAATTGCCGATGGCGTTTTTAAAGGACTTTATGAATTTCTCGATATGGCAAAACAACCGGAAAGTTCTATTCGGAAAAAAATTAATTTGTATGTTCTTAATTTTATTGAAGAGTTAAAAAAATCTCCAGAAATGCAGCAAAAAATCACTACTGTAATTCTTGAATTTACTCAGAAGGATGAAGTTCAGGAATACATAGGTTCGATTTGGCAGGAATTAAAAAATACTGTTCTTACTGATTTAGAGAAAGGAGAGGGTTCTGAAATTAAATTAAATTTAACCAGTATGATTCGGAATTTTGGTTCGAATATTCAAAATGATGTAGTGATGACTACTAAGATTAATAACTTTATAAAGATTGATTTGTTGTGTGTTTTGATTCGAAATAAAAAAGCTATTGGAGATTTAATTGCAACTTCTGTACAAAGCTGGGATAAAAAAGAAATAGCTGATAAATTAGAGTTAGAGGTTGGAAAAGACCTTCAGTTTATCCGGATAAACGGAACCGTTGTAGGTGGGATTGTAGGTCTTATAATTTATTTTGCGGAGCAATTACTATAACAAAAAAGCTGTTTCAGATTTTTGAAACAGCTTTTTTTTGAATTATTTTACTGAAATTATTTCACCAATAAAGAATGACTGGACATAACAGCAGGTTGTACTACTTTCATTAAGTCTAAAATGGTTGGTGCAATATCACCTAATACTCCGTCATGAACCTTAATTTGGTCATTATCAACTAATATAAAAGGTACAGGATTAGTTGTGTGTGCTGTATTAGGACTTCCGTCAGGATTAATCATGGTTTCACAGTTACCGTGGTCAGCAATTACAAGTGTAGAGTATCCATTTGCAAGGGCAGTAGTGATAACTTTTTCGACACATTTATCTACGGCTTCGCAGGCTTGAATTGCTGCTTCCATAATTCCGGTATGTCCTACCATGTCTCCATTGGCAAAATTAAGACAAACAAAATCTACCTCTCCTTTCTCCAGTTCAGGACAAAGTGCATCGGCTAATTCATAAGCACTCATTTCCGGTTTCAAATCATAAGTGGCAACTTTAGGTGAATTTCTAAGGATGCGGGATTCTCCTATAAAAGGAGTTTCTCTTCCTCCGGAGAAAAAGAAAGTTACGTGTGGATATTTTTCTGTCTCAGCAATACGAATTTGTTTTTTACCCGCTTTTTCTAAAACCTCACCTAATGTTTCCGTGATATTATCTTTATTGTAAACTACTTTGACATTTTGATACGTTTCATCATAATTGGTTAATGTAACATAGTACAAATTCAATTTATGCATGTTTTGTTCGTGGAAATCCTGTTGCGACAGCGCTTCGGTCAATTCGCGGCCTCTGTCTGTCCTGAAATTAAAGAATATCACCACGTCATCTTCCTGAATGGTTGCTAACGCCTGATCTTTTTCGTTAACAATAACAACAGGTTTGATAAATTCATCAGTTATATCGTTTTGGTAGCTTGCCGAAATTGCAGCTACAGGGTCAATTGCTCTTGCACCTTCACCATTTACAACCAGATCATAGGCAAGTTTTACTCTTTCCCAGCGTTTATCACGATCCATTGCATAATAACGACCAATCACTGAGGCAATTTTTACAGGTGTATCAGCAATATAATTTTCTAAATCCTGAATATATTGTTTTCCTGATTTAGGATCCACGTCTCTTCCGTCAGTAAAAGCGTGAACATACACCTGATTTAATCCGTAATCCTGACTAGCGTCTATTAATCCACGTAAGTGAGAAGTATGTGAGTGAACACCTCCATCGGAAACTAATCCTAAGAAATGAACTTTTTTATTGTTATCTTTTGCGTATTGAAAAGCATCTTTTAATACCTGTTCCTGAGCCAGAGTTTTATTGGCTACGGCCAAATTAATTTTAGCTAAATCCTGATAAACAATCCTTCCGGCACCAAGATTCATGTGTCCTACCTCGCTGTTTCCCATTTGTCCTTCCGGTAAACCTACATGTAAACCATCAGTTCTAAGTTGTGCGCTGGGATATTTTTTATAAAGATTGTTTATAAAAGGAACATTTGCATTATCAATTGCAGATACTTTAGGGTCAGGTGATTTTCCCCAACCATCTAAAATCATTAAGATTACTTTTTTGCTCATTAGTTTTTAATTTTCAACAAAGATAAATTTTTTCTAAAATCTTCTCTACGAATTAAACGACTATTATCTGTTTATAAATTATGCAACGATAAAAATGAAGATTTTGTTGTGAAACGCTTTCTTTGTTGAAATAAATGTATGCTAGAATTTGTTTTTTATACTATTGTAATCCAAAAAGTAACGCAGGCTTACTGAAAAAATATTTGTCATATTAGCATTAAAAATGGTTTTAATGTTTCTGTTTAAATTTCTTTCCACAGTATTTGTTTCTTCCTGCGCATAGTTCCTGTACAATACCGTCAACTGACTTCCAGGAGCAAACCACCAGGAATAAGATAAATCGATGTTCCAAGAATTAAAATTCCTGTTTTTATTACTGTCAAAGCCATTATTTGGTGCTAAATAACCGTTTTTTTGTAAACTGAAGAACTCTTTATTGTCAGAATAAGACCAGTAATAGCGCGCAATGAGGTTGATAGTCATTTTGTTGTTGATGGAATACTTTCCGCCAAAATCATTTTGAAGTGTTTCTGTATTTCTTCTGGCCAGAATAATATTTGAACCATCTGTAGCTACCCAGCCAATATCATTATCTTCATGATTGTAGTCTAAATGATAAGATAAAGAGAATTTGTCGTTAAAACGGTATTTGGGTCCGGCATAAATTCCATAAGTAAATCTTCCTTTTTCATAATATTTTGTTCCTGATAAGGTAACATCAATCGTTAAATTATTGTTTCTGTTAGATTCTACACCCATATAACTGTAGATTCTTTTGGGTATGTAGACGTAGCTGCCTGTATGCCTGGCTTCATAGAAATCAAAATTCTCAAATGGAGTTATAAAAACGGCAGTTTCAAAATAATGATTGTTTAATGTTGTGGCTTTGACTAATGTTTTGTACCAGAATTCCTGTAGTTTTCCTGTAGTATTTTGTATCTCTGCATTGACTTCCTGTTCAATAGCAAAGGTGTTAAAAAATCGGGTTGGGTTTAGTATTCTGTAACTCGCATTGGCGTAAGCGTTATGATAATTAGTGTAAAAAATAATTCCTAAGTCATTTACATCATAATCTTCAGAAATGTATTTTCCGGTTAGAATGTACCTGTATTTGCCACTTGTCTTTGCAAATGTAAGATAGGTTTTAAAACCGTTGTAATCCTGAATGTCATTAATAGTACTGTATTTGAAATCTCCTGAAAGATTATAAGAGTTTGCTTTTGTGTTTAAATCGAATATTAATCCGGTAACATTTCCATCTCTGAAACTGCCGTTTCTGGAAGTATTTGTATTAATAAGTGAAATAGAGGAATTTTTCCTGAACCGCTGATCGAATACTAAAATGTTGTAATTTGTCAGTGGCTCAATCACTTCTTTTCTGGACTTGTTAGTAGCTGTGTTTTTTATTGTTGCAAATGTTTTTTCGGTGACGGCATTTAAAAAACCAATTCCCAAACCATTTTTAGTTCTTCCGGATATTTTAACAGCATTTATTAAATCTACACTGGCAGGATAATTAGTTATTTCTTCATTTTCATTTAAAAATGGATTTTGTGTTGGACTTCCGCCAATTCTTCGGGAATAAAACAGATTTCCTATATTGAATAAGTTAGTTCCTTCGGTAAAAAAAGGCCTGTTTTCATTGAGTTGTTGTTCGAATGGTTCTAGATTCAGGATAGCATTATCAAATTTAGTTTGTCCAAAATCCGGAACCAGAATGGCGTCTAAAGTAAAAGCATCATTAATTCCGTATTTTATATCCAGTCCCGCTTTAAAGGTTTTGTCATTATTCGTGTTGTCTTTCTGGTAATAAGCAGATGTGTAAGGAATCAGAAAAAGGCGGGTGGGCGGATGTATGTTTTCAATTCCTTCCACTTCTCCCGATTGTGTCAGGACGGCACTAATTTTAGTATTAATGTGATTCCAGGTAAATTTCTGGTTTCTTCGCTTAATTTCCCGCATAAAATTAATGCCCCATTTTTGTTTTTTGTTTTTTGGAAAACGTATAGCGGCATAGGGAATTTTCATTTCCACTGTCCAGCCCGAAGGGGTTATTTTTACATTACTTTGCCAAATAGCATCCCAGCTAAAATCCTCATTGCTTTCGGTAGCCAGGCAGTCCATTTGCGTTCCGGAAGCACTTACATAAAATCGATAATCCTGTTGTCCGTCATTAAAACCATTAATGTAAACTGCAAAATGATCAGCTACACCAAAAACATCTCTTTCTGTTAGTTCCCGTTGAATTTTATCCGCTTCATTGTCATTTAAAATAGCTGAAATATAGATAGCTTCATTGTCATACAGAATTTTTACCTCTGTTTTTTTTTCTTTTTCGATAGGCTTTCCGTTATCCGGAAAAAACATAATAAATTGTGAGGCTGTTTCAGTATTGTTTTTCCAGTCCTGCTCGTCAGGTTTTCCGTCTATTGCAATGCTCCCTTCTTTGGATTTTGCTAAAATGGTTTTCTTTTGAGCATAAATACTAAGGTTTAGCAGCGTGAAAAAGCAATATGTTAATAAACGGAAAGGCTTCATGTATGGATAAGATGTAAGGCAAAAGTAATAAAATAAGGTTAAATTAACAATTCTTTAACAGCTGGTTTTGTGCTTAAATAGCTACTAATAAGTTAAAATCCTCTTATAGTGACTGTTTTGATTTTTTTTAGAGTTAATTTTTTTTACTTTTGGCGTCAATTTATTCCGTATAATTAAATAATAATCAATGATTTACAAGAAGCTTACAATCTCTTTTATTTTTGTTTTTTTATTAATGTCTACAAATGTGTTTTTTTCCAGATCAAACACAAATTCCAAAATTTTAAAAACTAATGTATTGAAGGTCAATACAGAATTGTCAAATGTTGACGAAATCTATAATGACTTAAATTCTGCAAATTTTAGCTTGCCTAATTTAGAAAGCTTTAAAGAAGCTTTGGTGGGTTTTAATAAGCTAAAAGATCAGGGAAAAGTTACTAAGAATATAATTACGCTGATTGATTTTAGCCTGTCAGCAAATACTAAAAGACTATGGGTGATTGATTTAGATACCCGTACGATTTTGTTGCATTCTCTTGTAGCCCACGGCAGAAATACAGGTCAGGAGTATGCCAATAGTTTTTCTAATGCAGCAGAATCTTATAAAAGCAGTTTAGGTTTTTATCTCACTGCCGAAGTATATAACGGTAAACATGGTAAATCCTTAAGGTTAGACGGAATTGAGAAAGGTATAAACGACAATGCCAGAAACCGTGCGGTTGTGGTTCACGGAGCTAATTATGTTTCGAATTCTTTTATTCAAAACAATAAAAGGTTGGGAAGAAGTCTTGGATGTCCGGCTGTACCGGTAGAAGTTACTAATAAGTTGATAGAGACTATTCAAAATAAAACCTGTTTGTTTATTTACTATCCGTCAAAATCGTATAAGCAGTTATCGCGTTTGGTGTCTTAAATAATGATAATGGTTTTGCCCGTAATATAAAAACTAAAAAAAGTACTGAGGTAACAATTTAGTTTTAAAAATGTTAGGGTTTAAATGAGTTTTTAAATAAAAATTATGCTCAAAAAATTTGTTTTAAACTTAACTTATTCTTTATATTTGCAGCATAATTAATGCGAAAGTAGCTCAGTTGGTAGAGCTCCAGCCTTCCAAGCTGGTTGTCGCGAGTTCGAGCCTCGTCTTTCGCTCTTAAAAACCAAAACCTTAAAAGTTTTGGTTTTTTTAAAATAAAATTTGGAGGTGTCTTTATAATTTGTATATTTGCACCCGTTATGCGAAAGTAGCTCAGTTGGTAGAGCTCCAGCCTTCCAAGCTGGTTGTCGCGAGTTCGAGCCTCGTCTTTCGCTCTT